>NZ_JBVJON010000022.1:0-109724 GCF_055583145.1 Amycolatopsis sp. NPDC104819 | reverse complement strand
CCCCCCCCCCCCCCCCCCCCCCCCCCCCCCCCCCCCCCCCCCCCCCCCCCCCCCCCCCCCCCCCCCCCCCCCCCCCCCCCCCCCCCCCCCCCCGCTACTGAGAAAACCTCATTGGGGCGCTGTGGCTACCGGGCCGGGGCCACGCCGAGCCGGTCGGCGACACCCGTCGTGATCGCGCTCGAGCCGAGGTCCGTGCCCGGCTTGATCCAGGACTGGTCCGGCTCCGCACCCGCGACCGTGCGCTCGCCGATGAACTGACCCGTCACCGGGTCGACGATGAGCTGGCGGATCTCGTGGCGGTCGTCCAGGCCGAGGGCGACGCCGGTGCGGCCGTCGAGGTTGGTTTCGGCGGCCAGCACCGTGATGCCCGGGATCTTCGCCAGCGCGCGGTACCACTGGGCGCGCAGCTCGGCGGGCATCAGCCCGGCGCGGAGGATCTCGATGCCGAAGTGGAACATCACCGTCGGCGTCGAGCCGCGGCCCTTGGTCATGGACTGCAGCTTCGCGTAGAGCTGGGCCGGATCGTGCGGCAGCGTCGCGTAGTACGCCGGGCTGTCCCAGTCGGTCGGGTCGTCGCACTTCTTGGCCGGCTTGGCCTTCGGGAAGAAGTCACCGCAGCGGCCCTGCCACTGTCCCTGGTCGGTGTCGGTGATCTCCGGCTCGGGCGCCTGCGCCTGCGGCACCGAGCCGCCCAGGAACTTCCCGGTGCTGAGGATCTTGCGGTTCTCCTGCCAGACGTCGTGCGTGTCGGCCGGGATCCAGCGCTCCAGCCGCTGCTCCCACAGGTAGGTGTAGCCGGTCGTCTCGCCGGTGTTGACCCCGCGCCCGACCCACGTGTGCTCGTCGACGTACCGGAACTGCCCGGGCCCGACGGGCTGGTCGACCGCGCCGACGCTGAGGTCGGCCGCGCGGTTGAGCACCTGCACCGCCGACATCAGCTTGATGTCCGGCCAGTGCGCGGTCGGGTTCGTGCTGGACGCGGGGGCGGCGGCCGCCGGCCCGGCGGTGGGCCCGGACGAGCCGGTCTGCGTCACGACGACCGTCACCGCGACCACCCCGGCCACGGCGGCGGCGACCGGCAGGGCGAACCGGCGGGCCCGCTTCGGCCGCAACGGGATCACGGTGGCTTCGGGTGCGAGCTCCGCCATCAGCCGGGCGCGCGCCGCGGACAGGTCGGCCGGGGCCGTGCGGGCGTCGCGGTGGAGCAGCTCGAGGGTCTCGTCGAGCTCATTCATGGGTGTTCTCCTCGATGGGGACGAGCAGGGCCTGGAGGCGGTGGCGCACGCGGTGCAGCCGCGAGCGCACCGTGCTGGCGGGGACGCCGAGCGCCTCGGCGACTTCGGCCGGTTCGAGACCGGCCCAGGAGGTGAGCAGCAGGACGTCGCGGTCCTGTTCGGACAGCCCGGAGAGCTCACCGGCCAGCAGACGCAGGCGGGCGGCCGCGTCGACCCGTCCGGCCACCGCGGTGTCGTGGCTCTCGGCCGGGCGGTCCTCGGTCCCGGCTCTCGCGGTCAGCTGGAACCCGCGGACCTCCTGCCGCACGTGGTTGCGGAGCAGGTTGGTGGCGATCCCGTAGAGCCAGCCGCGGATGGGTGCCTTGGCGGGGTCGTAGCTGGCGCGTCTTCGCAGCGCGACGACGAAGGTCTCCGCCACGAGGTCGTCGGCGACGTGCACGCCCACGCGGCCCGCGAGGTATCCGCGCAGGGGGTGGGCGTACTCGTCGAAGAGCCGCGCGAAGACCTCCTTCGGATCCCGCGCGGCGAGGTCGGGCCGATCGAGCCGTTCGACGATTCTGGTCACGGTACTGGTTGTCGCGACCCCGCACCCGCGTCCCCGATCACCCGGCCGGATGAGACACAGGCCACATTCCGGCCCGTCCGGCCGAACAGTCGCGGTGGCTGCGGACAAGAGCCGGTATGCACCGAGGAAACGTGATGCTGGCCGGCTCGTGCGCCGGAGCGGTGGTGGCGATGCTGGTCGTCGCCGCGGCGATGCGGGCGCCGGGACCCGCCGTCGCGGCCGGGCCGGTGCTGGAAACCGGGCCGCCGCTGACCACGAGCGTGGCGACCACGGCGACGTCGGCCCCGCCGGAAACCTCGGCCTCGGCCTCGGCGCCGGCGAAGCCGCACCTGCCGGCCGGCGCCGACCTCGCCGCGCTCGTGCCCGGCAAGGTGAGCGTGCTCGTCCACGACCGCAAGAACGACCAGGACCTCGTGTCCTACCGGCCGGACGCGACCTACACGTCGGCGTCGCTGGTCAAGCTGCTCATCGCGCTCGAAGCGCTGAAGCGGGGCGAGCCGGCCAGTGAGGTCTCGGAGATGCTCTCGCGCAGCGACGACGACGTCGCGAGCCGGCTCTGGTCACAGCTGGGCGGGCCGACGATCGTCACGTCCTGGGCGAAGCGGGCCGGCATGACCTCGACCCGGCCGCCCGCCGACGCCAACCACTGGGGCGGGACGCTGGTCACGGCCACCGACCTGGTCCGCTTCTACGACTACCTGATGGACGACGCGCCCGAAGCCAGCCGTCAGGTGATCCTGCGCGCCCTCGACGGCGCCACCGAGCACGGCGCCGACGGCTTCGACCAGTTCTTCGGCATCCCGGGTGCGGTCACCGCGACCGACTGGGCCGTCAAGCAGGGCTGGTCCTGCTGCGACCCGGGCCGCAACCTGCACACCAGCGGGCTCGTCGGCGGCCGCCGGTACGTGGTCGTCGTGCTCAGCGCCCAGCCGGCCGCCACGAGCTGGGGGAAGGCCTCGCAGAACGTCACGGCCGTCGTGAAAGCGCTCTCCGGGCCGCTCGGCTGGGGCTGACGCCTCGCGCGCGGCGCGGGACGACCGGTGCGCGGCGGTTCGGCGGTACCGTCTCCTAGGTGGCGAAGCGCGAGGTGGAGGGGGCCAGGGTGGCGGACCGGGCGAAGCCGGGGGAGCAGGCCAGGACGTCGTTCCCCGGGCCGCGGCAGCCGAGCCTGGCCGACGTCGCCGGCATGGCCGGGGTCTCGCACATGACCGTCTCGCGCGTGGTCAACGAGAGCGGGCCGGTGCGCCCGGAAACCCGCGAACGGGTCCTCGCCGCCGTCCGGAAGCTCGGGTACCGGCCCAACTCCGCCGCGCGGACGCTGGTCACCGGTCGCTCCGGCACCCTCGGCGTGGTCGCGCTGGAGTCGAACCTCTACGGCCCGGCGAGCACGCTCTACGGCATCGAGAACGCCGCGCGCGAGGCCGGCTACGGGATCGCGATCTGCAGTGTCACGCGGCCGGGGCGCTCGTCGATCGGCGACGCGGTGGAGAGCCTGCGGCGGCAGGCCGTCGAAGGCATCGTCGTGATCGCCCCGCACGTGACGGCCGGACGCGCCCTCGACGCGGCCCCGTCGGACATCCCGCTGGTGGCCGTCGGCGGCGGGGAGGCCGCGCCGGTGCCGGTGATCTCGGTGGACCAGTACGACGGCGCCCGCCGGGCGACCGAGCACCTGCTGGCGCTCGGCCACCGGACGGTCTGGCACGTCGCCGGCCCCGAGGACTGGCTCGAAGCCCGGGACCGCGAACGCGGCTGGCGGGAGACCCTCGAACGGCGGGGCCTGCGGGTGCCCGCGGTCGTGCGCGGCGACTGGAGCCCGCGGTCGGGGTACGAAGCCGGCCGCGCGCTCGCCGGGAAGCGCGGGCTGAAGGCGGTCTTCTCGGCCAACGACCAGATGGCGCTGGGCCTGCTGCGGGCGTTCACCGAAGCCGGCATCCGGGTGCCGGAGGACGTTCACGTCGCCGGGTTCGACGACGTGCCCGAGGCCGCGTACTTCACGCCGCCGCTGACCACGGTGCGCCAGGACTTCATCGAGGTCGGCCGCCGCACGTTCGGGCTCCTGGAGGACCGGATGGCAGGCGGCGACGTCGGCGCGCGGCACCTCGTGCCCGCCGAGCTGATCGTGCGGGAGAGCACCGGCCCCCGCTGATGTCCCGTGCCTGGCTCGTTCGAGACACCGGAGCAGGACAGTTAGCGTTAACACGACGTCGGCACTGATCCATCTCGGTGTTGCATCTTGACCGCTTCTGTGCGGTTGCCAAAGGATCGTGTGCGGTTCAGTGCCGTTCCTGGAGGTCCCCGCATGCGTGCTTCGTTCCGGGCCCTGCTCGTCGCCCTGCTGGCTCTGGTCGGCGTGGTCGTCCCCCAGGCCGCCGCGGCGCCACCGAAGGCGGCCCACACCGTCACCTACGACGGCTACTCCTTCCTGGTCGACGGCAACCGGACCTACCTGTGGTCGGGGGAGTTCCACTCCTATCGCCTGCCGAGCCCCGACCTCTGGCTCGACATCTTCCAGAAGATGAAGGCCGCGGGCTTCAACTCGACGTCGCTCTACTTCGACTGGGGTTACCACTCGCCGCGCCAAGGTGTGTACGACTTCAGCGGCGTCCGCGACCTGGACAAGCTGCTCGACGTCGCGCAGCAGGCCGGGCTGTACGTCATCGCGCGGCCGGGGCCCTACATCAACGCTGAGGTCGACGGCGGCGGCTTCCCGACCTGGCTGTCGACGACTCCGGGCCACACTCGTAGCGCCGACCCGGTGTATCTGAAGTACTCCGACGAGTGGCAGACGCAGATCGACCGGATCATCGCGCGCCACCAGCTGACCAACGGCACCGGCAGCGTGCTCGCCTACCAGGTCGAGAACGAGTACTACAACGGCAACGCCGACGGCCGCGCGTACCTGAAGCACCTCGAGGACAAGGCCCGCGCCGACGGCATCACGGTTCCCCTGGTGGGCAACAACAACGGCACGTTCAACGCCGGCGAGGCCGCGCTCGACGTCGACGCCGCCGACTCCTACCCGCAGGGCTTCGACTGCTCCAACCCGACGCGCTGGAACGGCGTGCCGGACATCAGCTACGACCACGTCCCCGGCAAGCCGCTGATCACCGCCGAGTTCCAGGGCGGTGCGTTCGACCCGTGGGGCGGCCCGGGCTACGAGAAGTGCGCGCAGCTGATCAACGACCAGTTCGCGAACGTGTTCTACAAGCAGAACATCGCGGTCGGCGCGACCGGCCAGAGCTTCTACATGCTGCACGGCGGCACGTCCTGGGGCTGGAGCGCGATCCCGCAGAACTACACCTCCTACGACTACGGCGCCGCGATCACCGAGGGCCGCCAGTTCGACCCGAAGTACAACGAAGACAAGCTGATCGGCTACTTCACGCAGTCCGTCGCGCCGCTGACCAAGACCGACGGGCTGGCGGGCGCGCCGCTGACCGACCCGGCGCTGACCGACACCGCCCGGATCAACCCCGACACGCGCACGCAGTTCCACACGCTGCGCCACACCGACTCGACGTCGACCGCCACGAACACCACGAGCCTCGCGCTCGACCTCGCGGCGCACGCCGGCTACACCTACGACGACCGCGCGACCGAGGTCGGCTACACCGGCACCTGGACCCACGCCGGCCCGGAGGTGGACTACACCGGGGGTGACTACCAGCACACCGAGTCGTTCTCGGAGGTCACCGGCGACAGCGTGAGCATTCCCTTCACCGGCACCGGAATCCGCTGGGTGACGTCGAGGGACCCGAGCCACGGCGTCGCCGACGTCTACCTCGACGGGTCCAAGGTGGACACCGTCGACCTCTACGCGGCGAGCAAGCAGAACCAGGTCACCGGGTACGAGGCGCGGGGCCTGACCGCCGGGGCGCACACGCTGAAGATCGTCGTCACCGGGCAGAAGAACGCGAAGGCGACCGGGCCGTTCGTCGTGGTCGACGCCGTCGACCTGCTGTCGGACAGCGCCGACTACTACCCGGTCGTGCCGCAGCAGACCGGCACCGGGATCACGCTGAACGGCCGCCAGTCGAAGATCGTCGTCGCCGGTTACGACCTCGGGCGGACGCGGCTGCAGTACTCGACGTCGGAGATCATGACGTCGGCGGCCATCGGCGGCCGTGACGTCGCGGTCCTCTATGGGGACAAGGGCGGGCCCGGCGAGACCGTGCTGAGGTTCGCCCGGCAGCCGTCGGTGCAGGTCCTCGGCGGCACCGCGACGTCCACTTGGGACGCCGCTCGCGGCGACCTGCGGCTGAACTACACCCACGACGGCCTGGCCCGCGTGCTCGTCACCGCACCCGGTCAGCGGCCGCTGCTCCTGCTGCTCGCGGACAAGGCGACGGCGGCGACCTTCTGGCGTCAGGACACCGCCGCCGGGCCGGTGCTGGTCCGCGGCACGCACCTGGTGCGGACCGCGACCGACGACCACGGCGCGCTGAACCTGACCGGGGACACCGGAACGGACGGCGCGTTCGAGGTCTTCGCCGCCGAGAAGTCGTTGTCCTGGAACGGATCCCGCGTCGCGACCCAGCCGACGTCCAGCGGCAGCCTCACCGCCGCCGCACCGACCGCGAAGGCCGTCACGCTGCCCGCCTTGAGCGGCTGGAAGCACGAGCAGGAGTCGCCGGAGAGCCAGCCCGCCTTCGACGACTCGGCGTGGCCGGTGGCCGACAAGGACACCTCCAACAGCTCGACCGCGCTCGGCACCAAACCGGTGCTCTTCGCCGACGACTACGGCTTCCACACCGGCAACACCTGGTACCGCGGCCACTTCACCGGCGACGGCAAGCAGACCGGGATCACGCTGTCGAGCCAGAGCGGCGGCCCGGCGGGCGCGTTCTCGGCGTGGCTCAACGGGGTCTTCCTCGGCAGCTCGAAGGACCCGCAGCACACGTTCACCTTCCCGGCGGGCACCCTGCGCGCGGGCGACAACGAGATCTCCGTGCTGACGGTGAACATGGGGCACGAGGAGGACTACGGCGCGGACAACGGCAACAAGGCCGCGCGCGGGCTCACCGCCGCCCGGCTGACCGGCGCGCCGCTGACGTCGGTGACCTGGCGGCTGCAGGGTGTCCGCGGTGGCGAGACCGGGCTCGACCCGGTCCGCGGCCCGCTCAACACCGGCGGCCTCTACGGCGAGCGCGCGGGCTGGTCGCTGCCCGGCTTCCCGGACCAGCGCTGGGCCCCGGCGACACTCCCGGCGACGGACACGACTCCCGGCGTCTCGTGGTACCGCACGACCGCGGACCTCGACCTGCCGCGCGGCCAGGACACCTCGCTCGGCCTCACGATCACCGACGACCCGGCCCGGCAGTACCGGGCGCTGCTGTTCGTCAACGGCTGGCAGCTCGGCCAGTACGTCAACTACCTCGGCCCGCAGCACAGCTTCCCGATCCCGAACGGCGTGCTGAACCCGAACGGGCACAACACCATCGCCGTCGCGGTGTGGAACCTCGACGGCAGCACCGGCGGCCTCGGCAAGCTCGCCTGGACGAACTACGGCAGCTACCGCTCGCCGCTGACCGTGCGGCAGAACGCGTCGCCCGGTTACGACCCCGCGCGGTACACGATGCCGTCGGCGCCGACCGCCGCGGTGTCGCTGACCGCGCCGGACACCGCGTCGGGCGGCCAGCGCTTCACTGCCTCGGCGACGGTCCGGGTCCCTGCGGGCGCGGCTCCGGCCTTCGACGTGAAACCGGTGCTCACCGCGCCGGCCGGATGGACGGCCGGCCCGGCGTCCCCGCCTTCGGTGGCGCGGATCGACGGCGGGCGTTCGGCGACGTTCTCCTGGCCGGTGACCGCTCCCTCCACAGTGGACACCGCCGCGCTGAAGGTCGCGGTGGCCTACCGGCAAGCCGGGCGGCCGGGGTCGGTGTCCGGCGAACGGATCGTCGGCGCGGTGCCGCCGGCGCCACCCGCGGGCCAGGTCGCGGTGAGCTCACTGCCGTTCCTGACCGCCACGAACGGCTGGGGCCCGGTCGAGCGTGACACGAGCAACGGCGAGGCGGGCGCGGGGGACGGCAAGCCGATGACCATCGGGGGAGTGGCGTACCCGAAGGGCCTCGGCGTCCACGCGGCGAGCGACGTCCAGCTCTACCTGGCCGGCGCCTGCTCCCGGCTGACGGCGTCCGCGGGTGTCGACGGCGAGACCGGAACCGGCGGTAGCGTCAGCTTCAGCGTTTCGGTCGACGGCGCGACCCGCGTCACGACCCCGGTGCTGCGCGGCGGCCAGGCGGCCGTCCCGATCGACGTCGACGTCACCGGGGCCCAGGTCCTGGACCTGCTGGTGAACGACGGCGGGGACGGCAACGGCAACGACCACGCGGACTGGGCGCTGCCGACGCTGACCTGCGCTACGCCGCCTGCCGGGTGAGCTCGGGCAGCGGGCGGACGAGGAACGTGGCACGGATTTCCCGGCGTTCCTTCCACAGCTGGTAGAGCGCCAGCCCGAAGATGATCGACCCCATGACGTTGGCGATGAAGTGCCACCAGACGCGGTAGGTGGTGAGGCCCGGGCCGGCGTCGATGAGGCCGAAGAACGTCGACACGCCGATGGCGCGCGACCCGAACGCGACCGAGAGGGTGAGGACCAGGTGCTCGAGCCCGTGCAGGCCCTGCATCCAGACGCCCATCTTCCCCCAGCGGCGGGCGCGGGTGCCGGTGGCGCGGCGGGTGATCACCATGACCCCGGCGAGCCCGGCCAGGAAGATGAAGTTGCCGGTGAGGTGCAGCAGCTCCATGCCGAACGTCGGCCGGTTCGGCAGGACCATCTGCAGCCCGTTCGCCAGGCCGGTGCCCCACGGGGTCATCCACGCCGGGGCGTTCGGGTGGCCGAGCCAGTACCCGACTTGCGCGATGTGCTCCTGGACGTGCCCGAGCTGCCCGAGGACCCCGATGCCGATCACCGCGAGCGAGCCGCGGTACACCCAGGGCCGCACCGGCCCGCGGTTCGCGTAGGCCAGGATCCCGACCGCCGCCCACATGGCGAGCGCCCACAGCACGATCAGCACCGCGCCGGCGGTGTCCCAGCCCGACATCGACGTCATCGGCATGTTCATGATCGCCTCCCGTGTCGTCCCTTCGACCCTAAACCCGGACCGGGGGCCCTACTTCTCCCGTCGTGCGGCCGGAATCGGGACGAATCGTTATGGGACAACGGTTTTCCGGTCAAGAGAGGACAAGTCGGACGGCCAGCGCGGTGATCACCGCACTCGACACGAGCGCCGTCACCAGCCGGCCGCGCGCTCCGGTGAGGAGCCGTCCGAGCAGCGCGCCACCGCCGGCGAGGAGGGCCTGCCAGCTGGCGGAGGCGGCGAACGCGGCGAGCACGAAGACGGTCTGCTGCGGCATCGCGACGGCGGCGCCGGCCCGGTCGCCGACGACCAGCGCGGTGAAGTAGACGACGGTGGCCGGGTTCACCAGCGTGACCCCGAGCAGCGTGACGTAGGCGCGGCCGGGCGCGAGCGGCGTCACGGGCCGGGTGGCGGTGTCGCGGTGCTCGCGCAGTGCCGAGACAGCACCGCGGAGTGCCAGCAGGACCAGGACGCCGGCCGAGGCGTACCGCAGAGGTTCGGCGACCGGCGTCAGGACCCCGGCGACCGCGGCCCCGCCGAGCACGGCGACCAGCGCGTACACACCGTCGGCGCTCGCGACGCCGAGCGCGGCGGCCAGGCCGGTTTTGAGGGAGGTGCGGGCGGTGAGGGCGACGAGGTAGGTCGAGACGGCCCCGACGGGGATCGCGATGCCGTAGCCGGCCAGCAGCCCGGCGACCAGCGCGGTGATCACGGCGCGGTGGTGCTCGACCCCCGCGATCGGCCCGGCTGCTGCGTGACCGGCGCGAGGGTCGCGGCGACGGTCGGCAGGAGCGGGGTGCGGTGCGTGGTCATGCGCCGATGGTGTCGGTGCGGCGCACGTGGCGGCAACCGGATTTCCGGGATCGGCTCAGCCGGTGCGTCCCGGTCACCTGTGCTTGAATCGGCGCCGAAGCACCGGCCGACGCGAGAAAGGGCTTTCACGATGCGGGTCGACCTGAGCGGGAAGACGGCGCTGGTCACCGGGTCCACCCAGGGCATCGGCTCGGCGATCGCGGCGGGGCTCGCCGCCGCCGGGGCACGGGTCGCGATCAACGGCCGGAGCGAGACGGGTGTCGCGAAGGCCATCGCGCGGCTCAAGGAAGACCTGCCGGACGCCGACCTGGTGCCCGCCCCGGGCGACGTCTCGGAGGAGGCCGGCGCGGCGCAGGTCGTCGAAGAGGTGCCCGACGCCGACATCCTCGTCAACAACCTCGGCATCTTCGGCGCGCAGGAGCCGCTGGAGATCACCGACGCCGACTGGCGGCGCTACTTCGAGGTCAACGTCCTGGCCGCGGTGCGGCTCACCCGCGCGTACCTGCCCGGCATGACCGGGCGTGGCTGGGGCCGGATCCAGTACATCGCCAGCGACTCCGCGGTCGTGATCCCCGCCGAGATGATCCACTATGGAGTGTCGAAGACGGCGCTGCTCGGTGTGTCCCGCGGGTTCGCCAAGCACGCGGCCGGGACCGGGGTCACCGTCAACGCCGTGATCGCCGGGCCGACGCACACCGGTGGCGTCGAGGACTTCGTCTACGAGCTGGTGGACAAGGACCTGCCGTGGGACGAGGCGCAGCGGGAGTTCATGAAGAAGCACCGGCCGCAGTCGCTGCTGCAGCGGCTCATCGAGCCGGAGGAGATCGCGAACCTGGTGGTGTACCTCAGTTCGCCGTTCGCTTCGGCGACCACTGGCGCGGCCGTGCGGGTCGACGGCGGGTACGTCGACTCGATCGTCCCCTGAGGTCCCGCTCCCGCCCGGAAGCACGGGGGAACCTCTGGCGGGAACGGGAGTGGGAGGCGGCGGGCTTCGCCTCGCCGACACCGGTAAGAACGCTAAAGTTCACCGGGAGTTCCCGCACCGGGGAGTGACGCGCGTCGCCGGGGTACCCCGCGCAGGGGTCGCCCGACCGGGCGCGCCGGGTGTCGGGATCGGCGCGCGTGGTTCATGATCGAATTCATGGACCACATCGAGACACCGGCGAAACCCGCCCGCGGCCTCCGGCGAGTCCTCCTCGCGGCGGCGACGGGCGCAGTGCTCGCCGCCGCCGCGTGGGTGGCCCTGTGGCTGGCCATGCACCTCTGACCGCCCTTCTCGTCGCAACTCATCGCACCGCGCGTCGATCCGGGCCGGTCGGCAGGGCGAACGGGCTGATCGTGCGCCGTTCGTCGCAACTCGGTGCTGATCTTCGGTGTAGCCCGAAGGTGGGTTCCGCGCCAACCGGCGCGTCCACTCACCTGGCCGAGGGGTTCTCGTGCTCACCTGGATCGTCACCTCCTGCGCCGTCCTGCTCATGGCCCTGTTCGGTAGCGCCGGTGGCTTGCTTTCACTGGTGGTGAAGCTCCACGACCTGCACGTTCTGTCAAGCGGCGGTACTGGAGGAGCGGCGCCGGAGTGCGCTTTCTCGAGAAGGATGACCACGCGACCAGGTTCCGGTTCGGGCGGGAGCCGGACGGGACTCCCGCCGAACCGTGGACCTGGGACGATATCGAACAATGATGACTACGGCGTGACGGGGATGTTCGTCAGCCCGGACTTGGCGTTCGTGACCGTGTTGGACGCGTACACCACGTTCGGGTTGGCCGCGCACTTGGAGACCGAGCTGATCTTGATCGCGTAGTCGCCGACGCCGCCGAGGTCGGACTTGTTGCCGCGCCACACGTTGCCGCAGCCGTTGTCGAACGAGGGGGACGTGCTCGTGTTGTGGTTCTCGTAGCCGTTCGCGAACACGCCGGGCGAGGCGAACGTGCCCGTGTTGTTCTCGATCGTGTAACCGATGCCCTTGACGTCGATCCAGGAGTCGGCCGAGTTCTCGCCGGAGATGCCGCGGCCGTCGAACGTGTTGCCGCGGATGAGCCCGTTGAACGTGCCTTCCTTGACGTCGATCGGCTCCGCCGCGATGAACGGGCCGATGTGGTTGTCCAGCACCTGGATCCGGTCGCCGCGGTCGACGCCGCCGGAGTTGCCGTGGCAGGCCCAGTTCGAGTTGGCCGAGCCGAGGTAGACGCCTTCGCCGTACCCCGGCTGGACCAGGCCGGTGTAGGTGATCGTCGAGTTCTTCAGCACGCTGTCGGCCGACGAGCGGCGGAAGTGGACCGCCTCCTCGTCGACGTGGTTGACGTTCACGCCGTCGATCACCGTGTGCGGGGAGTTGTCGGCGACGATGCCCTTCTTCGACTCCTGCACCGTGAAGCCGGTCAGGTTCCAGTACGGCGCGCCCGAAAGCCACAGGCCGTACCCTGAGTCCCAGCCCGCCGTCGGCGCCGGGCAGTCCGGCGCGTCACCCGACGGGCCGTCGTTGATCAGCACCGCGTTCGACGGCCCCGACAGCGTGATCGGCTTCGCCGCCGTCCCGGCCTTCGTCGTGACGAACGAGCCGCGGTAGGTGCCCGCGGCGAGCTTGATCGCCTGGCCCGGGGCCGCGTCGGCCAGCGCCGCCTGCAGCTGGGCGGCCGTCGAGACGTTCACCGTGTCCCCGGCGGGCGGGGGAGTCGTGGTCGTCGTCGGGGGTGGAGTCGTGGTGATCGTCGGCGCGGTGGGTGTCGTGGTGACCGGGCCGCCGCCGGCGCACGGGAGGCCGTTCACCGTGCAGCCCGCGGGCAGCCCGGACCCGGCGACGTTGAAGCCGAAGTTCGCGGTGGCGCCCGGCTTGACCGTGCCGTTGAACCCGGCGTTCGTGAACTTGTAGTGCTGCCCGGACTGCGTTTTCACCGAGCTCCACGAGCTGCTCACCGAAGTCCCGGCGGGCAGGTCGAACTCGACGGTCCAGCCGGTGGCGGTGGCGTCGCCGTGGTTGGTGATCGTGTACCCGGCCCCGTACCCGCCGGTCCAGACCGACGTCTGCGCGAACGCGGCGGACAGGTTCGCCGCCGCGGCCTGGGCGGTGACGGCGCCGGTCAGCGCGAGGGCGGCGGAAACGGTGGCGGCGCCCAGCAGGACGGCACGGCGGAGCGGACTTCGTCGGAACACCCGAGACCTCCGGGAAGGGGGACTACAGCGGAGGTGTTGCGGCGTGACACCCGGACGCCCCTTTATAGGTCACACTCGTGACACGCGTCAACAAACTGAACGCCGGTCACGTATGTGAAAGATCAGCCCGTGACGCTCGCTGCGCCGGTCTCGACGTGGCCGCTGAACCGGCGCAGGAACTTCGGGTCGGCGTCGAGCGTCGCCGAGAGGTCGTACCAGCCGGAGCCGTAGGAGACGGGGTTCCAGTCGTCGGTGATCGTCTGGCCCGCCGCCAGCGGGTACGTCCACGGCCCGTCGGTGCGGTAGTGGTTGGCGGTCACCGTGATCTTGACCGCCGTCGTGCCGCCGTTGCGCATCGTCAGCCGCAGCTTGTTCTCGGTCGTGTAGCCGGCCGTGACGTCGACCGCCGCGCCGGCGCTGTCCGCGTCGCCGGCGAAGACCCAGCGGAACCGGTTGGGCCCGTGCACCGCGACGCCGTACTTCCCGCCGCCGTAGAGCTGCACCCGCCAGGTGTCGGCGACCTGCGCGCCGGGGGCGACGTCGTAGGGCCACGGCCCGTCGGTCTGCCCGTCGTTGCGGTAGGCCATCAGCTGGACGGCCGCGCTGCCCTGGTTGGCGAACGTCGTGGTGAGGATCTGGCGGTCGGCGCTCAGCGACGTCGTCACCAGCGGCCGGTAGGGCAGCGGCCGAGCGGGCCGGGTGCCCGCTTCCTGCGCCGGAACCTGCTGCTTCCCGGTCGCGGGCGGCGCCGGCTTCGGCAGCTTCCGCTGGGTGTCGTCGGCCTGCTTCCGCAACGCCGCGGTGTCCGGCAGCAGCGGAATCCGGACGTTCGCGGCGCCGAAGTCGAAGCAGCTCATCAGGTCACCGCAGAGCGCCCGGCGCCAGGCGCTGATGTTCGGTTCGGCGACCCCGGTCCAGCGTTCGAGGAACCGGATCACCGACGTGTGGTCGGTGACCTCGGAGCTGACCCAGCCGCCGCGGCTCCACGGCGAGATCACCGTCATCGGCACCCGCGCGCCGAGCCCGATCGGCTTGCCGCCGATGTACTCGCCCGCGGTGCCGGACGGGGCGATCGGCGGGGCGACGTGGTCGAAGAAGCCGTCGTTCTCGTCGTAGTTGATGAGGACCACAGTGGACTCCCAGAGCTTCGGGTTGGCCCACAGGGCGTTCAGCACGGTCTGGGTGTACGCGGCGCCGTCGACCGGGCGGGCTTCCGGGTGCTCGCAGTAACCGTAGGGCGCCACGATCCAGGACACCTTCGGCAGTGAACCGCTCGCGCAGTCGGCGGTGAACTCGGCGAGGACGTGGTCGACGTCCTTGCCCTTCCCCGAATCCGGGCCCCAGGTCTTGAAGACGCTGGCGCGCTTCGAAAGGTCGCTCGAGTAGTCCTGGTGGTAGGCCTTGAACAGCCAGAGCGGGTTGTCGCCGTAGTCGCCGACGAACGAGCCGCCCGCGTCGCCGACCTCCTTGTTGGCGTAGACCTTCCACGAAACCCCGTGCTGCTGCAGGCGTTCCGGGTAGGTGGTCCAGCTGAACACCGGTTTGTAGTCGGCCGGGTTGTAGTTCGCCGGGCCGCCCGCCTGGCCCGCGGCGTCGATCGTGCCGGTGAACAGGTAGAGCCGGTTGGGTGTGGTCGGGCCCTGCACCGAGCAGAAGTAGTGGTCGCACACCGTGAACGCGTCGGCGAGCGCGCGGTGGAACGGGATGTCGCCCTGGCCGAAGTACCCCATGGTCATCTCGCCCTTGGCGGGCACCCACGCGTTGTTCGCGCCGCTCGCGATCGCCTGGTGCTGGTCGGCCCAGCCGTGGCCGAGGTCGCCGAGGTCCTGACCGTCCACTTTGGTGGTGTCCACGCGGAACGGCAGCAGGTACTTGCCGTCGCTGCGGCCGGAGTCGGGCTGATGGAAGACGTCCTGGCCGTTCGGCTGCACGATCGCCGACCGGTCGCCGAACCCGCGGACACCCTTCATGGTGCCGTAGTAGTGGTCGAACGACCGGTTCTCCTGCATGAGGACGACCACGTGCTGGACGTCGGACAGGCTGCCGGAAACCCGCGGTTCGGCGAGGGCTTCGGCCATTCCCGGCGGCAGGGCGCCAAGGGCGCCGGCGGCGGCGACCCCGCCGAGGAAGCTGCGGCGGGTGAGTCGGTTCGGATCGGCCATCACGGGAGCCTCCAGGGGGACCTCGGGCGGGCAGCGATCAGCCTAGGTGATCGAAGCTGTTCGTAACTACCGACGTTCGGACGTAATCGAGCAACAGCTGTTCATGTGCTGTTCGATCCCCGGTCCCGTCGCGTGACACTTTCCGGTGACGCGGAGCTGAACGGGCGGTCGGCGGGGAACTCCTCCCTGCACAAACCCCTGGGACGCAGGGGATTCCGGGAGGAGAGCACCATGAAGACCCGCATCGCCGCGCTCGCGGCCGCGCTCACCCTCGCCTCGGCCGTCGTCACGGCGGCCCCCGCGTCGGCGGACCCGGTGCCGGGCAACCCGAACCAGTTCTACGCCTACTGCTCGGTCGACCTGCTCGGGGTGCCGCTGGGGTGCACCGAGACCGACGCGGCGCACGCGTCGCACCTCTGTCAGTACGTCGTCACCGGCGTCGGGGTCGGGCTCGACTGCATCCAGCGCTGAGCCGTTGCCCGAAAGTACCCGGTGGTCCGGACCATCGGGTACTCGTCGGAAAATGTCCGACCGGATAGTCTTGTTCTTCGCCACCGGCCCGTTCATACTTTGTTGCGACGCACAACAAATAGGGTGCCGGTGATCCGCCAGCCCGTCGCCCGCGGAACGGAAGAGGCGACAATGATGTCGACCAGGAACTCCGCCCGGTGGTGGCGGACGGCCCGGCTGCTGGCCGCGCCCGCCGCCCTGCTCGTGCTCGGCGCCGTGGTGGCCGCCCCGCAGAGCCAGGCCGCGCCCGCCGCGCCCCTCGCGAGCTTCAGCGACGACTTCGACGGCCCCGCCGGCGCGGGCGTCGACGGCTCGAAGTGGGTGCACGAGACCGGTGACAACGTGAACAACCACGAGCGCCAGTGGTACACCGACGGCACCGCCAACGCGGCGCTCGACGGCCAGGGCCACCTCGTGATCACCGCGAAGAAGGAGAACAGCGGCAACAACTGCTGGTACGGCCCGTGTGAGTACACCTCCGCGCGGCTCAACACCTCCGGCAAGTTCACCGCGTCCTCCGGGCACATCGAGGCCCGGATGAAGCTGCCGCGCGGGCAGGGCATGTGGCCCGCGTTCTGGATGCTGGGCTCCGACATCGGCAACGTCGGCTGGCCGCAGTGCGGCGAGATCGACATCATGGAGAACGTCGGCTTCGAGCCGAACACCGTGCACGGCACCATCCACGGCCCCGGCTACTCGGGCTCCGGCGGCATCGGCGCGGCCTACAACGGGCCGAACTTCTCCGACGACTTCCACACCTACGCGATCGACTGGTCGCAGGACCGGATCGTGTGGTCGGTCGACGGCAACGCCTACCAGACCCGCACGCCGGCCGACGTCGGCGGCAACCAGTGGGTGTTCAACCACGACTTCTTCGTGATCCTCAACCTGGCGGTCGGCGGCTACTGGCCCGGCGACCCCGACGGCAGCACCCAGTTCCCGCAGCAGCTCGTGGTCGACTACGTCCACGTGAGCTGAGGGGTCCAGACCAGCGGGACCGGTTCTCCTCCGCGCGCGGCGGAGGGGGGCCGGTCCCGCGCCATGTCCCGGCCCGGGCGGCTTTGGTACAGAACCGCGACATTTCTGGTTCAGACCTGTCGAACAACCCCGACGGACCGGCGATCTTCCCCGGACAGAGTGACGGTGTGCGCTCGAGCGGCGCACCCCGGCACCCGGAGGAGAGTCATGGCCCGTACCCGCATCCCACCCCTCGCCGGCGGGCTGGCCGCCGCCGCGGCGGTGGCGCTCGCCGCGGCCGTCTGGGTCGTCTTCCCGCCCGAGGTCGCCGGACACGCCAGCGCCGCGCGGCCGGACGTCGACCTGCCGCTGCCGTGGCCCGCGGAAGGCCAGGCCAGTGCCGAGGTCCAGGGGCTCGGCTCGCTCGGCAGCCGCGGTGAGCAGCAGCCGGTGCCGATCGCCAGTGTCACCAAGGTGATGACCGCCTACGTCGTGCTGAAGGACCACCCGCTCGCCGAGGGGGACGCGGGCCCGGAGATCACCGTCGACGACCAGGCCGAGGCGGAGTCCACCGCCGCCGACGAGTCGACCGCGCCGGTCCGCGCGGGCCGCCGGATCAGCGAGCGGGACCTGCTGGCCCTGATGCTCGTCCCGTCCGGCAACAACGTCGCCCGCCTGCTCGCGCGCTGGGACGCGGGCAGCCAAGACGCCTTCGTCGAGAAGATGAACCGCGAGGCCGGCGCGCTCGGGATGACGAGCACGACCTACACCGGCGCCAGCGGGGTCGAGGACTCGACCACCAGCACCGCCACCGACCAGCTCCGGCTGGCCCGCGAGGTGATGAAGAACCCCGTCGTCCGCGCGATCGTCGGCACCCCGAGCTTGCGCGTAGACGGTGTGCCGGGCGCTGTCGTCAACACGAACACCCTGCTCGGGCGCGACGGCGTGATCGGGCTCAAGACCGGGTCGTCGACCGCGGCCGGCGGCGCCCTGATGTGGGCGGCGCAGAGCCGGGGCGGGACGCTGATCCTCGGGGTCGTGCTGCACCAGAGCCCCGGCGGGAGTCCCGCGGCCGGGCTGCGCGCGGTGCTGGAGAACAGCGCGAAGCTGATCTCCGCGATCCAGCGGGAGCTCCCGGCGGCGACCCGATGACCGCGGTCACCGAGCCGATCACCGTGCCGAAGCCCGGCCGCCCTCGCGCACGCCGTGGCCGCGTCATCGCCGTGTTCTCGGTGTTGACGGCAGTGCTGCTGCTCGCGCATTCCCTGGTGCCCAACTGGATCGGCAACGCGGGCAGCCTGCTCGAGACGGTCCTGCCGTGGACCGGGCTCCTGCTCGTCCCGCTGCTCGTCGCGGCACTGGTCCGGCGCTCGGCGCTCGCCCTCGTCTCGCTGCTGCTCCCGGGCCTGGTGTGGGCCGGCTTCTTCGGCGGGCGGGTGTTCGACAAGACCGAGGCCGGCGGCGACTTCACGATCGTCTCGCACAACGTCAACGACGAGAACCCGGACCCGGCCGGCACCGCCCGCGCGCTGGCCGCCTCGGGCGCGCAGGTGATCGCGTTGGAAGAGCTGAAGAGGTCCGAGATCCCGAAGTACGAGGACGCGCTCGCCGCGCGCTACCCGCACCACTCGGTGCAGGGGACGGTCGGTGTCTGGAGCACCTACCCGCTCGGCGACACGCGGCCGGTGGCGATCATGCCGTGGACCCGCGCGCTGCGGACCACAGTGGACACTCCGAAGGGGCCGGTCGCGGTGTTCGTGGCGCACCTGCCGTCGGTGCGCGTGCGGCTCGACTCCGGGTTCACCGCCAACGGCCGCGACACCGCGATCGGCCTGCTCGCCGACGCCGTCGAAGCGGAATCCGCGCCGCGCAAGGTGCTCGTAGGCGATTTCAACGGCACCACCGACGACCGCGCGCTCACCCGGATCACCGACGGGATGCGGGTCGCGCAGGACGAAGCCGGTGACGGGTTCGGCTTCAGCTGGCCGGCTTCGCTGCCGTTGGCGCGCATCGACCAGATCTTCACCGCCGGGCTGCGGCCGACGGCCGCCTGGACGTTGCCCGCGACCGGCAGTGACCACCTCCCGGTGGCGGCTTCCCTCGCGCTCTGACGCCCGGCCCGCGTGACGAGACCGTTACGCGGGCCGGGTTGACCGCGCGGGTGTTATCGCTAACACTGACTCCTCGCCGTCACCGGAACGGGTGACGGGCGCCACGTCGAAGCGGACGGAAGGGGACGCCGGTGGTCGAACGATCGCGGGCCGGTGGTCCCGTCAAGGTGACCGCGGCCGGCACCCGGCAGCCCAGCCTGACCGACGTCGCCGGGGTCGCCGGGGTGTCCCACATGACCGTGTCCCGGGTGATCAACGGGACCGGCCCGGTGCGGCCGGAGACCCGCGCCCGGGTGCTCGCCGCGATCGAAGAACTGGGCTACCGCCCCAACTCCGCGGCCCGCGCACTCGTCACCGGGCGGACCGGCACGCTCGGCGTCGTCGCGCTCGAGTCCAACTTGTACGGTCCGGCCAGCACGCTCTACGGCATCGAGAACGCCGCCCGCGAGGCCGGCTACGCGATCACGATCTCCAGTGTGAGCCGCCCGGGCCGGTCTTCGATCGCCGACGCGGTGGAAAGTCTCCGCCGCCAGGCCGTCGAAGGTGTCATCGTCATCGCCCCGCACGTGACCGCCGGCCGGGCCCTGGAGGCCGCGCCCGCGGACTTTCCGGTGGTCGCCGTCGGCGGCGGGGAGACCGCGCCGGTCCCGGTGATCTCCGTCGACCAGCGCGACGGCGCCCGCCGCGCCACCGAACACCTGCTGGCGCTGGGTCACCGGACCGTGTGGCACATCGCCGGCCCGGAGGACTGGCTGGAGGCCCGCGACCGCGAGCTCGGCTGGCGGGAAACCCTGGAACGCCACGGTGTTCCGGCGCCGCGCGTGGTCCGCGGCGACTGGAGCTCGCGCTCCGGCTACGAGGCGGGGCGATCCCTCGCCGGGGAACGCGACCTCGACGCCGTCTTCGCCGGCAACGACCAGATGGCGCTCGGCCTGCTCCGCGCGTTCGCCGAGGCGGGCATCTCGGTGCCGCGGGACGTGCGTGTCGCGGGCTTCGACGACGTGCCCGAGGCGGCGTACTTCACGCCGCCGCTGACCACCGTGCGCCAGGACTTCATCGAAGTCGGCCGGCGCACGTTCGGCCTGCTGACCGAGCGGCTGGGCGGCGGCGACCGGCACGCCCGGGCCCTGGTCGTGCCCGAGCTGATCGTCCGCGAGAGCACCGGGCCGCGCTAGCGCGGTCGCCTGCGGCGGAGGCCGTGAACCACCTCCGAATGTTAACGCTAACAGAATTGATCACCGTCGATCGAGGAGTGAACGTGCTGAAGAAGCGATGGGCCGCCGCGGCGGCCGCGGCGGCGGGACTCGTGCTGCTCACCGCGTGCGGCGGGGGGAGCGGCTCGGGGTCAACCGACGGGAAGATCACGCTCGGCTTCGCCCAGGTCGGCGCGGAGAGCGGCTGGCGGACGGCGAACACGAAGTCCATCCAGGACTCGGCGAAGACCGCCGGGATCGAGCTCAAGTTCTCCGACGCGCAGCAGAAGCAGGAGAACCAGATCTCGGCCATCCGCTCCTACATCCAGCAGAAGGTCAAGGTCATCGCCTTCTCGCCGGTGGTCGAGTCCGGCTGGGAGACCGTGCTCAAGGAGGCCAAGACGGCCAACATCCCGGTGATCCTCACCGACCGCGCGATCGACTCGCCGGACAAGTCGCTCTACAAGACCTTCCTCGGCTCGGACTTCATCGCCGAGGGCAAGAAGGCCGGCGAGTGGCTGACCAAGGAGTTCGGCACCGCCACCGGCCAGGTGAACATCGTCGAGCTGCAGGGCACCACGGGTTCGGCGCCGGCGAACGACCGCAAGAAGGGCTTCGCCGACGTCATCGCGGCGGACCCGAAGTACAAGATCGTCGCCTCGCAGACCGGTGAGTTCACCCGCGCCAAGGGCAAGGAGGTCATGGAGGCCTTCCTCAAGTCCCAGCCCAAGATCGACGTCCTCTACGCGCACAACGACGACATGGCCCTCGGCGCCATCGAAGCGATCCAGGCCGCGGGCAAGGTGCCGGGCAAGGACATCAAGATCGTCTCGGTCGACGGCGTGAAGGACGCCTTGCAGGCACTGGCCGACGGCAAGATCAACCACGTCGTCGAGTGCAACCCGCTGCTCGGCCCGCAGCTGATGGACCTGGTGAAGAAGGTCTCCGCCGGCGAGCAGGTGCCCGCGCGCATCGAGACCCAGGAGACCGAGTTCGACCAGGCGTCGGCCAAGGCTGCCCTGCCGCAGCGCCAGTACTGAGGGGTGCCGCATGTCCGCCGAAATCCTCACCATGACCGGGATCCGCAAGGTGTTCCCCGGGGTCACCGCCCTCGACGACGTCGGCTTCCGCCTCTTCCCGGGCGAGGTCCACGCGCTGATGGGCGAGAACGGCGCCGGCAAGTCCACCCTGATCAAGGTGCTGACCGGCGTGTACGGGGTGGACGCGGGCACGATCACCCTCGCCGGGACCACCGCCGCCTTCGGTGGTCCCGGCGAGGCCCAGCGGGCGGGCATCAGCACCGTCTACCAGGAGGTCAACCTCTGCCCGAACCTGTCGGTGGCGGAGAACGTCTGCCTCGGCCGGGAACCCCGCCGCTTCGGCCGCATCCAGTGGGGCCCGATGCGGCGGCGGGCCGAGGAGCTCCTCGCCCGGCTGGACGTCCACGTGGACGTCTCGGCCGAGCTGGGCACCTGCTCGATCGCCGTCCAGCAGCTGGTCGCGATCGCCCGCGCGCTCGACGTCGACGCGCGGGTGCTGGTGCTCGACGAGCCGACGTCCAGTTTGGACACCGGCGAGGTCGCGAAGCTGCTGGAGGTCGTGCGGTCGCTGCGCGCGGAGGGGATGGCGATCCTGTTCGTCTCCCACTTCATCGACCAGGTCTTCGCCGTCGCCGACCGGATGACCGTGCTGCGCAACGGGAAGCTGATCGGCGAGTACCGCACCGAGGAGATCACGCCGGTCGAGCTGGTCACGAAGATGATCGGCAAGGAGCTCACCGTTCTGGAAACGCTCGAAGACTCCGGGCCGAGCCGCGCCGAGGTCGCCGACGCGCCGGTGCTGCTGGCCGCCGAGGACCTCGGCCGCAAGGGCGGTGTCGAGCCGTTCAGCCTCGGCATCCACGCAGGTGAGGTCGTCGGGCTGGCCGGGCTCCTGGGCTCGGGACGCACCGAGCTCGCCCGGCTGCTCTTCGGCGCCGACCACGCCGACACCGGTTCCGTCCGGGTCGACGGGGAGGTCACGACCCTGCGCACCCCGCGCGCCGGGCTCGACCACCGGATCGCGTTCTGCTCGGAGAACCGCAAGACCGAAGGCCTGGTCGAGGAGCTGACCGTCCGGGAGAACATCGTCCTCGCGCTGCAGGCGTCCCGCGGCTGGGCACGGCCGCTCTCACGCCGCCGCCAGGACGAGCTCGCCCGGAAGTACGTGGCGCTGCTCGACATCCGCCCGGCCGACCCCGAGGCGCCGGTCGGCACGCTGTCCGGCGGCAACCAGCAGAAGGTGCTGCTGGCGCGGTGGCTCATCACCGAGCCGCGGCTGCTCATCCTCGACGAGCCGACCCGGGGCATCGACATCGGCGCCAAGACCGAGATCCAGCGGCTGGTGACCCGGCTCTCCGCCGACGGCGTGGCCGTGCTGTTCATCTCCGCCGAGCTCGACGAGGTGCTCCGGCTGAGCCACCGCGTCGTGGTGCTGCGCGACCGGAAGGTGGTGGCGCAGCTGGACAACCGGGCGCTCACCGCGGACGAGATCATGGCCACGATGGCCGAGGGAGCCGTCTCATGACCAAGCACCGCCTGTTCTGGCCCGTGGTGGCGCTGCTCGCGCTGCTGGTGGGCGACCTCATCGCCAGCCCGGCGTTCTTCTCGGTCGAGCTGCGCGACGGCCACCTCTACGGGAACCTCGTCGACATCCTGAAGAACGGCGCCCCGCTGGTCCTCATCGCGATCGGCATGACGCTGGTGATCGCCACCCGCGGCATCGACCTCTCGGTGGGCGCGGTCGTCGCGATCAGCGGATCGCTGGCCTGCCTGTGGATCGCCGATCACCCCGGTGGTGCCGGCGCGACGCTCGTGGCCGTCGGGCTCGCGCTGGGGCTGTCGCTCGTGCTCGGGGTGTGGAACGGCTGGCTCGTCGCCGCGCTGGGCATCCAGCCGATCATCGCCACGCTCATTCTCATGGTCGCCGGCCGCGGGATCGCGCAGCTGATCTCCGGCGGGCAGATCATCACCGTCAACTCCGGCCCGTACGAGTGGATCGGCAGCGGGTTCGTGCTGACGCTGCCGAGCGCGATCCTCCTCGCGCTGGCCGTGTTCGTGCTGGCGTCGGTGCTCGTCCGCCGGTCCGCGCTCGGCCTGCTGGTCGAAGCCGTCGGCGGCAATCCCGAGGCCAGCCGGCTGGCCGGGTTGCGCTCGGCGCGGCTGACCTGGCTCGTCTACGTCTTCTGCGCGCTGTGCGCGGGCCTCGCCGGGCTGATGATCAGCGCGAACGTGCACAGCGCCGACGCCAACCACGCCGGGCTGTTCATCGAGCTCGACGCGATCCTCGCCGTCGTCGTCGGCGGCACGCAGCTGACCGGCGGCCGGTTCTCCCTCGGCGGCGCGGTGATCGGCGCGCTGCTCATCCAGACGCTGACCACCACCGTCTACGCCCTCGGCATCCCGCCCGAGGCGATCATGCTGTTCAAGGCCGTGGTCGTGCTCGCGGTGTGCCTCCTGCAGTCGCCCGCGCTCCGCCGCAAGCTCCGCCGCCGGACGCCGCCGCCCGGGCAGCCGGCCCCCACCTCCGCTCCGGAGAAGGTCGAGGTCACGGCATGACCACCCTGGCCCGCGTCCGCGGTTACCGGCCGAAGCAGCGGCACCTGCCGATCCTCGCCACGATGGCGCTGCTCGTCGGCGCGTACCTCTTCGGCGCGTCGAGCTACGAGGCGTTCGGCTCCGGGCAGGTCGTGCTGGACCTGTTCATCAACAACGCCTTCCTGCTCGTGGTCGCCGTCGGGATGACGTTCGTGATCCTCACCGGCGGCATCGACCTGTCCGTCGGGTCGGTCGTCGCCCTGTCCACAGTGGTCTCCGGCGACCTGCTGCAGAAGCACGGCTGGCCCGCGTACGCGGCGATCGCCGTGGTGCTGGTGATCGGCGCGCTGCTCGGCGCCGGGATGGGCGCGCTCATCCACTTCTTCGAGATCCAGCCGTTCATCGCGACGCTCATCGGGATGTTCTTCGCCCGCGGGCTCTGCTACACGATCAGCACGGAGGCGTACTCGATCGACAACCCGACGATCGCCGGTCTCGCCCAGGCGCAGATCCCGTTGGGCGGGGAGCTGCACATCTCGATCAGCGTGGTCGTCGCGCTGGTCGTCGTCGCGGTCGCGGCGTACGTGCTGGCCTTCACGCGGTTCGGGCGCACGGTCTACTCGATCGGCGGCAACGCGCAGTCCGCGATGCTGATGGGCCTCAAGACCGGCCGCACGAAGATCGCGGTGTACACGGTGAGCGGGTTCTGCTCGGCTCTCGGCGGGCTGCTGCTGGTGCTGTACAAGTCTTCCGGCGACCCGCTCAACGGCGTCGGTCTCGAACTGACCGCGATCGCCGCGGTGGTCATCGGCGGCACCATCCTCACCGGCGGCTCCGGCTACGTGCTGGGCACCGTGCTCGGGATCATGGTGCTGGGCATCATCCAGACGCTGATCACCTTCGACGGCACCCTCAACTCCTGGTGGACCTCGATCATCACCGGCGCCCTCCTGTTCGTCTTCATCGTCCTGCAACGCCTCGTGACCCGAGGGAGCCACCGATGAAAACCCGCATCCTGGCCGTGCTCGCGGCCCTGACCTTGTTCTCCACCCTGCCCGCGACGGCCACCGCGGCCGAGCCCGCCTCGGCGCTCGCCGGGCACTGGACGTTCGACGACGGCAGCGGGACGACCGCCGCCGACACCGCGGGGGACCACCCCGCGACCCTGAACTCGGGCGCGGGCTGGGGTCCGGGCATCCGCGGCGGCGCCCTGACCACCGACGGAACGAGCGGGTTCGCCGATGCCGGCGCGTCCGTGCTCGACACCACGAAGAGCTTCTCCGTCAGCAGCTGGGTCAAGCTCGACAAGACGTCCGGCTACCAGACGTTCGTGAGCATCGACGGGAACCAGGTCAGCACCTTCTTCCTCCAGTTCCGCGACGACTCGCGCCGCTTCGCCTTTACCCGCCTCGCCGGGGACGCGCCCGCCGACGGCGTCGTCGCCTCGGCGAACTTCGACCCGGTCGTCGGCCAGTGGTACCAGCTGACCGGAGTGTTCGACGCGGCCGCGTCAACGCTGTCGTTGTACGTGGACGGCACCCGCCAGGCCACGGTCGCCGCGCCCGCGGGCTGGGCCGGTAGCGGCCACCTGGTGATCGGCCGCGGCAAGTACGCGGGCAACCCGGTGGACTACGTCGACGGCACGATCGACGACGTCCGCGCCTACTCCGGCACGCTGACCGCGGCCGACGCGGCCCGGCTCGCCATCGCCGGGCACTGGAGCCTCGACGAGGGCACCGGCGCCACCGCGGCCGACGACTCCCTCGACGCCCGCACCGCGACCCTCACCGGCGGTGCGACCTGGGGTGACGGGGTCGTCGGCCCGCACGGCGTGGTCCTGAACGGCGCCGACGCCGCGGTCGAGACCCCGGCCCCGGTGGTCGACACCGGCCAGAGCTTCTCGGTGTCCGCGTGGGTGAAGCCGACGGCGGCCACCGGTTTCCGGACCGTCGTCAGCGTCGACGGCACGACCATCAGCGGCTTCTACCTCCAGCGCACCACCGACAGCCGGTTCGCCTTCACCCGCCGGGCATCCGACGGCGACACGGCGTCGTCCGCGGCGGTCTCGACGTTGCCCGCGCAGGCCGACCAGTGGCAGCACCTCGTCGGCGTCTACAACCGCGCGGTCGGCACGCTTTCCCTGTACGTCAACGGAACCCTGCAGCAGAGCGTTCCGTTCACCACACCGTGGACCGCGGGCGGGCACCTCGTCATCGGGCGCGGCAAGTGGGCCGGCAGCCCGGCCGACTGGTTCGCCGGGGGAGTGGACGACGTCCGCGCGTACCCGACGCCGCTGACCGCGTCCGCCGTCGCCGCGCTGGCCGCGAGCGGATCGTGGCACTTCGACGAAGGCTCGGGCACGGTCTCGCGGGACTCTTCGGCGAACGCGGCGGACGGGACGCTGAAGGGTGCCACGTGGACCGCGGGTGCCGCGGGCAAGGCCGTCGAGTTCGACGGGAAGTCCACTGTGGACCTGGGTACCTCGCCCGCGTTCGACGCCGGAACGGGTTCGCTCTCGCTGGCCGCATGGTTCCGCACGACGGGCGACGGCACGCTCGTCGACCACGGCGACGGCTACGCGCTTGGCGTGACCGGCGGCAAGCTCACCGCCCGCGTCGGCGCCATCCAGGTAACGACGACCGGCGCCGGACTCGCCGACGGGAACTGGCACCACGCCGCCCTCGTCCTCGACCGCGCGTCGCAACGGCTCACCGTCTACGCCGACGGTGACGCGGCGGCCGTCGTCAGCACCTGCGGAACCTGCCCGGCGTCCGGCACCGCCGCTCCGCTGACGGTCGGCGCGGGCTTCACCGGCGCCGTCGACGAGCTGGAGCTGCGCCGCTTCCCGCTCACCGCCACGCATATCGGGACGCTGGCCGGGGCGAACCAGCTGGCCGTGGACGCCAACGTCGTCCGCGCGAACACCCGCCCGACCACCTACGGCTCGATCCTCGAAGACATCAGTCACTCCGTCGAAGGCGGGCTGTACGCAGAGCTCGTCCGCAACCGCACCTTCAAGGAGGCCTACCAGCGCGGCAGCGGCGCGGGCGACACCCCGGTCCCGTACTGGTCCCTGCTCGCCTCGCCGGGAGCAACCGGGACGTACACGATCGACAGCACGACCCCGCTCAACACCGCGCTGGACCGCTCGCTGAAGCTGCACGCCGACGCCGTCCCGGCCGGCGGGCGGGTGGCCGCCGCGAACGTCGGCTTCTATGGCGTCGCCGCGAAGCCGTCCACCAAGTACACCGGTAGCTTCTTCGCGCGCGGAACGTGGACCGGCGCGGTCCGCGTCAGCCTGGAGAAGCCGGACGGGACCGTGCTGGCGAGCAAGGACCTCCAGCTCGGCGCGGCTTGGGGACAGCAGACGTTCAGCTTCACCACACCGTCGACGATCACGACGTCCACCGACAACCGGATCGTCGTCTCCCTGGTGAACAAGACCAAGAAGGCTCTCGCCGGGGACGCCTGGTTCCAGCAGGTGTCGCTGTTCCCGCCGACCTTCAAGAACCACGGCGTCCGGCTCGACCTCGGGCAGAAGCTCGCCGCGATGAAACTCGGCCTGTTCCGCGTCCCGGGCGGCAACTACCTCGAAGGCAACACCCTCGACACGCGGTTCGCGTGGAAGAACACCATCGGCAAGCCGGAAGAGCGCCCCGGCCACCAGAACACCGCGTGGGGCTACTGGTCCACCGACGGCTTCGGCATCCTCGACTACCTCAAGCTGTCCGAGGACATCGGCGCCCAGCCGCTGCTCGCGCTGTTCGCCGGTTACACGCTCAACGGCCAGCACGTCAGCCAGGCCGACTACCCGCAGTACGTCCAGGAAGCCCTCGACGAGATCGAGTACGCCATCGGCGACGCCTCGACGACATGGGGTGCGAAGCGGGTCGTCGACGGGCATCCGGCGCCGTTCGACCTGCACTACGTCGAGGTCGGCAACGAAGACTGGTTCGACGGCTCGGGCAGCTACGCCTGGCGCTTCACCGACATGTACAACGCGATCAAGGCGAAATACCCGCAGCTGACGGTCATCGCCACGACCGGCGGCCTGCAGGGCGGGGCCGCGTCGAGCACCCCGACCGGCGTGCGCCCGGACGCCGCGGACGACCATTACTACCAGTCGCCGCAGTGGTTCACCGACAACTCGACCCGGTACGACACCGCGGACCGCAGCGGCCCGGAGATCCTCGTCGGCGAATACGGCGCCCAGGACGGCCGGCCCACCGGCACCCTGGCCGCCGCTATCGGCGAGGCCGCCTTCCTCACCGGGCTGGAACGCAACAGCGACGTCGTCATCGGCTCGATGTACGCGCCGGTGCTGGTGCAGGAGAACCAGTCGAACTGGCCGGTCAACCTGATCGGCTTCGACGCCGGGAGCAGCTACGGCTCGCCGTCGTACTGGGTGCAGCAGATGTTCTCCAGCACGCTCGGCAAGCAGATCGTGTCCAGCCGCCTCAACCCGGGCAGCCCGCTGCGGCAGGTGGTCAATGTGACCACCAAGGGTGGGAAGAAGACGTTCACCGTCAAGCTCGTCAACCCGACCGGGCAGGTGCAGACCGCGCGGCTGGCGCTCACCGGCGTCACGGCGGTCGACGGCACCGGGACGCTCACCACCCTCACCGGCGACCCGGCGGGGCGCAACAGCCTCGCCGCGCCGGCCGCGATCGTGCCGCAGACCAGGGAGATCAGCGGACTGGCGGCGACCTCGAAGCTCACGCTGCCCGCGAACTCCGTGACCACGCTCGTCCTCACCGCCCGGTGAACCACCCCAGAAAGGACCCAGCAGTGTCAGCAGGACCCCTCGTCGTCGGTGTCGACTTCGGCACGCTCTCCGGGCGCGCGGTCGTCGTGCGGGTGGCCGACGGCGCCGAGCTGGGCAGCGCGGTCTTCGAGTACCCGCACGGGGTGCTCGACGAGACGCTGCCCGCCACCGGCCGCGCGCTGCCGCCGGACTGGGCGCTGCAGGTGCCCGCGGACTACGTCGGAGTCCTCCGCGAAGCCGTCCCCGCGGCGCTGCGGGACGCGGGCGCCGACCCCGCCGACGTGGTCGGCATCGCGACGGACTTCACCGCGTGCACGATGGTCCCGACGACCGCCGACGGCACGCCGCTGTGCGAGCTGCCGGAGTTCGCGGCCGAGCCGCACGCCTACGTCAAGCTGTGGAAGCACCACTCGGCCCAGCCGCAGGCGGACCGGATCAACACCCTCGCCCGCACCCGCGGCGAGAAGTGGCTGCCGCGGTACGGCGGGCTGATCTCCTCGGAGTGGGAGTTCGCCAAGGGACTCGAGGTGTTCGAAGAAGCCCCGGACGTCTACGCCGCGATGCGGCACTGGGTCGAGGCGGCCGACTGGATCGTCTGGCAGCTGACCGGCGGGTACGTCCGCAATGCGTGCACGGCGGGGTACAAGGGGATCCTGCAGGACGGCCAGTACCCGAGCCGCGACTTCCTCCACGAGCTCTCGCCGGGCTTCGAGTCCTTCGTGGCCGACAAGCTCGAACATCCGTTGGGGCAGCTGGGTTCCCGCGCCGGTTCGCTGTCCGCCGAAGCCGCCGGCTGGACCGGGCTGCCCGAAGGCATTGCGGTCGCCGTCGGCAATGTCGACGCGCACGTGACCGCGCCCGCGGCGAACGCCGTCGAGCCCGGGCAGATGGTCGCGATCATGGGCACCTCGACGTGTCACGTCATGAACGGCGCCGAACTGCGTGAGGTCCCCGGCATGTGCGGGGTCGTCGACGGCGGGATCGTCCCCGGGCTCTGGGGCTACGAAGCCGGGCAGAGCGGTGTCGGCGACATCTTCGGCTGGTTCATCGAGCACTTCGCGCACGAGGGGCACGAGCAGCTCACCCGGCTCGCGCAGCAGCAGGACATCGGCGAGCACGGCCTGGTCGCGCTCGACTGGCACAGCGGCAACCGCTCGGTGCTCGTCGACCACGAGCTGTCCGGCGTGATCGTCGGGCAAACCCTCGCCACCCGCGCCGAGGACGTCTACCGCGCGCTGCTGGAAGCCACGGCCTTCGGCACCCGCAAGATCATCGAGACCTTCGGGGAGGCCGGAGTTCCGGTCACCGAACTGATCATCGCGGGCGGCCTGATGAAGAACACGCTGCTCATGCAGATCTACGCCGACGTCACGAACCTCCCGCTGTCGGTCATCGGCTCCGAACAGGGACCCGCGCTCGGCTCGGCCATCCACGCGGCCGTCGCCGCCGGGGCCTATCCGGACATCCGCGCGGCCGCCGCGGCCATGGGCTCGGTCCAGCGCGCGGTGTACCAGCCGATCCCGGCGAACGTCGCCGCCTACAACGAGCTGTACGCCGAGTACACGACGCTGCACGACTACTTCGGCCGTGGCGGCAACGATGTCATGCACCGCCTGGCCGCCCGTCGCCGAACCGTCGCGAAAGGACGGTCCTGATGTCCCTGACCGACGAAGTCCTCGACACCGTCGCCGAGCTCCGCGAGACGGTCGCGAACCTGCACGGTGAGCTGACCCGCAACGCGCTGGTCATCTGGACCGCCGGCAACATCTCGGCCCGGGTCCCCGGCCGTGAGCTGATGGTCATCAAGCCGTCAGGCGTGTCCTACGACGAGCTGTCCGCCGACACGATGGTCGTCACCGACCTGCACGGCGAACTGGTCCACGGCGAGCTCGCGCCGTCGTCCGACACCGCCGCGCACGCCTACGTCTACCGGCAGCTGCCCGAGATCGGCGGCGTCGTGCACACACACTCGACGTACGCGACCGCGTGGGCCGCGCGCGGCGAGCCGATCCCGTGTGTGCTCACGATGATCGCCGACGAGTTCGGCGGGGAGGTGCCGGTCGGGCCGTTCGCGCTGATCGGCGACGACTCCATCGGCCGCGGCATCGTCGAGACCCTCCGCACCAGCCGCTCCAAGGCCGTGCTGATGCGCAACCACGGCCCGTTCACCGTCGGCCGCACCGCCCGCGACGCGGTCAAGGCCGCGGTGCTGGTCGAAGACGTCGCCCGCACCGTGCACAAGGCCTTCGAGCTGGGCACCCCCGAACCCCTCCCACCCGACGACGTCGACCGGCTCTACGCCCGGTACCAGAACGTCTACGGCCAGCACTGAACCGCTTCCAGGAGAAACGATGACCCGCGCGTCGAAACCCCAGCTCTGGTTCCTCACCGGGAGCCAGGCCCTCTACGGCGAGGAGACCCTCGAACAGGTCGCCGGCCAGTCCCTGCGCATCCAGCAGCTCCTGGCCGCCGCCGGCGGGCTCCCGGCCGAGATCGTCGGCAAGCCGGTGCTGACCGAGGCTTCGTCGATCCGGCGGGTCCTGCAGGAGGCCAACGCCGACGCCGCCTGCGTCGGGGTCATCGCGTGGATGCACACCTTCTCGCCCGCGAAGATGTGGATCACCGGCCTGGACGCGCTGCGCAAGCCGTTGCTGCACCTGCACACCCAGCTCAACGAAGCCCTGCCGTGGTCGACCATCGACATGGACTTCATGAACCTCAACCAGGCCGCGCACGGCGACCGCGAGTTCGGGTTCGTCCAAACGCGGCTCGGTGTGCCGCGCAAGACCGTCGCCGGGCACGTGTCGGACCCGGTTGTCGTCGCGCGGATCGACGCGTGGGCGCGTGCCGCCATCGGCGCCGACCACCTGCGCAACCTCCGGCTGGCCCGCTTCGGGGACAACATGCGCGATGTCGCGGTCACCGAGGGGGACAAGGTCGAGGCCGAGCTGCGGTTCGGCGTCTCGGTCAACACCTACGGCGTCAACGACCTGGTCGAGCTCGTCGACCAGGTGTCCGAAAAGGACACAGTGGACTCGCTCGTCGCGCAGTACGCCGAGGACTACGACGTCGTCCCGGCGCTGGCGGCCGGGGGAGCGCGGCACGAGTCGCTGCGGTACGCGGCCAAGATCGAAGCCGGGATGCGGAAGTTCCTCACCGACGGCGGCTTCGGGGCGTTCACGACGAACTTCGAGGACCTCGGCGGCCTGCGCCAGCTGCCCGGCCTCGCGGTGCAGCGGCTGATGGCCGACGGTTACGGCTTCGGCGGCGAAGGCGACTGGAAGACGTCGGCGCTGCTCGCGGCGGTGAAGGCGATGGGCACCGGCCTGGACCGCGGCACGTCGTTCATGGAGGACTACACCTACCACTTCGGCCCGGGCACCCCGAAGATCCTCGGCGCGCACATGCTGGAGGTCTGCCCGAGCATCGCCGCCACCCAGCCGTCGTGCGAGATTCACCCGCTGGGCATCGGCGGCCGCGAAGACCCGGTCCGGCTCGTGTTCGACGCGGCGCCCGGCCCCGGCGTCACCCTCGGCCTGGTCGACCTCGGCGACCGCTTCCGCCTGGTGGCCAACGAGATCGAGGTCGTCGCGCCGGACGAGCCGCTGCCGAACCTGCCGGTCGCGCGGGCGGTGTGGGAGCCGGCGCCGTCGCTGTCGACGTCCGCGGAGTCGTGGATCACCGCGGGCGGCCCGCACCACACCGTGCTCACCCAGGCCGTCGGCACCGAGACCTTGCGCGACTTCGCGAACCTCCTCGGCGTCGAGCTGCTGGTCATCGACTCCGACACCACGCCGCACGGCTTCACCGACCGCATCCGCTGGAACCAGGCCTACCACCGGCTCGCTCAGGGTTTCTGAGAAAGGAAGAAGGAACAATGAAGTTCACCAGAGGAATCGCGGCTATCGCGGCCGCGGGACTCGTGCTGACGCTCTCCGCGTGCGGTTCGAGCGAGAAGACGGCCGACCAGGCGGCGGCGTCGAGCGCGAGCGCGGCGGGCGGCCTCGTCGGCGTCACCATGCCGACGAAGTCGTCGGAACGCTGGATCCACGACGGCGACAACATCAAGTCGGCGCTGGAGAAGCTCGGCTACCAGGTCGACCTGCAGTACGCCGAGAACGACATCCCCACCCAGGTGAACCAGATCGAGAACCAGATCACCAAGGGCGCGAAGCTCCTGGTCATCGCCTCGATCGACGGCACCGCCATCACCACCCAGCTGCAGGAGGCGGCCGACCGCAAGATCCCGGTCATCGCCTACGACCGGCTGATCCGCAACTCGCCGAACGTCGACTACTACGCGACCTTCGACAACTTCAAGGTCGGCGTCGAGCAGGCGAACTCGCTGGTCAAGGGCCTCGGTGACGGCGCGGGTCCGTTCAACATCGAGCTGTTCGCCGGCTCGCCCGACGACAACAACGCGACGTTCTTCTTCAACGGCGCGATGTCCGTGCTCAAGCCCCTGATGGACAGCGGCAAGCTGGTCGTCAAGAGCACCCAGACGGACTTCGCCCGTGCGGCGATCCTGCGCTGGGACCCGGCCACCGCGCAGCGGCGCATGGAAGACCTGCTGACCAAGACCTACACCGGTGGCGCCAAGGTCGCCGGCGTGCTTTCGCCGTACGACGGCCTGTCGATCGGCATCCTCTCGGCGCTGAAGAGCAACGGCTACGGCACCGCCGGCCAGCCGTACCCGGTCGTGACCGGGCAGGACGCCGAGGTCGCGTCGGTCAAGTCCATCATCGCCGGCGAGCAGTACTCGACGATCTTCAAGGACACCCGCATCCTCGCCGACACCACGGTGAAGATGGCCGACGCCGTGCTCAAGGGCGGCAAGCCGGAAGTCAACAACACCAAGGACTACGACAACGGCAAGAAGGTCGTCCCGTCGTTCCTGCTGCAGCCGGTCACCGTGGACAAGGCGAACTACCAGAAGGAGCTCGTCGACTCCGGCTACTACACGGCGGGTCAGCTGAAATGACCGAACTGCTCGGCATGCGCGGGATCACCAAGACCTTCCCCGGGGTCAAGGCGCTGTCGGACGTCACCCTTTCCGTGCACAGCGGCGAGATCCATGCGATCTGCGGGGAGAACGGCGCCGGGAAGTCCACCTTGATGAAGGTGCTCTCCGGCGTCCACCCGCACGGGACGTACGACGGTGAAATCCACTTCGACGGGCAGCGGTGCGAGTTCGGTTCGGTGCGCGAAAGCGAGCGGCGCGGAATCGTGATCATCCACCAGGAGCTCGCGCTGTGCGGGCAGCTTTCGATCGCCGAGAACATCTTCCTCGGCAACGAACAGGCAAAACGCGGCTGGATCGACTGGAACCGCACCAACCACGAGGCCGGCGCGCTGCTGCGGCGCGTCGGCCTCGCCGAAAACCCGGTGACGCCGGTGCAGGAGCTCGGCGTCGGCAAGCAGCAGCTGGTCGAGATCGCCAAGGCGCTGTCCAAGGAGGTCCGGCTGCTGATCCTCGACGAGCCCACCGCGGCCCTCAACGACGAGGACTCGGCCCACCTGCTGGAGCTGCTGCGCGAGCTGCGGTCCGACGGCGTGACCTGCGTGATCATCTCGCACAAGCTCGGCGAGGTGACCGCGATCGCCGACACCGTCACGATCCTGCGGGACGGCCGGACGATCGAGACGCTCGACGCGGCCGGGCTGACCGAGGAACGGATCATCACCGGCATGGTCGGGCGCGACCTCGAGCACCGGTTCCCGCCCCGGGAGCCGGACATCGGGGAAGAGGTGCTGCGGATCGAGGACTGGACGGTGCACAGCCCGACCCAGGCCGGCCGGGTCGTCGTCGACCACGCGTCGCTTTCGCTGCGGCGCGGGGAGATCGTCGGCCTGGCCGGGCTGATGGGCGCGGGCCGGACCGAGCTCGCGATGAGCGTGTTCGGCCGCTCCTACGGCAAGGACATCTCGGGAAGGATCCTCAAGCACGGCGAGGAGATCGACGTCCGGTCGGTGCGCGACGCCGTCCGCCACGGCATCGCCTACGCCACCGAGGACCGGAAGCGCTACGGGCTCAACCTGATCGAGGACATCCAGCGCAACGTGTCCGCGGCGGGGCTGGGCAAGCTGGCGAAGCGGGGCTGGGTCGACGAGAACGCCGAGCACGACACGGCCGCCCGCTTCCGGCGTGACCTGCGGATCAAGGCGCCGACCGTGCGCAGCGTGACCGGGAAGCTCTCCGGCGGCAACCAGCAGAAGGTCGTGCTGGCCAAGTGGATCTTCACCGACCCGGACGTGCTGATCCTCGACGAGCCGACCCGCGGCATCGACGTCGGCGCGAAGTTCGAGATCTACACGATCATCAACGCCCTCGCCGCGCAGGGGAAGGCCGTCCTGGTCATCTCCTCCGAGCTGCCGGAGCTGCTCGGGCTCTGCGACCGGATCTACGCGCTGTCGGCCGGGCGGATCACCGGCCAGGCGACCCGCGAGGAAGCCACCCAGGAACTGCTCATGCAGTACATGACGAAGGAACGGGAATGACCACGACCGAAGCGCGGCCCGCCGCGCCCCCGGTTGAGCGCTCCAAGCGGAGGATCTCGATCAATCCGCGCCAGAGCGGCATCTACGTCGCGTTCGCGCTGATCGTGGTGCTGTTCGAGGTGCTCACCGGCGGCGCGCTGCTGGAGCCGCAGAACATCTCCAACATCATCGTGCAGAACAGCTACGTGCTGATCCTCGCGATCGGGATGATCCTGGTGATCATCTCCGGGCACATCGACCTCTCGGCCGGGTCGGTGGTCGCGATGACCGGCGCGGTGTCGGCGGTGCTGATGGTCAACTGGCACCTGCCGTGGTTCGTGGCGGTGCTGATCACCCTCGTGGTCGGCGCGGCGATCGGGGCCTGGCAGGGGTACTGGGTCGCGTACTTCGGGATCCCGGCGTTCATCGTGACGCTGGCGGGCATGCTCGCGTTCCGCGCGCTGACCCTGACGGTGCTGGGCAACCAGGGCATCGGGCCGTTCCCGGACGCGATCCGCACGCTGTCCAACGGGTTCACCGACGGCTACCTCGGCAACATCGGCCTCGGGCCGTTGGGTGGAGCGGATCTGGTGTCGCTGCTCGCCGGAGTTCTTGCGGTGGCGGGCATCGCGTTCATCCAGTGGCGCAAGCGCTCGGCGCGGCTCGGGTACGGCCAGGACGTCGACCCGTTCCCGGTGTTCGTGCTGAAGATCGTCGGGATCGCGGTGGTGGTCCTCGCGCTGGTCGTGCAGCTGGCGCGGTTCAAGAACCTGCCGTGGGTGCTGATCCTGCTGGCCGTCCTGGTGCTGGGGTACTCCCTGGTGGCCGGGAAGTCGGTGTTCGGGCGGCACATCTACGCCGTCGGCGGCAACCTGCAGGCGGCGACGCTGTCCGGCGTCAAGGTCAAGTCGGTGACGTTCTGGATCTTCGTCAACATGGGCGTGCTGGCGGCCCTGGCCGGGATCATCTTCGCGGGCCGGCTGAACCAGGCGGGCCCGACGGCGGGCGTCAACTTCGAGCTGGACGCGATCGCGGCGGCGTTCATCGGCGGCGCGGCCGTCCAGGGCGGCGTCGGCAAGGTGGTCGGCGCGATCACCGGCGGCCTGATCATGGCGGTGATCAACAACGGGATGTCGCTGATCGGCGCGCCGAGTGAGCGGGTGATGCTGGTGAAGGGCGTCGTCCTGCTGGCGGCGGTGGCCTACGACATCTGGACGAAACGTCGGGCGGCTTCCTGAGGGCCCGGAGTCCGTGAATGGCACATCGAGGGGCGCCGAGTCCTTCGATGTGCCATTAGGATGCCGGGGTGGCGGATCCGGTGGACGAGGAATGCGAAACCCTCGAATTCCTCAACGACGAAGTGGCGGCGAGAACCACCCGGCAGGACCAGGCCGCCGCACGGCTGGAAACCAAGGCGACGGTTCTGCTCGGATTTTCGGCGACGGCCGCCCAGTTCCTCGCCACCCGAACGGCGCAACCGGTGCTCACCTGGGTCGCGTTCGTCTTCTACCTGGGATCCTTCTGCGCGAGTGTGGCCGTGATCGCCGTGCGGCGGTACAAAGATTTCGACCCGATCGCGTTGGTCGGCCATCACGCACAACCGAAGCTCGACGTGATTCGGCTGGTGCTCGCGAGCCGGACCGCCATGTTCGAGCACAACGCGAAGAACCAACGCCGGAAAGGGATCGCCTGGCGCGTCTCGATCGTGCTCTTGATGGGCGGATTGGTGGCGTCGGCGGTGGGAATCGTGCTAGGAAAATGACATGAGCGAACCCACGCCGTCGGAGGCACCGGACGGCGCGAAGCTGCCGCCGCCCGCGAAGTCGCCGTCCGAGGAGGGCAAGTCCTTCGTCGGCAAGTTCGCGAAGAAGATCGTCGAGATGACGGAAGATCGCGCGAACGGCCCGTCCGGGAAATAGCCCGCCCTCAGAGGGTCAGGCGGTCGCCGAGGTTGCGGATGTGGTCGGCGTTGCCGCAGCCGAGGGCCAGCTGGCGGCGGCGCTCCGCCACGAACGCCCGGCCGAGGCCCGTGCGGTCCGAAGTGGACATCGTGCGGCGCAGGTCGTTCAGCAGCCCGCGCTCTTCCCCGCGGACGTGCGCGTCGACGGCGTTCTCCAGGCTTAGCAACGCCTTCTCGGAGTCCGACGTCTCCAGGACCGCCAAGAGGTCGTCGGTGAAGGGAAGCCCGGGGGAGTCCGGGCGCACGATCCGCTCGGTCGCCGTCGCGTGGGCGACCAGGAGGCCCGCCAGCTCCGCGACCAGGGCCGGGCGGTCGGCCTCGGTGTTGCGCAGGTCGCGGAACAGCTGCTCGAACCGGCGGTGGTCGGCCAGCAGCACCTCGACCAGGTCCGAGCCGGGCGCGACCGCGGCCGGGCCCGGGCGCATCCAGCCGAACGTCAGCTCCACCGCCTGGCGCCAGTGCCCGTACTCGCTGTCGCGGCGCGCCGGGTCCATCGCCGGCAGCCACTGCCCGGCGCGGTGCCAGTTGCGCCGCAACCCTTCCAGGTCCGGCCAGTAGCCGACGGACAGCCCCGCCGCGTAGGCCGCGCCGAGGGACACCGTCTCCGCCACCATCGGGCGGACCACCGGCACGTCGAGGACGTCCGCGACGAACTGCATCAGCAGGTTGTCGGCGGTCATCCCGCCGTCGACCTTCAACGTCGACAGCGCCAGGCCCGAGTCGGCGTTCATCGCGTCGACCACCTCGCGGGTCTGCCAGCCGGTCGCCTCCAGCACCGCCCGCGCGAGGTGGCCCTTCGTGATGTACGACGTCAGCCCGGCGATCACCCCGCGCGCCTCGCTGTGCCAGTGCGGCGCGAACAGCCCGGAGAACGCCGGGACGATGTAACACCCGCCGTTGTCCTCGACCGTCTTGGCCAGGGTCTCGATCTCGGGGGCGCTGCCGATCAGCTCGAGGCCGTCGCGGAACCACTGGACCAGCGACCCGGTGACCGCGATCGACCCTTCCAGGGCGTACACCGCGGGCTCGTCGCCGATCTTGAACCCGACCGTGGTGAGCATGCCGTGGGTGGACAGTACCGGGGTCGGGCCGGTGTTGAGCAGCAGGAAGCTGCCGGTGCCGTACGTGCACTTCGCCTCGCCGGGTGCGAAGCAGGTCTGGCCGAACAGCGCGGCTTGCTGGTCACCGAGGGCCGCGGCGATCCGGATCCCCGGCACCACCCGCGACGTCGTCCCGTACACCTCGGTCGAGGACCGGATCTCCGGCAGCATCGCGCGCGGGACGTCGAAGAAGTCGAGCAGCTCCTTGTCCCAGGCGAGGGTGCGCAGGTTCATCAGCATGGTGCGCGAGGCGTTGGTGACGTCGGTGACGTGCACCCCGCCCTCGGCCCCGCCGGTGAGGTTCCAGATGAGCCAGCTTTCGATGGTGCCGAAGAGGACGTCGCCGCGCTCGGCGCGCTCGCGCAGGCCCGGGGTCCGGTCGAGCAGCCAGCGGATCCGCGGCGCCGAGAAGTACGTCGCCAGCGGCAGGCCGCACAGCTGCCGCACCCGGTCGGCGCCCGGCTCGCGGGCGAGCTGTTCGAGCATCGCGTCGGTGCGGGTGTCCTGCCAGACGATCGCGCGGCCGACCGGGTTGCCGGTGTGCCGGTCCCACAGGACGGTGGTCTCCCGCTGGTTGGCGATCCCGAGGCCGACCACCTGCTCGGCGGTCGCGCCGGCGTCGGCGAGGGCCTGCGGGACGATCCGCGCGAGGTTCCGCCAGATCTCGGTCGCGTCGTGCTCGACCCAGCCGGGCCGCGGGAAGTGCTGCTGGTGCTCCCGCTGCACGACGGAGACGAGCCGGCCGCGCGCGTCGAACAGGATGCACCGGGTCGAGGTGGTGCCCTGGTCGACCGACATCACGTACCGCTGGACCACCCGGGCACCTCCTTCACCATCGGGACGCGCCCAGGTCGCGGGACACCGCGCGCGCCGCGTCGCGGACGTGGCCGAGCAGCCGGGGGCTCGGCGCGCCGTCCGGCTCGCAGATCCGCTCCACGGCGCCCGACACCCCGATCGCGCCCACGACGATGCCGCCGTGGCCGCGGATGGGGGCCGCGATGCCGGCCTCGCCCGAGATCATTTCGCCGTTTTCGACCGCCCAGCCCGCTTCGCGGACCTTGGCGCAGGCCCGCTTGATCGCGGTCTGCGTGGTCAGCGTACGGCGCGTGTACAGCTCCGGTGTCGCCTTCAGCGTGGTGTCGTAGGCCAGCAGGACCTTCCCGAGCGCGGTCGCGTGCAGCGGCAGCAGCGAGCCGACGTCGAGGGTCTGCAGGCTGTCGTCGGGCCGGAACACGTGGTGCACCACCAGCACCCGGCCCTCCAGCGGCGCGCCGATCCGGACGGCCTCGCCGCTGCGCGCGGCCAGCGCGTCGGCCCAGTTGATGGCGCGGGACCGCAGCTCGTTGACGTCGAGGTAGCTCGTCCCGAGGTGCAGCAGCGCCGCGCCGAGCTGGTACTTGCCGGTGTCGCGGTCCTGTTCGACGAACCCGACCCCCTGCAGGGTGCGCAGGATCCCGTGCGCGGTGCCCTTCGCCAGTTCGAGGGACTCGGCGATCTCGCCGACGCCGAGCCGGCCCGAGCCGCGCGCCAGCAACCGCAGGATCGCGGCGGCTCGCTCGATGGACTGGATCGGACCGGGCACGTCGCCAACCTAACCCGACCGGCCCTGATTCGACAATGTCGAACATCCACTTCGGCCGTTCGACAATGCCGACCGGTGTCCGTTGACCCCCCGGAAACCCGAACTTAACTTTCACTCACCAGGGGGAACGAACGGTCCTTTGTGGAGGAAGCAATGGTGCGAAACCTCAAGGCCCACGGACTCGGCGGCGAGATGGCCGCGGAGTTCGTGGGAACGATGATCCTCATCCTGTTCGGGTGCGGGGTGGTGGCGCAGGTCGCGGCCGCGGGCATCGGGGACCACGACAGCATCGCCTGGGCCTGGGGGCTCGGCGTCACGCTCGGTGTCTACGTCGCTTCGCGGATCAGCGGCGCGCACCTCAACCCGGCCGTGACCATCGCGCTCGCGGTGTTCAAGGGCTTCTCCTGGCGCAAGGTCGCCCCGTACGCCCTCGCGCAGACGGCCGGCGCGTTCCTCGCCGCCCTGCTCGTGCGCTGGAACTACACCGAGGTGCTCACCGCCAAGGACCCCGGCCTGACGATCAAGACCCAGGGGGTGTTCTCCACCCTGCCGGGTAACGGCACGCTGCCCGTGGGTGACTGGGGCGCGTTCCGCGACCAGGTCATCGGCACCGCGATCCTGCTGATCGTCCTCTTCGCGATCACCGACCTCCGCAACACCTCGCCGGGGGCGAACCTCGCCCCGGTCGTCGTCGGCTTCCTCGTCGTCGCGATCGGCATGGCCTGGGGCACCAACGCCGGGTACGCGATCAACCCCGCCCGCGACTTCGGCCCGCGCCTGGCCTCCTGGCTGACCGGCTACGACACGGCGTGGTCCGACCAGTACGGCTTCCCCTACTGGTGGATCCCGATCGTGGCCCCGGTGCTCGGCGCCCTCGTCGGCGGCGCGATCTACAAGTTCCTCATCGAGCGCTTCCTCCCCGCGGGGGAACCGCTGGACGCCATGCCCGCCAAGGACCTCGAGCCCGCCCACTGACTGAGGAGAACTCCCATGCCTGACTACGTCGGCGCGGTTGACCAGGGCACCACCAGCACCCGGTTCATGATCTTCGACCACGGCGGCAACGAAGTCGCCCGCCACCAGCTCGAACACGAGCAGATCCTGCCGAAGCCCGGCTGGGTCGAGCACGACGCCACCGAGATCTGGGAACGCACCCGCTCGGTCATCGCGACCGCGCTGAACAAGGCCAACCTGACCCACCGCGACCTGGCCGCGCTCGGCATCACCAACCAGCGCGAGACCACCGTCGTGTGGAACCGCCGCACCGGCCGCCCCTACTACAACGCGATCGTCTGGCAGGACACCCGGACCGACCGGATCGCCTCGGCGCTGGAGCGCGAGGGCAAGGGCGACGTCATCCGCCGCAAGGCCGGGCTCCCGCCCGCGACGTACTTCTCCGGCGGCAAGCTGCAGTGGATCCTCGAAAACGTCGACGGCGTGCGCGAGGACGCGGAAAAGGGTGACGCCCTCTTCGGTACCACCGACTCGTGGCTCATCTGGAACCTCACCGGCGGCCCGGACGGCGGCGTCCACGTCACCGACCCGACCAACGCCTCGCGCACCATGCTGATGGACCTCGAAACCCTCGACTGGGACGACGAGCTGCTGTCGTTCTTCGACGTCCCGAAGCGGATGCTCCCGGCGATCCGGCCGTCGTCGAACCCCGGCTTCTTCGGCGTCACCCGCGCGGACGGCCCGCTCGGCGGCGAGGTCGCGCTCACCGGCGTCCTCGGCGACCAGCAGGCGGCGACCGTCGGCCAGGTCTGCTTCCGGCCCGGCGAAGCCAAGAACACCTACGGCACCGGCAACTTCCTGCTGCTCAACACCGGCCACGAGCTGGTCCGCTCGAAGCACGGCCTGCTCACGACGCTGTGCTACCAGTTCGGCGACGAGAAGCCGGTCTACGCGCTGGAAGGCTCGATCGCCGTCACCGGGTCGGCCGTGCAGTGGCTGCGCGACCAGCTGGGCATCATCAGCGGCGCGTCCCAGAGCGAAAGCCTGGCCCGCCAGGTCGAGGACAACGGCGGTGTCTACTTCGTCCCGGCCTTCTCCGGCCTGTTCGCGCCGTACTGGCGCTCGGACGCCCGCGGCGCGATCGTCGGGCTCACTCGCGCCACGACCAACGCTCATCTCGCGCGGGCCACCCTGGAGGCGATCTGCTACCAGACCCGCGACGTCGTCGAGGCCATGCAGAACGACTCCGGTGTCACGCTCGACGTGGTGCGTGTGGACGGAGGGGTGACCGCGAACGAGCTGTGCATGCAACTGCAGGCCGACATCCTCGGCGTGCCGGTGTCGAAGCCGGTCGTCGCCGAGACCACGGCGCTCGGCGCCGCGTACGCGGCCGGCCTGGCCGTCGGGTTCTGGCGCTCGACCGACGAGCTGGAGCAGAACTGGAACGAGGACAAGCGCTGGGCGCCGTCGTGGACCGGCGAGCAGCGCGCCGAGGGCTACGCGGGCTGGCAGAAGGCCGTCGGCCGCACGCTCGACTGGGTCGACGTGCAGTGACCATGAGGAGGAACACCGTGACACCGCTTTCCCCGGCCTACCGGGCCGAGACACTGCGCAAGCTCGCTCGCGAAGAGGTCGACGTCCTGGTCGTCGGCGGGGGAGTGACCGGCGCCGGCGTCGCGCTCGACGCGGCGTCCCGCGGGCTGTCGACCGCGCTGGTCGAGGCCCGCGACTTCGCCGCCGGGACGTCCAGCCGCTCGTCCAAGCTGATCCACGGCGGCCTGCGGTACCTGGAGCAGCTGGACTTCAAGCTGGTGCGCGAGGCGCTGAAGGAGCGCGGCCTGCTGCTGCAGACCCTCGCGCCGCACCTGGTGCGGCCGGTGAAGTTCCTGGTCCCGCTGACGCACCGGGTGTGGGAGCGCGGGTACATCGGCGCCGGCGTCACCCTGTACGACACGCTCGGCGGCGCCCGCGCCCTGCCGCGGCACCGGCACCTGTCCAAGCGCGGCGCGGCCAAGGTCGCGCCCGCGCTGGCCGGCGACGCGCTGATCGGCGCGATCCAGTACTACGACGCCCAGGTCGACGACGCCCGCCACACGATGACCATCGCGCGGACGGCGGCCGAGCAGGGTGCTTCGGTGCTGACGCGCGCTCGCGTGACGTCGTTGCTGCGCGAGGGTTCCCGGGTGGTCGGCGCGAAGGTCGTCGACCGCGAGAGCGGGGTCGAGTTCGAGATCCGCGCCCGCACGGTCATCGCGGCCACCGGAGTGTGGAGCGACGACATGGCGGAGGCGGCCGGGATTCCCGCGCCGTTCACCGTGCGCGCGTCGAAGGGCATCCACCTGGTGGTGCCGCGGGAGAAGATCGACCTCGACACCGGGCTGATCCTGCGCACGGAGAAGAGCGTGCTGTTCGTGATCCCGTGGGGCAAGCACTGGCTCGTCGGCACGACGGACACCGAATGGTCCCTCGACCGCGAGCACCCGGCGGCGAGCCGCGCCGACGTCGACTACGTGCTGGAGCACCTCAACAAGGTGCTGCGCACGCCGGTCACGCACGACGACATCGAAGGCGTGTACGCGGGACTTCGCCCGTTGCTGGCGGCGAAGGCGGCCGCGACGACGAAGCTGTCGCGGGAGCACGCGGTGGCGCATCCGGTGCCGGGCCTGGTGATCGTGGCCGGCGGCAAGTACACGACGTACCGGGTGATGGCCGCGGACGCGGTCGACGTCGCGGTCGAAGAGGTGGGCAAGCCGACCCCGCCGTCGTGGACCGACCGGCTGCCGATCGCCGGCGCCGAGGGGTACCACGAGCTGTGGGCGGACCGGTACTCGGTCGCTTCCCGGACCGGGTTGTCGGTGGCGCGTGTCGAGCACCTGCTGCAGCGGTACGGGACGCGGATCTGGAACCTCGTCTCCCTGATGGAGGAGGACCCTTCGCTGGCTTCGCCGATCACGGAGACCTCGGATTACCTGCGCGTGGAAGCGGTGTACGCGGTTTCGCACGAAGGCGCGTTGCACCTCGAGGACGTCCTGACGCGGCGGACACGCATCTCGATCGAGGAGCGCGACCGCGGTGTCGCGGCGGCTCCGGTGGTCGCGGAGCTGATGGCTCCGCAGCTGGGCTGGGACGCGCACCGGACCGAGCGTGAGGTGACGAACTACCTCGCGCGGGTCGAGGCGGAGCGCTCGGCGCAGGAGGCCCCGGACGACGAGGCCGCCAACGCCACCCGGCTGACGGCCCCGGCGCTGCTGCCGGGCTGACTCGGCCGGCGGTCCTGGCGGGTGCGGACGAGCCGGGCGGTCCGATCGGCCTGGGCAGCGCGCTGGTGCGGGCCGGCCCGGGTGGGTACTTCGTCCTGGTGGCTCGCGCGGCCAGACCACGGCCGACGAGGCTTCCTGCCTGGTGAACGAACCGAACGACCGCGGCAGCGTCACCGGGACATGTCACATCCACCACGCCGTCCGAGGGCACCCGCCGGTGCTCGGCGACCAGTGACCGAACCCCCGGCTCACAGCGCCCGCCGCCGTGAGCCGGGGCACCCCGGATTGCACGACGATGCATAGCCGTGCATAATCATTCGCATGTCCAAGGTGCTCACTTCCCTGCCCGTCGGCGAGCGTGTCGGTATCGCCTTCTCCGGTGGCCTCGACACTTCCGTAGCGGTCGCGTGGATGCGCGACAAAGGCGCGGTGCCCTGCACCTACACCGCCGACATCGGCCAGTACGACGAACCCGACATCGAGTCGGTGCCCGGCCGGGCCGGGCAGTACGGCGCCGAGATCGCCCGGCTGGTCGACTGCAAGGAAGCCCTCGTCGAAGAAGGCCTCGCGGCGCTGACCTGCGGGGCGTTCCACATCCGCACCGGCGGCCGCAGCTACTTCAACACCACCCCGCTCGGCCGCGCGGTCACCGGCACGCTGCTGGTGCGCGCCATGCTCGAGGACGACGTCCAGATCTGGGGCGACGGCTCCACCTACAAGGGCAACGACATCGAGCGGTTCTACCGCTACGGCCTGCTGGCCAACCCCTCCCTGCGCGTCTACAAGCCGTGGCTCGACGCCGACTTCGTCACCGAGCTCGGTGGGCGCAAGGAGATGTCGGAGTGGCTGCTGGCCCACGACCTGCCCTACCGCGACAGCACCGAGAAGGCGTACTCGACCGACGCCAACATCTGGGGCGCGACGCACGAGGCGAAGTCGCTGGAGCACCTGGACACCGGCATCGAGATCGTCAAGCCCATCATGGGCGTGGCGTTCTGGGACCCCGAGGTCGAGATCGCCGCCGAGGACGTGACCGTCGGCTTCGAGCAGGGCCGGCCGGTGACGATCAACGGCAAGGAGTTCTCCTCCGCCGTCGACCTGGTGCTGGAGGCCAACGCCATCGGCGGCCGGCACGGCCTGGGCATGTCCGACCAGATCGAGAACCGGATCATCGAGGCGAAGAGCCGCGGCATCTACGAGGCGCCGGGCATGGCGCTGCTGCACGCCGCCTACGAGCGGCTCGTCAACGCCATCCACAACGAGGACACCCTCGCCAGCTACCACAACCACGGGCGCCAGCTCGGCCGCCTGATGTACGAAGGCCGCTGGCTGGATCCGCAGGCGATGATGCTGCGCGAGTCGCTGCAGCGCTGGGTCGGCACCGCGGTCACCGGCGAGGTCACGCTGCGGCTGCGCCGCGGCGAGGACTACTCCATCCTGGACACGACCGGCCCGGCCTTCAGCTACCACCCGGACAAGCTGTCGATGGAGCGCACCGAAGACTCGGCGTTCGGCCCGGTGGACCGGATCGGCCAGCTGACCATGCGCAACCTCGACATCGCCGACTCGCGGGCGAAGCTCGAGCAGTACGCCAGCATCGGCATGGTCGGCGGGAACTCGCACCCGAAGCTGATCGGCGCCGCGCAGGCCGCGTCGACCGGCCTGATCGGCGCGATGCCCGAGGGCGGCGCCCAGGTGATCGCCTCGCGCGGCAAGGCCGACGACGCCGAGCTGCTCGACAGCGCCGCGATGGAGTTCGGCACCGACTGACGCCCCGCGTTTCCCGAAGGCCACCACGTTCTCGCGTGGTGGCCTTCGGTGTCTTCAGGGGACGAGCACAACCTTGCCGGTGACGGTGCCGGATTCAGCCAGCGTCAACGCCTTCGCGGCCTCGGTCAGCGGGATCCGCGCCGCCACCTGCGCCTTGAGCTGTCCCTTCGCCGCCAGGGCGAAGACGGCCGTCAGGTCCTCGGTGAGGCGCGCGCGGAACCGGGTGAGGTTCCGCTTGCCGCCCCAGACGTTGTAGAAGTGCGTGCGGCGCCGGTTCGGCAGCGCCTGCCACCACAGCAGCCGGGCGAAGAGCTTGAGCACCGGGAGCCGCGGGTTGCCGCCGGTGTCCTTCGTGGCCGCGCTGCCGTAGGCGACCAGGGTGCCGCCGGGGGCGAGCAGCCGGAACGAGTCGACGATGCCGGGGCCGCCGACGTGGTCGAAGACGGCGTCGACCCCGCCGGGCGCCAGCTCGCGCACCCGCGCCGGGACGTCACCGCGGTAGTCGACGGCGGTGGCGCCGAGCGCGGTCACGACGTCGAGGTTGCGCGCCGACGCGGTGCCGATCACCTTGATGCCGGCCGCCCGGGCGAGCTGGACGAGCGTGGTGCCGACGCCGCCGCTCGCGCCGTGGACCAGGATCGTGCCGCCGGCCCCGGCCTTCGCGATCCGGTGCAGCATCTGCCAGGCCGTGATGCCGTTGACCACGAACGTCTCCGCTTCGGCGGCGTCCAGGCCGTCGGGCACGGGGACCAGGTCGGCCGCGGGGACGACGAGGTGGCTGCTCCAGCCGCCGATCTTGGTCATGGCCGCGACACGGCGCCCGACCAGCGCGCGGTCCTCGGCTTCGAGCACCGTGCCGACGACGTCGTAGCCGGGCACGAACGGGAACGGCGGCTGGTCGTAGTACTTCCCGCGGCGCATCTGCTGCTCGGCGAACGAGATCCCGCTCGCCTCGACGCGGACGAGCGCTTCGCCGGCGCCCGGGGCGGGCAGCTCGCGGTGTTCGACGCGCAGGCCGTCCGGCTCGACGAGGCCGGGGAGGACGATTTCGGTGGTGGTGGTCATGGTGCTTTCCTTCCGATGTGTGAGTGACTGGTCAATCACTCGATGGGCGTCAAAAAAGAGGCGTGCCGGGATGGCTCAGTTCTTGCCGGGGTGGCGGATGCCGGCGGAGAGGATCGCGGCCCAGTCGCCGGTGTGGTCGTCGAGGTCGAGGGTGGCGATGAGGTGGCAGAGCTGGCCGTAGGCGATGAAACGCTGGACCTGCTCGCCGGCGGCGCCGGAGCGGTCGCGGGCGAGTTCGGTGACCTTCGCCAGCCCTCGCCGCAGGGCTTCGGCGATCTCGGGTGTGTCGGCCGCCGACTGGGCGTGCACCTGCAGCATGAGCAGGCTCCGGTCGGCGATCAGCTCGGCGTAGGCGCCGCCCATCTCGTAGAGGATCTTTTCGGGGTCGGTGCTGTCGGCGCGGGCGGCCCCGTTCGACAGCGCGTGCGCGACGAGCTCGTAACACCGGTCGAGCGCGGCGACGAAGAGGGAAACCTTGCCGGGGAACAACTTGAAGACGTAGGCGGGGGAGATCTCGGCCTTGGTGGCCACGGCGCTGATCGGCGTGCTGTGGTACCCGGCCCGGGCGAACTCGGTGATGGCCGCGTCGACCACGGCGTCCCGCCGGGCGTCGGAGGTGGAGAGGGTGGCACCGCGCTTCGTCATGTGAGTGACTGTACACTCACTCTCGCCGGCGAAGCAAGCCCCCGGGTCCCGGGCAGGGGTCCGGCAAAGTCGGTAGCGCAAGGGGGCGCCGGCACGGTGATCGCTCACATGAGGTGAACACCGTCGCGACCGGACTCTCGAACGACACTGCGGAATCCTGCGCCGCGACACCAAGGTTGCGGTCGGAGCGTTGGGACGCGGTCCGCCGCTGCCGGGGGTGGCAGTCGTCGACGGCAGCTCGGCTGCGCGAATCCGACTTTGCCGGAGCCCCCGGGTCCCGGGGGCTGCTCGCGGAAGGCTCAGACGCCCGCGGTCTGGGAGATCCAGTCGCGGTACTTCGTGATGTTGATGTAGGCGGTGTAGGACTGGCGGTCGCTGGTCGAGGCGACGCCGACCTGCTTGCCGTTCGCGTACATCGGGCCGCCCGAGTCGCCGCCCGCGGTGATGCCGTCACCGCGGTTCGCGCACACCGAAACGCCGGCCGCGCCGTCCGGGCAGTCGATCGAGGTGACGCTGACCTTGGCCACCTTCAGCAGCTGCGACTGGCACTCGATCTCCGGCTTGTCGGTGCAGGTCGCACCCCAGCCGTAGACCTCGGCCTGGTCGCCCACCTTGACGTCGCCCTCGCTGCCCAGCGGCGCGTACTCGGTCTGCACCTGCTGGTCGATCTGCACCAGCGCGATGTCGGAGTCCGGCGCCTCGTGCACCGAGGTCGCGTTGACCGTGGTGCCCTTGGTCTGGTCGAGGTCGCCGACGTGGAAGCTGATCGGCTGGCCGTCGGCGCCCTGCGTGCAGTGGCGCGCGGTGAGGATCCAGTCCGGGGCGATGATCGTCGCCGAGCAGATCTCCTGGCCGCCGGCGAACATCCGGGCCGCGGAGTGGAGCGAGTCGGCGTTGCCGCCGTCGATGATGGCCGGCTCGGCCGCCAGGGACGGCGCCGCGGCCGCCAGAGCCGAGAGGAGCACACCGGAGACGACTACGCCGGTTCGCGCGATACGCACTTTACGATCAACCTCCAGCCGCGGACCGGGGTCTCGCGGTGACGAGTGGTCAAGGACACGCTTACCGTCATCGTTGTGAGTGAATCCCGGAACCCGACGATGGTCGGTTGATCGAAAACACGACTTTCGTCGTGGGCTGTCCGGCGCAACCGGGAAACGGCTTCCCCTCGCGCCGCGTCGCAGTGCCGATACTGTCCGCGTGCAGGATTCACCCGCCTGGGGGCGGGCTCCGGAACGGGGGGCTCGATGGGGTCTGACGTGCGCTTTCACCTGCTCGGGCCGCTGCGGGTGACGGTCGGGGACCGGCCGCTGCCGCTCGGCGGGACGAAGCAGCGGGCGCTGCTGGCCCACCTGCTGCTCAACGCGAACCGGACGGTGACCCCCGGGCAGCTCGTCGACGTCGTGTGGCCGCGCGAGCCCCCGACGTCGGCCACCGCCAACCTGCAGACCTACGTCTGGCGGCTGCGCCGGCTGCTGCCGGAAACCGCGCTGCGGACCCACGGCCCGGGGTACTCGCTGGCCGTCGAGCCCGGCGCCGTCGACGCGCACCGGTTCACCCGGCTCGTCGCGGACGCCGCGCGGGCGGCCAAGGACGGCTCGCCCGAGACGGCCCTGACCCTGCTCGCCGAGGCGGAGGCGCTGTGGCGCGGCGACCCGCTGGAGGACCTGCCCACCGCGCCCGCCTGGGACGCCGAGCTTGGCCGGCTCGTCGAGAACCGGCTGGCCGCGGTCGAGGAACGGCTTTCGCTGCAGGTGCGTCTCGGCCGGCACGACGCGGCGATCGCCGAGCTCACCGTGCTGCTCGCCGAACACCCTTACCGCGAACGGCTGTGGCAGCAGTACCTGCTCGCGCTCACCGGCGCCGGACGCCGCGCCGAGGCGCTGCGGGCGTTCACGACGGCGCGGGAGCGGCTGGTCACCGAGCTCGGCGTCGAGCCGGGGCCGGAGCTGCGGGCCCTGCAGGCCGCGATCCTCACCGGCGACCCGCTGCCCGGGCCGGTCCCGGAAGCGGCTCCCTTGCGGCAGCTGCCGGCGGACCTGCCCGACTTCACCGGCCGCGAGGACCACGTCCGGGAGCTGGAAGCCGCGCTCGGCGCGGGACCGGCACCCGTCGTGCTGACCGGCGCGCCGGGAACCGGCAAGACGGCGCTCGCGATGCACGTCGCCCACCGCGTCGCCGGCCGGTTCCCCGACGGCCAGCTGTACGTCGACCTCGCCGGCACCGGCGCGCCGCGTGACCCGGCCGAAGTGCTCGCCGACTTCCTGCATGCCTTGGGGGTCACCGGAAACACCGTGCCGGCCGGGCTCGGCGGGCGGGCCGCGCTGTTCCGCTCCCGCCTCGCCGGCCGCCGGGTGCTGCTGGTGCTCGACGACACCGCGACCGCCGCGCAGGTCCGCCCGCTGCTGCCCGCCGACGCCGGGTGCGCGGTGCTGGTGACGACCCGCGGGCGGCTGCCGGAGCTGGCCGGCGCGAAGCACGTCGAGCTGCCGGTGTTCGGCGAAGCCGAGGCCGAGCGGCTGCTGGCCGGGGTCGCGGGCGCCGACCGCGTGGTCGGCGAACCGGCCGAAGCCGCCGCCATCGTGCGCTGCTGCGGCTACCTGCCGCTGGCCATCCGCATCGCCGGCGCGCGGCTGGCCGGGCGGCAGGCGTGGAGCCTGCGCACCCTGCACGACCGGCTGGCCGACGAGTCGAGCCGGCTGAGCGAGCTGCGGGTCGGCGACCTCGGTGTCCGGCCGAGCTTCGAGCTGAGCCTGCGCCAGCTGCCGGCGGCCGCGCGGACCGCGTTCTGCCGCTCGGCGGTGCTGGGCGCGCAGGACTTCCCGAGCTGGGTCTTCGACGCGCTGCTCGGGCACGGCGGCGCCCACGAGGTGCTCGACGTGCTGGTCGACGCCAACCTCGTTTCCCTGGCGGGCCGCGACTCCGCCGGGCACCCGCGGTACCGGCTGCACGACCTCCTGCGCTGCTACGCGGCGGAGCTCCTGGCCGAAGAGCCGGCTTCGACGCGGCGGGAGACCTTGGTGCGGGTGCTGTCGGTGCTGCTGGCGCTGACAAAGGCCGCGGCGGCGGGGCTGCCGCCCGCGTTCGGCGCGATGACCGGGCCGCCGCTGGGCGCGGAGCTCCCGGCGGCGCTGTCGCGGCTGGTGGCCGACCCGCTCGGCTGGTTCACCGCCGAACGCAAGCTGCTGGCCGGCGCCGTCCAGCTCGCCGCCGACGCGGGCCTGGACGAGCTCGCCTGGCAGCTGACCGCCGCCGTCCCGTTCTACGACCTGCGCGGCGCCTACGACGACTGGCGCCGCAGCCACCTGGCCGCGCTCGCCGCCGTGGAGGCCGCGGGCAACCGGGCCGGCGCGGCGGTGCTGTGCCGCGGGCTCGGGCAGGTCCGGCTCTACCACGACGAATACGCCGCGGCCGCCGACGACATGGACCGCTCGGCGCGGCTGTTCGCCGAGCTCGGCGACGTCCGCGGCGAGGCGCTGGCGGTGGCCGGGCTCGGCACCGTGTACCGCGTCCGCGACCGGCCGCGCGACGCGCTCGGCTGCTACCGCCGGGCCCTCGACGGGCTGGAACGCGCCGGCGACCGCAGCGGCGTCGCCCAGATGCGCAACTCGATCGGCTCGACCCACGTGCTGCTCGGCGAGTTCGCCGAGGCCCGGACGTGGCTGCAGCGGGCCAGGGACCTCGCGCGGGAGAGCGAAGACCCGCACCGCGAGGCGAAGGTGCTCACCGAACTCGGGACGCTGCACCGGGATTCGGGCCGGCTGCCCGAGTCGCTGACCTGCCTGCGGCTCGCGCTGAGCATCCTGGAGGAGCTCGACGACGAACGGTGCAGCGCGTACGCGTTGCTCGGCATCGGCCAGACGCTGCTGGCCGCGGGGGAGCCCGTCCAGGCTCGCGGGGTCTGCGACCGCGCGCTGCGCGTGTTCCGGGAAACCGGGAACCGGCAAGGCGAAACGACCGGGCTGGCGTTGCTGGAGCAGGCCCGGCGATGGCGGCGCCCGTCGTCCGTGCGGGCGTGACGCGGGGAGGGGCCGCCCCGCGTCACGCCGGCGCGGCGATCAGTTGCTGTTGCCCGGCTTCCAGCCCAGGTAGCTGCCGAAGTAGCTCTGCTTCGCGTGGCCGATCGCGCCGTTGACGCTCGTCGCCCAGACCCCGCCGCTGCCGTCGGCAATGCCGACGTGGCCGTAGGCGGAGATGTCCCAGAACACGAAGGCGCCGCGCGGCGGGGTGCCGGTGGTGTGGCGGGCGCCGTCGGAGGAGCGCCAGTGCTCGATCGCGCTCGCGTGGTGCGTCGTGCGGTTCCACGACAGGCGCGCGGCCTTCTCGCAGTAACCCTGGTAAGCGGTGCTGCCCTGCCGGCTGGAGTACCAGGAGATCGCCTGGGCGGCGGTCCGCGCGGCGGCCAGCGCGGCCGGTGAGTCGGTGATCACCGCGCCCGGGTCGGCGATGTCGGCGGCGGTGACCTCGGCGTAGACGTCGGCGGGCGCGGGGGCGGCCGTGGCGGCGGTCGCGCCGCCGACGAGCAGGGCGGCCGAGAGCGCCACCGCCGGGTAGATGCTGCGCATGGGTTTGTCTCCCTCAGTGGACAAGTGCTTGCCGGGGAGGACCCTGGCCGCGGCCCCTACACCGCCACTACACCCGCGCTCTCGTGGTGCTGACGCGCGTGAGTGCGCGTGCGTCGAAAATTGTCATATCCGAACGGGCGCGTCACAAAAAACAAAACCCGCGACCTCGAACCGCGTGACAAATTCCGGGGACACCGGAAAGCGCATTGGCCGGTTGGGAAGTTTCCACCTAGGATCCGAAATGCCGTTCAACGACGAAAGGACGTGACATGACGGAAACCCTCATGCGGAAAACGAGCCGCCGTTTCCTCGGAATCGGTCTGGCCGCGCTGCTGGCGGGTGCGGTGGCCGTCGTTTCCGCGGGACCGGCCGCCGCGGCCGAGAAAACGCTCACCTACCGAGGGGGCTTCCCGCTGATCGGCGACCAGCAGGTGTCCGTGGTCGTCAAGGCGGACATCCCCGCGACGGCCACCGCGGGCACGCCGGTTTCGGTGCCGTTCAGCCTCGACGTCGACGCCGGGCAGGCGGCCGGGGACGGCCTTCGGCTCGTCGGCGCCACGAAACTGTCCGGCACGATCAAGTCCAAGGTGAACGTCGCGATCAGCGGCCAGACGGTCGCCATCCCGATCGAGCTGCCGATCCCGGAGACCCCGGTGCCGGCCGAAGGCACCCTGAAGTTCACCGCGCAGGGCCAGGTCGACTTCACCGTCCCGGCGGGCACCCCGGCCGGCGACGCGACGAGCAGCGTCGACCCCGCGGCGACCACGCACGTGGTGACCGACAGCAGCCTCGGCGAGTTCGACGTCGAGCTGGCGCTCGACCCGCCGGACCAGGACGCCACCCTGGGCACGACGACGGTCGGCTGACCCGGTCCGCCGGCCCGCCGGAATCCGTCCGGCGGGCCGGGGCCGCTGCCGGATTCCGGCACCCGGGAACTGCCGGGATCCGCCGGAAGTCGTTCCCTCCCAACGTGATCCTCCCTTAGTAGGTACCGGATCGACGGGCCGGGCGCGGAGTATTCCGTGCCACCACGTCGCATCGTCACCGGCTGGAGGACCACTTCGTGAAAACCACTTCAGGAGTCCTGCGTGGACTCGCGGCGGTCTCGGCCGCCGCGGCCGCCGTCGTCGCGCTGCAGGCGCCCGCCGCGGCGGCCGCAGCGCGGACCGATCTCGGCATCACCATGCAGGCGCAGCAGAAGGACCAATGGTGCTGGGACGCCAGCGGGAACACGATCGCCGGCTACTGGGGCCACTCCCTGACCCAGACCCGGTTCTGCCAGGTCGCTCACAACGAGTCGGGCAGTGACTGCGCGAACAACCAGGGATACCTCTCCGACCAGCAACGGGTGTTCCGCTGGCTCGGGTTTTCCAATGTCGGGTCGTACAACTCGAACGGGCAAGTGCTTTCCTTCGCCACCATCAAGAGCCAGATCGACGCCGGGCAGCCGATCGGCACGCGCATCGGCTGGCGTTCCGGCGGCGGGCACATGCACGTGCTCTACGGCTACGACAATTCCGGCGGCGCGACCCGCGTCGAATACGGGGACCCGTGGCCGAACAACAGCCGGTACAACTCGATGAACTACGACACCTACCGCTCGAACAACCAGTTCCAGTGGACCCACACGCTGTACGGGATCGAGGGATGAGCATGCTGAAGAAGATGCTGGGCGCGGCCGTGCTGGCCGGCGCCGCGATGCTCACCACGACCGGCGCCGCGAGCGCGGCCGGCGGCCCGGACGGCGTCCCGACCGCGGCCGACACCGCCGCGATCGGGCAGGTCACCGGCGGCTCCGCCACGCTCGCGCGGCTGGCGTCGACGAAGTTCCCCGGAGCGCACGCGGCCGCGGCGGCGACCGCCGAGCCCCGGACGCAGATCGCGGTCTACGAGCCGACGGCGGCGTTCGTCGCCGGCCGGTCGGACGTCCCGGCCGCGCTGGCCTACGTCGCGGTGCCGGCGCGGACCGGCGACGGCAGCACCGCCACCGTCTGGGCCGAGCGGCAGGGCGCGGCCTGGACGGTGGTGAACGTCGCGTCCGGCGACTACGAGCGCAAGTTCGCCGGGGCCGCGGCCGGCGGTTACCTCCTGCACGAGCCGCAGGTCAACGCCTGGTACGCGGTGCGCGGTGACGCCGTGACGGTGCTCGACGGCTCGGTCACCGGCCTCGCCGCGGGCACGAAGCTCACCCTCGCCGACTACCGCGCGGCGCTGCACCAGCGCTACGCCGACAAGCTGCCGGGCTCGGCCTACGACCGCGACGGCGCGGGCGGCGGGTACGGCGGCCGGGAGCGCGCCGTCCCGGCCGCGGACCCCGCGGAGACCCCGGTGCTGCCGTTCGTGCTCGGCGGTGCTCTCGTGCTGGTCGCGGGCGCGGTCGTGGTGCCGCGGCTGCGCCGGCGGTAAGACCGCGAAGGGGCTCACCGGCCCGTCCGGTGAGCCCCTTGGCAGAAGATCATGACCAGGTCACAATGCGCCATGCCCGTTTCCCCCGGTGCGCAGGTGGAACCGGCGCGCCCGGGCCTGAGCGCCTCGGACCTCGCGCTGGTGGAGGCGCTGCAGCGCGACCCGCGGGCGCCGTGGACGCGGATCGCCGCCGCGGTGGGCACCGACGCGACGACGGCGGCCCGCCGCTGGGACCGGCTGCAGGCGGCCGGGCTGGCCTGGCTGACCGCGTACTCCACCGCCCCGACGACCACGGTCGGCTACGTCGACCTGGCCTGCCGCCCGGACGTGCTGAGCGAGCTGACCCGCGAGCTGTGCGGCTGGCCGTCGGTGTTCAGCGTCGAGCGCACGACCAGCCGGTTCGCGCTGTTCCTCAGCGTGGCCGCGCGGGACCTCGACGCGCTGGACGCCCTGGTCACCAGCCGCATCGGCGCCTTGCACGGGGTGCGCGAGGTCCGCTTCGCCGTCGCCACCCGCGTCTACCGCGAAGGCAGCGGCTGGCTGGTGAACGCGCTGGCCCCGGAGCAGCGGGCGGTGCTGGACGAGACGGCGGTGCAGGCCCGGCTGGTCGTGCCGCAGCAGTGGAACGACCGGGACCTGCGGGCGCTCGTCGAGTCCCTCGGCGAGGACGGCCGCCGCAGCTACGCCGAGCTGGCCCGCGACTGCCGGATGAGCGAGTCGGCGGTGCGCCGCACCCTCGCGCGGATGCTGCGCAACCACGAGCTGGACTTCCGGTGCGACCTCGCGCACGTCCCGGCGGGCTGGCCGGTGATCGCGGGGTACCGCGTCGACGTCGCGCCCGGCGGGCTCGAGCGGGCCGGGACGGCGATCGCGCAGCTGCCCGAGACCCGGCTCTCGGCCGCGGTGGTGGGGGAGGGCAACCTCGTGGTGTCGGCCTGGCTGCGGGTGCCGGCCGACTGCACGGGCTACGAGGCGCGGCTGGCGGCCGCGGCGCCCGGCGCGCGCATCCTCGACCGGGCGATCACGCTGCGGATGCCGAAGCGGATGGGCCGGCTGCTCAGCCCGCACGGCCTCGGCGGCACCCACCAGGCGATCATCCCGGCCCGCTGAGCGGGGTAGGGTCGGGAGCGGGATCCGGCGCGGGGAAAGGACATTCGGTGGGCGAGTCGAACTGGGCCGGGAACCACACCTACGCCGCCGACGAGGTGCTCACCCCGCGCACGGTCGGCGAGGTCCAGGCCGCCGTCGCGGCCGCGAGCCGCGTCAAGGCGCTCGGCAGCCGGCACTGCTTCAACACCATCGCGGACGCGCCCGGCGGTGTGCTCCTCGACCTGCGGTCCCTCGCGAGCCCGGTGGAGATCGGCGACGGCACCGTGACGGTCGGCGGCGCGGCGCGCTACGGCGACTTCGCGGCGCAGCTGCACGACGCCGGGTTCGCGCTCGCCAACCTCGCGTCGCTGCCGCACATCACGGTGGCCGGCAGCGTCGCCACCGGCACCCACGGCTCCGGACGGCGGCAGCCGGGTCTCGCCGCGGCCGTCTCGGCGGTCGAGCTGGTCACCGCCGACGGCGAGGTCCGGACGTTCACCCGCGCCGACGAGATGTTCCCCGGGGTGGTCGTCAGCCTCGGCGCGCTCGGCGTCGTCACTCGGCTGACCCTCGACACGGTGCCGGCCTTCGACGTCCGGCAGGACGTCTTCGACGGCCTGCCCTGGGACGCCGTGCGCGAGCACTTCGACAGCATCGAGGACGCCGGGTACAGCGTCAGCCTGTTCACGAACTGGGCGAACGACGTCGTCGACCAGGTCTGGGTCAAGAGCCGCGTGGACGCCTTCACCGAGCGGTCCGGGCTGTACGGCGCGATCCCGGCCGACGGGCCCCGCCACCCGGCGCACGCGGCCGGGATCCCGGCCGGCAACGGCACCCCGCAGCAGGGGGTGCCGGGCCCGTGGCACGAGCGGCTCCCGCACTTCGCGCTCGCGTTCACGCCGAGCGTCGGGGACGAGCTGCAGTCGGAGTACTTCGTGCCCTACGCGGACGCGCCGGCCGCGATCGAAGCGGTCCGCGGGCTCGGTGACCGGCTGGCCCCGCTGCTGCTGGTGTCGGAGATCCGCGCGATCGCGGGGGACGACCTGTGGCTGAGCCCGTGCCACGGCGGTGACCGGGTGGCCCTGCACTTCACGTGGCAGCCGCGCCAGGCCGAGGTCGAAGCGGTGCTGCCCGTCCTCGAAGAACGCCTCGCCCCGTTCGGCGCCCGCCCGCACTGGGGCAAGCTCTTCCACGGCGGCGAGGTCGCGGCGCGGTACCCGAAGCTGGCCGGCTTCCGCGCCCTGGCGGGGAAACTCGACCCCGCCGGCAAGTTCCGGAACCCGTTCCTGACGCGTCACGTCTTTTCGAAGTAACCATTCTTCGATGATTTCGAAGAATGAATTCGCACGTTGACGCCATTGTCGCGGACGCCGTACCGGGGATCGCCGGGGCTTGAGGTAAGCGCTTTCTCGATCGGACGAGGGGCAGCTTGCGCCTTGTCCGGCACCGCGGCGGGGTGGTCCTGAACTCACCGCGGGAGGGCTACCGCGTCGCGTTCTCCGGCAGCGAGGGGTGGCTCGAGCTCGATGTCCGGGAAAACGAGTACACGAACGGCCCTTCCGAGCCGGGGTGGGCCCGGCTGACCCGGCAACGGCTTGGGGAACCGCCGGAAGCCGTCTGAGGCGGGCCCCTCGGCGAAGGCGACGGCGGCGGCGACGAGCGGATGCTCGCCGAACTGCTCGGCGAGGCCGGGCCGGACCCGCTCGGCTGCGCGGCCGACCATGGCGCCGGCCTGCGGGCCCTGCTCACCGGGCTGGCCGCCAACCGGTCGCCGGAGACCGGCCGGGCCGTGGCCGGGCTGCTCGCCGAAACCGGCGAGCAGCCCCGTTTCCCTTGCGGGCTAGGTGATCGGCACCGTCGCGGTGCAGGACGCCGCGCCGCTGTCGAACGTCATCGCCGCGGTGCCGCGCCCGGTGACCGGCAGCGCGAGCCCGGTCGGCAGGAACTGCACGCCCTGGCTGGCCGGGCCCGTCTGGGAGTAGACGGTGTGGGGGTTGGGGCCCTCGAAGTACGAGATCCGCAGCGTCTGGGTGCCCACGTCCCCGATGTAGGGCCCCGAAACGGTGTAGGTGTTCAGCGGGCGGTGGTACCCGCCGGACGTCTCGTACCGCAGGGTGAAGGTGCCGCTGAAGGCACCGGAACGGCAGACGCTCGTGACCTGCTTGCCGATGTCCGCCTGCGCCGGGGGCGTGAGCACAACGGCGGCCGCGAGCACGGCCGGGACGACGATCCTCATCGTTTTCACCCGGTACATCCTGCCGTGGATCGCCCCGGTCCCGCTCCGTTTTCGGCAAGCCCGCGCGGATTCAGGAGACCGTGCGGACCAGGAGCACCGGGCAGGCCGCGTGGTGCAGGAGCGCCTGGCCGGTGGATCCGAGCAGCAGGCCGGGGAACCCGCCGCGGCCGCGGTCGCCGAGCACGACGAGCTGGGCGTCGGCGCTGCGCTCGACCAGCTCCCGTCGCGGGTGCGCGGCCACCACGACCTGCTCGACGTCGACCCCGTCCGTGTCGTGCGCGAGAACCCGTTCGCCGAGGAGCCGGTGCCCGGCATCGGTGACGCAGCGCGGGTCCCGGTGGGACGGCGGGGTGTCCGCCCACGCGTGCAGCACCACGAGAGGAGCGCGGCGGGCGCGGGCTTCGGCGAGCGCGGTCGTGAGGACGCGGGTGCCGCTTTCGCTGCCGTCGATGCCGGTGACGACCGGGCGGGCGGCCGCGGCGGGCTCGTCCCAGCTGTCCCCGCGGACGACCACGGTGTCGCAGTGCGCGTGCGTCCCGACAGCCCCGGCGACCGATCCGGCGAGCAGGCTGGTGAGCCGGCCGTGCCCGGTCGAGCCGACCACGAGCAGCGCCGCGCTGCGGGACGCTTCGATGAGCGCCTGGGCGGCGCGGTCGGGGTCGAGCCGGGTGGTGGCGCCGGCGAACCCTTGCGCGGCGGCCAGTTCCGCCGCGGTCCGCAGCGCCCGGCGGCCCCGCGCGCGCAGGGCGTCGACCATCTCTTCGGGCGGCGGCACGACCCCGCTCGCGACGAGCGCCGGGACGTCGAGGGCGTGCACGATCTCCAGCGGCGCGTCCCGCAGGCAGGCGGTCCGCGCGGCCCACCGCACGGCGTCGAGGGACTCGGCCGAGCCGTCCGCTCCGACGACGATCGGCGCCCCGGGCACGGCTGTCATGGTCGCCTCCTGACGCGGCTGTCGTCCTGACGACTGTAGGCCCGCGCCCGGGATCCGGCGGGGAGTTCGGGTCAGCCCGCCCCGAGGGTCCGGCGCGCCGACCAGCCGAGCAGGGCCAGCTCCAGCACCGCGAACCCGGCCAGCACCACCGCGCCCGGCGCGACGAGCATCGCGAGGCCGATCAGCAGCACCGGCAGCACCAGCCCCGCGTAGGCCGCGAGGAACAGCGCGGCCAGGACCTCACCGCGGGTCAGGTCGTCGGCCAGCGCGGCCACCGTGCCGACCGACGCCCGGAAGCCCAGGCCGAACCCGGCGCCGGCGAGCACGCTCGCGCCGAAGAACAGCGGCAGCGAGGCCGCGAACGCGGAGACCGCCAGCAGCACCAGGCCGACGCTCATCAGCACGTACCCGGCCCGCAGCTGCGGGCGGGTGCCGACCCGGGCCAGCACGACCTGGGCGAGCGCGGCGCTGCCGAGCATCGTGAACGGCGCGATCCCGGCGAGCAGGCGGGACGGCTGGTGCAGCTCGTGCGCCAGCAGCGCCGGGGCGAGCGCCATGACCAGGCCGCTGATCGCGAAGGCGGCGAACGCGCCGAGCGCGGCGCCGGTGAACTCCGGGCGCGCGGCCGGCGGCAGGGAAAGCCGCTGCGGCCGGTACGCCGGCCGCTCCTCGCGGCGTTCGACGGTCTCCGGCACGAGGCTCACGGCGATCGCCTCCAGCAGCAGCACGACCAGGAACACGGCGAAGGGCGTGCTCAGCGGGTGGCCGGCGAACCGCGCGAACAGCCCGCCCACGAGCGGCCCGAGGGCGAGCCCGCCGGCGTTCACCACGGTCGCGACCAGGCCGGAGCGCCCGAGACCGGCGCCCGGGCGGGACACGGCGTGCAGCTCGGACAGGTGCGCGGTGGCCGTCGCCGTGATGACGCCGATGCCGGCGCCGCTGACCAGCCGCGCGACGATCAGGCCGGGCACCTCCGGCCAGAGCAGGAACAACGCCGCCGCGAACGCCTCGGCCAGCAGCCCGGCGAGCAGGACCCGGCGGCGGCCCAGCCAGTCGCTGAGGTGCCCGGCCAGGTAGAGGCTCAGCATCACCCCGACCGCGTAGGCGGCGAAGATCACGGTGACGAGGAACGCCGGGAAGCCGTCGCGCTGCTGGTAGAGCGCGTACAGCGGGGTCGGCACGGTGGAGAACGCGAGCGCCGTCGTGAACGCGACCGCGACCACGCGGAAACCCAGGCCGTGGCTGAGACGCAGGCGGGCGGCCGGGGCGGTGAGGACGGACATCGGGACCTTCCGGGGTTCGGGGATCTTCCGATCTCCACGATCACCCTCCCGACTCAGCAAGTCCAACGAAAAGTCCTGGCCTGAGTTATCGGTCTGAGCGATAGATTGGCCGCATGGAGACGCGTCAGCTCGAGTACTTCGTCGCGGTGGCCGAGGAGCTCAGCTTCACCCGGGCCGCTCAGCGGCTGTTCGCGGTGCAGTCCACGGTGTCCGCGGCCGTCCGGGCGCTGGAGACCGAGCTCGGCACGCGGCTGTTCGACCGGTCGACCCGCCGGGTCGCGCTGTCGGCGGCCGGCGCGGCGTTCCTGCCCGAGGCGAAAGCCGCGATCGAAGCCCTCGAACGGGCGCGCGCGACCGTCCAGGAGGCCTCGGAAGGGCTGCGCGGCAGCCTCCGGATCGGCACGCTGACCTCGATCGGCATGGTGGACCTGCCCGCGCTGCTCGGCGCGTTCCACCGGCGCTACCCGCTCGTGGACATCCACGTGACCGTGTCGATCACCGGCTCGACCGGGCTGGCCGACGAGGTCCGCCAGGGCCGCCTCGACGCCGCGCTGGTGGGCCTGCCCGAGGCCGACCTGCCCGGGCTCAGCGTGCTGCGGCTCGACACGCGGCCGTTCGTGGGGCTGCTACCGGCGTCGCACCGGCTGGCGGGCGAGCGCGCGCTGCGGCTCGCCGACGTCACCGGCGAGGCGTTCATCGACATGCCGCGGGGGTTCGGCAACCGCGTGGTCATGGACCGCGCCTTCGACGCCGCCGGCCTGACCCGGCGAGTCACCGTCGAGGTCGCCGACCTGCGCACGGTGCCGGGCTACGTCCGCGCCGGGCTGGGGATCGCCGTCATCCCGGACACGCCGATGCCGGCGGAGCCCGACGTCGTGGTGCTGCCGCTGGCGGGCGCGGGCCTGGACTGGCCGCTCAACCTGGTGACCGCCGCCGCGCAACCGCCGAGCCGCGCGCTGCGGACGCTGCTGGACCTCGTCGAGAGTATTTGAACACGTTCAACTCCTCCGGTACCGTGGGTTTCGGGCGGACCGGCGAGGGGGACTTCCGTGAAGATCGTGATTCCGGGCGGCACCGGTCATCTCGGCCGGGTACTGAGCCGCGTGCTGGCCGCGCGCGGGGACGAGGTCGTCGTGCTCACCCGGCGGGAGGCCGCGCCGGAGCCGGGGGTGCGGCACGTCCGGTGGGACGGGCGCGGCGCCGGGCCGTGGACCGCCGAGGTCGACGGCTGCGACGTGGTGCTCAACCTGGCCGGCCGGTCGGTGAACTGCCGGTACACCCGGGCGAACCTGCGGGCCATGTGGAACTCGCGGATCGATTCCGCGCGGGTCGTCGGCGGCGCGATCGAACGCGCGGCGCGGCCGCCGCGGGTCTGGCTGCAGATGAGCACGGCCACGATCTACGCGCACCGCTTCGACGCCCCGAACGACGAAACCACCGGCGTCATCGGCGGCCAGGAGCCGGGCGTGCCGGGCTACTGGGCCTACAGCGTCGACATCGCCCGGGCGTGGGAGCGCGAGCAGCGGCTGGCGGCGACCCCGCACACCCGCAAGGTCGCGCTGCGGACGGCGATGGTGATGAGCCCGGAGCCCGGCGGCGCGTTCGAGATGTTGCTGCGGCTGGCCCGCCTGGGCCTCGGCGGCCCGGTCGCGGGCGGCGGCCAGTACCTGTCGTGGATCCACGAGGACGACCTGGTCCGGGCGGTCGACCTGCTCGTCGCGCGCGAAGACCTGAGCGGGCCGGTGAACCTGGCGGCCCCGGAACCGTTGCCCTACAAGGACTTCCTGCGCGAGCTGCGAGCGGCGGCGGGTGTCCCGTTCGGACTGCCCGCGACGAGGTGGCTGGCGGCGCTCGGCGCGTTCGTGCTGCGCAGCGACACGGAGCTGCTGCTGAAGAGCCGGCGGGTGGTCCCGGGCCGGTTGCTGGAGGCGGGGTTCGAGTTCGCATACCCGGATTGGGCCTCGGCGGCGGAGGATCTGGTGCGCCGGACACGGAGTCCATTGAGGACGGTCAGCTGAGGACGGTCGGAGCTCTCCGGTGCTCAGCCGAGGTCGCCGTTGTCCCGCACCCGCCGCAGCAGCAACGCCAGGTGCAGCCGGAACCGTCCCGCGGGGGAGTCGACGTCGAACCCCAGCACGGCTTCCGCGCGGGCCAGCCGGGCGGGCATCGTGCTGTGGTGGCGGTGCAGCAGCGCCGCCGCCTTGCGGGCCGAGCCCGTCGCGCACAGCGCGTCCAGCGCCGCCAACGTGTCTTCGGTCGCCAGGCGGTCGAGCGCGCGGACGTCGGGCAGGTCGGCCAGCTCCGCCGGGCCGAGCCGGTCGGCGACCGCCGCGAGGCTGCCCAGGCGCTCCCACCACACCGCCGGCTCGAAGGCCGAGGTGAACCGCAACGCCGTCCGCGCGGCCGTCCACGAGCGGGCCACCTCGAGGGCCGGGAGCTCCGGTCCGATGCCCGCCCGGGCGCCGGGCGGGAGCGAGCCGGGGACCGCGTCCGCGGTCAGCACCGCCCGGACGCTGCCCAGCCGCGCCGAGCGGCCCGCGAGCGTGTCGACGCCGGTGCCCGCCAGCACCCGCAGCCGGGCCGCCGGGCCGAACCCCAGCAGGTGCAGGGCGCGCGCCCGGTCCGCCGTGCCGACGTCGTCCGACAGCACCAGCTCGACCAGCGCCGGGTCGCCGAGCTCGGGCCGCGGAACACCGTTGTGCTCCAGGAGGATCGCCGTGGCGATCGCGAACCGCTCCAGCAGCATGTCGTCGAGCGGGACCGGCGCACCTGTGCGCGCCACCCACACCGCCACCCCGCCTTCGAGCGCGCGGACGGCGGCGCCCGGCGGTGCCGCGCCGGGCGTGGTGACCTCGCCGGCCGGGTCCGCGCGCAGCGACATCCCCTGGCCGGGCGCGTGCACCCCGACCGGGCAGCCGGCGAGCTCGGCCGTGCTGCGCACCAGGGCGTCCAGCCCGGCGTGCCCGGTGATCAGGCGGTCGAAGAACCCGATCACCCGGACGGCGTTCTCGGCGTCGGCGTCGAGCCCGGACAGCCGCAGCAGCAGGCCTTTCATGCCGTCACGATAGGCGCGTCCGCCGCCGGATGGCGAGGTCCGGGCGGGGAACGCCCGCCGCGTGGCGGTGGCCGGGGCGCCGGTGGCGGCCGATGATCGGAGCATGACCTACGCGATCGATCCCGAGCTGCTGCCCTGGCTGGACATGCTCCCGGCGGTGGTCCTGTCCGACTACGACTCCCTGCTCGCCGCGCGCTCTTCGATGGCACAGCTGGGCGACGTCATCCCGGCCTACGAGCCGGCGAACCCCATCGACGTCCGGGACACGTCCGTGCCCGGTCCGGCCGACGCGCCTGAGGTCCCCGTGCGCGTCTACAGCCCGGCGAACCGCACCGGCGCCGTGCCCGGCCTGCTCTACATCCACGGCGGCGGGTTCGTCGTCGGCGACCTCGACATGTTCCACGCGTCGCTGCTGCGCCTGGTCGACGAGCTGGGCATCGTGATCGTGTCGGTCGACTACCGGCTCGCGCCCGAGCACCCGTTCCCGGCGCCGGTCGAGGACTGCTACGCGGCCCTGCAGTGGGTCGAGGCCAAGGCCGCCGAGCTGGGCATCGACCCGGCCCGCCTCGGCGTGGGCGGCGAAAGCGCGGGCGGCGGCCTGTCGGCGGCGGTCGCGCTGCTGGCCCGCGACCGCGGCGGCCCGGCGCTGAGCTTCCAGCTGCTCGGCATCCCGGAGCTGGACGACCGCCTGGACACCCCGTCGATGCAGGCCTACACCGACACGCCGATGTGGAACCGGCCCAACGCGGTCTACAGCTGGACCAGCTACCTCGGCGCGGAACCCGGCGGTGCCGACGTCTCGCCGTACGCGGCCCCGGCCCGGGCGGCGGACCTCGCCGGGCTGCCGCCCGCGTTCGTGACGACGTGCCAGTTCGACCCGCTGCGCGATGAGGGAATCCAGTACGCGCAACGCCTCGCGCACGCGGGCGTCGCCGTCGAGCTGCGGCACTACCCGGGCACGTTCCACGGGTCGGCCCTGGTCGAGACGGCGGAGATCTCGCGCCGGATGTTCGCCGACGAGGTCGACGCGCTGCGCCGGGGCCTGCGGGTCTGAGCGGCGGTCACGCCCGGGGCAGCTTGCCCACGAGCGCCTTGGCGAACGCCGTCGCCTGGTCGCAGGCGCCGCCGGTCTTCTGCGCGCGGACCCGGACGTGCTCGGCCTCGCTCGCGGACAGCGGCCGGTGGCTCCAGCTCACGACGCAGCCGTCGCCGGTCGCCAGCCGGGTCGCGGTGACCCCGCCGAGGTCGACCGGGCTGCCGGTGTCGGGCACGGTGAGCGGCTGCTGGTCGAAGGTCAGCGTCAGCGCCGTCGGGGCCGTCCAGTCGCACTCGCGCAGCCGGGTCGGCTTGACCTCGCGGACCGGGCCGATCGCCTGCGCCGTCACGGTCTTGTCGACGACCGTGCACGGGTCGAGCGTGAGCAGGGTCCCGGCCGCCAGGGTGTATTCGGTGCCGCCGCGGATGCGCTCGAGGACCTTGCCGAGCGTGGACTTCGCCAGGCCGCAGGTCTCGGCGAGCGCCGTCACACCCAGCTCCGGGTGCGCCGGGACCTGGACGCTCGCGTCGCACGTGCTGCCGCTGACCTCGGTGAACAGCACCAGCCGGCCGTCCAGGTCCTCGGTGGGCCGGCCGCCCTCGAGGTAGATCGGGTCGCCGAGGTGGACGGAGATCTTCTCGCCGGCCGTCGTCCGGTAGTCGCAGCGGCCGAGGTACAGCGAGTCGGTGTCGGCGCGCAGCTTCCCGGCCGAGGGCACGGTCACGGCGTCGAGCACCCGGCAGGGATCGGTGCGCCGCAACGTCTCCAGGCTCGTCGGGTCGAGGTTCCGGCCGGCGGTCGGCGGGTCCGGGTCGCGGGCGGTGATCGTCACCGCGAGCAGGCCGCCGAGGGCGAGCGCGGCCACGGCCGACAGCGCGGTCACGACCGGCAGCCAGCGGCGACGGCGGGGCGTCGCGGCCACCGGCACCGGCTCGGGCGCCGGCCACGACAGCGCGGTGCGGACCGCGGCCTCCTGCGTCCCGATCAGCCGGTGCACCGCCTCCGGCCACGGCCGGGTCCCGGGCGCCACCGGGCCGAGGAAGTCGAGGATCCGCTGCGGCGCGGGCCGCCGGGCGGGGTCCTTGGCCAGGCAGGGTTCGACGAGCGCGCGGATCTCGGGCGGCAGTCCGGTCAGGTCCGGGACGGCGTGCACGACGTTGTAGAGCATCTGCGCGGTCGTCGAGCCGGTGAACGGGCCGCGCCCGGTCGCGGCCATGACCAGCAGCCCGCCGAGGGAGAAGACGTCGCTCGCGGGGGTGAGCGGGCGGCTTTCGGCCTGCTCGGGCGACATGAACGCGGGGGAGCCGACGATGCCGCCGGTGCCGGTGAGGTCCGAGCCGCCTTCGGTGGCGCGTGCGATGCCGAAGTCGATCACGCGCGGTCCGTCCGCGGTCAGCAGGACGTTGCCGGGCTTGAGGTCGCGGTGGATCAGGCCGACCCGGTGGATCTCGATCAACGCCGTGGCGAGCCCGACGGCGAGCCGGCGGACCGGCTCGACCGGCAGTGGCCCGGTCGCTTCGACGGCCTCCTTCAGCGACGGCCCGGTGACGAACACCGAAGCGAGCCACGGGGTCTCGGCGTCGGGGTCGGCGTCCATGACCGCGGCGGTGAAGGCGCCGGAAACCCGTTGTGACGCCTGCACTTCCTGCTTGAACCGGCTGCGGAAGCGGGCGTTGTGGGCGAACTCGGGGTGCACCTGCTTGAGCGCGACCAGCCGGCCGTCCGGGGCGACGCCGAGCAGGACGCGGCCCATGCCGCCCTCGCCGAGCGCGGCGACCAGCCGGTACTTCCCGGCCTGCCGGGCATCCCCCGGCTCCAGCGGCTTCACGGCTTCGGCAGCCCGGGCCGGACCGCCTTGGCGAACTCCCGCGCCTGGCGGCAGATCTCGTCGTCGGTGAGCTTGCTGGCGGACGTGCGGTAGTCGACGATGACGTTCTCCGAGGTGTCTTCCCCGAGCGGGCGCTGCTGCCAGGTGAAGCTGCAGGTGCCCGTCGCGGGGTTGAAGCGCTTGGTGGTGAAGTAGGCGGTGACGCCGCCGAGGTCGGCGCTGCCGGTCGAGTCCCAGTACGGGTCTTTCGCCTCCTTCGGCCGGAAGCCGCGTTCGAGGGTCACGACGACTTCACCGCCGACCTGCCAGTGGCATTCGTGCAGCCCGCGGGGTTCGACCTTGGTGACCGGGCCGACGATCCGCTGCGCGGTCGCGGTGGCGACCAGGCCGCACGGGTCGACCGGGGCCAGGCTGCCCGGCGCCGCGGGCGCACCCGTACTCCCGGCGCGGAGGCGCTTCAGCGTTTCGGTGAGGGCTGCCTTCGCGGAGTCGCACGGCTGGGCGAACTTCGTCGCTTCGACGCTGATGGTGGTGTCGGGCCGGTCGGCGACGGGCACCGAGGCGGTGCAGCGGCCCGCCTTGTCGTCGAGGGCGAGCGGGAGGCCGTCGAGCTCCCCGGAGACCGCGCCGGCGGCGGTCACCGGGCCGCCGACGGTCAGGTCCAGCCCTTGGCGCTGCGCGGTCTCGTAACCGCACTCGAAGAAGTGGACGTCGGTCTCGGGCGTGAGCTTCCCGATCCCGGGCACCGACGGCAGCACCTGGCACAGGGTGACCCCGCGCAGCTTGTCCGGGCCGAGCGGGTCCGGGTTCGGCGGGGCCGTGCTCGTCGTGACCGGCGGCGGCGCCGGGGTGCTCGCCGGGGCGGCGGTCGCGCCGTCGTCGCCGTTCAGCACCGTGACCGCGGTGATCGTCCCGGCCGCGACGACCACGGCCGCGGCGGCGGCGAGCACGGCCCGGCGGCCCCGCCGCCGGAGCTTCGGCGGCTTGGTGACGACCGCCGCGACGTCGGCCTGGTGCCGCGCGATCAACGCGTGCACGGCGGGCGGCCACGGGCGCTGGACCGGCGGCAGGGGACCGAGCCGCTCGAGGACCTGCGCGGGCGTCGGCCGCCGCGCCGGGTCCTTGGCCAGGCACGGTTCGGCGAGGGCGCGCAGCTCGGGCGGGAGGAACCGCAGGTCCGGGTGCGTGTGGACGACGTTGTAGAGCGACTGCGGCGCCGAGGAGCCGGCGAACGGGCTGTGCCCGGTGGCGGCGAGCAGCAGCAGCGCGCCGAGGGAGAAGACGTCGCTCGCCGGGGTCAGCGGCCGCCCGTCGGCCTGCTCCGGCGACATGAACGCGGGCGAGCCGAGGATGACGCCGGTGTGGGTCAGGTCGGCGCCGCCCTCGGCGGCGCGCGCGATGCCGAAGTCGATGACCCGGGGGCCGTCGTCGGCCAGCAGGACGTTGCCCGGCTTGAGGTCCCGGTGCACCAGCCCGGCGCGGTGGATGCCGATGAGCGCCGACGCGAGCCCGGCGGCGAGGTGCCGCACGGCGGCCGGCGGCAGCGGCCCGGTCTTGTCGACGGCCTCCTGCAGCGATGGCCCGGCGACGAACACCGAGGCCAGCCACGGAGTGGGCGCGTGCGCGTCGGCGTCCATCACCGCCGCGGTGTAGGCGCCGGAGACCAGCCGGGAGACCTCGACCTCCCGGCGGAACCGCTCGCGGAACCCGGGGTCGCCCGCGAACCCGCGGTGGACCTGCTTGACGGCGGCGAGCCGGCCGTCGGGGGCGACCCCGAGCAGCACCCGGCCCATCCCGCCCTCGCCGACCGCCGCGAGCAGCCGGTACCGCCCCACCTGCGCCGGTTCCCCCGGACCCAACGGCTCCACGCCCACCTCCCGCGGGCGATCGTAGAGCGTCCAGTGGCCGCGGTGGGGCCGAACGGCCCAGCCCGGCCCGGTGCTCTGCGCCACCGGGCCGGACCGCGCTCCCCGGTCAGGGCACGACGTCGGTGACCGTGTCCTTGACGACCTGCCACCGGCCGTGGTCGCGCACCATCTGGCAGTTCTCGACGACGGTGTGCACCACCGTCCACGGCATCGAGTACTCGTAGGGCACCTTGAACTGCTCCAGCACCGGGTTCACGCGGTAGCAGGCCGCGTCGCGCTTGTGGTAGCTGTCCATGTCCTCGCACACCGCGTGGTCGAACGCTCTTCGTCTGACGACCGCGCGGCGCATCGGGTACCGCGCCCAGGAGGCCCGCGCCTTGGCCGGGCTCGGTGTGGGGCAGGAGGTGGTGGCGGCGAGGTGTGAGCGTTTGGCGGGGGAGTTGTCGGTGAAGCTGGGGTTGCCGGTGTCGGCGGATCGCTGACGGCCGGGCGCGCGCGATGCCGACGCCGTGTGGTCCGCGCTAGGAAGGACTCATGCACACCGCGAAGACCACCATCGGACTCCTCCACCCCGGCGCGATGGGCGCCGCGATCGGCGCTCTCCTCACCGCCGGCGGCACCGAGGTCCGCTGGGCCTCCGCCGGCCGCGGGCCCGCCACCCGGCGCCGTGCCGACGAAGCCGGGCTCACCGACGTCACCGATCTCGCCGCCCTGCGAAGCTGCGACGTCCTCCTCAGCGTCTGCCCGCCCGCCGCCGCACTTGACGTCGCCCGCAGCGTCGAAGGCTTCGGAGGCCTCTACCTCGACGCCAACGCCATCAGTCCCCGGCACGCCCGGGCGGTCGAGGAGATCCTGAGCGGCGGGACGGCCACCGTCGCCGACGGCGGGATCGTCGGGCCGCCGCCGCGATCGGCCGGGACCACTCGGCTCTACCTGTCCGGCTCGACCGCCGCGACGACCCGGCTGGCGAGCCTGTTCGCCGGCACCCACCTCCGGACCGTCGTGCTCGACGGCCCGGTCGGCACGGCATCCGCGCTCAAACTGGCCTTCGCCTCCTACAACAAGCTCACCTTCGCGCTGGCCGCGCAGTCCCACGCCCTCGCGGAGCGCCACGGCGTCGGCGGCGAGCTGCGTGAGCTCGCCGCCGACGTGCTGCCGCACACCCCGTTCGGCTCGCCCGACGGGATCACCTCCGCCGGACGGCGGGCCTGGCGGTGGGAAGGCGAAATGGCCGAGATCGCCGAAGCCTGCGCCGACTCCGGGCTGTCCCCGGCGCTGCTCACCGCCGCGCAGGAGCTGTTCGGCCACTGGCGCGAGCACCGCGACGACGCCGGCGTCACCCTCGCCGAACTCCTTCAGGCGCTGGTCACCCCGCCGGGGTGACGTCGATCAGCACCTTCCCGGTGACGCCCTTCTCCGAGGCGATGTGGGCCTCGGCGGTGTCGGCCAGCGCGAACCGGTGGATCGGCACCCCGCGGTCCTCGCCGAGCCGGAGCGCGCCGTCGGCCAGGGCCGCGGTGACGTCTTCGGCGCCGACGCGCAGCTTGTCCGCGCCGACCGTGTAGAGCACCAGGAACTGGTACCGCGTGTTCAGCCACAGGTTCGCCCCGAAGTCGAGGCTGGCGGTCCCGGTGCCGCGGTCGTCGCCGTACACCGCGACCGTGCCGCGCGGGCGCAGCACCTCGGTGTGCAACCCGGCGTTGACCCCGACGGCGACCTCGACGACCAGGTCGACACCGTCGGGCGCGACCTCGCGGACCCGGGTGGCGAGCTCCGGGTCGGGGTAGCGCAGCACGTGCTGGGCGCCGGCCGCGCGGGCGAGCGCGGCCTTCTCGTCGCTGCTGACGGTCGCGATCACCGTCGCGCCGGCCCAGCGGCCGAGCTGGATCGTGGCGTTGCCGACCGCGCCGGCGCCGCCGCTGACCAGCACCGTCCGGCCCTCGAGCGCGCCGGGGGAGAGCCGGGACGGCCCGTCTTCGGCGACGGTGAGCGCGCGGTGCGCGGTGAGCGCCGGGACGCCGAACCCGGCGCCTTCGTCGAACCCGGCGCCGTCGGGCAGGCGCACCAGCTTCTCCGCCGGGAGCACGGTGTACTCCTGGGCGGTCCCGGCCGCCGGCCCGTGGGTGCCGGCGAGGATCAGCCACACGCGGTCGCCGGGCGCGAACCCGGTGACCTCCGGGCCGACCGCGTCGACGACGCCCGCGCCGTCCTGGTTGGGCACCGTGTCGGGCGTTTCGGTCCCGGCCTCCGCGCCGCGGCCGAGCCGGGCCTTCCAGTCGGTCGGGTTGACCGCGGACACGACGACGCGGACGCGGACCTCGCCGGGTCCGGGGTCGGTGAGGGCACGCTCCGCCAGCGACAGCACTTCGGGCCCGCCGTGGCGGCGGTAGACGACTGCTTTCATGTCCGGTGCAATCCCGCCCCACCCGGGGTTATTCCCCACCCCCGGAATTGAATCCGCGGTGCTTTTTCCCGCCGGCGACCGGAAAAACCGCGCCACGCGGGTGATCCCCCGGCCGGGCGATTTTCCGTGCTGCCCGAGCGAAATCGACCGCCGTCGCAGAAACTGGGCGCGTGGGAGAGGAAAAGCGCAGTCCGGGGGACGAGCGGCCGAAGCGCGACGACGGGGAACCGACGCCGATCTTCGACGCCGTGTTCAGCGCCACGCGCGCGCGGGCCACTACGAAGAATCCGCCGGGGGAGCCGGAGAAAACAGGACGCTGAATCACCATCGGCCGTGACGTACGCGCTGGTCCCGGCGGCGCAGGCCACCTCGCGAGCGGGCTCGCCGCCGACCTGAAGCACTTTGTTCGACGTCCGCAGCGAACATGTAGCATTCCGCGTGCACGTGCAGCCGCAGAGGAGGAGTGAGGCATGGCGGGAGTCGTGAACAGCATGATCGCCGCCGAGCACGCGGCGGGCGCCTCGATCTCCGAGCTGGCCGAACGCTGGGGCATCGACCCGCGCCAGGTGCTCGAGCGGATCTCCGCCGCGCGCGGCTGACCGGCGTCAGATCGCCCGTTCCCCCTTGCCGAGCACCACGATCCCGCCTTCGCTGACGTGGTAGTGGCCCCGGTCGCGGGCCAGGTCCACCCCGATGTGCGCCCCGGGCGGGACCACGACGTTCTTGTCCAGGATCGCCCGCCGCACGACCGCGCCGCGGCCGACGCGGGCGCCGTCCAGCAGCACCGAGCCCTGGACCACCGCGCCCTGCTCGACCAGGACGTCGGGGGAGAGCACCGAGTCGACGACCTGCGCGCCCGAGATGATGCAGCCGTTGCTGACGATCGACTGGTTGGCCGAGCCGCCCTCGACGAACTTGGCCGCCGCGCGCTGGCCCGGGTGGGCGAGGATCGGCCACTTGCGGTTGTAGAGGTTGAAGATCGGGTGGGTCGAGATCAGGTCGGTGTGGGCGTCGTAGTAGCTGTCGATCGTGCCGACGTCGCGCCAGTAGCCGTGGTCGCGTTCGGTCTCGCCGGGCACGACGTTGCCGCTGAAGTCGTAGACCGCCGCCTCACCCGACTTGACCAGCGCCGGGATGATGTCGCGGCCCATGTCGTGGTGCGACGCCGCGTTCTCGGCGTCGGCGTGCAGCGCCTCCAGCATCACCTTGGTGGTGAAGACGTAGTTGCCCATCGACACGTACGACTCCTCGGGGGAGTCCGGCAGGCCCGGCGGGTCGTCGGGCTTCTCCATGAACGCGTCGATCATCAGCCCGTCGGTGGTCCGGATGACGCCGAACGAGCTCGCCTCCGCCCGCGGCACCCGGATCCCGGCGACCGTGACCCCGGCGCCCGAAGCGACGTGCGCCTCGAGCATCTGGCGCGGGTCCATCCGGTAGATGTTGTCCGCGCCGAACACCGCGATGTACTCGGGATCCTCGTCGTAGACCAGGTTCAGGCTCTGGTGGATCGCGTCGGCGCTGCCCTGGTACCAGCGCGGCCCCAGCCGCTGCTGGGCCGGCACCGGCGTGACGTACTCGCCGGTCAGCGACGACAGCCGCCAGGTCGTCGAGATGTGCCGGTCGAGCGAGTGCGACTTGTACTGCGTCAGCACGCACAGCCGCCGGATGCCGCCGTGCACCAGGTTCGACAGCACGAAGTCGACCAGCCGGTGCACACCCCCGAACGGCACCGCCGGTTTGGCGCGGTCGGCGGTCAGCGGCATCAGCCGTTTGCCCTCGCCGCCCGCGAGCACGATCCCCAGCACGTCGGCTCCAAGATTCACGACGACCTCCCGCACGCCTCGTAAAGGGCGACCGTCCGCTCGGCGATCGCCCTCCAGCCGAACTCGCCGACCGCGCGCTCGCGGCCGGCGGTACCCATCGCGGCGGCCCGGTCCGGGGAGCCCGCCACCTCGTTCAGCGCGGCGGCCAGGCCCGCCTCGAACGCTCGCGCGTCCTGCTCGTCGTAGTGCACCAGCAGCCCGGTCCGGCCGTCGTCGACGACCTCCGGGATGCCGCCGACGTCGCTGGCCACCACCGGCGTGCCGCACGCCATCGCCTCCAGGTTCACGATGCCGAGCGGCTCGTAGACCGACGGGCAGGCGAACACGGTGGCGTGGGTGAGCAGCTGCACGACCTCGGGCCGCGGCAGCATCTCGGGGATCCAGCGGACGCCGGTGCGCGTCTGCTCCAGCTCGGCGACCAGCCCGCGGAACTCCGCGTCCAGCTCGGGGGTGTCCGCGCCGCCCGCGCACAGCACCAGCTGGATGCCCGGGTCGAGCGACGCCGCCGCGCGCACCAGGTGCGGCACGCCCTTCTGCCGGGTGATCCGGCCGACGAACAGCACGTACGGCCGGTTCGGGTCGACGCCGTGCTTGACCAGCGCTTCGGTGCCGGGGTCGGGGCGGTAGAGCGTCGTGTCGATGCCGTTGTGGATCACGTGCACCCGCTCGGGCGGCACCGCCGGGTACGCGGCGAGCACGTCCCGGCGCATCCCGCCGCTGACCGCGACGATCGCGTCCGCGCTCTCGTAGGCCTCGCGCTCGATCCACGACGAAACGCGGTAACCGCCGCCGAGCTGCTCGGCCTTCCAGGGCCGCAGCGGCTCCAGCGAGTGCGCGGTCACGACGTGCGGGATGCCGTGGGTCAGCTTCGCCAGGTGCCCGGCCAGGTTCGCGTACCAGGTGTGGCTGTGCGCGAGGTCGTGGCCTTCGAGCGCGTTCGCCATCGACACGGCGATGTCCATGGTCGTGAACGCGGGCTGGCGGTACCCGTGCGGATCCGTGTGCCCGGTGGCGTCGGGCCGGTCCGCGCCCCAGCAGTGGACGTCGAGATCGACCAGCGGCCGCAACTCCCGGGCGAGGAACTCCACGTGGACCCCGGCTCCGCCGTAGACCTCCGGCGGGTACTCCCGGGTGAGCAGGCCGACCTTCATGACCGAACCCTATGGCCTTCCCCGCCTTCCGCGCAGTCTGGCGTCCAGGGGAAATCCCGTGAACTTCCCGTGACTGCTCAGTTGAGCGCGGAGATCACGGCTCGCGCGTGAGCGTGAAGTGGCCGACACCCTTCGCCGCGGAGGAGACCTGCCAGCTGTCCGGTCCGGTCGCGGGGCCCGTGGCGTACTGCAGCCGGTACTCGGGCTTGCGCGGCGCGACCGAGGTGTCCAGCCAGTGGTAGTTCACCCGCAGCGCGAGGCTCATCAGCGGGTTCGCCGTCGCGATCCGCTGCTCGACCAGCTTCACCGCCTGACCGCGGTCGGAGAACTCGTCGATGATCGCGCACTCGCAGTAGTAGGCCAGGGTGCCGATCTCGCCGGGGCTGGCCACGCTCGCGCCGTTCAGCCGGGCGCGCAGCTCGGTCCCGACCCGGGCGTAGTCCCGCGCGCTCGCCCAGTTGCCGAAGATCACCGGCGACGGCCACGGCACACCCTGCGCGACGTCGACCGCCGCGCCGCTCAGCACCAGCACCCCGGTGAGCCCGAGCGCCACCGCGGGCGGCCCGGTCCGCAGCGGCGGCCGCTCCCGGGTCTGGGCGTACCAGGTCCCGAAGGCGGCGACGGCGAACGTGCTCGCCGCCGTCACCGGGGCCACGTAGTACCAGTGGAACGGGCCGACGCCGATGAACGAATACGCGACGTAGTACAGGATCCCGCCGCCGCAGAGCGCGGCGAACGGGCCGAGCGCGGGGAAGTCCGGCCACCGGACGCCGAAGCGCGCCGCGGCCCACGCGGCGAGCGCGACCACGCCGACCAGCGCCGGGACGAACGACACGAGCACGGTGACCGGCCAGCCGAGGTAGTACATCATCGGCCCGGTGCTGTAGCTCCACGGCGCGAACAGCCCCGCCTGCAGCTGCTTGATCACCAGCGTGTCGGGCACGAACGAGCCGAACGCGACCCAGCTGACGACGAACCACGGCGCGGCGGTCAGCACCGCGGCGGCCACGACGGGCAGCAGCCGCCGCCGGATCGCCGGGGCGCTCACCGCGATCACCACCACGAACACGACGAGGTCGAGCCGGGTCAGCACGGTGAGCCCGCCGGTCACGCCGAACCAGCGCGGCCGGCCTTCGAGCGCGCAGACCGTGAGCACCAGCAGCACCGCCGGGATGAGCAGCACTTCGAGGCCGATCGCGGACAGCACGAAGGGGTTGAGCACAACCAGCGCGATCCCGAGCATCCCGGCCGCGGGCGGCAGCGCGAGCACGCGGCCCGCGCGCTGCCACGCCCAGCCGAGCGCGCCGCCGCACAGCACGGTGAGGATCCCGAGCGCCACCACCGGGTGCGGGCCGCCGGCGATCCGTGTCACCAGGGTCAGCGCGCCGAGGAGCAGGACGTTCAGCGGCGACGTCGCGGAGTTCGCGGGCGAGCCGGGGATGATGCCCCATTCGCCGTGCACCGCGAGGTTCTTCGCGTAGGCGAGGGTGATGTAGCTGTCGTCGGTGAGGCTGCCCCGCACCAGCAGGAAGGCTACGGCGCCCAGCACCGCCCCGAAGACGGGCAGCCACCACCGGCCGCGCGTGGTCGTCGCCGTCTGTTCCGTTTGAGTTTCCGCAAGCACCTTTTCACCTTGCGGATGCGCCATCGGCGCGGGATCCGCCCTCTGCCCGATCACCATGACCCGAGGACCGTAGGGGCGGCGGATTACCGGGGTGCTACACCCGTGTCACGTCCGCCGTTCCCGTCCGGTCTCACCCGATGGTGTCACGCCCCGCGTGGTCCCGCAGTGTGGCCGGGGTCCCTTGTGGACACGCGGGACGGAACGGTCAGCGGGTCCGGCGGCGGATCGTGAGGAGCACCAGCGCGGCGCCACCGGTGAGCAGCAGGGCGCCGAGGCCGAGGACCGGGCCGACGTCGACGCCGGTGTCCGGCAGGCTGCCGGTGCCGCCGGGCGTGGTCGGCACGGGCGGCGGGACGGCCGAGGTCGACGACGTGGCGGTGCTGGTGGCCGTGCTGGTGCTGGTGCTCGTCGCGGTCGAGGTGGCCGGGCTCGTCGGTGTGGTCGTGCTGGTGCTGGTCGAGGTCTGCGTGGTGCCGGTCGGCTCGGTGGTGGTGGTGGGTTCCGTGGTGGTCGTCGGTTCCGTGGTCCCGGTGGGCTCGGTCGTGCCGGTGGGGGTGGTGGTCGCCGTGGTGGTGCTCGTGGTCGGCTCGGTGGTGCTCGTCGGCGTCGTGGTGCCGGTCGTGGTCGTCGTTGTCGGGGTTGTGCTGGTCGTCGTGGTGGGCTCCGGCTTGCCGCACGAGGGCAGGTCGCCGGTGAACGGGTACGCGTGGAACTCCTGCCCGCTGCCCTGGCCGGCGCTCGAGCCGTGGACCAGGTCGCCCGCGGTGAAGAAGCGGCCGTTGGTGCCGGGCAGGGTGACCGTCGTGGTGCCGGCCGGGTTGCCCGCCAGCACGCTGCCCTGGAACATGCCGCTGCCGGTGAGGTGGACCGCCGTCGCCGCCGGGAAGTTCCACAGCAGGCGGGGGCGCAGCCGGTTGAGCGGGTCGCGGTCGTCGAGGGTGCCGCTGTAAGTGTTGATCGTCCGGACCGCGCCGGTGAGGTTGACCAGCACCGTCGCGCCCTCGGGGATGCCGGTGAACTCGATGCCCTGCGCGCCGCCGCCGGGCGCGGCGATGTCCTGGGTGACGGTGAAGACCTGCAGCGCGGACTTGCCGTCGCCGGTGAAGAGCGTCCGGTAGTTCTGGTTCTGCACGGTCCCGGTGGCGGCGGCGGCCGCGTAACACTCGCTGGCGGCCGTGAGCTCGGCCCGCAGCCCCGCGTACGGCTTCATCGCCGCCGGGTCGTGGACGAGCTCGCCGATCACGGTGCCGGTGACCGTCCCGGCGTGGCGGACCACCCCGCCGGCCGAGTCGCCGACGGCGTCGAGCCGCTGGCGTTCGGCGACGGTCAGGTCCCCGCCGACGGCCAGGTAGTCGGCGCCGTCCGGCGGCGGCACGCGGGAGCCGACCCCGGCGACCCCGACGTTGTAGATCGAGGAGCCGGCGGTCTTCCGCAGCGTGAAGTTCCCGCCGACGATCACCCGCCCCTCGGCCTCGGCGGCGCTGCCGGTGACGCGCATGCTGCCGCCGACGAAGACGTTGATGCCGTTGTCGCGCCCGGCGAACGCGCCGTTCCCGACCGGCGGATAGGTCCCGGGGCAGGTGCCCGGCACGCACGGCCCGAGGCCACCGGGCAGCGGGTCGGCCTGCGCGGACCGCACGAACGGCACCGAAAGCACCACGAGCCCGCAGGCCGCCAGCGCCGCCAGTGCGGCATGGGTCACGCGCACGGAACCTCCCTGGTCCACTGTGGACTCTGCGGGTCGGACGATAGTGCCAGGTCACGCGGGTAGCCCGCCGATCCACCCGATCGGTGGCGCGCCGGAGACCGCCCGGCGGCCACAATGGACCGACCAGGGCCGATGAAATCCGGATGACCGCGACTCTCCTCCCGAGGTCCGATGCGCCGCCGTCGCGGGCTTCCTAGGCTGGTCCGGTGCGGGCGAGGGTGGTGAGCGGGCTCCGGGCCCGGATGGAGGCGAGCCTCGACCGGGCGGGCATCGCGCTGCCCTGGTGGGTGCCGGTCGCGGTGAGCGCCTTCGGGACCGTGCTGGCGGTCACCGCGGTCGTGCAGCGCGGGGCGCCCCTGCCGGCCGTGCTCGCCGGGCTGCTGGCGGTCGTGACGGCGCTGGGCTGGGCTGTCACCGGGGTCATCGCGCCGCCGTGGCTCAAGGCGCTCACCGTGCTCGGGGCCGTTGCGATCCTGCTGGCCGACCCCGTCGTCCCCGACTTCGCCCCGGTCGTGCTGGCGGTGCTCGCCGCCGAGACGGCGTCGATCGCCCGGCCGGTGCTCGCCTTCGCCGTGAGCGCCGCGAGCGTCGTGCTGCTGAGCGTCGCCACGGCTCGCGTCGGGCTCGTCGGCTTCCCGGTCTACGTCGCGGCCGTGCTGCTCGGGCTGGCCGCCGGGTTCATGCTCCGCTGGTACGTGCGGGCGCTGGCCGCCGAGCGCGCGGCGCGGGACGCCGTGCGCGACCAGGCCGTGCTCGCCGAGCGGCAGTGGATCGCCCGCGAGGTGCACGACGTCGTCGCGCATTCGCTGAGCATCACGCTGCTGCACCTGACCGGCACCCGGCACGCCCTCCGCCAGGACCGGGACGTCGAGGAGGCGCTGGAAGGGCTCGAGGAGGCCGAGCGGGTCGGCCGGGCCGCGATGGCCGACATCCGCCGGACCGTCGGGCTGCTCGCCGAGGCGCCCGCCGCGACCCGGCCGCTGCCGGACGCCCGTGACATCACCGCGCTCGTCGAGCGCACCCGCGCGGCCGGCCTGGCCGTGGACTACGAGCAGGACGGCGACCCGGCCGCGGTGCCGGATCTGGCCGGGCTCGGGCTGTACCGCATCGCGCAGGAATCGCTGGCCAACGTCGCCAAGCACGGCGCCGGCGCGCCCGCGCGGATGCGGCTGGCCGTCGAGGCGGGCGAAGCGCGGCTGACCGTCCGCAACCGGCTCCCGGCCGGGGCCCTGCCGCGGGCCGCGGGCGGGTCCGGGCTCACCGGGATGGCCGCGCGGGCGGGACAGCTGGGCGCGCGGCTGAGCGCCGGACCGGAAGGGGCGGACTGGGTGGTGGCCGTCAGCGTGCCCGCGGGTGTCGCGCCGTGACGGGCGAAGAGCCGGTGCGGGTCCTGCTCGTCGACGACCAGGAGCTCGTGCGGTCCGGGCTGCGGCGGATCCTGCGCCGCCGCGACGGGTTCGTCATCGCGGGGGAGTGCGGCGACGGCGCGGACGTCCCCGCGGCGCTCGCCGCCGCCGAGGTGGACGTCGTCGTGATGGACCTGCGGATGAAGCACGTCGACGGGATCGAGGCGACCCGGCGGCTGCGGCGGGCCGGTCCTCGGCCGCCGGTGCTCGCGCTCACCACGTTCGACGACGACGAGCTGCTCGCGGGCGCCCTGCGGGCCGGCGCGGTCGGCTACATCCTCAAGGACTCGCCCGCCGAAGACCTCATCCGCGCCGTGCGCGCGGTCGCCGCGGGGGACGCCTGGCTCGACGCCGCCGTGACCGCCCGCGTGCTCACGACCTACCGCCGCGCGGCCGCCGACGGGTCCGCGGGCCCGCCACCGGGTCTGCTGACCCCGCGCGAGCTGGACGTGCTGCGCGCGGCCGGCCGCGGCCTGAGCAACACCGAGATCGCCGCCGCGCTGGTCGTCTCCGAGCTGACGGTGAAGAGCCACCTGGGCCGGATCTTCACCAAGCTGGGCCTGCGCGACCGGGCCGCCGCTGTGGTCTACGCGTTCGACCACGGCATCGTCAGCCCGCGCTGTTCGGCGGTCGACGACGCGCCGGTGCGGCCCGCGCCCGTGCCGGATCCGGTGCCGGGACTGCGGTTCTCGGTGCTCGGCCCGCTGCGCGCGTGGCGGGGCGGCAGGCCCGCTCGACCTCGGGCCGGTGCGCCAGCAGGCGCTGCTGGCCGCGCTCGTGCTGCGCCCGGGGGTCACGGTCAGCCAGTCCGAGCTGCTCGACGGCGTGTGGGGGCTGGAGCCGCCGGGCACCGGGGGCCGGGTCGTGCCGGTGTACGTGCACCGGCTGCGCAAGTGCCTGCGCGGGCCCGGCGAGCGGACCCCGGACTCGGTGATCGGCCGCACCCGCGGCGGCTACCGGTTCGTCGCCGACGGCGTGCGGCTCGACGTCGCCCGGCTGGCGGAGCTCGACGCGGACGCGGGCGCCGCCGAAGAAGCGGGCGACCTGCCCGCGGCCGCCGCGTGCTGCGCCGACGCGCTGGCGCTGTTCCACGGCGAGCCCCTTGCCGGGTTGCCGGGGCCGTTCGCCGAAGGCCAGCGGCTGCGGCTGGGCGAACGCCGGAACACGCTGTGGACCCGGCGCGCCCGGCTGCAGCTGAAGCTGGGCCGGGCCGCGGAAACGGCCGACGAGCTGTCCGCCGTCCTCGCGCTCGAACCGTTGCGGGAGCCGCTGGCCGCGTTGCTCATGCGGGCGTTGCTGGCCACCGGCCGCCGCGCCGAGGCGATCGCGGTGTACGGCCGCGTCCGCGACCGGCTGGCCGGGGACCTGGGTGTCCAGCCCGGCGAGGAACTGCGGCGCACCTACCGGGCGGTGCTCGGTGACGCCCCCGCGTAGGTCCGGTTCAGCACGCGCGGCGGCGCGGGTCCGGCGCGACGGCGGCCTGGGCCTCCGCCGAGGTGGAGTGCAGCGGCAGGTCCTCGTCCAGGCCGAGGATTTCCAACGGCCGGGCGACGGACTCCGCGTCGGCCGCGATGGCGAAGGGAACGTCACGCGCCCGGGCGTCGCGATGGGCTTCCACCAGGACGCTGAAGATCGTCGAGTCGCAGAAGGTGACCGCGGCCAGGTCGGCGACGACCCCGCGGGAGCGGCGGCGGATCGGAGGCAGGAGCGCGCGGCGGAAGCGCGGCGCGGTGTCCAGATCGGCGGGGCCCGCGCACCGGACGGTGACGATCCCGGCGGCGGTGGTGGTCTCGAGCGCGGTGGGGTGCTCTGTCATGGGTTGTCCTCCTCGATAACGGGTACCCGGGCCGGAGTGAGATCACTCGTCCGGCGCAGGTTCGCTGCGGCATCCGGGGGATAACGATGCACAAGCGATGCGTTTGCGGTATAACGTGGCCGCGCAGCACCGTTTCCCCGGCACGTCGCCGGCCACGGCGGGTGCCACACCCCGCGGCCGGCGGGATCCGGCTGACGCGGGCCGGATCACCGGCGCCGGGCGGCGCCGAAGGGGACGCGGCAGGCCGACGCCCCGCCGCCGCGTCCCCCGCACGCCTCCGCCCGGCTCGCGCGCGGGCGATGGTGACCCGGCGGGTCGGCCGGTCGCCGCCGGGTGCGGCGGGCTTCGCGTCGCTAAGCTTCGGCCCACTCCGGTGAGGTGAAGGGACACGGTGGAACCCGAGAACGTCGACCCGCCGCCCGTCTGGGCGCCCGGCAAGGTGGCCGAGCTGCTCGGCGTGTCGCCGGTGACCCTGCGCAGCTGGAGCGCGCGGTACGGGATCGGCCCGCCGGTCGGCGAAGGGCGCCATCGCCGCTACTCCGACGCCGACGTCCGGCGCCTGCAGCACATGCAGCGGCTCGTCGCGCGGGGGATGCCCGTGCGGGAGGCCGCCGCCGCGGCGTTCGCCGGCCCCGCGGCGACGACGTCCGGGGTGCCGGCCGCCCGCCGCGTCCGCGAGCTCGCCGACGCCGCCGACGAGCTGCAGTTCGCCTCGGTCGCCGGGCTGCTCGACGAAACCCTGGGCACGCTGGGCCCGGCCGCCGCCTGGACTGAAGTCCTCGCGCCGGTGCTGCGCGGCCTCGGCGACCGCTGGCAGAGCGGCGACGTGTGCTTCGCGTCGGAGTGGGCGCTGACGAGCGAGATCTCCCTGGCGTTCGAGCGGTTCAGCCGCCGCTTCCCGGCCGCCGTCCCGGGCCGGCCGGTGCTGCTGGCCTGCTGTCCCGCCGAACGGCACTCCCTCCCGATGGAAGCGCTCCGGGCGGCACTGGCCGAGGCGGGGGTGCCGGTCGCCTACCTCGGCCAGCTCGTGCCGGCCGAGACGGTGGCCAACCTGGCGGAGCGCCTCGACCCGGCGCTGGTCCTGCTCTGGTCCCTGGCGCCCCCGACGGCCGACGACCTGCTGGCCGCCCGGGTCCGCGACCTCGGGCGCGCGGTCGGTGTCGCGGGCCCGGGCTGGGCACACCTCGGCGACCGCGGGTTCCCGCGGGTGGCCGACCTGGCGTCGGCGATGGAGCTGGTCGTGGCGTACGCCCACGCCTAGCCGCGGTCGAAAGCGTCAGCGCAGCCTGCCGAGCTCCCGGGTCAGCTCCGGCACGACGTTGTCGCCGAGCCGCTCGAACTCCCGCTTGAGCAACGGGCCCGCCAGTTTCGCCAGGCCGTGGAACTCGATCGTCGCCTGGTACCGGACCTCGGTGCCGTCCGGGCCGGACGTCAGCGTGAAGTCGTCGGTGGACGTCGCCGTCTTGTTCTTGCCGACGAAGGTCACCCGGCCCGGGTCGCGCCGCGTGAGGCGGTACTCCAGCTCCGTCTTCTTGCCGCGGAACTCCGACACGTTGTGCCACACCGCGCCGACTTCCAGCGGGCCCGCGTCGGTCCGGGTGCACGTGACCGTGCCCGGGTCCCAGTCCTCGGTGTGCGTGAAGTCCGCGAGGTATTCGGCGACGAGCTCGACCGGCGTGCGCACGGTGACGGTGCGTTCGACCTGGACCATGGGGCCTCCCGGGACCGGTTCGCTGCGGAGTCGATGCAACCGTAGCGGTGCCCGCTCAGCGGGGCACAGCGGCGACGCACGCAGACATCGATGTCATTATTCCTAATTCTTGTCTTCCTTGTCGTCTTGACGGCTCCCGCGACCACCGTCGAAGCTTCGTGGCAACGTTGTCAGCCAACGGCGCCGACTCCCCTCGAGATCCCCGCGTCCGTGCACGGCTGCCGCTTCGAGAACGGAGTTCGCATGGCTGAGGAGTACGGCGCCGGCCCGGACGTCGAGCCCGCGGAGGTGGCCGCCGTCTCGCGGCGGCACGTCCTCGCCGCCGGGACCGGGCTGCTGGCCGGGTTCGGCCTGGCCGCCGTCCTGCCCGGGGTCGCGTCGGCGGCGCCCGCGGTCGCCGAAGCGTCCCCCAAGACCGACCTCGCGCTGTTCCGGCCGGTGCAGGTGTCCTCGACCGACTACGCCGCCACGCCGGCCGAGTTCGCCGTCGACGGCCTCGCGCGGCCCGGGGTCGGTGGCTCCGGCTGGCGCGCCGCGCCCGGGGACAACCAGTGGATCGTCGTCGACCTGCAGGCGCCGTGCCGGATCGAATCGGTCGTGCTGACCTTCGAAGCGAAGCCCGGCGACCCGGCCTTCGACGCCGGCGCGTCCCGCACTCACACCAGCGGCTTCGAGATCCAGTCGAGCTACGCGACCGTGTTCGACCTCGACGTCTCCGGTGACGGCAAGGCCTGGCGCACGGTCCACCACAGCGACGCCGGCGCCGGCGGGGTCGTGACGATCCCGCTCGCGGCCGTCACCGCCCGCTGGGTGCGGTTCTCCGCGTCGGGCCGGTCGACGACGAACCCGCTGGGCCTCAACGGGTTCCAGGTGTTCGGCACCGGCCCGCGCGACCGCCCGGCGGTGCACGGCTGGACGAGCTTCCCGGTGCGCCCGCACGACGACCCGCCCGCGCTCGCCGTCGCGCCCGACGGCACCGTGCCGCTCGAGTCCGGCTGGGTCCTCACGATGGACGACTGGGCGCCCACCGGCGACGGCAAGGCGCTCTCGACGTCCACAGTGGACACTCGGGGCTGGCTGCCGGCGACCGTGCCCGGGACCGTGCTGGCTTCGCTCGTCGAGCAGGGTCAGCTGCCCGACCCGGTGTCCGGCATGAACAACCTGCACGTGCCGGAGGCGCTGTCCCGGCACGCCTGGTGGTACCGCCGCCGCTTCGGCCTGCCACGTGGCCTCGACACCTCGCCGGGCCGGCACGTCTGGCTCGAGTTCGACGGGGTCAACCACGAAGCGCGGATCTGGCTCAACGGCGCGGAGATCGGCACGCAGAGCCACCCGTTCGGCCGCGGCGCCTACGACGTCACCGCGGCGCTGCGGCGCACCGGCGAGCAGGCCCTCGCCGTGAAGATCTCGCCGATGCCGCGGCCGGGCAGCCCTGGCGACAAGGGGTCCGCGGGCTACGCGTTCGTCGACGCCGGCAGCACGATGTTCGACAGCTCGCCGACCTACCTCGCGGTGTCCGGCTGGGACTGGATGCCCGCGGTCCGCGACCGCGCCTCGGGCATCTGGGACCACGTGCGGCTGCGCTCGACCGGCGCCGCCGTGCTCGGTGACGTGCGGGTCGACACGAAGGTGCCCGACGCCGGCACCGCCGAGGTGACGCTCACCGTGCCGGTGCGCAACGCCGCCGCGACGGCCCAGCGGGTCAAGGTGAGCGCCGCGTTCGGCCCGGTGAACGTCTCGGCCACGGTCACCCTCCCGGCCGGGCAGAGCACCGACGTCGTGTTCCCGAAGCAGCAGGTGAAGAACCCGAAGCTGTGGTGGCCCAACGGGTACGGCGACCCGAACCTCTACGACCTGACGCTCACCGCGGCGATCGGCGCGGCGACGAGCGACCGGCGGACGGTCAAGATCGGCCTCCGGCAGATCGGCTACCAGTACGACCTGCCGATCGTCATCGCCGACGGCCGCGCGACGCAGACCGTCGACCTCGCGCCGCAGACCGCCCGGTACGTCCGGATGCAGGGCCTGAAGCGCGCCACCGGCTGGGGTTTCTCGCTCTGGACGATGTCCGTGGTCGACAGCAAGAACCCCGGCGCCGACCTGGCGCAGGGCAAGACCGCGACGGCGCAGTCGGTGGCCGACGGCAACCCGCCCGAGCGGGCCTTCGACGGCGACCCGAACACGCGCTGGACGTCGGCCTACGAAGACAACCAGTGGCTGCAGGTCGACCTCGGCGCCGCGACCGCGTTCGACCGGGTCGTGCTGACCTGGGAGACGGCCTACGCGGCGACCTTCAAGATCCAGGTGTCGCAGGACGGTGACACCTGGACCGACGCCGCCTCGGTGGACAACAGCCCGAAGCCGCTGACGTTCCTCGTCAACGGTGTCAAGGTGTTCGCCCGGGGCGGCAGCTGGGGCTGGGACGAGCTGCTGCGCCGGATGACGCCGGAGCGGACCGACGCCGTCGTCGCGATGCACCGCGACATGAACTTCACCCTGATCCGCAACTGGGTCGGCTCGTCGTACCGCCAGGAGCTGTTCGACGCCTGCGACAAGTACGGCATCCTGCTGTGGAACGAGTTCTGGGACGGCTGGTCGACCGACCCGGCCAACCACGACATCTTCCTCGCGCAGGCGAAGGACACCGTGCTGCGCTACCGCCACCACGCCTGCGCGACGGTCTGGTTCGGCTGCAACGAGGGCACTCCGCCGGCAGTCATCGACAACGCGCTGCGCGAGATCGTCACCGGCCACACCGACCTGCTCTACCAGGGCAACTCCGCGGGCGGCGTGATCACCGGCGACGGGCCCTACCGCTGGCTGGACCCGAAGCAGTACTTCACCGGCGAGGCGACCGGCGGCAAGGCCGGGTTCTGGAGCGAGATCGGGCTGCCGACCGTCTCGGTCGTGGAGAGCATGCGCAACCTGGTCGGCAAGGACGACCCGGGCTGGCCGATCGGCGCGTCGTGGTTCCACCACGACTGGTCGGGCAACGGCAACCAGGCCCCGCAGACCTACCTCGCGGCGATTGACGCCCGGCTCGCGCCCTCGACGAGCCTGGCGGAGTTCTGCCGCAAGGCGCAGTTCGTCAACTACGAGAGCATGCGCGCGATCTTCGAGGCGTGGAACGCGAAGCTGTGGAACGACGCCACCGGCGTGCTGCTCTGGATGTCGCACCCGGCCTGGCACAGCACGGTTTGGCAGACCTACGACTACGACCTCGACGTCAACGGCAGCTACTACGGCGCGCGCAAGGGCTGCGAGGCCCACCACGTCCAGGCCGACCTCACGACGTGGCAGGTCCGGGTCGTCAACCACACGCCGGCGGCGCTGAGCGGGGTGACCGTCGACGCCCGGCTGTACGGTCTCGACGGCGCGAGCCTGGGCCCGGCGAAGGAGCAGAAGCTCGACGTGGCCCCGATTTCGGGCGCGGCGGCGTTCACGGTGCCGTTCGACGCCGGGCTGCCGCCGCTGCACCTGCTCCGGTTGACCCTGACCGACGCCCGTGGCGCGGTGCTGTCGGAGAACACCTACTGGCGCTACACCACGGACACGGCGATGCGGGCGCTCAACCAGCTGCCGGGCGCCCGGCTCACCACGTCGCTGCGGCCCGACGGCGACGCGTTCACCGCGACGGTCCGCAACGACGGCCGGACGGTCGCGGCGATGATCCGGCTGTCGCTGCGGGAACGCAACGGCGTCGACCGCGTGCTGCCGACCCGCTACGGCGACAACTACTTCTGGCTGCTGCCGGGGGAGAGCCGCACGGTCCGCGTCGAGCCCCGGCGGCGGGTGCCGGGCGCCAAGCTGCTGGTGGCGGCCTACAACGTGGCGGCGAAGCTGGCGGGCTGACCCTCCTCGGGCACCCGAGTTCGTCGTCGTGGACGAACTCGGGTGCTGAATTCGTGGCTTCCGACGAACTAGGCTGGGGTCGGCCCGCCTAGCTTCGGGAGGTGCTCGTTTCCGTGAACCTGCGCCCGCACGCCAGCCTCGGCCGTGTCCTCGACGACCTGGGCGGCACCCTCCTGGACCTGGTGCTCGGGGACGGCGACCGGGCCGGCGGCATCGGCGGGGTCGCCATCCACGACCCGCTCGACGAGCCGGCGCTGCCGCAGCACGCGCTGGTGCTGGGCGTCGGCCTCGGCGAGCCGGAGGAAGTGGTGCGGCAGCTGCGGGCCCTGGCCCGCCACGACGCGGCCGGGCTCGTGCTGCGGGCGCCGGTCACGGTGACCCCCGCCGTCACGGCCGCCGTCGAGGAGACCGGCGTCGCGCTGCTCGGGTTCGCGCGCGGCGCGTCGTGGGCACAGCTCGCCGCCATGCTGCGGTCGCTGCTCGCCGAGGGCGACGTCGGTGACGCCGAGCCCGAGACCCTGGCCGGGCTGCCCTCGGGTGACCTGTTCGCCGTGGCCAACGCGATCGGGGCGTTGATCGACGCGCCGGTCACCATCGAGGACCGCCGCTCCCGCGTGCTGGCCTTCTCGGGGCGGCAGGACGAAGCCGACCCTTCGCGCGTCGAGACGATCCTCGGGCGGCAGGTGCCGGAGCGGTTCGCCCGGATGCTGGCCGACCGCGGGGTGTTCCGGGAGCTCTACCGCACCGACCAGCCGGTGTTCGTCGACCGGCCGCCGGAGAGCCCCGACGGGTTCTCGCTCCCGCGGGTGGCCGTCGCGGTCCGGGCGGGGGACGAGATCCTCGGCTCGATCTGGGCCGCGGTGCGCGAACCCCTGACCCCGGACCGGACCCAGGCGCTCTGCGACGCGGCCCGCCTGGTGGCGCTGCACCTGCTGCGCGTCCGGGCGGGCGCCGACGTCGAACGGCGCCTGCGCGCGGACCTGCTGAGCACGGCGCTGGAAGGCGGGGCGGGCGCGCGCGAGGCGTTGAGCCGGCTGGGGCTGGCCGACCAGCCGGTCGTCGTGCTGGCGCTGGCGGTGCTCGACACCGCCGACCCCCGCGCGGCCGAGCTCGCCACCGAACGCCAGCGGCTCAGCGACGGCCTCGCCATGCACCTGAGCGCGGTGCACCCGCGGTCGGCCGCGGCGCTCGTCGGCGACACGGCGTACGGGCTGATACCGGTGACCCGCGACGCCGACGGCGAACGGCGGGCCCTGCGGATCGCGAAGGACTTCCTGGACCGCGTCGGCGACCGCGTCCGGGCCGTCGTGGGCATCGGGCCGGTCGCGCGCAGCGCGGGGGAGCTGCCGGAAGCCCGCGACAGCGCCGATCGCGCGTTGCGGGTGCTGCGGTCCGGCAACGGCGCCGGCCGCCGCGTCGCGCTGCTGGCCGACGTCCACGTCGAAGCGCTGCTGCTCGAGCTGCAGGACCTGGTGGCCGCGCGCGGCGACCGCCCGACCGGCCCGGTCGCCCGGCTCCTGGACTACGACGAGCAGCACCACGCGCACCTCGTCGAGACCCTGCGAGCCTGGCTCGACGCCTTCGGCGACGTCATCGCCGCTTCGGCCGCGGTCCACGTCCACCCGAACACGTTCCGGTACCGCCTCCGCCGGCTCGCGGAAGTCGGCGGCTTCGACATGACCGACCCGGAAGCCCGTTTCGCGGCCATGCTCCAGCTCCGAGTGGTGGCCCCACCCGCCCCCTGACCGTGCGCCAACAGGCATCACGCGTGATCCGCGGGGACACACGCGTGATCAGCCGGGCATCACGCGTGTTTTCCGGGGCATCGCGCTGATGCCCCTTCAATCACGTGTGATGCCCGCCCAGTCACGAGTGATGCCCCTCCAATCACGCGTGATGCCGCGCGGGTCACGTCTGGGTCGTCCGAAATGTCGGTGATTAACTACCGGTTGCCCGACTTCAGATGGTCAGTTACCTACTTTCGACCGGTGTGCGACCCCTTCGGGGCATGTGACTCTGCACGGACTTCACGTCAGGTGATCAAGCTTCCACGGAGGTGTACCGGGTGTCACGCAAACGGGTCATCGCGGGGGCGGCGACGGTGAGTGCGGCCGTCGTCGCGGTGTCGCTGGCCACGATCAGTTCGCCCGCCGAGGCGACCATCGCGCAGCCGTCGATGCACGCGCTGAGCTCGCTCGCGATGCCGTTCGGCAGCGTGCAGCGGCAGCAGCAGGAGATCGGCGGGGTGCCGGTGTTCGGCGGCCAGCTGGTCCAGCTGCGCGACAAGGCCGGCGCGGTGCTCGCCACGCACGGCCGCACCACGAAGAAGACCACCGGCGCCTTCCCGAAGAGTGACGCGGGGGCCGCCGACGCCGCCATCGCGGACGTCGCGAAGCGCACCGGCCTGCCCGCGAACACGCTGAAGGCCGACGCGCCCCGCGCGTACTGGTACGACGCCACCCTCGGCGGCGCGAAGGGTGACGGCGTCGCGGTGCCGACCTACCAGGTCACCGTGCACGGCAAGAAGTTCCAGGACAAGTGGACCGAGGTCGTCAAGGCCGGCACGGCCGACATCCTGACGTCCTGGTCGGAGGTCCGCGAGGCCAACCGCGACGTCTGCGACGCCAACCGCAAGGTGGTCAGCGGCACGACCGACTCGGTCCGCTGCGGCGCCGCGTTCGACGTCACCCGCAAGGAAGGCGGCGCCGAGTCGAGCGTGCCGGACGTCAACAACGTCTACACCTTCTTCGGCCAGGCCTCGGACTTCTACCAGAAGTACGTCAACGTCGACCTGACCGGCCTCATCGGCGCCGACTACAGCGACGGCACCGGCAAGGCGCTGCGCGGCACCGTCCGGATCTGCGTCGACGGCGAGTGCCCGTTCGCCAACGCCTTCTGGGACGGCGAGCAGATGGCCTTCGGCGAGGGTGTCACCACCGACGACATCACCGGCCACGAGCTCACCCACGGTGTCACCCAGCACACCTCCGGGCTGAGCGGCGGCCAGGCCGACTCGATCAACGAAGGTCTCTCGGACGTCTTCGGCAAGTTCATCGGCATCACCTCGAACGACCCCAACGACACCGGCGACAACCGCTGGCTGCTCGGCGCGGGCTCGTCGCTGGGCGCGATCCGCAACATGAAGGACCCGCGCTCGTCGCTGTCCCCGCAGCCGGACATGGTCAACGGCCCCGGCTGGCAGACCAACAACCCGGACGAGCACATCAACGACGGCGTCGTGAACAAGGCCGACTACCTGATCACCGACGGCGACACGTTCAACAACCAGACCGTGCGCGGCCTCGGCCTCGACAAGTCGGTCCAGATCTGGTGGGGCGTCGAGAACACGCTCACCCAGAGCGCGACGTTCAAGGACGTCGGCGAAGCCCTCAACTCCTCGTGCGCGGCGCTGGCCAAGGCGGGCACCGCGGGCATCACCGACGACGACTGCACGCAGGTCGCCAACGCGGTGAAGGCGACGCAGCTCGATCAGGACCCCAGCTGATCCGAGCCCGCGCGACGGCCACCCCGGGACGACTCCCCGGGGTGGCCGTCGGCGTTCAGCGGGGGAGCGACGCGACGCCGGCGAGCAGCCGGTCGACGTCGGCTTCCGTGGTGTACGGCGCGATCCCGGCCCGCACCGCGCCGGTGTCGCCGAGCCCGAGGTGCCGCGCGCACTCGATCGCGTAGAAGCTTCCCGCCGGCGCGTTGACGCCCTGGGCGCCGAGGTGCTCGTAGACCGCCTGCGGCGTGACGCCGTCCACGGAGAACAGCGCCGTCGGCGTGCGGTGCCGGTCCGGCGCGCCGTGCCGGGTCACCCCGGGCAGCCCGGCCAGGCCGGTGTCGAGCCGGCTGAGCAGCGCGTTCTCGTGCTCCTCCAGCGCCGCCAGGGAGCGGAGGAGACGCGCGCGCCGCGTGCCCTCGCCGGGGACGAGCCCGGCGAGGAAGTCCACGGCCGCGGTGGTGCCGGCCAGCAGCTCGTACGGGAGCGTCCCGAGCTCGAAGCGTTCCGGGACGGCGTCGGTCGAGGGCAGCAGCTTGTCCGGGTGCAGGGTCTCCAGCAGGGCGGGTGCCGCGGCGACCAGCCCGAGGTGCGGGCCGAGGAACTTGTACGGCGAGCAGGCGTAGAAGTCGGCGCCGAGGGCCGTGACGTCGACCGCCGCGTGCGGGGTCAGGTGCACCCCGTCGAGGTAGAGCAGCGCGCCCGCGTCGTGCACCGCCGCCGCGATCGCCGGGACGTCCGGGCGGGTGCCCAGCAGGTTGGACGCCGCCGTCAGCGCGACCAGCCGGGTCCGCGCGGACAGCAGGCCGGTGACGGCGGCCGGGTCGAGCAGGCCGGTCGCGGGGTCGAAGTCCGCCCAGCGCACGGTCGCGCCGGCGGCCGCCGCGGCCTGCACCCACGGCCGGATGTTCGCGTCGTGGTCGAGCCGGGTGACGACGACCTCGTCCCCCGGACCCCAGTCCTTGGCCAGCGCGCGGGAGAAGTCGTAGGTCAGCTGCGTCATGCTCCGGCCGAAGACGACCCCGGCCGGGTCGGCGGCGAGCAGGTCGGCGACGGCCTGGCGGGCTTCGGTGACCACCGTCGCCGCCCGGCGCTCGGCGGCGGTGACCACGCCGCGGTTGGCGATCGCCGCGCACAGCGTGCCGGCCACCGCCTCCCCGACGACGTCGGGAACCTGCGAGCCGCCCGGCCCGTCGAAGTGGGCGGCTCCCTCGGCGAGGGCGGGGAAGTGCTTGCGGACCGTCTGCACGTCGTAGCTCATGGCTCCAGCGTGCCAGGTGCGGGTCACCGCCCGCGGTTGCGCGCGTGGTCGCGGGCCTGCCGTTCGTTGCCGTGCTTGTAGTTGCCGGTCGCGCGGGCCATCAGCAGCTGCGCGTCGTCCCCGCGGTCGAGCGCGGCGAGGAAGCGCGCGGCGGCGCCACCGCGGAGCGTCCCGGCGGGACGGCCGTGGTGGGTGATCGTCACGGTGCCGCGTGCGTCGACGCGGTGGCCGAAGCCGTCCGGAGTCCCCATCCGCCCAGGGTGGCACGGGCGGCAACCGGTTTTCCCCGGGTCGGTCCGGGGGTTTCCCGGATGGCGCCGGCGCGGGGAGCCGACAGAATGCGTGAGACGACCGGAGGGGACGAGGGGTGCGGGCGAAGCTCGGGAACAAGTACGTGCTGCTGGGCGCGCAGGTGCTCGTGCTGGTCGTGCTGCTGGTGTCCTACAACGACGGCCGCCTGCGGTTTCCGGCCTACCGCGTCGATCTGGACGTCTACCGGCTCGGCTCGGCTGCGCTGCTGCACGGCCAGGCGCTGTACGGCACGCTGCCGCCGACCGGGGACGGCCAGCTCCTGCTCTTCACCTACCCGCCGTTCGCGGCGATCGTGCTGGCCCCGCTGACGCTGCTGCCGTACTGGGCCGCCTGCCTCGCGCTCACGCTGCTGTCCCTCGGCCTGCTGGCCGCGGTGCTGACGACGGTGCTGCGCGCGCTCGGCGCCCGCTGCGACTGGCGCCGCGTCGGGGCGCTCCTGCTGGTGGCCGAGGTGCTGGAACCGGTGCTGCGCACGGTGTACGCGGGGCAGATCGACGTCCTGCTGCTGGCGCTGGTGGTGCTGGACGTGCTCGTCGACCACCCGAAGTGGCCGCGCGGCCTGCTCATCGGCCTCGCTGCCGCGATCAAGCTCACGCCGGCCGTGTTCCTGCTGTACTTCCTGCTCCGCCGCGACACCCGGGCCGCCGTGACGACCGTGGTGACGTTCCTGGCCGCGACGGCGCTGGGCTTCCTGCTCGCCGGCGCGGACTCGGTGCGGTATTGGACCGGCGCCTTGTGGGACACCGGGCGGGTCGGGGAGCCGACCTACGCCGGCAACCAGTCGCTGCTGGGGCTGCTGGCCCGGGCCGGGGTGCCGGCGGACGCGCGCACGGCGTGGTGGCTGCCGCTGGTGGCGGTGGTGCTGGTGCTGACCGCGCTGGGCGTGCGGCGCGCGCTGGCCGCGGGGGAGACGACTGTCGCGCTCGGGGTGAACGCCGTCGGCGGGCTGCTGGTCTCCCCGATCTCCTGGACACACCACTGGGTCTGGGCCGTGGTCGTCCTGCTCGGCTGGGCGGTGCTGGCGCGACGCACCCGGCGGCGTGACTTCACGATCCTCGTCGGAGCGGGCGCGGTGCTGTTCGTCGCCGGCCCGCAGTGGTGGTGGCCGCGCGGGGGCGAGGTCGAGAACCGGTGGAACCTGCTCCAGCAGCTGACCGGGAACGGCTATGTCCTCTTCGGACTGGCGGTGCTCGTGGCCGCCGCCGTGGTGCGCTTCCCGCGGCCCGGCGGCGACGTCGTCAGCGGTGGCGTCCTGGCCCGAGCCGGAGCCAGCCCAGCCCGAGGATGAGCATCGCCGTGCCGAGGCCGAAGCTCAGGCAGATCGCGGCGGTGTTCATCGGCAGCAGGTCCTCGACCGCGCCCGGCAGCGGCAGGAGCCCGGCGAGCCCGAGCACGGCGTACAACCCGCCGGCCCCGACGAGGAACCGGGCGGACAGTGCGGACGAACGCGTGCAGAAGACCGCGGCGGCGCCGGTGAGCAAATGGAGCAGCGTCCATACCCCCGAAACGGCGAAGACGCCGAACAACCGGCTCGGCTGCTCGCCGATGGTGACCCCCGGAATCAGCTCCAGCGCACCGAGCACGAGGAAGAGCAGGCCGATGAGCATGCCGATGCCCTGGATCGGAGCCGGGCCCGGTTTCGGCACCCGGGCGACGGGTTCGGTGCGTGCCATGGCATCCGGGTTCCCCGCCGGGCGGCTTTTAAAGCTCCGGCGCGGGATTGTGTCCGGGCCGGGTGGGTAACCCGGGCGCGACCGGTCCGCCGACGAGGAGCTGACGATGACCCAGTACCGCCACACCGCGACCGCCGACGTCCCCGCGGACGAGCTGTTCGCGTTCTTGAGCCACCCCGAGAACCTCCCGCGGTACTTCCCGGAGATGAAGCTCGCCCAGCCGACGGGCGGGGACAGCGTGCACGTGGAGGCGGAGGTGCACGGGCAGCGCGTCGCGAGCGAGGCGTGGCTGCACACCGACGCCGCGAACCGCTCGCTGTCGTGGGGCGCCGAAGGCCCGGACGACTACCACGGCGAACTGCGGATCGCCGACGCCGGACCGGCGTCGTCGGAGATCACGGTGACCCTGCACAGCGTGCGCGAGGCGGCCGACGACGAGGTCCGGCAGGGCCTCGAGCGCACCATCGCGGCGATGACCCAGGCGGTGACCGCCGACGTCGGAGCGGCCGAGGGCCAGGCCTCCTACGACAAGAGCGATTCGTCCAGCTGAGGCGGGAACGGGCCGTAGGCGTTGCCGCGCGCGCCGCGGGCGCGCACCGCCGGGATCGCGAACAGGAACTTGAGCAGCGCGGGTGGCGCGGTGCCCCGGCCGCGGGCCCGGGCCGCCGCGGCCCGCCGCTCGACGCGCACCTGGTCGGCCTGCACCCGTTCGATCGCGCGGATCCGGTCGGCCTGGACCGCGGCCAGGTCTCCGTCGGTGAGATCGCCCCGCCGCAGCGGCGGAACCAGGCGGTTCGCCGCGGCGACGGCGTCCTGCACCGCCATGAGGATCCCGTTGCCGCCGACCGGGGAGATGACGTGCGCGGCGTCGCCGAGCAGCAGCAGCCCCGGGCGGTGCCAGCGCTCGACGCGGGAGATGTCCACCGAGAGCAGCGTGGTCTGCGCGAAGTCGGCGAGCAGGTGCGCCCGGTCGGCCAGCCACGGGACGCGCTCGCGCAGGAACGCGCGGATCGGCTCGACCCCGCCTTCGCGCAGCGCCGGGTAGGCGCCCTTCTCGATGCTGTAGCCCACCTGCCAGTCGCGGACGCCGCCGAGGACACCGACGTAGGAGTCCCGCCCGAAGTAGAGGTCGAGGTCGGCGTCGGGCGGGTCGCCGGGGGAGCGCGGCAGCCGGAACCACAGCAGGTCGGTGGTCGCGCCGAGCGGCTCGGCGGGGAGCCCGGCCAGGCGGCGCACGGTCGAGAACCGGCCGTCGGCGCCGACGACGAGCGACGTCTTCAGCTCGCCGCCGCGGTACCGGACGCCGGTGACGGTCCCGTCGTCGTCTTCGAGCAGCCCGGTGACCTTCGCGTTCGTCCGGAGCGTGAACGTCGGCAGCGCGTTCGCGCGTTCGGCGAGGAAGTCGAGGAACCGCACCTGGGGCATCAGCGCGACGTAGCCGAACGGTGTGTCGAGCCGGTCGTAGTCGGCGCAGCGGTAGACGCCGGCCGGGGTGTGGAAGCGGAACGAACGCGCCTTGAAGTGGTCGAGCCGCAGCAGGTCCTCGGCCAGGCCGAGCCGGTCGAGCAGCTCCAGGGTGTACGGGTGGAGGGAGTCGCCGCGGAAGTCGCGGTCGAAGTCCGACCGCGCCTCCAGCACGGTGACCTCGATCCCGGCGCGGGCGAGCAGGTACCCGAGCAGGAGACCGCCGGGCCCGCCACCGGCGACCGCGACGCTCACGCCGTGTCCACTGTGGACAGCCGGAACACCGCCATGCTCGGCAGGTGCTCCAGAATCCGGTCCTCGGACGCGTCCTGCGGGACCGGGAAGGCCTTGACCGCCCACGGCACCGACATCGCGGCCAAGTACGTCGCGACCACGTCGGCGGCCTCCGGGCCGTCGACGGTTTCGGCGCGGCAGTCCTGGCGTTCCCCGGCCGAAAGGAGTGCACACTCGGGCGCTTCAAGGAGATTCGCGACCCAGTCGCGGTCGCGGACCGGCGAGACGAGGTAGTGCCAGCCCTCCCGTGCGACGACGGCCAGCGGCACGCGCCGCGGCTCGCCGGTGCTGCGGCCGCGGGTCTCGACCACCCGCAGCGCGTACCCGCCTTCGGGCGGCGGCTCCGCCGGGGCGCCGATCAGCCGGGCGGTCATCTGCGCGTTCATCGCTCGGACATCCACCGGGCCCACGGTAGCAAAACTAGCTAGATTGTCTAGCTACCGTAGAATGGGCCGGTGGAAGACGGTGTCGCGCTCCGGGTGAACCTCGCCCTGCGGGACCTGCTCGTGCTCGCCCACGACGTCCAGCTGGCCCTGGCCCGGCGCCTGGACCTCGGCGCGACCGACGTGCAGGCCCTGCAGCACCTCGCGGCGGGCACGCCGATGGGCACGGTCGACCTGGCGCACGCGCTCAAGATCCGCTCCGCGTCGGCGACGGTGCTGGTCGACCGGCTGGAGGCGGCCGGCCACGTCCGCCGCGACCGTCACCCGAGCGACGGCCGGCGCGTCACGCTGGTCATCGCCGACACCGCGCGCACCGAGGTGCGGGCGGCGCTGGCGCCCCTGGTCGCCGCGATGACCCGGCTGACGGCGGAGCTGGCGCCGGGGCAGGCCGAGGTGGTGGCGAAGTTCTTGGGAGACACCACGGAAGTGCTGCGCGCGTACGCTGCGGAGCCGCCGGAAGCGGGTTAGCGTTCAGCCCATGGGAGACGAGCCCGCGCTCTGGCTGTTCGCCGACCAGCTCGGACCGCACTTCCACGGCACGCCCGAGCTCCGCGACCGCGACGTGCTGCTGATCCGCTCGGCCGCGGCCTTCGCCGGAAAGCCGTTCCACCGGCAGAAGCTGCACCTCGTCCAGGCCGCCCTCTACCGGCTCGCGGCCGACCTCGGCGACCGCGTCACGCTCCTCGACGCGCCCGACTACCGCACCGGGCTGCGGCGGTTCGGGCGGCCGGTGGTGGTGCACGAACCGACGTCGCACGCGGCCGACGCGTTCGTCCGGCGGCTGCGTGACGAAGGCGTCGTGACGGAGATCCTGCCGACCCCGGGGTTCGTGCTGTCCAAGGCGGACTTCGCCGAGTGGGCCGGCGGGCGCACCCGGTTCGTCATGGAGGACTTCTACCGCGACCAGCGCCGGAAGTTCGGCGTCCTGCTCGACCCCGGCGGCGAGCCGGCCGGCGGCCGGTGGAACCTCGACCACGACAACCGGGAACCGCCGCCGAAGACGACCCGGCTCGGCGTCCCCGCGCCGTGGCACCCGCGCGAGAACCCGATCGACGACCGCGTCCGCGCCGAGCTCGACCGCGCCGAGCGCGCGGGGGAGATCCACCCCGTCGGCGTCGACGGGCCGCGCCGGTTCGCCGTCGGCCACGACGAGGCGGAGCGGGCGCTGCGGCGGTTCCTCGAGCACCGGCTGCCGGACTTCGGCCCGCACCAGGACGCGATGCTCACGCACGACTGGGCGATGGCGCACGCGCTGCTCTCGGTGCCGCTCAACCTCGGCCTGCTCGACCCGCGGGACGTGATCGAGCAGGCCGAAGCGCGGTACCGGGCCGGGGAAGCGCCGCTGGGCAGTGTCGAGGGGTTCGTCCGGCAGGTGCTGGGCTGGCGTGAATGGGTGTGGCACCTGTACTGGCACCAGGGGCCGGACTACTTGCGCCGCAACGCTTTGCGGGCGCACCGGGAGCTGCCGCGGTGGTGGCGCGAGCTGGACGCCGACGCCGTCGAGGCGGCCTGCCTGCGCACCGCGCTCGCGGGGGTGCGCGACCGCGGGTACGCCCACCACATCGAACGCCTGATGGTGCTGGGCAACCACGCGCTGCAGCGCGGGTACGAGCCGGCCGCGCTCACCCGGTGGTTCGCGACGGCGTTCGTCGACGGTTTCGCCTGGGTGATGCCGGCGAACGTGATCGGCATGAGCCAGTACGCCGACGGCGGGCTCGTCGCGACCAAGCCGTACGCGGCGGGCGGGGCCTACATCAACCGGATGAGTGACCACTGTCCCGGTTGTGCCTTCGACCCGAAGAAGCGGACGGGGCCGGACGCGTGCCCGTTCACGGCGGGGTACTGGGCGTTCCTCGACCGCAACGCCGGGCGTCTCCGCGGGAACCACCGGATGCGGCAGCCGTTGCGGGGCCTGGAAAAGCTCGCGGACCGTGACGAGGTCGTCGCCCGGGAGGTGGACCGGGACCACTTCTGAGTCCACCCCATCAGGTGGCTAGCCGGGGCGGGCGGTGTCTCTTACGGTGGTTGTCTCCCTTTCCCCGGCGAAGGCGATCCCCTGATGCCCGAAGCAGATCCGCGCGGCGCCGCCCGCGCGGGGGTGCTGTCCAAGCGTGCCCTGGTGACCGCGTCCCACGCGGTGGAGCGGGCGGCGCTCGCGGAGGGCGCGGGAGCCGACATGGTCGTGTTCGCGCTGTTCCAGCGGCTGCCGTACTTCGACCGCGAGCGCGAGGTCTACGCCCGGATCGCGCGGCGGGCCGCGGTGACGGTCGTCGGCATGGTCGACTCCGGCCGGCCCGACCTGCCGCACGGCGTCACGCCGGTGCTGCTGCGCGCCGACGAGCCGATGGCGCGGGAGTGGTCGGTCGCGGTGCTGTCGCCGACGTTCGGCGCTTCGGTCGTCGCGCAGGACCTGGACGAGGTCGACCCGCAGGCGTCCTCGGTGGAGCGGGCGCGGCTGTTCCGCGGGCGCTGGGGCCTGCGCCGCGACGAGGCGTACGCCGAGGTCGTCCGGCTCCGCGACGCGATGGGCGACCGGCTGCCGCCGTCGGTGCGCCGCCGGGTCGACGACGTCCTGGCGTCGGTCGACACCCCGGCGGCGCTCGACATCGAGAGCCGGGCCGAGGCGGCGTTGCGGCACGTGGCGGCGAAGCTGGACTCGGCCCGCGCGGCGGAGCCGCCGCCCACCGGCCCGCCGGTCGACCCGGACACCGGCCTCGACACCCTGGCGGGCATCATGTCCTGGCTCGGCGACGCGACCGACACGGTCCCGCTGGGCCTGGTCCTGGTGGTGGTCGACGACCCGGCCGCGGTCGAACGCCGCCACGGCGTCCGGGTCCGGATGCACACGGAGCAGAACATCGCCGACCTCCTCCGCGACGGCCTCCGCCCCCTCGACCGCGCGGTGCGGCTCGGGCCGAGCGAGTTCCTGGTGGTCCAGCCGGCGGTCCCGGCGGGAGAGCTGGCCGAGCGCAGCCGCCGGCTCGAAAACCGTCTGGCGGCGTTGCACACGACGTACCCGTTCGTGGACCTCCACCCGCGTACGACGACGATGCTCACCCGCCGGCGGCCCCTGCCGTTGGCCGGTTTGCGGGCCCAGGTGCGTGATGTCCCCGCGGTGACGCTGTGGCCGCCGAGCCAGGGGTCGTTGCCGATCCCGCCGAAGTCACGCGGCCCGGTGATGCGGTCGGGTGCGGGGAGTTGGTTCCGGTGAGGGTTGTGTATAACGGCCTATACTGCGGGCGTTGAGTCAGCTCGCTACGTCCCGACGCGAAAGCAACACCACGGCAGCGACCGCCGCTCAACCTCCGAAGTGGCGAGGCGCCACATGCGGCTGATTTTGAGTCAAATCACCCTGCCCCGGCGCCAAAACGACACCACGGCAGCGACCGCGAACAGTCCACAAGCGACTCCCGCCGCCACCTGCACCCCATCCGCGCAAGCCGCCCGCGCCGCCGCGAGCAGTTCGTCCGCCGCCGCCAACCCTCGTGCCGCCGTCTCGGCCTGCGCCGGGCCTGCCGCCGCGAGCTGGGCAGCAGGCGGAGGCACTCCAGGCGGCACCACCAGCCGTGCTGCGTACACCGCCGCCGCCAGGGAACCGAACACTGTTGTCCCGAGGCCGGCTCCCAGCTCGTAGCCCGTCTTCTCGACCGCGGCCGCGCCGCCCGCGCTGTCCGCCGGGGCCGCCGACAGCAGCGTGTCCGTGCTCGACGTCAGCGCCAGCGCCATGCCGAACCCCGAACCCACCAGCGCGCCGCCCAGCCACCACGGTGAGCTCGACCCGCCGGCGGCCGGGATCAGCAACGCCAGCGCCGCCACCGCGAACCCCGCCGTCCGGACCCGGACGTTGCCGAACCGCGCGAGCAGGCCCGGAGCCACCACGCTCCCGCCGCCGACGCCCCGAGCACCAGCAGCAGCCGCGCCGCCGCGGCCGTCGGGGAGAGGCCGAGCACCACCTGCAGGTACTGGGCGAGCAGCAATCCCAGCCCGACCAGCGTGCTCATCACCAGCAGCACCCCGCCGACTGCGCCCGGCACGCCCGGCCGCCGGAACAGCCCGAGGTCCAGCAACGGCTCCGGCGAACGACGCTGCCGCCGGACGAACAGGCCGAGCAGAACGCACCCGGCCGCGCCCGCCGCGAAGCCGCCCCCCGACGGCCCGATGGCGGACGCGACCCCCAGCACCCCGCCGGCGGCGAGCGCGGCGCTGAGCGCGTCCCACCGGCCCGGCCCCGGCGGTGTGCGCGGCAGCCACCGCAGCGCCGCCACCACCGCGGCCAGGATCACCGGCGGGTTGACCAGGAACGTCGCCCGCCAGCCCCACGCCTCGACGAGGACCCCGCCGAGCACCGGCCCGAACACCGAGCCGGCGCCGGCGATGCCGCTGCACACCGCGATCGCGGTGCGCCGCTGCCGCCGCTCGGGGAAGAGCTCCCGCAGCAGCGACATCGTCACCGGCATGATCATCGCGCCGCCGCAGCCGAGCGCCGCCCGCGCGGCGAGCAGCGCCGGGACGCCGGGGGCGAGCGCGCAGCCGAGGGACGCCAGCCCGAACACGACGTAGCCGGTGACCAGCACCCGCCGCCGCCCGAAGCGGTCGCCGAGGGTGGCGAACGGCAGCAGCAGCGGCGCCGCCGTCAGCGGGTAGATCGCCACGATCCACACCTGGGCGGCGGCGCCGGGCCGCAGCTGCCGGACGACGTCGGGCAGCGCGACGTGCAGCACGGTCGCGTCGACCGCGACCAGCAGTAGCCCCGCGCCGAGCACGGCCAGCAGCGGCCACGCCCGGACCAGGGTCACGGCCACAGCAGGCCCGCCAGGTGCCGCGCGACGACGTCGACGTGCGGCGGGTCGACCACCGAGAGGTGGTGCGCGGCGACGGGCACGATCTCCAGCCGCGGGCACAGGTCCGCCCAGCCGGCGGCGAGGTCCGTGCGGGAGTACCGCGGTTCCATCGCCAGCCCGGCGGCGTACGGCTCGGTGGCCCGGTAGAGGACGACCCGGCCGTCGTAGCGCCGGGGCGTCCCGCGTTCGGCGGCCAGAGTGTCCAAAAAGGACTGACGCTGGTGCCGCAGCACCCCCGGGCTCAGCAGCCCGGCTTCGGCGACGCGGCGCATGGTGAGCTCGATCTGCTCCTCTTCGGGCAGCGGCGCGAGCTCGTCGTGGCCGAGGGCGACGGGCCGGCCGTAGGTGCCTTCGACGTAGCCGGTGAACCGCAGGAACCGCCGGGCCGACGACGCCCGCGGGTCGAGGTCCGGTTCCGGCAGCGGCAGCATGGTGTCAACGAGCGCGACGAGCTCGACCTCGGCACCCTCTTCCGCCAGCCGCGCGGCGACGCCGTAGGCGAGCGCACCGCCGAACGACCAGCCGGCCAGGCGATAGGGCCCGTGGGGCTGCCGTGCCCGCACCAGCGGGAGCAGGCGGTCGACGCGCTCTTCGATGCTCGTGCCGGGCACCCGTTCGAAGCCGACGCACGGCACACCGCCGGGCAGCCGGTCCAGCAGCGGCCGGTAGACGGTGCAGGTGCTGCCGCCGGGGTGGAACAGCAGCAGCGGCGGGGTCCCGGCGTCACCCGGTGAGAGCAGGTGCACGGGCCCGCGTTCTTCCCGCGTGTCCAGGACGGCACGCGCGACGTCGGCGATGGCCGCGAGCGAGTCGTGCCGCAGCAGCTCGGCCGGGTCGATGGGGGTGTCGAGCTCGGTGGTGAGCCCGTCCGCGAGCAGCCGGGCGAGCGGCTCCGGCCGGGCGGCGCCGGACAGCCGGACGTGCGTGCCGCTCGCGTCGGCACCGGTGTGGTCCCGCCACAGCCGCAGGACCAGCCGGTCGGCGGCGTCCCATGCGCGGCCGCGGGCCGGTCGCGGAATCTCGTCTTCGCGCGGCGCGAGATCGCGGTTGAGGTCGGCGAGGGTGGCGCCGCGCAGGACGGCGGCGGCGTCGGGTTCGGCGCCCAGCTCCCGCCGGACGGCCTCGCGGATCCGGTTCGCCATCAAGGAGTCCAGCCCGAGCTCGACGAGCGGGACGTCGGCGTCGAGCCGGTCGGGGGACAGGCCCATGATGGCGGCGACGATCTCGGTGAGCCGGTCACCCCCGGCGGCGCGAGGCGCCGCACTCGCCGGACTCCGGCGAGCGGGGGCCGGTTCTGGATCGGTGTACCAGAACCGTTCGTGCCGCCAGGGCATCGGCGGGACGTCGGTGAGCCGCGCCCCGTCGTCGGGCTCCGCGAGACTCAACCCGATCCCCGCGCAGTACACCGCCGCGGCGGCCGCGCCGAACGCGCGGATCTCGTCCTGGCCGCGGCGCACCGTCCCCGTCACCACCGCGTCCGCCACTCCGGCGGCCGCCAGCGTCCGGGCCACCGAACCCCGCAGGATCGGGTGCGGGGACACCTCGACGAACACGCGGTGCCCGTCCGCGGCCGCCGCCGTGACGGCCTGGCGGAACCGCACCGGCCGCCGCAGGTGCGCCGCCCAGTACCGCGCGTCGAAGTCCGGCAGCTCGCGCGGGTCGGTCAGGACCGTGTCGTACCAGGGCACCAGCGGCCGCCGCCCGCCCAGCTCGGCCAAGGCGTGCCGGAGGTCGCCGAGGACCGGCTCGACGCCGGCCGAGTGCCCGGCCACCGCCACCGGGAGCCGCCTCGCCGTCCGGCCGGCGGCTTCCAGCTCCGTGACGAGCCGGTCCAGCACATCGGCGTCCGCGGCCACCGTCAGCTGCCCCGGCGCGGAGTCGACGGCCAGCTCGACCCCCGGGTACGCGGCGAGCTCGCCGGTCGTCAGCTCGACGGCGGCCATCGCGCCGCCCGGCCGGACCGTGCCCAGCAGCCGCGCGCGGGTCGCGACCAGGTGGACGGCCTCGTCGGCGGTCAGCACCCCGCTCACGACGGCCGCGGCCGCCGACCCGAGCGAATGCCCGAGGACCGCGGCGGGCCGGACGCCGAGCGCCTCCCACCGGGCGGCGAGCGCGACCTGCGTCCCGAAGATCGCCAGCTGGGTTTCGGCCAGTGAGAACGGACCGGCGGAGCCCAGCAGCGCGCGCAGCGACCGCCCGGTGTGCTCGGTGAAGGGGTCGCAGAGCTTGTCGACCTGCGCGGCGAACGCCGGTTCGGCGGCCAGCAGGCCGCGGCCCATCCCCGGCCACTGCGAGCCGTGACCGGAGAACACAAAAACCGGGCCCTCGCCGGGATTCGCGCTCCCGGTCACCGCTCCCGCGGGCAAGGGGTCGGCCCCGGCGCCGACGGCCCGCAGCAGCGTCGCCAGCTCGGCCCGGTCCCCGGCGACCACGGCGGCGCGGTGCCGCCCACCGTTGTCCCGCCGGAAGAGCGTGTGCGTGACGTCGGCGAGGGAGCCGGCCGCGGGGGAGTCCAGCCAGTCCGCCAGCTGCGTCGCCCGCTCGGCGAGCCGGTCGCGGGTGCGGGCGGACAGCAGCCCGATCCGGACGCCGGCGGCTTCCGGGCGCGCAGCCGGGAGCGCGGCCTGCTCAAGCACGACGTGCGCGTTGGTCCCGCCGAAGCCGAAGGCGGACACCCCGGCGGTGGCCCGCCCGCTGTGCCGCGGCCACGGTGTCGGCTCGGTGACCACGCGCAGCCGCAGCTCGTCGAACGGGATGTGCGGGTTCGGCGTGGTGAAGTGCAGCTGCGGCGGCAGCTCGTCGTGGGTCATCGCCAGGACGACCTTGATCAGCCCGGCGATCCCGGCCGCGGCTTCGGCGTGGGCGATGTTCGTCTTCACCGACCCGATCAGCAGGGGCGCGTCCGCGTCGCGGCCCGCGCCCAGCACCGCGCCGAGCGCGCCGGCTTCGATCGGGTCGCCGAGCAGGGTGCCGGTGCCGTGCGCCTCGACGTAGTCCACAGTGGACGGATCGAGCCCGGCGCCGCGGTAGGCGTCCCGCAGCATCGCTTGCTGGGCCACGGGGTTGGGCGCGGCGAGACCGTTCGACCGGCCGTCGGAGTTGACCGCCGAGGACCGGATCACCGCGAGTACGCGGTCACCGTCGACCTCGGCGTCAGCAAGCCGCTTGAGCACCACGACCCCGCAGCCTTCGGCCCGCGCGATGCCGTCGGCGCCGGCCGAGAAGGTCTTGCACCGGCCGTCGCCCGCCAGCAGCCCGGCGGTGGCGAACGCGGCGGTCGGGGCGGGCAGCAGCATGAGGTTCACCCCGGCGGCGAGCGCCAGGTCCGCTTCGCCGTCGCGCAACGCCCGCACCGCGTGGTGCACCGCGACCAGCGAAGACGAGCACGCGGTGTCGACGGCCATACTCGGCCCTCGCAGGTCGTAGAAGTACGACAGCCGGTTCGACGCGATGCTGCCCGCCGCGCCGGTCGCCGTCGCGAGATCGGGCTCGGCACCGGCCATGGTCAGGTGGCCGTAGTCGTGTGTGGCGATTCCCGTGTAGACCCCGGTGCGGCTGCCGCGCAGCGACGCCGGCGCGATCCCGGCGTGCTCCAGCGCCGCCCAGGTGACCTCGAGGAGCATGCGCTGCTGGGGATCCATCGTCGCGGCTTCGCGCGGGGTGACGCCGAAGTGCTCGGCGTCGAACCCGGCGACGTCGTCGAGGAACCCGCCGACGACCGGCGCCGCGTCGGCGTGCCAACGGCCTGGCGGCGCGGTCCGGACGGCGTCCCGTCCGCTGCGCAGCAGGTCCCAGAACTCCTCGAGCCCGTCCGCGCGGGGCCAGCGGCAGCCGAGGCCGACCACGGCGACCGGGTCGGTCCGGCGGCGGTCCGTGGCCCGGGTTTCCGGCTCGGTCTCGTCGTCCGGGGCCAGGCTGCGCGCGAGGTGGTCGACGGTCGGGTTCTCCCACAGCAGGGTCGCGGGAAGCCGGGCGCCCAGCAGCTCTTCGAGGTCCGCGGTGATCCCGACGGCCTGACGGGAGGACAGGCCGTAGTCGGCGAGCGGGCGGTCGGGCTCGACGTCGGCGCCGAGGTGCTCGGCGAACAGGTCGAGCAGCCGCCGGCGGAGGGTGGGGTCGTTTCTCATCGCGCCAGGGCCTTTCCGTAGTCACCGGCGAGGTAGCGGTCGCGGCAGGCGGCGCGCGCGATCTTGCCGCTGGAGGTGCGTGGCACCCGGCCGGCCGGGACGAGCAGGACGTCACGCAGCGCGAGACCGTGCGCGTCGGCGACGAGCCGCCGGATCGTGGTGACGAGGTCGCGTTCCGCCTGCTCGCTCAGCTCGTCGTGGGCGCGGTGCTCGGCGACCACGACGACGGACTCGGTGTCGGCGCCGCCGACCGCGAACGCGGCCGTGCTGCCGGGCCGGATCGCGCCGTGGGCGGCCGCGGCGGTCGCCTCGACGTCCTGCGGGTAGTGGTTGCGGCCGTCGACGATGATCAGGTCCTTGATGCGGCCCGCGATGTAGAGCTCCCCGTCGTGGCGGAGGCCGAGGTCACCGGTGCGCAGCCACGGCCCCTCGGGCAGCCCGCCGGCGGGCTGAGCGCCGAAGGTTTCGGTGCTCTCGAGGGGTTTCTGCCAGTAGCCTTCACCGACGTTCGGGCCGTGCACCCAGATCTCGCCGACCGACCCGTCGGGGACCGCGACGGCGGTGTGCGGGTCGACCAGGGCGACGTCCTGACCGGCCGGAACCCCGCAGGCGACCAGCCGGACGCCGTCGCCGGCCGGGCGCACGGTGCCCGTGGAGAGGGCGTCCCGGTCGAACGTCGTGACGCGCGGAGCCGCGGCGGGGCCGGTGGTGACGAAGACGGTCGCCTCGGCCAGGCCGTACGCGGGCCGCGTCATCTCCGGCCGGTACCCGGCGGCGGCGAACGTGGTGTGGAAGCGGTCGAGAACGTCCGGGTTGATCGGCTCGGCGCCGTTGACGATCGCGGCGACCCGCCCGAGCCGCAGCCGGGCGCGGTCGGCCTCCCGCACCCGGGTCGCGCAGTAGTGGAAGGCGAAGTTCGGCGCGGCGCTCCAGGCGCCGGCGTGGTCGCCGAGCAGCTCCAGCCAGCGAACGGGCCGCTCGATGAACGCGAGCGGGTCCATCAGCACCGACCGCAGGCCCAGCGCCAGCGGGGTCACCAGGCCGAGGACGAGGCCCATGTCGTGGAACAGCGGCAGCCACGACACCGTGGTGGCCGCGCCCGGGTCGAGCCCGAGCCCGCGCACGACCTGGCCGACGTTGCTGAGCACGTTCGTGTGGGTGAGCACCACGCCGGCCGGGCTGCGCGTCGACCCCGAGGTGTACTGCAGGTACGCGACGTCGCCCGGGGCCGCCGCGGGCGCCGGCCAGGACTGGGCGGGGCCCGGGCGATCGGCCACGACGACCGGGACGTCGACGAACTCCTCGACGGCCGCCTGGACGGCCGTGGTCGTGACGACCGCGGCGGGGGTGCAGTCGGCGAGCACCGCGGCGAGCCGTCCCGCGTGGCCGGGCAGGCCCGGGTCGAACAGCGGCACCGCGATCGCGCCCGCGGTGATCGCGGCGAGGAAGCCGACGACGTAGTCCGGGCCCTGCGGGCAGAGGACCGCGACCCGGTCGCCGGGACGCACCGGGAGCGCGGCCGCGGCGGCGTCGACGCGGTCGGCCAGCTGCCGCCAGGTGAGGGTGCGCCGCCGCCCGTCGCGTTCGGTGCTGAAGTCGGCGAACGTGAGCGCGGCTTCGTCGGGCTTTGCGGCCGCCCAGTGCCGCAGGCAGGCGGTCAGGGTGTCGCCGCCGGTGTGCTCCAGGGACATCGGGTTCTCCTCTTGCTTCAACGGGGTCAGCGACCCAGCCGCGGGAGCGCGTGCTGCCACGCGGCGAGGGCCAGGGCGTCGAGGTCGACATCGGTCGCTCCGGCGTCGCGGAGCAGGACGAGCACGGTGCCGGCGGCGATGGCGACGGTGCGCAGGCGCAGTCCCGGCAGCCCGGCCTCTTGGCCGGGAAGGGTCAGGACCTGCTGGTAGGAAAGGGTTTCCGCGCCGGGGACGGCGGGCGCGGTGCGCAGGGTGAGGGTCGAGACCGTGGGGAGGTCCTGGTCGTCGACGGTGACTTGCGCGCACCGGCGGACCTGCGCGGTCCAGCCGGCGAGGTCGGGCGGTTCGGGGGTGCGGGCGACGAGCTCGGACACCTGACCGCCGGGCACCGCGGCCTGGAAGCCCTGCCCGGTCGCGGTTCCGGGGCCGAGCAGGCGGCCGTGGGTCACGTTCGCGCACCCGTCTTGAGGCTCCGGCGCCGATCGCGCGGTGGTGGCGAGGTCGAAAACCTCGCGCGGGCCGCTCCCGGGGACCGACTCGGCGGGCAGCAGCGCGGCCGGCGGGACGGCCGGTTTTCCGGCGGCCCCGGAAATGGTGGTCGCGGCGGCCACGGCGATCAGGAGCGCGGCGGCGCGGGCCGGGGGAAAGCGAATTCGGGCAGGCATGAAAAGCCCTTTCGGGGAGTGTTCTCGAGGGTTCGCGGTCCCCGCGCTGGGACCTGCGCCGGGGGACGGGGTCAAGGGGGTCCGAGCCCGGCGGCAGGGGAAGGCTACGACAGGAAATCGGTTACCGGAAGCCCGTCAAGAAAACGTAAACGGTCTTCGTGTACAAGGGGTGACCTGCTGATTTTCAAGTTACTGGCGAGTTTGGTGCAGGGATGTGGCACGGCCGTCCGACTCTGATGACGGTCGGTGACCGTACCCTCACCCTGACGGGGGAGGAAAAGCGTCGTTTTGTTTGCCTGCGCTTCACATTGTCCGACGGGATCGGGGACCGGACAATTGCCGGGCGGACCGTTCTTCCTCTAGGTTGACCGCGCATCCGATGCGGTTTCCGGGTGATCGCCGTCACTTTTCCGGATTCGATCGATCGACCGGGGAAAGGAATACGTATGCGCATATCTGGGAGGTGGCTCGGCGCCGCCGCGGTGGTGGCCACGGTGGCCTTGGTGGTGCCGGTGGCGCCGGCGCGGGCCGCGACCGGCGTCCCGGACGCCCGGGCCGACGACGGCTCGCACGTCGTCGCGGAGTCCACTGTGGAGGGTGACCCGCGGGTGCTCGACCTGACCGTGCGCTCGACCGGCGTCGGCGCCTACACGATGGTCCGGCTGATCCTGCCGCGGGACTGGGCCGCCGAGCCGGACCGGAAGTGGGCGGCGGTGTACCTGCTCGCCGGGGAGACCCGCCTGCAGGACTACCGCGGCTGGAGCGCCAACACCGACATCCGGGCGCTGGCCGACAACGCCGGTGTCCTGGTCGTCATGCCGGGCGCCGGGCCGGCGGGCTTCTTCAGCGACTGGTGGAACTACGGCAAGGACATCGCGCTGAACCAGTGGGAGACGTTCACGGCCGCCGAGCTGCCCCAGCTGATCGACCGCGGCTACCGCGGGGACGGCCGGCGGGCCGCGGCCGGCCTCTCGCTCGGCGGTTACGGCGCGATCGAACTGGCCGCGCGCCGGCCCGGCGTGTTCCGCTACGCGGCGTCCTACAGCGGGAACCTCAACCCCACCGGCCCGACGGGGGAGCTGCTGACCGACGCGATCGTCAGCTCGGCGCGCCTCGACCCGGAGGCGCTGTGGGGCGATCGGCGTCGGGAGTCGGCGCGCTGGGACGCCCACGACCCGCTGGTGAACGCCGAGCGGCTGCGGGGGACCGAGGTCTACCTGTCGGCGGGCAACGGCCTGCCGGGACCGCTCGACTCGAAGCTCCCGATCGACGTCCTGCCGGGCGCGATGCTGCTGGAGTTCCTGTGCGGCGGCCAGACCACGGCGATGGCCGGCCGGCTGCGCGCGCTCGGCGTCCCGGCGACGGTGGACCTCTACGGGCCGGGCACCCACCAGTGGGCGTACTGGCAGGAGCAGCTGCACAAGACGTGGCCGCGGATGCTGCAGGTGCTGGCGTCGTGAAGGCGTCCTATGTGGTCACGGGCGCGTCGAGCGGGATCGGCCGCGCGTGCGTGGCGGAGCTGGTCCGCCGCGGCGCGCACGTGTGGGCGAGCGTCCGCACCGACGGCGACGAGAAGGAGCTCGAACGCGCGTACGGCGAGGCGGTCACAGTGCTGCGGATGGACTTGCGCGACGCGGCGTCGATCGAGGAGTGCGGCCGGCGCGTCACGGCCGGCGGCCCGCTGCGGGGCCTGGTGAACAACGCGGGCCTGGCCCGGCCCGGGCCGCTGGAGTACGTGCCGCTCGAGGCGTTCCGCGAACAGCTGGACGTGAACGTCACCGGGCAGCTCGCGGTGACCCGCGCGATGCTCCCGGCGCTGCGGATAGCCTCGACGGCGCGCGTGGTGACGGTCGGCTCGATCGGCGGCCGCATCGCGGGGCCGATGATCGGGCCGTACCACACGTCGAAGTTCGCGCTGGTGGGGTTGACCGACAGCCTCCGGGCCGAGCTGGCGCCGGAGGGGATCGAGGTGGTCCTGGTCGAGCCGGGCGCGGTGGCGACGGCCATCTGGCCCCGCGCCCAAGCGGCGGCCGAGGAGGTCCGGTCGCTGCTGCCACCGGCGGGGCTCGAGCGGTACGGCGCGCAGCTGGCGGCGGCCGAGCACAGCGCGGCCCGGTCGGCCCGGACGGGAGTGCCACCACGACGGGCGGCACAGGTGGTGGTCCGCGCGCTGACGGCCCGACGCCCGGCGCCGAGGTACCTGGTGGGAGGGGACGCGCGGGTGGCGGCGGTGCTGGCCAGCCTGCCGTTCCGCCTCCGGTACCGGCTGACGGCGGCCAAGCGATGAGCCGACTCGTGGTGATCCTCGCGCCCGGGTCGCGCGGTGATGTCCAACCCTGCGTCGCGCTCGGCCAGGGGATCACCGCCGACGGCGACCGCGTCCGGATCCTCGCCGCCGAACGGTTTCGGTCTCTCGTCACCACGCACGGCCTCGGCTTCGCGCCCCTCTCCGCCGATCCCGGCGAAATCCTCGGCTCGGCCGCCGGCGGCGCCTGGACCACCGGACGCAACCCGCTCAAGTTCCTCTCCGGCCTCCGCGAAGTCCTCACCCCGCTCCTCGACCGTCTCCTCGCCGACGTCCACACCGGCACGAAAGACGCCGACCTCGTCCTCGCGCCCACCCTCGGCTTCCTCGGCACGCACCTCGACGTCCCCAACGTCGAACTCCACTACCAGCCAAGCATCCCGACGCGTGCCCTCGCGCACCCCCTGCTGCCCCGCGCCCGCCACCTCGGCGCGTGGGGACGGCAGCTGAGCTTCACCGCGGTCGACACCCTGGCCTGGCAGCTCCTGCGCCCCGAGATCGACCGCTGGCGCACGGCCACCCTCGGCCTCCCCGCCGCCGGCCGCCGCGGGCCCCGGCGGAACGGGCCCGTGCTCTGCGGATTCTCCGACGCAGTCGTGCCGCGCCCACCCGACTGGCCCCCACGAGTGCACGTCACCGGCTACTGGTTCCTCGACGCCGACGACGGCTGGCGCCCGGACCCGCGGCTGCGCGACTTCCTTGCGGCCGGGCCGCCGCCGGTCTACGTCGGCTTCGGGAGCATGGAATCCGGGGATGCCGCCGGGACCGTCCGGGAAGCTCTGCGGCGAGCAGGGCTGCGAGGCCTGCTCGGCATCGCGGGAGAGGACTCCGACGACATCCTCACCGTCACCGACGTCCCGCACTCCTGGCTGTTCCCGCGCACCGCGGCGGTCGTGCACCACGGCGGCGCCGGAACCACCGCGGCCGCGTTGCGCGCGGGGGTGCCGGCGCTCGTCTGCCCGGTCTTCTCCGACCAGCCGTACTGGGGCGACCGGGTCTCCCGGCTCAGCGCCGGGCCGCGGCCGCTGCCCCTCGCGCAGCTGGACGTCGACGTGCTGACCGCACGGCTGCGCGAGCTCACCGGCAACCCGCTCTTCCGCCGGGGCGCGCAGTACGTCGGCGCACGGCTGCGGGCCGAGGACGGTGTGGCGCGGGCGTGCGGTGTCCTGCGGGAGATCAGAGCGTGAGCAACACCCCGGCCGCCACGACCACGACGCACGCGGCGATCGTCGTGCGGCGGTAGTGCAGGATCAGCGCCGCGAACTCCCGCAGCAGCGCGCTCGGCAGGAAGTACCGGGCCGTCGGGGAGCCGACCGCGTGGAACGGCAGGTGCAGGCGGCGGCACTCGACCGCCGCGCGGAACACGTGGTAGTTGCTGGTCACCGCGACCACCCGGCGCGCGTCGGCCGGGAGGAGCGCGGCCGAGAACCGGAGGTTCTCCTCGGTCGTGCGCGCCCGGTCTTCGCGGCGGATCCGGTCGTCCGGCACCCCGCGCTCGCGCAGGTAGGCGTGCATCGCCTCGGCTTCGGTCACCTTCTCGTCCGGCCCCCGCCCGCCGGACACCACCAGCAACGGCGGGGTGGACTCGCGGGTGTAGAGCCGGAGCGCGCGCTCGAGCCGGCCGGCGAGCAGCGGCGGCACCTCGTCCCCGGCGAGCCCGCAGCCGAGCACGATGACGGCGTCCAAGCCACCGCGCCGGCCGATCCGGCTGTACAGCACCGAATAGACCAGGAGCGAGAAGAACAGGAACCCGAAGTACCCGGCGAGCACCGCCGCGATGGCCACGGCCGCCGCGCCCCAACGGCCGAGCGGGACGAAGAGCAGCGCCTCGAGGAGGATCATCCCGGCACCGAGCGCCAGCGACAGCAGATTCCCGGTGGAACGGCCTTCGCGGCGCCACATCTGGGCGCCGTTGACGAGCAGGGCGACCGGTAGCGCCAGCGCGACCAGGGCGATCACCCCGAGCACGACCGGTGTCAGCCAGTCCAGGTGCAACGCCTGGCGCAACAGCCACAACCCGGTCAGCAGGAGCGCGACGCCGAGCCACACGGCGTTGCCGAGCCGCCGCGGCTCGTGCGCCAGCCGCACGGCGAACACGAGCAGCGCCACCGCGGCCGCGACGGGCAGCACCCCGTCGGCAAAACGCAAGCGTGGCCTCCCTGATCGGTCCCCGAGGAAGCCAACCTAGCCGAACGCCCGCGGCGGTCTCCGCCCGCCCGGGAGCGGAGACCGCCGCGAGTCGTCAGGCCTTGTGCTGCATGCTCGACCGCGCCGGGTTGCCCTGGTCGGCGGCCTTCGGGTCCTTCTCGTCCTGCTTGGCGCGCACGCCCGACTCGATCCGGTCGCCGACGTCCTTGTCGACGTTGCGCCAGTAGTCGAACGCCCGCGCCAGCACGGGCTCGCTCACGCCGTTGAGCAGGTG
>NZ_JBVJON010000021.1:28902-112964 GCF_055583145.1 Amycolatopsis sp. NPDC104819 | reverse complement strand
CGCCTGCCTCACGATCACCATCGATGTGACCGTCACCGACGCCGCGGCAAGCCCGTTGACACGCCCCACCCCGCCCTAACTACCCGGCCTTGCCCCAATGACCCATTCGCGACGGCGCGGCAAGGCCCGGAAAGCCGTGAAGGCCTCCTCCCGGGCAAAACCCGGTGAGGAGGCCTCCACAGACCAAAGACTCAAGCCTTGGCAACCGTCCGGCGCACACCCTCCGCCAGCTCCGCCGACAGCGCCCGGACGCCCGAAGGGCCCTCCGCCGCCGCCGTCACCAGCGCCGATCCCACGATCACCGCGTCCGCGAACGACGCCACCTCGGCCGCCTGGTCGCCCGACCGGACGCCCAACCCCACGCCGATCGACAGGGATGTGTGCGCTCGGGTGCGGCGGACCAGGTCCTCCGCGTGGACGCCCACCTGGTCGCGCGCGCCCGTCACGCCCATCACCGCCGTTGCGTAGATGAAGCCCGAGGCCGCGTCCACCGTGCGGGCGATGCGCTCCTCCGAGGACGACGGCGCCACCAGGAAGATCCGGTCCAGGCCGTGCTCGTCGGACGCCGTCATCCACGGGGCCGCTTCGTCCGGGATCAGGTCCGGCGTGATCATGCCGAGCCCGCCCGCCGAAGCGAGGTCACGCGCGAAACGGTCGACGCCGTAGCGGTGCACCGGGTTCCAGTACGTCATCACGACCGCACGGCCACCACGCGCCGAGACCGACTCGACCACCTCGAACAGGTGCTTGAGGCGGAAGCCGTTGTCCAGCGCCGTCACCGACGCCGCCTGGATCGTCGGGCCGTCCATCACCGGATCCGAGTACGGGACGCCGACCTCGATCAGGTCCGCGCCGCCGTCGACGCACGCCGCGATCAGGTCCTTGGACCCCGCGACCGTCGGGAACCCGGCCGGGAGATACCCGATCAGCGCGCCGCGGCCTTCCGCGCGTGTCGCCGCGAAGAGGTCGTCCAACCCGCTCATTCGTTCACCAGTCCGAACCACTTCGCCGCCGTGTCCATGTCCTTGTCGCCACGGCCCGAGAGGTTCACCACGATCAGCCCGGACGGCCCCAGCTCGCGGCCCAGCACCAGCGCGCCGGCCAGCGCGTGCGCCGACTCGATCGCCGGGATGATGCCTTCGGTCCGGGACAGCAGCATGAACGCGTCCATCGCCTCGGCGTCGGTGACCGGCCGGTACTCGGCGCGGCCGGTGTCCTTGAGCCACGCGTGCTCCGGGCCGACGCCCGGGTAGTCCAGCCCGGCCGAGATCGAGTGCGACTCGACCGTCTGACCGTCCTCGTCCTGCAGCAGGTACGTCATCGCGCCGTGCAGGTTGCCCGGGGACCCCTTGGTCAGCGTCGCCCCGTGACGGTTGCCCTCGATGCCCTCGCCGCCCGGCTCCAGGCCGACCAGCCGCACCGACGGGTCGTCGTAGAAGCCCGAAAAGATGCCGATCGCGTTCGACCCGCCGCCGACGCACGCCGCGACGACGTCGGGCAGGCGGCCGGCCTGCTCGAGGATCTGCGCCCGCGCCTCCTCACCGATGACGTGGTGGAAGTTACGGACCATCGCCGGGAACGGCGCCGGGCCGGCGGCCGTGCCGAAGAGGTAGTGCGTGGTGTCGGCGTTGGCGACCCAGTCGCGCAGCGCCTCGTTGATCGCGTCCTTCAGCGTCCGCGACCCCGTCTTCACCGGGATCACCTGGGCGCCGAGCAGCCGCATGCGGGCCACGTTCAGCGCCTGGCGCTCGGTGTCGACCTCGCCCATGTAGACGATGCAGTCGAGGTCGAGCAGCGCGCACGCGGTGGCCGTCGCGACGCCGTGCTGGCCCGCGCCGGTTTCGGCGATGACGCGCTTCTTGCCCATCCGCTTGGTGAGCAGCGCCTGGCCCAGCACGTTGTTGATCTTGTGCGAGCCGGTGTGGTTCAGGTCTTCCCGTTTGAGGAAGACGCGCGCGCCGCCGGCGTGCTCGCCGAAGCGCTTGGCCTCGGTCAGCAGCGACGGGCGGCCCGCGTACTCCCGCAGCAGGCGGTTGAACTCGTTCAGGAACTCCGGGTCGTTGCGCGCCTTGTCGTACTCGGTCGCGACCTCGTCGACGACGCCGATCAGCGCCTCCGGCATGAACCGGCCGCCGTACGGGCCGTAGTAACCGCGCTCGTCCGGGTCGTGCTCGCCGTGCTCAGCGGTCACCGCGACGGCCTCGGGCAGGCGGGGTGCGAACCGGCGGTGACGAGCTTGACCAGGGCGCCCTTCGGGTCACCCGAGGCGACGAGCCCTTCGCCGACCAGCACCGCGTCGGCGCCGTGCCCGGCGTAGGACATCAGGTCGCCCGGCCCGCGGACCCCGGACTCGGCGACCTTGTAGACGTCCATCGGCAGGCCGGGGGCCAGCCGCGAGAAGACGTCGCGGTCCACCTCGAGGGTGTGCAGGTTGCGCGCGTTGACGCCGATGACCTTGGCGCCCGCCTCGAGGGCCCGGTCGGCCTCCTCGGCGTTGTGGATCTCCACCAGCGCGGTCATGCCGAGGGACTCGACGCGGTCGAGCAGCGCGGCGAGCGCGTTCTGCTCCAGCGCGGCGACGATCAGCAGCACCATGTCGGCGCCGTGCAGGCGGGCCTCGTGCACCTGGTAGGGGCTGACGATGAAGTCCTTGCGCAGCACCGGGATGTCCACGGCGGCGCGGACGGCGTCGAGGTCGGCCAGCGAACCGCCGAAGCGGCGCTGTTCGGTCAGCACGCTGATCACCCGCGCGCCGCCGACCTCGTAGTCCTTCGCCAGCGCCGCGGGGTCGGGAATGTCGGCCAGGTCACCCTTGGACGGGCTGCGCCGCTTCACCTCGGCGATGACGCCGATGCCGGACTCGCGCAGCGCGGACATCACGTCGCGGGGCGGCTGCGCGGCGGCCGCGCGGATCTTCAGCTGGTCGAACGGCAGCGCGGACTCCCGCACGGCGAGGTCTTCCCGCACGCCGGCGACGATCTCTTCGAGCACGCTCACCGGGCGCCCCCGCCCGGGCACGTGGTCACCGATTCACTCGCAAGGTCGCTCACAAAAACCTTCCCCTTCCCGCCGAAACGATGCTAACCCCCGCATCTGGAGCGCTCGGTTCCGGGTGCGTGCGTTACTCCGAATGCCTGGCCCGGACGTCGGTGGGGTCCTCCCCCTCCGACAGCGCTTCCCACAGCTCGGCGTCCGGATCACGCACCTTCTTCCGGGTCGCCGGCGCCGCGTACTTCGCGCCGAGCCGCGCGGCTTTGCCCGCGCCCTTGACCGCTGCCAACCCGCCCGCCGCGACGAGAATTCCCCCGAGCACGGCCAGGCCGCGCCCGAGCAGCATCTGCGTCACAGGGAGGCCGTCGGCGTAACCGCCGAAACGGACCCCGGCCACGCCGGACCAGACCGCGGCGACGCCGGCCAGCGCCAGCACGACGCCGAGCACGCGCCGCGCCCAGCCGCCGGTGGCGATCACCCCGGCCACACCCGCCAGCGCGAGCAGGGCGAGCGGCACGAGCGCGGTCGCGCGCTGCTCACCGGTCTCGCGGTAGAGGACGGTCCCGCGCACGCCGCCGTCGCGGAACTCGGCGAACCACGTCAGCCGGGACGCGCCCCACAGCGCCAGCGCGCCCAGCAGCAGCGCGACGACGATCATCCACAGTGGACGCCGTGCCTGCTTCGGCGCGGGCTCAGACATGAGCGGAGTCCGCGGCCGGGTCGAGGGCGCCCGCCGCCACCATCGTCTGGGCGGCGGCGACCGCCGAAAGCACGGTCCTGGCCTTGTTCAGCGACTCGGTGTCCTCGTAGTCCGGCACCGAGTCGGCGACCACGCCACCGCCGGCCTGGACGTGCGCGATGCCGTCCTTGACCAGCGCGGTGCGGATCGCGATCGCGGTGTCGGCGTCACCGGCGAAGTCGAGGTAGCCGACCACACCGCCGTACAGCGCGCGGCGGACCGGCTCCAGCTCCTCGATCAGCTCCATCGCGCGGACCTTCGGCGCGCCCGAGAGCGTCCCGGCCGGGAAGCACGCCGTGACCGCGTCGAACGCCGTCTTGTCGTCGGCCAGCTCGCCGGTGACGGTCGACACGATGTGCATGACGTGGCTGTAGCGCTCGATCTGGAAGAAGTCGACGACGCGCACGGTGCCCGGCTTGCAGACCTTGCCGAGGTCGTTGCGGCCGAGGTCGACGAGCATCAGGTGCTCGGCGCGCTCCTTCTCGTCGGCCAGCAGGTCCTTGGCCAGCTGCGCGTCCTCCTCCGGGTCGGCGCCGCGCCAGCGGGTGCCCGCGATCGGGTGCGTGGTCGCCTTGCCGTCCCGCACGGTGACCAGCGACTCGGGGCTGGACCCGACGATGTCGAAGCCGTCGAGCCGCAGCAGGTACATGTACGGGCTGGGGTTGGACGTCCGGAGCACGCGGTAGATGTCGAGCGCGTCGGCGGCGGTCGGGATCTCGAACCGTTGCGACGGCACGATCTGGAACGCTTCGCCGGCCTTGATCGCCTCGACGGCCTTCTCGACCGCGGCGTGGAAGTCTTCCTTGGACCGCTTCCGCACGAACTCCGGCGCGGGCCGGTCGAACGCGGCGACGGTCGCCGGCGCGGGCACCTGCAGCTGCTCGGTCATCGCGCTCAGGCGCGCGACGGCGTCGTCGTAGGCCGCGTCCACGCGCTCGGGCGAGTCGTCCCAGTTGACGGCGTTCGCGATGAGCGTGACCGTGCCCTCGTGGTGGTCGAACGCCGCGAGGTCGGTGGCCAGGAGCATGGTCAGCTCGGGGATGTCGAGGTCGCGCTCGGCCAGCTCCGGCAGCTTTTCCAGCCAGCGCACGGCGTCGTAGCCGACGTAGCCGACCATGCCGCCGGTCAGCGGCGGCAACCCGGGCAGCTGCTCGGTGTGCAACGCTTCGATCGTTTCGCGCAGGACGTCGAGCGGGTTGCCTTCGGAAGGCAGGCCGACCGGCGGCGTGCCGGTCCAGACCGCTTCGCCGTCGCGGACGGTGAGCGCGGCCGGGCTGCGGACGCCGATGAACGACCAGCGCGTCCAGGAGGCGCCGTTTTCGGCGGATTCGAAGAGGAATGTGCCCGGCCGGTCGGCGGCGAGCTTGCGGTAGACCCCGATCGGCGTCTCGCCGTCGGCGAGGACCCGGCGCACGACCGGGATCACGCGGCGGTTTTCGGCGAGGGCGCGGAAGTCCTCGCGGGACGGGCTGACCGAGCCGGGACCGGCGGATGCGCTGACCATGGACCTCATTGTGCCGCGTGGCGGACAGCGGCACGCGGCGGCCGCCGGATCGAGGGACCGAAACTGTCCGTGCCGGTCCGTACACTCGGAGTCGGCAGCCAAGCCACCGAGGGGGAACCATGAACAGCGCGCTCAACGAGCTCGCGGGGCAGCTCACCGCCGCGGCGGACCGGATTCCGCACGACGTCGCCGCGGCGCTGACCGCGCAGTTCGACGAGACAATCGCCCTGTGCGAAAGCCTCGTCGCCGGCACCGGTCACGAAAGCGTGATCCACCGGCTCAAGTCCATCAGCGAGCACCTCACGGCCGAAATCGCGGCAAAGCTCGGAGAAGCACGCGAAGCTCTGACCGAAACAGCCGGCAACATCGTCCGGGGCGGTTAGGGAGATGCCGGGGCGCGCGCCGGGGACCCGCCTAGAAAGACTTCCCCGACACACACGAACGGGCACGGACACCGTTATCCGGCCGCGGCGGCCGGGATCGCCGATGACCTGCCGCCGCGAGTCGACCACTCCGCCGAAGCGCGGGGACGGACGACCGCGGTCCCGCGCTCGAACGGGCGGAAGCTCCCGGCGGTGCGGTCCGGCGGCCCGGCCGGAGATCCGGTGGTGCGAGCGGCCTACGAGCTTCTGCGCGGCCACGGATACACCGACGAAGAAGCCAAGTTCCTCAGATGGCACGCGGAGATCAAGGTGGCGGCCCTGATGCACCGGTCCGCGGTGACCGACGTGGAGATCGCGATCAACAACACCCCGTGCGGCACCGAGCAGTTCCCCTGGCATCCCAACGTGTGTGCCCGGGTGCTCGACCGGCTGTTCCCGCCGGGCGGGCCGATGCGGTTGACCGTATACGGCTCCTACCAGGACAATCAGCCCTACGAGAGAAGGTTTGGGAGGCGTGGCCCGTGACCATCAGCAGCGCGGAGCTCGAAGTGATCCGCCGGGACAACGCGATCACCTTGACCCAGTCCCGGGAGATTCCCGACTTCGACGAGCTCCTGCACACGATCGGTCACCTCGACCCCGGGTCTCCCGGAACCCCGGGTACTCGCTGGGCCGTGTGGCGTCACGACCTCGGCGACGGTGGCCCGGTCCTTCTCGCTGGCATCCGGGCGGATCGGGGCACCCTGAGCTGGTTCGATTCCGGTGGCGAGCAGGAGTTCGTCCCGGCGGAAACCCGGATCTCCGGCCCCTCGGTGGAGTACTGGCGTGGCGGCCAGCCCGAAGGCTGCAGCAAGGGCGAGGAAATAGTGGTGGACGTCGTGTTCGCCGCGGTGCGCGAGTTCGTCACGACCGGGCAGCGGCCGACGGTCGTCGAGTGGGTTCTCGCCGAGGACGTCGGCGGTCACGAGCCCGGGCGCCGGCTGGAAGACGACCCGCTGTTCCAGGCTTGGGAGGCCGCTGCCGAGTGAGCTAATTCAACATAGATTGAATTAAGCGGACGCCTGGGTCATGATGGGGCGGTGAGCACCACCGACAGCACCGAGAGTACTGCGCGCCGCCGGGGCCGGCGGCCCGCCGGCCAGGACACGCGCACCGCGCTGGTCGAAGCCGCGCGGGCCGTGTTCGCCGAGAACGGCTACGACGGTGCGACCGTGCGCGCGATCGCCACCCGCGCCGGCGTCGACGCGGCGATGGTCAACCACTGGTTCGGCAGCAAGGAGGGCCTCTTCGCCCAGGCCGTGCTCAAGCTGCCGTTCGACCCGCTGGAGCTGCAGAAGATCCTCCGGGACGGCCCCGACGACGAGCTCGGCGAACGGATCGTCCGCACCTTCATCACCCGCTGGGACGGCGCGGGCGGCGGGGTGTTCGTCGCGCTCATCCGCAGTGTCGCCGGCCACGAGCAGGCCGGGCACGTGCTACGCGACTTCTTCCAGCAGTTCTTCACGTCGCTGATCGCGTCGATGGGCGCGGACGACGTGTCGCTGCGGATGAACCTCTGCGCTTCCCAGATGGTGGGCATGGGCATGATCCGGTACGTGGCGAAGTTCGAGCCGTTCGCGAGCGAAGACGTCGAGGTCCTCGTGCGGGCGGTCGCGCCGAACCTGCAGCGCTACCTCACCGGGGAGATCGGGTAGCCGTCGCGTATCCGGGCACCGCGTACAGCGCCCGCCCCCGCGGGCTGTACGGGAACACCACGACCATCGTGCGGCCCCAGCCGCCGACCCACGCGTGCAGGTCCTCCTCGCCGGACAGCGCGCGGACGCCGTGGGTCGACACCGAGCAGCGGAGCACGACGCCGGTCCCGTCGCGGTAGCCCACGTGCAGGACGTGCACCTGGTTCCGGCGGCCGGCGCCGTGGCTCAGCTCCGGCACGACCGTGACCCCGGCGATCCGCCAGCCGGTGCGAGCCACCGCGCGGACCCGGCGCCGCCAGCCCACCGCCGCCACGGCCGCGAACGGCAGCAGGACCAGCGCGACCAGCATCGGGACGGAGCAGAGCCCAACGAGAACCTGGTTTTCGTTCTCCTCGTCGGTCGTGCGGACGCGCTCGGGATCGGCCGGGTCGTAGACCACGGTCACCTCGTCGCCGACGTGGTAGTCGCGGCCGGAGTGCCAGACGATCTCCGCGGTCCGCGTGCCGTACCGCACCGTGATCCACGGCGTGCCCTTGACGGGGTCGACGGCCGAGAGCACCACCCCGGGCACCCGGACCCCGGTGGCGAGGAGGTCGTCGGCGGACGCCCGCACCAGGCCGAGGCCGGCGACGGCGGCCGCGATCACCGCCGGCCAGACCAGCGCGAGCGCCACCGCGTGGCGGGCGGTCCGGCGCAGCCGGGCGGTCAACGCCGTGAGCTCCCCCGCGGCGGGGTCCGCCGGCGGCAGCCACGGGCCGAAGTCCGCGGGAAGCTCCCGCCGGGCCACGACCCGCAGCCGGAAGACACCCAGGAAGGTCAGCGCCAGAGAGCCCGCGAGAATGACCGTCTCGCCGAGCAGTTCGCCGTCTTCGAAGACGTAGCCGGGCACGACCAGCGAGTAGGTCAGGCCCGCCGCGAAGACCACGAAGACGAGACCGCAGACGACGGCGACGGTCAGCCAGAGCCCTCTCATGGAGCGATCGTAGGGCCGTTGAGCAGGGCCGATGCTGCGAGAAACGGCATAGGCGGGCGAGGCAACCGGACGGGCTCCCCGCGCGTGCAAGGGAGCAGGCACAGCGCATCACCCGAATGCGCGAAAGAATGGCGGTCATCGCGGTTCGCGGACACCATTCGCACATTCGGGGAATCGACGGGATTCGTATCCTTTTCCCATGAAACCCACGTCCTCGAGCCCGGCGGCCCGCACTCTCGCCGCTTCGCTGCGCGAAGAACGCGAAGTACGCAAAGTCGGCCTTCGTCAGCTCGCGGAGATGCTCGGGATCATCCCGCAACTGTTGTCGGCGTGGGAGAAGGGGCAGCGGTTGCCGAGCGTCGAGGACGTGTCGGCGATCCTCGCGCTGCTGGGGGTGACCGGTGAGCAGCGCGACCGGATCCGGACCCTGGCCCGGCACGCCCGGGAGCCCAACTGGCTCGCATCGAGCAACTCGGACCTGCCGTTCGCCCTCACCACGGTCCTGAACCTGGAAAGCACAGCCACCGGGATCACGGTGTGGTCGCCCCTGATCGTGCCGGGACTCCTCCAGACGCCGGGTTACATCCGTTCCATCATGGACAAGTCACCGGTGACGATCGAGCAGGCGGACAAGCGGCTCCGGGTCCGGCTGAACCGGCAGCGGGTTCTCACTCGCCGGGAGCCGATTCGCTACACCGCTTTGCTCGGAGAGCGGGCACTGCACGAGAACTTCGGCAGTTCCGGAATCATGTCCGACCAACTCGACCACCTGGTGGAAATGTCCGAGCGCGCGAACATCAGCGTGCGCATCGTGCGCGCCGGGATCGGGTACCACCCGGGGTTGATCGGCCCCTTCGAAATCTACGACTTCGGCACCTCACCGCCGATCACAGCGGTCGAGCACGTTCACTCGACCGCCTTCCTCCACGAGCCCGAGCAGACCTCGGGCCATCGAGCCGTTGCTAAACTGCTAGGAGGACTAGCACTGAGCGAAGAGGCGACCCGCGCTCTGCTGCGGGAGGCCGCACAGTAACGGAGGCCATCGTGAGCGTCTGGCGGAAGTCGTCGTACAGCGGCCACGAAGGCAGCTGTGTCGAGGTGGCGCTCGGGCGGGTCGTGGGCGTGCGGGACACCAAGGCGCGCTCGGCGGGTCAGCTCAGCGTTTCCGCCCGTGCCTGGGAATCCGCGCTGGCGCGGCTTCGGTCGCGCTGAGCCGGGCGTCGCGCTTCAAGCGCGAGGCGAAGAGCCACGCGTACCCCAGGACGGCCAGCATGCCGCCCACCACCACAGCGAACGCGCCCCACAGCACGTCGTTCGTCAGCAGCACCACGAACGCCACGATGATCACCGCCACCGCGAGCCCGGTCGTGATCGTGAAGTTCCGCAGCCGTCGGCTCACTTCGGCTTTCCCCAGCGCCATCAGCCGAGCCTAGCTCGTGATCCGGGGTTCGTGCGCCACCACCGGGACGGCGTACGGCCACGGGTCGGACTCGCCGGGCGAGAAGAGCACGACCATGAACCGTCCCGCGCCGCCTGCTGAAGGAATGCGTCGAGCTCCTGCGGTACAACAAGATCCGGCGGTGGTCGCGGTACCGGACGCTGCCCTCGGCGAGCGTCGGCAGAACACAGGACGGCGATCACCCCGGCGCCCAGCACGAGGCCGAACGCGATCCCGCCCCGCGCCCTTCGGCACGTGCTCGACGGACGGCAGCGCGCCGGCGGCGGTCCGGCACCGGCCGAGCACCAGCAGGACGACGACCGTCGCGACCTCGAGCGCACACCGCAGCCCCACCGCCACGTGACAAGCCCGTCGCATCCGGGCGGCGTACGCCCGCTCAGCGCGCCAGCAGCAGCGCGATGAGCGCCAGGGTCCCGGGCAGGACCTGCACGAAGAGGATGCGCTTGTTCGCCGTCGCCGCGCCGTAGAGGCCCGCGACGATCACGCACACGATGCCGTACAGCTTGAGCTGGAAGCCCGTCGGATCACTCGCGACGAGCCCCCACACGAGCGCGAGGGCCAGGAAGCCGTTGTACAGCCCCTGGTTCGCGGCCAGCGGCGCGCTCTCCTTCGCGAACTCCTCGGTGGTGCCGAAGGCCGCCCGGGCCCGCGGGGTCGTCCAGAGGAACATCTCCAGCACGACGATGTAGACGTGGATCAGGGCCACCAGCCCGACCAGGACGTCCGCGACGATCCTCACGCGTTCTCTTTCTCATCGGCCAGGAGCAGGCGCTCTTCGGTGTCGAAACAGGTGTGCGTGCCGGTGTGACAGGCCGGGCCGGTCTGGTCGACGCGCAGCAGGACCGTATCGCCGTCGCAGTCGATCCGCACTTCGCGGACGTGCTGGTAGTGCCCGGACGTCTCGCCCTTGACCCACAGCTTCTGCCGGCTGCGCGACCAGTACGTGCCGCGGCGGGTGGCCAGGGTGGCGGCCAGGGCGTCGTCGTTCATCCAGGCCATCATCAGCACGTCGGAGGTGGCGTGCTCGAGGACGACGGCGGCGATCAGGCCGTCGGCGTTGCGCTTGAGGCGCGCCGAGACGGCCGCGTCCAGGGTCATGCTTCGGCTCCCAGGATGTGCCGCTTGAGCGGCATCGAGTTCAGCAGGACGAATGCGTAGCCGTAGCCGGCGAAGGACAGGCCGGAGAACAGCTTGTTGAACCACAGCTCCGCGCCGAGCAGCAGGAAGGCGTGCAGCAGCGCGAACACGACCGTGACGACCAGGCCGCCGATGCGGGCGCTGCCCATCTTGAGCACCAGGCCGGTCGTCACGACGCCGCCGAGGATGAGCGCGAGCGCGGGCATCCGGTAGATCGCCAGGCCCGCCCCGGCGCTCAGCACGGGGATCAGGTCGAGCAGCGCCCAGGCGACCGGCAGGCCGATCAGCAGGCCGGCGACGACCTTGACCTCGACGGGGGCTTGCCAGGACCTCATCGGACCTCGACCCCGCCTTCGCGCAGCGCGTCCTTGACGTCGCCGATCTTCAGCTGTCCGAAGTGGAACACGCTGGCCGCGAGCACGGCGTCGGCGCCCGTCTGGACCGCGGGCAGGAAGTGCTCGAGCGCCCCCGCTCCCCCGCTCGCGATCACCGGGACGCGCACGGCCTTGCGGACCAGCTCGATGAGCTCGAGGTCGAAGCCGTTCTTGGTGCCGTCGGCGTCCATGGAGTTCAGGAGGATCTCGCCGACCCCGAGCTCCTCGCCGCGCGCGGCCCACTCGACGGCGTCGATGCCGGTGCCGCGGCGACCGCCGTGGGTGGTGACCTCGAAGCCGGACGCGGTCGGCTCGCCGCCCTCGGGCACGCGGCGCGCGTCGACCGACAGGACGATGCACTGGGCGCCGAACCGGCGCGAAGCCTCGTGGAGGAACTCCGGCCGGGCGATCGCGGCGGTGTTGATGCTGACCTTGTCCGCGCCCGTGCGCAGCAGCCGGTTGACGTCGTCGTTGCTGCGGACGCCACCGCCGACGGTGAGCGGGATGAACACCTGCTCGGCGGTGCGGCGGACGACGTCGTAGGTGGTCTCGCGGTCGCCCGAGGACGCCGTGACGTCGAGGAACGTCAGCTCGTCGGCTCCTTCGGCGTCGTAACGCCGGGCCAGCTCGACGGGGTCGCCGGCGTCCCGCAGGCCGGCGAAGTTGACGCCCTTCACGACCCGGCCCGCGTCGACGTCGAGACAGGGGATCACCCGCACCGCGACAGACATGCCCACCAGCGTAGTCAAGAGCGTTCTAAGCTCGGCCAATGGCACGGGCGGGGCGGCGGCCGGGGCAGACCGACACGCGGGAGAAGATCCTCGACGCGGCGCGGCACCGGTTCGCCGAGCTGGGGTACGACGGCGCGACGGTCCGCGGGATCGCCGCCGACGCGGGCGTCAACGCGGCCCTGCTGCACCACTTCTTCGGCAGCAAGCAGCAGCTGTTCGCGGCGGCGATGAACCTGCCGGTGAACCCGGCCGAGCTGGTCCCGCTGATCCTCGCGGGCCCGCGTTCGGGCCTGGGCGAACGGCTGGTGCGGGCGTTCCTGGCGGTCTGGGCGTCGCCGGAGGGGCGGACGCCGTTCGTCGCGATGCTGCGCGCGGCGGCGACGAACGAGCAGGTCGCGCTGATGATGCGCCAGTTCATCGAGCGCGCGGTGCTGGCCGAGGTGGCCCGGGCGCTGGAGGTGCCGCGCATCCGCGTGACCGGGATCGCGGCGCAGATGATGGGCGTCGCGCTGCTGCGGTACGTGATCAAGCTGCCGCCGCTGGCCGCGGCGTCCGACGAGGAGATCGTCGCGCTGCTGGCGCCGGTCGCGCAGTACTACCTGGATCCGGAAGCCGACCCCTCGTAGGCCGGCGCGTTCACCTCGCGGTCCACATACCGAGATTTTCGTCCCAAAAGACGCATCTTTCCCTGTGAAAGCTCGCCCCTGCGAACGCCGACGACCCGGCGATCTGGGTCCACCCGCACGACCCGTCCCGCAGCATCGTGCTCGGCACGCTGAAGGGCGGCCTCGCGGCGTTCGACCTCGACGCGCGGACGCTGCAGGTGGTCCCGGCGGGGTTTCGGCAAAGTCGGATTCGCGCGGCCGAGCTGCCACCGGCGGCTCCTGCCCCCTGCGGCGGCCCGCGTCTCGACTCGCTCCGATCGCAACTTTTGTGTCGCGAATGGGTCATTCGGGACGCCAGACGTCCCCAATGGGCCATTCGCGACACCGGAACCGGGTGCCAGACCGTGTCGGGGGCTCAGGATGCCGCGAGGTCGTTCGAGGGTCCGGTCGCGATGGTGTGAGTGACCGCGACCCGCACTGGCGGCGTCGCGCTGCTGAGGCTGGTCGACCTGCCCACGTCGTTCCGGCTGCCGGACGGGGGCGCCGTGCGAGGAGCCGGGCGAGCGGCCGCAGCTGGAGGGGTCGGTCATCGACGGCCGGGTGCTCCACACCGCGGGTTCGGGCGGCCGGAGCTGGTCGACCGGGTGCGTTCGTACGGCGTCCCGGCCCCGCTGGGACGCCGCCACCGAAGAGTGCGTGCCGTCCGGACCGGACCCCGGCTTCGGCGGCAAGCGCACGCGTGACCTGCGGATCGTCGCCGGCCGCGGCACGGACTCAGTCGAGCACTCCGACGGCTCGGCCATCAACACGGCCTACCTCGGCCGCCGCTTCGCGTTCCTGCGGCTCGAAGACGTTCTTTAAATACATCTCACACCCGTGCATCAACGCCGCCCCCTCACGCGTCCATGGGGGTGACGAAGGGGACTGCGTGGGTTTCGAAGAGTTCGTGGCGGAGCGGCTGGACGGGCTGCTCCGCTACGCCACCGTCCTGACGAACGACCCGCACCTGGCGCAGGACATCGTCCAGGACGTGCTCCTGCGCGCCCAGCAGCGGTGGGACGGCATCGACTCCCCGCCGACCTACGTGCGGCGGATGGTCACCAACGAGTACCTGTCGTGGCGGCGGCGGGCGGTGCGGCGCGTGGTGCCGAGCAGCCACGACGTCCTCGACGCGCTCGGGCCGCCGGAAGCCGACCCCTCGGCCGCCTACGACGAGCGGGACGCCATGCTCGGCCTGCTCGCCACCCTGCCGCGCAAGCAGCGCGCGGCGATCGTGCTGCGCTACTACGAGAGCTACTCCGACGCCGAGATCGCCGCCGTCCTGCGCTGCGGCGTCTCCACCGTGCGCAGCCAGATCTCCCGTGCGCTGGCCACGTTGCGCCGGGCCCCGCAGCCGACGGCCCTCACCACCGGAGACCACGCATGACCCGCAGCGACCACGACACCGAGACGCTGATCCGGGAAAGCCTGGACCGGCTCGCCGCCCGCGCCCCCGACGGCCACGCCGTCCGCGAAGCGCTCGCCCGGCGGACGCGGCGGCGCGCGCCGGTGCGGCTCGCGCTGGTGGCCGCGGCCGTCGTCGCGCTGGTGGCCGGGGTGATCACCGGGACGCAGCTGCTCACGACACCGCCCGGCCTCGACCCGGCCGCCGGGCGCCCGGTGCTCGGGTACTCCCCCGGCTGGCTGCCGGACGGCTTCACCGAGCAGTACCGCGAGGGCGGTCCCGGCACCGCGCCGCAGGTCCGGCGCTGGTTCGCCGGGCCGGCGGAGGTCACGCTGTCGGCGTACTCGACCGCCGATCCCGAGTGGTCGCGGACCGCGCTGCGGATCGCGGCGCTCAAGGACCAGACGCTCGTGCACGGCCGGGTCGCCATGGTCACCGGCGACGCGGAAAGCTCCGCGCTGCTCACCTGGCTGGCCGACGACGACCACGTGCTGACCGCGCGGGTCTCGGGGGTCCCGGACGCGCGCGCGGTCGCCCAGCGGATCGCCGACGGCGTCACGACACAGGCCGTCGGCGTCCGCGGTGAGCTGCGGTTCGGCCCGCTCCCGGACGGGCTGGCCGAGCGCTCGGCCGCGGTGAAGGGCGCCGGCCCCGCCGACGGCTCGACCGAGCTGACCGCGGCGGCCCCGGGCCGGGCGCCCGTGCGGGTCACGGCGAGCGCGGGCTCCCCCGGTGTCAACGGCGCCGCGTCGATCGCGGTCCGCGGCGGGCAGGGGTTCTGGCTGGCGCCCGCGAACGGCCGGGCCGGGACGGTCGCCGTCCGCCTGCCGTCGGGCCGGTGGCTGACGGTCGCCGGGACGGAACCGCAGGCCGAGCTGGTCGCCGTCGCCGACGGCGTCCAGCTCGACCCGGCGCCCGACTACCGCTGGCTCGGGCGGCCTACCAGCTGACCGCCGGGAACCAGATGATCCCGAGCCGGCCGAGCACGCGGACGTCCCAGTAGAGCAGCGTGAACGTGCCGCCGACGAGCAGCGCGGCGCCGGTCACGGTCGCGATCCGGGCCGGCTTCGCGGCCAGCCAACGCTGCACGCGCCCGCCCGTCGCGTGCGTCAGGATCAGGAACAGCACACCCATGATCACGATGTTGCCGAGCGACTGCAGGGCGAACGCGGCGGCGCCGTAGAAGACGTTGTGCTGCTCGGCGGCGCTGCGGAACATGATCCGGAACAGCGGGTACGGCCGGCCTCAAGGACGCTGCACCAGTGAGCGCGCCCATCAGGACCAGCGGCGCGGCCGGGTGGCGGCTGACGAAGCCGGCGAACGGGTTGTGCAGGATGCCGAGCGCGATCAGGCCCAGCACCAGGAACACGAGCCCGACCACCCCGAAGGCGATCATGGACTGGATGCTGCGCGGGGTGAGCCCGCTGCCGGTCGCGGTGGAGAACTGCGGCATGCGCGTGCCGACCAGCGCGACGACCACGCCGTAGACGACCGACACGGTGAGCATGCCGGCGGCGATCCAGCCGAGCGGCTTGAGCGTGGTCGCGAAGCGCCGTTTCTCCCCGGCCTGGCCGCCGACCAGCGGGGCGACCGCGCCGAAGGCGGCGATGTTGCAGGCGGTGAAGGAGCCCGCGAGGCCGGAGACGAACGCGAACAGCGTCCCGGCGAGCACGCCGCTGATCGGAGTCGCCTTGGCGTCGTACCCGAGCAGGCCGTTCGCGACGCTGTCGCCGATCACGGAGTCGACGAACGGCGCCGACCACAGCGCGGTCAGCGCGAAGCCGGCGAGGACGGCGACGAGCGCGACCACGGCCCGGCGCGAGGGATACGGCCCCGCGCCGAAGAAGCCGGCCTGCGGATGTACGGGGACTTCGTGGGTGACGGCCATCAAGTCTTCCCTCCAGGGTGCGGGTAAACCCAGCCGTTCGATCGTCGCAAGAAGGCGTGTTGAAGCGCTTCTGCCGATGTGCCCCATCCGGTTGCGCCGGGTGCGTGCTTGACGCGGACTTCACCTCGGGCGCAGAATTAAACACATGACTAATTCTGCGCTCGTGGTCTCCGGGTGCGGGTCCGGCGCGGCGGCCGGCCGGTCGTGCGCGACGTCAGCTTCGAAGTGCCCCGCGGCAGCGTCACCGGGCTCCTCGGCCCGAGCGGCTGCGGCAAGACGACGCTGATGCGCGCCGTCGTCGGCGTGCAGATCGTCGAGGGCGGCGCCGTCACCGTGCTGGGCCTGCCCGCCGGCAGCCCGCCGCTGCGGCGCCGGATCGGCTACGCGACGCAGAACCCGGCGATCTACGCGGACCTCACCATCCGGGAAGCCCTGCGCTACTTCGCCGCGGTGCTGCGCGCGCCGGCGTCCGATGTGGACAGAGTGATCGCCGAAGTCGGGCTGGCCGACCACGCCGGGAAGCTGGTCGGCTCGCTGTCCGGCGGGCAGCACAACCGCGCGAACCTCGCCGTCGCGCTGCTCGGCGAGCCGGAGCTGCTGGTGCTCGACGAGCCGACCGTCGGGCTCGACCCGGTGCTGCGCAACGAGCTCTGGACGTTGTTCCGCCGGCTCGCCGACGCGGGCGCCACGCTGCTGGTGTCCAGCCACGTCATGGACGAAGCGGCCCGCTGCGACCGCCTCCTGCTCATGCGCGAAGGCGCGCTGCTGGCCGACGACGCGCCGCTCGCCCTGCGCGAGCGCACCGGCGCCGCCGACCTCGAAGGGGCGTTCCTGCACCTGGTGAGGGCCGCGTCGTGAACCCCGCCCTGACGCTCGCCACGACCCGGCGCATCCTCACGCAGCTGCGGCACGACCCGCGCACCGTCGTGATGCTCGTTCTCGTGCCGACGCTGCTGATGATCCTGCTGCGGTACGTGTTCGACTCGCCGCTGGTGTTCAGCCGCGTCGCGCCCGCGCTGCTCGGGGTGTTCCCGTTCCTGATCATGTTCCTGATCGCGTCGATCACGACGTTGCGGGAGCGCACGACGGCCACCCTCGAACGCCTGATGACCCTCCCGATCGGCCGGCTCGACCTGCTCTTCGGGTACGCGCTGGCGTTCGGCTCGATCGCCGTCGTCCAGGTGGCGCTCGCGGCCGGCGTCTCGTTGTGGTGGCTCGGCCTCGACCTCGCCGGGTCGGTGTTGATGCTGCTGCTGATCGCCGTCCTGGACGCGTTGCTGGGCATGGCGCTCGGGCTGTTCGTCAGCGCGTTCGCGCGCACCGAGTTCCAGGCCATCCAGTTCATGCCGGTGTTCGTGCTGCCGCAGATCCTGCTGTGCGGGCTCTTCGTGCCCCGCGCGGACATGGGCTGGCTGCTGCGGTGGCTGTCCGACGTGATGCCGTTGTCGTACGCGGTCGAGGCGCTGACGCGCGTCACGGCGTCGTCGACGGTGGACGCGGTGATCCTGCGGAACCTGCTGGTCGTCGCGTGCTGCGCGCTGCTGGCCCTGGTGCTCGGCGCGGCGACGTTGCGGCGGCGCACGCCGTGACTACCGTGGGCGCATGGCTTCCGAAACGGACCGGCTCGCGGCCGAGCGCTACGTCGTCCTGACCACGTTCCGCCGCGACGGCCGCGCCGTGCCGACCCCGATCTGGGTGGCCGGCGAGGGCGGCGAGCTCGTCTTCAACTCGGTGCGGGACACCGGCAAGGTCAAGCGCATCCGCAACAGCGGCCGCGTCGAGGTCCAGGCGTGCGACCTGCGCGGCAAGAAGACGCACGGCGCCGTCGCGAGCGGACAGGCGCGGCTGCTGGACCTCGACGAGACCCGGCGGATCCAGCAGGTGATCGGGCGCAAGTACGGCGTCTTCGGGCGGGTGTCGATGTTCTTCTCGAAGCTGCGCGGACCGGCCGACCGGACGATCGGGATCGCCGTCAAGCTGGACGGCTGAAGCCGCGGAAGCCGCGGCGCAGGTAGTTCGGCAGCGCGTTCGGGTGATCGAGGGTCGAGGTGTGCAGCCAGACGCGCCGCGCACCCGGCACCGCCCACGCGTCGGCGACGACGAGGGTGAGCGCGTACCCGCCGAGGCCTTTCCCGACGAACTCGGGCAGCAGGCCGAAGGTGGTGATCTCGACGTCCTGGTGGCGCCGCTCGAAGTCCGCGACCCCCGCGACCTCACCGCGGTACTCGATCAGCCGGTACCGGCGGTCCGGTTCGGCGAGCCAGGCTTCCCACGCCTCGTCGCTTCGCGAGACGCTCGGCCACTGGTAGGGCGTGCCGATCCGGACGTGCAGCCCCCGGATGTCCGGCCCCGGCCCGGCGGCCCGCAGCGCGACGCCGTCGACGGGCGGCGCCGGGTTGAGCCGGTCGGCCGCGGTCATTTCGAGCTGGGTGACGATCTCCTCCACCGCGGCAACCTACGGGCTGCGGGTGCCGCTGTCAGCCGCTTTTCGGTCGCTTCGGCCCGCCGCGTCGTCACGCCGCCGCGCGCATCGCGGCCGCCATCGCCGCCGAGTCGTGGTCCGGTCCACAGCCTTCGACGATGACCAGGTCACCCGGGATGTGGTCGGCCCGCAACCGCAGGATCGCCTGGTACGCGGGCGAGTCGTACCACTCGTGCGCGGCGGCGGCGCTCGGGAACTCGATGGTCACCAGCGCGCCCGGCCACTCCCCCTCCTTCACCACCACCGGCGCGCCGTGCACGACGAACCGGCCGCCGAAGGGGACGAGCGTCGCCTGGATGCGTTCGAGGTACTGGAAGACCTCCTCCGCGAGCACGGCGGGCGGGCGCAGGTGGGCGAGTCCGTAGGCGGTCATGACGTTCCTTTCGTCGGCTACGAAAGGAATCCTGCCGCGCTCATCGCCCAGCGTCGATTACGCCGGAGGTAATGCCGCCGCCGCGCGGAAGTCGCTCGGGGTCACCCCGCGGACCCGCTTGAAGGCCGCGCTGAAGCCGAACGGGTCGGCGTACCCGACGGCGCGGGCGGCGTCGGTGACCGTCGAGGAGCCGGCCAGCAGGTCGGCCGCCAGCGTCATGCGCCAGCGCGTCAGGTAGGTCAACGGCGGTTCGCCGACCAGCTCGGCGAACCGCTTGGCCAGCGTCGAGCGGGACACCCCGGCGCGCCCGGCCAGCGTCCCGACCGTCCACGGCGCCGCCGGTTCCGCGTGCAGCAGGCGCAGTGCGTGGCCGACCACCGGGTCGTGCTGGGCCGCCCACCACGCCGGGGGCTCGCCACCGGGCCGGTCGAACCAGTCGCGCAGCGTGCAGACCAGCATCCAGTCCAGCAGCCGGTCGAGCACCACCTGCTGGCCCGGCGTGTCGACGGCGACCTCGGCGGCGAGGTGGTCGAGCACGGCGTCGCCCGTGCCGCCGCCGGGAACGCGCAGCACCACCGGCAACGCCTCCAGCAGCCGACGGCTCAGCTCGCCGCGCACCGGGTAGGCGCCCACGATCAGCGTGGTCGGGCCGCCGGTGGTGTCGTGCCAGCCGAGCCGGTGCCGGGTGCCGCCCTCTTCCGGCGTCGCGCAGAACTCGCCGCACGCGACCGGCTCGGCGGGGGTGCCGGGCTCGTCGACGAAGGTGAAGGTCGACGGCCCGCGCACGATGATCGTGTCACCGGCCCGCAGCGGTTCGGGCGGCTCGCCTTCGGCCACGATCCAGCCCGACCCGCCGAGGACCGTGCACAGGGTCAGCGGCGCGCCGTCGACGAAGTGCAACGCCCAGGGCGGCGAGAGGGCCGAGCTGCCGAACAGCGAGCCGTGGGCCCGCACCCCGCGGATCAGGTCACTGAAGGCGTCCACCTCACCGAGGCTAGACGAACGGACAGGCGATCCGGCTTCTCACCCATGGAATCGTCCGAGCCGGGCCGGTTGAATCGGGGGCATGCTCACCCCAGACGACCTCGAGTTCCTCCACCGCCCACTGCACGGCTTCCTCACGGTGGCCGGCGGCGAGCCCCGGCCGGTGTGGTTCGAAGCCACCGACGACGGCACGATCCAGCTGTTCACGGAACCGGACGCCCTCAAGGTGCGGCGCGTGCGCCGCGACCCGCGCGCTTCGCTCGTCGTCGCCGCGCCGGTGGGCGAGCGCGAGCGCTGGGTGTCGGCGGCCGGGAGCGTCACCCTCGAACCGGAGGGCGCGCACGACCTCGCGACCCGCCTGGCGGCCCGCTACTGGGATCTCGATGACCCCGTGCGCGCGAAGGACCTCGCCGAAATCCTCGCGACGGACCAGCTCCGGCTGGTCATCCACCCGGAGCGGGTCCGCCGCTACAGGTACTAGACCTTCGCGACCGCGGCCAGCGCCTCGGGCAGCGTGAACGCCCCGGCGTACAGCGCCTTCCCGACGATGGAGCCCTCGACGCCGTCCGATGCCAAGCCGGCCAGGGCAACTAGGTCGGCGACGCTGGACACCCCGCCGGAGGCGATCACCGGGGAGTCGGTGCGGGCGACGACCTCGCGCAGCAGGTCGAGGTTCGGGCCCTGCAGGGTGCCGTCCTTGCTCACGTCGGTGACGACGAACCGGGACGCGCCGTCGCGGTCCAGGCGCTCCAGGACCTCCCAGAGGTCACCGCCGTCGGAGGTCCAGCCGCGGGCCGAAAGGCGGTGGCCGGCCTCGGTGATCCGCACGTCGAGGCCGATCGCGACGCGGTCGCCGTACTCGCCGATCACCCGCGCCGTCCACTCCGGGTCCTCGAGGGCGGCGGTGCCGAGGTTGACGCGGCGGGCGCCGGTGGCCAGCGCGGCCGTCAGCGACGCGTCGTCGCGGATGCCACCGGAGAGCTCGACCTGGACGTCGAGCTTGCCGACGACCTCGGCGAGCAGCTCGCGGTTGCCGCCCTTGCCGAACGCGGCGTCGAGGTCGACCAGGTGGATCCACTCGGCGCCGTCGCGCTGCCAGGCGAGCGCCGCGTCGAGCGGGCTGCCGTAGGAGGTCTCGGTGCCGGCCTCGCCCTGGACGAGTCGCACGGCCTGGCCATCGGCCACATCAACAGCGGGAAGCAGCGTGAAAGTCACGCCGGTAACTGTAAGGCGGAGACGCCCGTCACCCGGTCAGAGGGTCGCGAGCCAGTTGCGCAGCAGCTGCGCGCCGGCGTCGCCGGACTTCTCCGGGTGGAACTGGGTGGCCCACAGCGGCCCGTTCTCGACCGCAGCGACGAAGTCCTCGCCGTGGTTCGCCCAGGTCACCTTCGGTTCCTGACCGGCCAGTCCCGACTCCAGCTCCCACGTGCGGGCGGCGTAGGAGTGCACGAAGTAGAAGCGCTCTTCGGCGTCGAGGCCGGCGAAGAGCTGTGAGTCCGCCGGGGCGCGCACGGTGTTCCAGCCCATGTGCGGCAGCACGTCGGCCTTCAGCCGGTCGACGGTGCCCGGCCACTCCGCCGTGCCTTCGGTCTCCTCGCCGTGCTCGACGCCGCGCGAGAAGAGGATCTGCATGCCGACGCAGATGCCGAGCACCGGACGGCCGCCGGCGAGGCGCTTGCCGATGATCCGGTCGCCCTTCACCGCCAGCAGCCCCGCCATGCAGGCGGAGTAGGCGCCCACCCCGGGCACGACCAGGCCGTCGGCCTCGACCGCCGCATGCGGGTCGGCGGTGACCTCGACTTCGGCCCCGGCGCGCGCCACGGCGCGTTCGGCGGAGCGGAGGTTGCCGGAACCGTAGTCGAGGATCACCACACGAGACACGCACCCAGCGTAGCCGTCGCCCTCAGCGGCGTTCGAACGAATAGACGTCCGTCACGGTGTTGCACGGCGCGGGCGGCACGACCTCCACGCGCAGCACGCCCGCGTCGTAGTCGACGCCTTCCGGGGTGAAGGTGCCGGTGCAGGTGCTGACCAGCGGGACCTGGCTGATTTCGTGCACCTTGGCGGTGACGTCCCGGCCGTTCAGGGGCCGCGCGAGGTCGACCTGCAGCAGCTGCAGGTTGGTCGGGTAGAGGTCGTTGTTCGGGTCGGACGTCGCGCAGACCAAGCGTGTCGGGCTGACGAAGTCGCAGCCTTGGGCGCTGCGGATGTGGTGGTCGAGGTGGATCCGGGCGGCGACGGGCAGGTCACCGGCGGTCTTCGGGCCGCGCGGGTTGAGGAACGGCGTCGCGGAGACGGAGAAGCGGTCGGTCTCGCCGAGCGGGCCGGAGACCAGCCACTGGCCGTCGGGGGTGACCGCGACCTGGGCGTTCGCGTTGGCGGCGGGCTCGTCGGCCTGCAGCGGGTGGACGAACTCGGTCGTGGTGCCGTCCGGCTTCGTGACCAGGTACATCTTCTTGGCCGGCGTCGGCGTGACGGTGTCCTGGTAGACGTCGAAGACGTACCCGCGCAGGGAGTCGGGGTCGCCGACGTGGCCCCAGCCCTCGTCCTTGAGCGGCTGCGGGATGGTCGCGCCGTTGCGGTAGACGATCTCGGGCGGCTGCCCGGGCAGCCGGAGCGTGGTGATGCCCTCGCCGCTGACCCGGTTTTCGGCGGTGGTGTGCCCGACCTGGCGCCAGCGGGCGTCGTGGGCGGACGCGACACCGGTGGCGGTGAGCAGGGCGGCGGTGGTGAGAGCGAGCAGACTGGCCGCGCGCATGTGCGCTCCTCGGAAGTAGAGGCCATGGCGGCGGCGACGCGATTCTGCCATGGGTGGGTGACGGCGCGGAAGAATCTTGAAGAGACACGTTTCGCCGTCCCGGCAGCTGGGTATCCAGTCACTCGATCGTGTGAGGTCAGCCTCCACGACCGGACGCCAGGGAGGCGTACATGGCTGAGGACGACGTGCTGTCCCAGATGTTCCACGCCTGGCGCGACGACATCGAGAGTGTGCCGTTCCCGCAGTTCAGCGAGCTGCTGATCCCGCGCCAGCAGACCCGGCCGCGGCGCTCGCCGGCCGCGTCTGTCGTCCGCGTGACGAACGCCACTCGGGGAACAGACGCCTGACTGTGGTTTCCTGCGAGGGCCGCACCGACGCGTCCCCTTGGAGCCCTCATGAGCCGCACTCCGGACCCGCACGACTTCCTGGACCTCGACGCCGGGCTCGCCGAGGAAGAGCGCGCCATCCGCGACGCCGTGCGCGCGTACGCGAAGGACAACCTGCTGGACGCCGTCGCCGACTGGTACGAGACGGGCGTGCTCCCGGCCGCCGAGCTCGCGAAGGGCTTCGGCTCGCTGGGGCTGCTGGGCATGCACCTGGAGGGCTACGGCTGCGCGGGCACCAGCGCGGTCGCGTACGGCATCGCGTGCCGTGAGCTCGAAGCCGTCGACTCGGGGCTGCGGAGCTTCGTCTCGGTGCAGGGTTCGCTGGCGATGTACGCGATCCACAAGTGGGGCAGCGAAGAGCAGCGCAAGGAGTGGCTGCCGCGCATGGCCACCGGCGACGCGCTCGGCTGCTTCGGGCTGACCGAGCCGGACGCGGGCAGCGACCCGGGCTCGATGCGCACGCGCGCGGTGCGCGACGGGTCCGACTGGGTGCTGTCGGGCACGAAGATGTGGATCACCAACGGAACGGTCGCCGAGGTCGCGGTCGTCTGGGCCCAGACCGACGACGGCATCCGCGGTTTTGTCGTTCCGACGTCGACGCCGGGGTTCACGGCGAACGAGGTCAAGCACAAGCTGTCCCTGCGGGCTTCGCTGACGGCGGAACTGGTCCTCGACGGCGTCCGGCTGCCTGCTTCGGCGGCGTTCCCCGAGGTCAGGGGGTTGCGCGGGCCGCTGTCGTGCCTGAATGAGGCTCGCTACGGAATCCTGTTCGGCGTCGTCGGCGCGGCGCGGGCGTGTTACGAATCGGCGTTGGAGTACACGCTGGCGCGCTCGCAGTTCGGCAAGCCGCTGGCCGGGTTCCAGCTGACCCAGCGCAAGCTCGCCGACCTGCTGGTCGAGGTCAACCGCGCCGGCCTGGTGGCGCTGCAGATCGGCCGGCTGAAGGACGCGGGCTCGCTGCACCACAACCACGTGAGCTTCGGGAAGCTGGCCAACGTGCGCTCGGCGCTGGAGGTCGCCCGGACCGCGCGGACGATGCTCGGCGCGAACGGGATTTCGCTGGAGTACCCGGTGATGCGGCACATGGCGAACCTCGAGACGGTGCTGACGTACGAAGGCACGGAGGAGATGCACGCGCTGTCGCTCGGCCAGGCGGTGACGGGGCTGGCGGCGTTCCGCTGATCCGTTTTGTCGGTGGTGGCCGGTAGCTTGCCGTCCGTGGACTTTTCTTCATTCGAGACGGTGCTGGAGCTGCGCCGCTACACCCTGCACCCCGGGCGGCGCGACGAGCTGATCGAGCTGTTCGAGCGGGAGTTCGTCGAACCGCAGGAGGAGGCGGGAGCGCACCTGTTCGGGCTGTTCCGGTCCCCGGCGTCCCCGGACCAGTTCGTGTGGCTGCGGGGTTTTTCTTCGCTCGCTGCCCGGAAGTCGGCGCTGGAGGCGTTCTATACGGGCCCGGTGTGGCGTCGTCACCGAGACGCGGCGAACGCGACGATGGTGGACTCGGACGACGTGCTGCTGCTCCGTCCGGTCCGGCGTGGTCTTGCTTCGCCGCCGCCGGGTTCCGGCCTGTGTTTGACGGTCGGCGCTGCGGCTCCGTCGGCGTTCGCGGTGTTCGAGACGGAGCCGTCGCCGAACAACTTCCCCCAGCTGCCGGTGCGGGAGGACGGGCCGTTCACGGTGTCGTTCAGCCGGTCGGGTCCGGGGGAAGCCTTGGAGCCGACGACGCGATCACTGCTCCGGTGAGAGCAGTTCGGTGAGCCCGTCGGGAAAGAGGATCTTGCTGCCGGTGCGGAAGTCCTCGGCGTCGACCCACCGAGCGGTGGCAGGGTCGTCGAGGATCTTCATTTCGTCTTTGGCGTAGAAGCCGGGATCGGTGAACTCGGCGTCGTAGAGGAAGGCGATCTCGTGGCCGGCCTCGCCGCGCCAGGTGAAGACGTTCTCGAGGACGCCGAGCCGTCCGTGGACTTCGATCCCGGCGTCGAGCTCCTCGAGGAACTCGCGTTTGAGGGCTTCCTCGCCCCGCTCACCGAACTCGATGCCCCCACCGAGCGGCCGGTAAAAGGTCTGGCCGTCATCGTGGCCTTCGAAGACGAGCAACGAGTTCCCCCGCCGAATGATCCCGAGCGCGATCGGCCGGATGCTGGACGCCATGGGGGCAACGCTATCGGCTCGCAGCTCCCGAAGCACGACCCAAACCAGCCACCCACCCCCCAAGACGGTCAGAACCCCGACAGCCACCCAGGCCCCGCCACCGCCTCCGAACCCCCCGGCAACCGCGACCACGACGATGCCCACAGCAGGCACCACCCAGGGCGAGAAGCCCATCCCCACCTCGTCCCACGTTGTCGACTACGCCTGAATGCTGACCTAACATGGTCGGATCCTGGAGGGCGGGGTGAGGCGGATGTGGTCTCTGCGGCTGCTGCTCGCCCTCACCGGCGGGATGGCCGCACTCGGCTTCAACGACCCACCCGCACGCATGCCCGGCCGGCGGCGGCGCGCCGGGGGCGGACATTGTCCGCGCGAGGGGTGCAGCGGGAGCCTGCGCCGGAACAACGACGGCGGATACACCTGCACGAGGTGCGGTCACCGCTCCGCCGGGACCAACCGATGAGTGCGCCTTCGTTCGCCGAAGGCACTCTGAACATCGGCAGCCGCATCGGCCGCTACTTCGGGCTCGTGAGCATGCTGCCCGCGCTGTTCCTGGTGCTCTGGTCGGCCGCGCTCGCGACGAGCGGCGCCTGGCAAGGGGCGCCGCACCCGGAGTGGATCGGGCCGCGCATCGGCGGCTGGTCGCTCACCGGCGTCGCGTGGCTGCTGCTGGCGAGCCTGGCGACCGGGCTCTTCCTGCATCCCTTGCAGTTCGCCATGACCCAGGTCCTCGAAGGGTATTGGGGCCACACCCGGCCGGCCCGCGCCTTTCTGCGCATCCGCATCGGGCACCACCGCAAGCGCGCACTTCGCGCGAACGACGACGCGACCCGCCTCGAGGACCTCCTCGAAGCCGCCGTCGTCAAGAAAGCCAGGCAGATCAAGCAAGTGGATCCGGGAATGCTCGCCGGATTGGACGAGGATGGGCGACGGCACGCGATCCTGAACTCCGGGCACGGCAACCGGCTGGGTGGGCTGATCGCCGCCTGGGACGCCGCGGCGCACGCGACCGAGCGCTACCCCGAGATCGAGCGGATAATGCCCACCCGGCTGGGAAACGCCCTTCGGCGCGAAGAAGACCGTGCCGGTCGGCAGTACGGTCTCGAGGCGATCTTGACCGTCCCGCTGTTTGTCCTCGTCTCCGCGGACAAACACGTGCAGTACCTCCGGGACACCCGGCAGCAGATGGACACCTCGATCCGGCTGTGTGTCGTGTCCCTGCTCGGCGCTGCGGAAGCGGCCGCCTGCCTCGTCACCGACGGGTGGTGGCTGCTCATCGCCCTGGCTCCGTACGCGCTGGCGTACCTCGCCTATCGCGCCGCGGTCGCGGCGGCCGACGAGTACACCACCGCGGTCAAGAGCATGATCGACCTGAACCGGTTCACGCTGTACGAAAGCCTCAACGTCGAGCGTCCCCAGGACACGGCCGAAGAACGAAGAACCAACCGGAAGCTCATGCGGTTGCTGGACGGCGAAGACGTCGATCTCCGGTATCGCAAGCCCGCCGCCGGTACCCCCAGCACCGGCGGCACTGCCCCTACTCCCCCAGGAACTCCCTGATCGACAAGGCCAACGACCCGGCATCCAGGCCATGCGCCAGATCATGGTCCGCAACATCCCCGTAAGTCCGCACCTCCGCATCCCGCCGCACGCCCAGCGACCGCAGCCGGTGCGGCACGTCCGCCAACGCCTCCGCCACCCAATGCGCCGACGTCCCCGCCAGATAGGGCTCCACCAGCACCACCGAAGCAACAGAATCCACGGCCGCGCGCAAACCCGCCCCGTCGAACGGCCGGATCGTCGACGCGTACAGCACCGTGACGTCAAGACCCGCCGTAGCCCGCAGCACCCGATCAAGCATCGGCCCCACCGCCACCACGACCCCACGCGAACCCGACCGCAGCCGCGTGAAACCCACCCCCAGGTGCGGCGAAGCGTTCTCCTGCGCCGACAGTCGCAGGTAGACGCGGCCGTCGCCGGGGATGGACTCCAGCAGGAGGCGGCGGGCCTCGTCCGGGTGGCCCGGCACGTGGACCGTCCAGCCCGGCAACGAATCGATCAGCGCGACGTCGCCCGGGGACTGGTGTGTGCGCCCCGCCGTCGGCATGTCGTACGACGCGCCGTACGACACCAGGACCCCGCCGACGTCCTGGTGGGAAAAATCCAGCTTGATCTGCTCGAACCCGCGCTCCACCAGGAACGACGGGAACGTGTGCACGATCGGCCGCAGCCCCGCCAGCGCCAGCCCGGCGCCCGCGCTGACCAGCAGCTGCTCGCGGATCCCGACGTTGATCACCCGGTCCGGGTGCCGCCGCGCGGCGCCGGCCAGCTGCGCGGCGGAGATGTCGGCGAGCACGATCGCGACGTCCGGGTCGGCGTCGAGGATCTGCTCGGTGGTGGCCAGGAAAGTGTCCCGCATCGAAAGCATGTCAGCCCTTCGGTTCGACGACGGCGACCACGGCGAGCGGCCGGCCGGGGTGGGCGGTGGTGAAGGCGTCATAGAGCGCGTCGTGGTCGCGGCCGGACACGGTGCGGGTCTCCCAGCCCTCGACCTCGAAGCGGCGGGCGATGCCGCCCGGCCAGCCGCGCGTCGAGGACTGGTTGTCGACCACCACGGTGGTCAGGTTCTCCAGCCCGAACCGCGCGGCGACGACGATCGCCTCGTGGTTGGAGCCTTCGTCGAGCTCGGCGTCGCCGACCAGGGTCACGACCTTCGACGTCAGCCCGCGGGCGCGCAGGCCCAGCGCCGAGCCGAGCGCTATCGGCAGCCCGTGGCCGAGTGAGCCGCTGGAGATCTCGACGCCGGGGATCCGCCGCCGGTCGGGGTGGTGGCCGAGCCGCGACACCGGGTCGGACCACGTTTCCAGCTCGGCTTCGTCGATGAAGCCCTTCGCGGTCAGCACGGCGTAGTAAGCCATCGGACCGTGCCCTTTGGACAGCAGGAACCGGTCGCGGTCGGGCTCGCGGAAGTTTTCGGGCGTGATGTCGAGCACGCGGTCGTAGAGCACCCACAGGACGTCCACAGTGGACTCGGCGGCGGCGAGGTGCTTGTCGTCGCCGGTCATCAGGGAGATCAGACGGGGCAGCTCCGCGTGGCCCGGTTCGGTCGCAGTGGTCATGCCTCCGACGATGCAACCTCGACTAAACTCGAAGTCAAGGCTAGCCTGAGCTGGTGACGAGGCTCGCTGAACATCTCAGCATCGGACAGGTGGCGGACCGCAGCGGGGTTCCGCACACGGCACTGCGGTTCTACGAGGAGAAAGGCCTGATCAGCTCGGAGCGTTCGGCGGGCAACCAGCGCCGCTATTCACGCTCGGTGCTGCGGCGGATCGCGTTCATCCGCGCCGCGCAACGGGTCGGGCTCTCCCTCGAGGACATCAGCTCCGCGCTGGCCACGCTGCCCGCCGACCACGCCCCGACGAAAGCCGACTGGGCGCGCCTGTCCCGCGACTGGCAGCACGAGCTCGACGCGCGCATCGACGCCCTCCAACGTCTTCGCGACCGGCTCACCGGCTGCGTCGGCTGCGGGTGCCTGTCGCTGCGCAGCTGCTCGCTCTACAACAACGACGACGAGCTGGCGCGCTTCGGCCCGGGGGCCGGCAAACTGCGTCCCGCCGTCGAGGGTGGCATCTAAATCGGTTGCCCCGGGCGGGATCCTGGGGAGGAAATGAACGAGAAAGAAATGATCCGCATCTCGAAGCGGCTGGCGCTGCACCTGCGTCACGACCCCGCCGCGATCGGGCTCACCCTCACCCCGGACGGCTGGGCGCCGGTCGACGCGCTGCTGCGCGCGCTGGGGATCACCCGCGAACAGCTCGACGAAGTCGTCGAGACGAACAACAAGCGCCGCTTCGCCTTCGACGAAACCGGCACGCTGATCCGCGCGAGCCAGGGCCACAGCATCGCCGTCGAGCTCGGCCTGCCGGACACACCGCCGCCGGACGTGCTCTACCACGGCACGGTGGCGAAGTTCCTCACCCCGATCCTGCGCGAGGGCCTGCGCCCGATGAAGCGCCACGCGGTCCACCTGTCGGCAACGATCGACACGGCGCGTGTTGTCGCCGCCCGGCGCGGAAAGCCGGTGATCCTGCGGGTGGACGCGGCCGCCATGGCCGCCGCGGGTCACGCATTCCAGGTGAGCGCCAACGGAGTCTGGCTGACGGCCACAGTCCCCCCGAACTACCTCGACCAACTCACCTAACCCGCCCCCAGCCGGACGACACGCGTCCCTGCACGGACGACACGCGTACCCAGCCGGACGACACGTCGTGTCGACCCCACAATCACGCGTGTCGACCCCCTAATCACGCGTGTCGACCCGCCAATCACGCGAGTTCCGCCTTCAGACACACGAGATCCGCCCGAGATCACACGAGATCCGACTCGGATCACACGAGATCCGCTCGGGTCACGTGTGTCATCCGCCTGAGTACGCGTGTCGTCCAGTCAGGTACGCGTGTCGTCCGCCGGGGTTCGCGGAACTCGCGTGACTGGGCCCGGGACTGGCGTGATCAGAGACGGAACTCGCGTGATTGAGCCCGAAACTCGCGTGATTGGGCGCGGAACTCGCGTGATTGAGCGGGCATCTCACGTGATTGGGAGGGCATCTCACGTGATCGGAGGGGCATCTCGTGATTGAGGGGGCATCTCGCGTGATTGAGCGCGGGACACGCGTGATTGGGCGGGCATCTCGCGGGTGATTGGGGGTCGACACGTGGGAGGGGAGGGTCGACACAGGGTGGAGGGGCGAAAGGGGGTTAGGGGGTTGAGAGGGGGGTTAGGGTTCGGCGGCGGGGGCGGCCGAGGAGGCGGCGGCCTACGTCGAGCAGTTCCGTTCGGAGCTCTTCGTCGCCGAGGCGGGCCAGGTCGGGGGAACCGCCGGCCATTGCGATGCCCGTCAGGGTCACCATCGCGTTGACGCGGGCCGCCGCGTCCGGGTCCGGGCCCGCCAGGATGCCGAGCAGCGCCTGGCCGAACCCCTCCATGCCACCGTGCGCGGACTTCTCGATCGCGCGGATCAGCCCCGGGTCGCTCGAGAACAGCGCCACCAGCGCCCGGTGGCGGATCACCAGGTCGATGAACCCCTCCAGCAGCAGGTCCACCTGCGCACCCCGGCGCTTCTGCGCGGCCGCGCGCAGCACCAGCTCGTCCAGGTCGCGGACACCGGGCTCGGCCACCGCCTCGGTGATCTCCGCCTTCGTCTTGAAGTGGTAGTACACCGCCGCCTTCGTGATCCCCAGCGCGTCGGCGATCATCTGCAGCGACGTGCCCTCGACCCCGTGTTCGGTGAACAGCCGCAGCGCGGTGTGCAGCAGTCGGGTCCGGGTGTCCTCGGCCGGGCCGGCGGTCATTCTTCCTCCTCAGCGAGCGGTCGGAGCGTACGTCACTCCCTGTCGATCGGCAAACCGCTTACTTGCCGATCGGCTGGGATAAACCTTGCTGTTCGGCAAGTCACATACTTGCCGATCGGCTTGGAGGTCTCCTTGCCGATCGGCTAGCGTGGGTTGCAACCAGATGGAGTGAACCGACCCCTTTCGGGGGAAACGGAGCTGACGCGTGGCGACCTTCCTGTACCGGCTCGGCCGGTTGTCCTTCCGACGGCGAGCGCTGGTCGCCGCCGTCTGGGCGGCCGTCCTCGTGGCGCTCGGGCTGGGCGCCCTCACGCTTTCGGGCCAGCTGTCGAACTCGGTGACGATCCCCGGCACCGAGTCGCAGCGGGCCATCGACCAGCTGACCGAGAAGTTCCCGCAGGCCAACGCCGGAGGCGCGACCGCGCGCGTCGTGATCGAGGCCCCGGCCGGCACCTCGGTGACCGACACGAAGGGCAAGGCCGCCGTCGAGGCCCTGGTCGGGCAGCTGAAGACCGCGCCCAAGGTCGCCGGCGTCGTGGACCCGTTCCAGGCGCAGTCGATCTCCCCCGACAAGCGCGTCGCGCTCGCCCAGGTCAGCTACGGCGCGAAGGCCTTCGAGCTCACCGACGGTGACCGCGAAGCCCTCCTGAAAACCGCCAACGCGGCCCGCGACGCCGGGTTCACCGTCGAGTTCGGCGGTGACGCCGTGCAGGGCGTCCCGGCCACCGGCGCCACCGAAGGCCTCGGGGTCGCGGTCGCCGCCATCGTGCTGATCATCACCTTCGGCTCGCTGATCGCGGCCGGGATCCCGCTGCTCACCGCCCTCGTCGGCGTCGGCATCGGGATGGCGGGCATCCTGCTCGCCTCCGGCGTCACCGAGCTGAACTCGAACACGCCGATCCTGGCGCTGATGATCGGCCTGGCCGTCGGCATCGACTACGCGCTGTTCATCGTCTCGCGCTACCGGCACGAGCTCAGCATCGGCCGCGAACCCGAGGAGGCCGCCGGACGCGCCGCGGGCACCGCCGGCTCGGCCGTCGTCTTCGCCGGGCTCACCGTCATCATCGCGCTGGCCGGGCTCACCATCATCGGCATCCCGTTCCTCGGCCAGATGGGCGTCGCGGCCGCGGTCACCGTCGCGATCGCCGTGCTCATCGCGTTGACGCTGCTGCCCGCGATCCTCGGTTTCGCCGGCGCGAAGGTCGCCGGGAACCGCATCCGGCTGCGTCGCAAGCCGGTCGAACCGACGCACGGTGAGCGTTGGGCGCGGTTCGTCGCGCGCCACCGCATCCCGGTGCTGCTCGTCGCGCTGGCCGGGATGGCCGTGGTCGCGCTGCCCGCGCTCGGCATGCAGCTCGGCCTGCCCAACGACAGCACCGCCGCGCCGGAGTCCACGCAGCACAAGGCGTACGAGATCGCGAGCCGCAGCTTCGGCGAGGGCTCGAACGGGCCGCTGCTGGTCGTCGTCGACGTCGGCTCGAGCACGAACCGCCAGGCCGCGCTCGGCCAGGCCGCGGCCGACATCCAGAAGCTGCCCGACGTCGCCGCCGTCACCCCACCGAAGGTCAACCAGACCGGTGACACGGCGTTGCTCACGGTGATCCCGAAGAGCGGCCCGAGCAGCACCCAGACCGAGGACCTGGTCGCGGCGATCCGCACCGAGTCGGGCACGCTGGAGAACGCGACGGGCGCGAAGCTGGCCGTCACCGGGCAGACCGCGGCGAACATCGACGTCTCCGCGAAGCTCTCGGACGCGATGCTGCCGTACCTCGCGCTGATCGTCGGGCTGGCATTCGTGCTGCTGATGCTGGTGTTCCGCTCGGTCGTCGTCCCGTTGAAGGCGACGATCGGCTTCCTCGGCTCGGTCGCGGCGACGTTCGGCGCGGTGGTCGCGGTGTTCCAGTGGGGCTGGCTGACCGACCTGCTCGGTGTGGAATCGACCGGGCCGATCATGAGCATGCTGCCGATCCTGCTGATCGGTGTCCTCTTCGGACTCGCGATGGACTACCAGGTGTTCCTGGTGACGCGGATGCGCGAGGAGCACGTCCACGGCGCGGAGCCGCAGGAGGCGATGGTCACCGGCTTCCGCCACGGCGCGCGGGTGGTCGTCGCGGCGGCGCTGATCATGATCAGCGTGTTCGCCGGGTTCGTGCTCGCGGAGTCGTCGCTGATCCAGTCGATCGGCTTCGCGCTGGCGTTCGGGGTGCTGGTGGACGCGTTCGTGGTCCGCATGACGCTGGTGCCGGCGGTGATGTCCCTGCTCGGCCGCGGCGCCTGGTGGCTGCCGAAGTGGCTCGACCGCATCCTGCCGGACGTCGACGTCGAGGGCGAAAAGCTCACGAAGCAGCTCGACGCCGCTCCGGACGACGATGAGCGCGAACTGGTGGGCGCGAACCGCTAGCCGAAAGGCCCCTCCGCACCCGGAGGGGCCTTTTTCGGTTGCCGGCCGGGGGATTTCCGCGAGGATGACGTAGATGACGGGTCACCGCCTCCTCGACCTCCTTCGCGAGCTCCGGGCCACCGGCGCCGGACCGAGGTGGCAGCTCGCCGGACGGACGTGGCGGGCCACTGTGGTCGTCGATCCGCAGCGCTGGCTGGGGTTGGAGTTCGAGGCGTGGGACCCGGTGTCCGGCCGGCGCACCACCTACGACATCGACACGGACCTCTACGACATCACGCGGGACGATCAGCGCGAGTTCGCGGCGGAGATCGAGCGCGACATCGTCGAGTTCCTCGACAACCTGCGGAAGGGGCTCGTGCTGCGCGGAAACGACGGGCGGAAGTTCGTGCTCGTCTTCCCTCTCGACGGGTCCTTCGTCCGGGTCGTCCAGGGCCGCTTCATGACCAGCGCGTCGACGCACCCCGATCTCGCCACGACTCGGGCCGGGGGCGACTACGTTCCGCTGGAGTGACCGGCCGGGGCGGGGACGCCGTCGAGGATGATCACCGGGAACACCCGGGCGAAGGGTGGGGGCTGTTCGAGGCGGACCGTTAGCTGGCAAACCAGAAGATCGCGCCGCCGATGGCGAGCAGGGCCGCGATGCCGAGGACCACCGCCATGAACTTGGCCGTCTTCCACGCCGAGTAGACCCCGCCCACCAGGAAACCGCCCAGGGCCAGCAGCAGGACGCCAACGACTTCTTTGCTCACGCCGGTTAGGGTGCCACATGCCGTTCGACGTGCTCGTGCTGGGCAGCGCCAGCCCCTACCCGCGCCCCGGCGAACCGTGCTCCGGTTACCTCGTGCGCGGTGCCGGCACCACAGTCTGGCTCGACGCCGGGCCCGGCACCCTGGCCGCGCTGCAGGAGCACACCACGCTGACCGATGTCGACGCGATCTGGGTCTCGCACCTGCACGCCGATCACGTCGCCGACCTGCTGCCCGCCGTGTACGCGCTGCTGTTCGCCGACCTGCGGCCGGTGCGGCCGATTCCGCTGTACGGGCCGCCCGGCGTCGGCGAGCGGCTCGGCGCTTTCCTCACCAACGCCGCGGCGGCGCCGATCGGGGAAGCGTTCGAGGTGCACGAACTGCACGATGGTCACGTCACCGCCGCCGGCGGGCTCACGCTGGCGACAACCGCGGTGGAGCACGGCTTTCCGGCGTTCGGCGTGCGCGTGACCGACGGCGACCGGGTGCTGGCCTACTCCGGGGACACCGGCCCGTGCGCCGCGCTCACCGGACTGGCCACCGGCGCCGACCTGTTCCTCTGCGAGGCCGATGGGCCCGAGCCGTCGGAAGTCCACCTGACGCCCGAGGACGCCGCACGGGCCGCCCGTGGCTCCGGGCGGCTCGTGCTGACCCATCTCGGCCCGTTCCTCACCGCCGGGGACGCCGTCGCGCGCGCCTCGGCCGTCCACTCCGGACAGGTCGACGTCGCGACGCCCGGCGCGGTGTTCGCGGTTTAGAGCACGCCCTTCGTGGAAGGGATGCCGCCCGCGCGCGGGTCGGGCTCGGTCGCCGCGCGCAACGCTCGTGCCACCGCCTTGTACTCCGCCTCCGCGATGTGGTGCGGGTCGCGGCCGTGGATCACCCGGACGTGCAGCGCGATCTGCGCGTGGAACGCCAGCGAGTCGAACACGTGCCGCGTCAGCACGAACGGGTAGTTGTTACCGATCGTGAAGGTGGTGAACTGCTCCGGCTCCCCCACGTGCACGCAGTACGGCCGCCCGGAGACGTCGATCGCCGCGTGGGCCAGGGTTTCGTCCATCGGGATCCACGCGTCGCCGAAGCGGCGGATGCCGCTCTTGTCGCCCAGGGCCTGGCGGATCGCCTGGCCGAGCACGATCGCCGTGTCCTCCACCGTGTGGTGCGCGTCGATGTGGACGTCGCCGGTGGCCTCGACCTTGAGGTCCAGCGAGCCGTGCACGCCGAACGCCGTCAGCATGTGGTCGTAGAACGGCACGCCGGTCGAGATGTCGACCTCGCCCGTGCCGTCGAGGTCCAGCTGCACGAAGATCGAGGACTCCTTGGTGGTCCGTTCGACCTTGCCGATGCGGCTCATCGGGCCACTTCCTTACTCGCCTCGAGAAAGGCGTCGTTCTCTTCCGGGGTGCCGATGCTCACGCGCAGGTGTCCGGGAATACCCGGGTCGCGGATCAGCACGCCCTTGTCCAAATAGGATTTCCACGCCGCCGAGGGCGACGCGAACCGTCCGAAGAGGACGAAGTTCGAGTCGCTCGGCACCGGGTCGAACCCCAGGCCCGCCAACGCCTCCACGACGCGGTCGCGTTCGGCGGCCAGCTTGTGCACACTGTCCAAAGTGGCGTCCGCGTGCCGCAGCGCCGCCCGCGCCGCCGCCTGCGTCAGCCGCGAGAGGTGGTATGGCAGGCGCACCAACTGCAGCGCGTCGACAACCGCCGGAGCCGCCGCCAGGTAGCCCAACCGGCCGCCCGCGAAGGCGAACGCCTTGCTCATCGTGCGGGAGACGATCAGCGAAGCCGGGTAGTCGGCCAGCAGCTCGACCGCGCTGGGCTGCGACGAAAACTCCGCGTACGCCTCGTCGACCACGACGATTCCGGTGGCCGCGTCCAGGATCGCCCGGAGCTCGGAAAGCGGGATCGAGCCGCCGGTCGGGTTGTTCGGGCTGGTGACGAACACGATGTCCGGACGCCGCTCCGAGATGACCGCCGCCGCCGCGGCCGTGTCGAGCGTGAAGTCGTCCCGGCGCGGCGCTGGGACCCACTCAGTGCGGGTGCCGGATGCGATGATCGGGTGCATCGAGTACGACGGCTCGAACCCGAGCGCGCTGCGCCCGGGACCGCCGAACGCCTGCAGGATCTGCTGCAGCACTTCGTTGGACCCGTTGGCGGCCCAGACGTTCCGCTCGGTCAGCACCACGCGCGTCGACACGCTGAGGTAGTCGGCCAGGTCGTGCCGCAGGGCGAGCGCGTCGCGGTCCGGGTAGCGGTGCAGCTCGGCCGCCTCCGCACGGACCGCCTCCGCGACGTCCGCCACCAGCGAAGGCGGCGGCGGGTACGGGTTTTCGTTGGTGTTGAGCCGGACCGGGACGTCCAGCTGCGGCGCGCCGTAGGGCGACTTGCCGCGCAGGTCGTCCCGCAGCGGCAGCTCGTCCAGGGTCACCTCTTCGCCGATGGTCATCGGACCGAACCTCCGAAACGCGCCGTCACGGCCTCGCCGTGCGCGGGCAGGTCCTCGGCGTTCGCCAGCGCGACGACGCGGCCGGCGACCTCCCGCAGCGCGTTCTCGCTGTAGTCCACGACGTGGATGCCCTTGAGGAAGCTCTGCACGGACAGGCCCGAGGAGTGGCGGGCGAACCCGCCGGTGGGCAGGACGTGGTTGGAGCCGGCGCAGTAGTCGCCCAGCGACACCGGGGCGTACGCCCCGACGAAGATCGCGCCCGCGTTGCGGACCCGGGCGGCGACCTCGCGCGCGTCCGCCGTCTGGATCTCCAGGTGCTCGGCGGCGTACGCGTCGACCACACGCAGGCCGTCGTCCACTGTGGACACCAGGATGACGCCGGACTGCTTGCCGCCCAGCGCTTCGGTGACGCGCTCGGTGTGCTTGGTCGCCGAGACGCGGCCCACCAGCTCCTTGTCAACGGCGTCGGCCAGCTCGACCGAAGTCGTCACCAGGACGCTCGCGGCGAGCGGGTCGTGCTCGGCCTGGCTGATCAGGTCGGCGGCGACGTGCACCGGGTCGGCCGTCTCGTCGGCGAGGATGGCGATCTCGGTCGGGCCGGCCTCGGAGTCGATGCCGATCAGGCCGCGCAGCAGCCGCTTCGCCGCGGTCAGGTAGATGTTGCCCGGCCCGGTGACGACGTCGACCGGGGTGAGCTCGGTGCCGTCGGTGTCCGTGCCGCCGTAGGCCAGCAGCGCGACGGCCTGCGCGCCGCCGACCGCCCACACCTCGTCGACGCCGAGCAGTTCGGCCGCGGCGAGGATGGTCGGGTGCGGCAGCCCGGCGAACCCGGCCTGCGGCGGTGAGCAGACGACCAGGGAGCCGACCCCGGCGAGCTGCGCCGGGACGACGTTCATCACCACGGTCGAGGGGTACACCGCGAGCCCGCCCGGCGCGTACAGCCCGACGCGCTCGACCGGCACCCACTTCTCGGTGACCGTGCCGCCGTCGACGACCGTCGTGGTCACGTCGGTGCGGCGCTGCTCCGCGTGCACCTTGCGCGCGCGGGTGATCGACTCCTCCAGCGCGGCGCGCACGGCCGGGTCGAGCTGCGCGAGGGCCTGCGTGAGCCGCTCCCGCGGCACGCGCACGCTCATCGGGCGGACCTTGTCGAACTTCTCCGTGTACTCGAGGACGGCTTCGACACCGCGGTCACGGACCGCCTCGACCACCGGGCGCACGTGATGCAGCGCCGCGTCCACGTCGTATTCGGCACGCGGCAGCGTGGCGCGCAGTTCGGCGGCGGTCGGGACCTGCCCGCGCAGGTCGGTGCGGTTCAACATGCCCCCAGGGTACGAGGTCACGCCGAGCGGGTTTTCAGCGATACTCCCCGGTGACGGCGGATCCCAGCATGCAGGAGGCAGCGGTGGCGCGAATCGCGTTGTGCCAGGTCAACTCGGGTGACGAACCGGAGGCGAACCTGAAGCTGGTTCGCTCCGGGGTCGAGGCGGCCGCGGCCGAGGGCGCGCGGATCGTCGTCTTCCCCGAAGCGACCATGGCCCGCTTCGGCCGTCCGCTGGAGCCGGTCGCGGAGCCCCTCGACGGGCCGTGGGCGTCCGCGGTCGCCGCGGTGGCCGCCGAGCACGACGTCGTGGTCGTCGCCGGGATGTTCACCCCGGCCGACGCCGGGCGCGTGCACAACACGCTGCTGATCACCGGCGGCGGGCACCACCGCGGCTACGACAAGATCCACCTCTACGACGCGTTCGGCTTCGCCGAGTCCGACACGGTGGCGCCCGGCGCCACCTTGGCGACGTTCGAGCTGGACGACGTCGTCTACGGCGTCGCGACCTGCTACGACGTCCGCTTCCCGGAGCTGTTCCGCGCGCTGGCCGACGACGGCGCCGACGTCGTGCTGCTCCCGACGTCGTGGGGCGCCGGCGAGGGCAAGCGCGAGCAGTGGGAGGTGCTGGTGCGGGCGCGGGCCCTGGACTCCGGCTGCTGGGTGCTGGGCTGCGGCCAGGCCGACCCGGCGGCGACGGGCGTCACGGTGAACCCGAAGGCGCCGACCGGGATCGGCCACTCGCTGGCCGCGGACGGCTTCGGCCGGGTGCACGCCGCCGCGGGCGCGGCCCCGGAGATGCTGCTGGTGGACGTCGACCCGGCGCTCGCCGCCCGGGCCCGCGCCGCCACCGGAGCCCTCGCCAACCGCAGGCTCTGACCCGAGCGCGAGCTAGCGGAGCAGGCCTTCGCGGATCGCGACCCGGACGAAGCCCGCCCGGCGCCGTTCGCCCGTCTTGTCGCGGATGCGGTCCAGGTAGGACCGCACCGTGCGGACGCTGATGTTGAGGATCTCCGCGACGTCGACGTCCCGCTCGCCCGCCGCCACCAGCCGGAGCACCTGCTTTTCCCGCTCCGACAACACGATCTTCGGGCCCGCGTGGCGCTCTTCGCTGTCCTGGATGATCATCCCGGCCAGCGTCGGCGACACGTACGCGTTGTCGTCGGCGATCGTGCGGATCGCGCGCAGCAGCTCGTCGCCGTCGACGTCCTTCGACAGGAAGCCCTTCGCGCCCGCCTGCATCGCGCCGAGGACCTCCGGCTGCTCCGCGTGCGCGGACACCACCAGCACCTTGTGCCCCATGTGCCCCACCTCCAGGACCGCGGCCGCGTCCTGGACCCCGCGGAGCTTGAGGTCGAGCACGACCACGCTGCCGGCCGGCTGGTCCTGGACCGCGAACCGGGCCACCGAGTCGGCGACCGCGCCGAGCTCGATGTCCGGGGCCTCGGTCAGCACGCGGGTGAGCGCGTACCGGTAGAGCGGGTGGTCCTCGATCACGCCGACGCGGATCGACCGCGGCCGGCTCATTTGCGGCCGCCGCGCCGGGGGCCCGCGCCGCCGATGAGGCCGCGCCGGATGGCCTCCTTGACCAGGCCCGGGCGCCGCCGCTCGCCCGTCTTGTCGCGGATGCGGTCGAGGTACCCGCGCACCGTGCGGACGCCGATCCCGAGGATCAGGGCGATGTCGACGTCCCGCTCCCCCGCCGCCACCAGCCGCAGCACCTGTTCCTCGCGCGGCGAGAGCTCGACCTCGGCCGACGGCGCCGGCCGGTCGGCGTTGTCCTTCATGATCATCCCGGCGACCACCGCCGAGACGTACGCGCCGCCGCCGGCGACCGTCTTGATCGCGATCAGCAGCTCGTCGGCGTCGACGTCCTTCGACAGGAAACCGCGCGCGCCGGCGGCGATCGCGCCGAGCACGACCTCCGGCTCGGCCTGCGCCGACACCACGAGCACGTGGTGGCCGAGCTCGCAGACCTCCAGCACCGCCGCCGCGCCCGCCACCCCGGGCAGGCCCAGGTCGAGCAGGACCACGCTGCCCGGCGGCTGCCGGTGCACGTGGAACCGGGCGACCGAGTCGACCACCGCGCCGAGCTCGACGAAGTCGGCTTCGGCCAGCACGCGCTCCACCGAAACGCGGTACAGCGGGTGGTCTTCGATGACGGCGACCCGGACGCGCCCCTGGCCCAAGTCGTCTTCGGTCGAACGCTCTTCTGTCATGTGCACGACTTTCACCCCGTTCCACCCGACGGAGCCGGCTGCCCGGCCGTGGCCGGGTCCAGCGCGGGGCCCGTCGGCACCAATGCCAGCAAACTACCTGTGACCGGTGACTTGGCCACGCTTCCGTAGCCGAGCGACGCCAACGCCTGGGCGTTCACCACCGGGTACTTCCGGCCTGAGTCGGTCACCAGGTAAGTGGTGGCCGAGCCGGACTCGACGACGACGGCGCCCCCCGACGGAGGCACGAACACCTCGTCCGCCACCCGTGCTTCGGTCCGCGTCGGGACCTGGATTGCCTTGGCGCCGGCGGGAAGCGGGAATTCGGCCGAAACGAGCAACCGGTTGCCCTGGATGCACAAAACCACCGAGTTCCCGGTGATCGGCGCCTTCCCCGGGATGCGGTCGGGGAAGGCCGCCGGGTCCGCTCCGCCCGCGCGAGGCGCCCCGGCCTTCGGCGCGGCGGCGACGTCGGCCGCGCGCACCTCGACCGGCGCCGGCGGGCCCGGGTAGGCGGCGGCGTTGGCTTCGGTCGTCACCAGCAGGCTCGCCTCGGTCTGGCCGACCGGCTCGAGGCCGTCGCGGCGGACGACGTAGTACGAAGCCGCGGCGCCGGGCGCGGCCATGGCGTCCACGACGGCGAGCACCTGGCCGACGCGGGAGTCGTGGCCGCCGATCGACGGGCCCCGGTCACCGGCGCCGTCGACCGGCAGCGCGGTGAGGTCACGCCCGGCCGGGACGGTGTCGATCCAGCGCGCGGACACCGCGATCGTCGGGTAGCTGTCGAACTGCAACGCCGTCGCGGCTTCGTCGGACAGCTTGTACCGGCGGCCGCCGGCGAGCAGGAACCGGTCGCCCTTCGGCAGCCGGACGATCACACCCTGGTCCCGCGGCAGCTCGACCCCGGACGCGGGCGCGGCGAGCAGCACGGCGGTGCGCGGCTCGGCCGACGCGGGCGCGTCCTGCGTGGTGCGGCTGCAGCTCGTCCACGGCGTGGTGACCAGCGCGGCCGCCACCGGCACCGAGTCGGGCGCGCCCGGGATGCCGATCTGGGCGCCGCGGCCGGCCTTGCCGAGGTTCTCCGACGAGACGGACACGGTCGCGTCGCCGGCGCCACCGGCCAGCAGCCGCGCGGAGGCGTAGTTGAGGACCGGGTGCAGCACGCCGTCGGCGCCGAGCACGAACCGCGCGCCGGTGCCCTCCTCGACGATCACCTTGCCGCCTTCCAGCCAGTCCTTACCGCCGGAGGGGTTCAGCAGGCCGATGATGCCGAAGACGGCGGTGACCAGCAGCGCGGCCACGAGCCCCAGCACGGTGCCGAGCACGAGCCGGCGGCTGGGCGAGACGGGGTGGTTGGCGTCGGCGGCGACGAGCGCCGAAACGAGCCTGCGGCGGAGGAACTGGTACGCCTGGATCTGGTCCCGCTGCGTCCACACGCTGCTTAGCCCCCGGCTGTGTGCGTCGTCCCTGCTCGGCCCTCAGAGGCCTCGATGCTAGGCACCCGGTTGGCCGAAGGGGAGGGTAATTTTTACGCCCACGCGACATCTGGGGAGGCAGTAGCGTCGGAGACCCGGGGAAAGGGGAGCCCGTGTCCGTCCAAACCGCCGGCGCCGTCCGCCCGGCCCCGGCCCGGCCCGCGTCGGCGCCGCTGCCCTGGCTGCTGCCGGTCCGGCCGCTGCAGGCCGCGCTGTGGGAGATCGCCGCGATCGCCGTCCTGCTCGTGTGGACGGTCGACACCGCCGGCCAGCCGGTGCGGATCGGCGTGAGCGTCGCCGCCGGGCTGCTCGTGCTGCTGACGTCGGTGCGTTTCGCCGGGCGGCACCTGGCCGGCTGGGCGCTGACCTGGACGGCGTACCGGCTCCGGCGTCACGACACGCGCCGCGAGAGCCCGGACCCGCTGATGTGCGTGGCCGGGCCGGTGAAGGTGCGCCAGCACGTCGACCGCGCGGGCAACCGCTTCGGCGTCGCGGAGGTCGACGGCGGCTGGAGCGCGCTGGTGCGCCTGACCCCCGGCACGGGCGCCCCGACGGCGCTGGTGGACATCCTGCGCGAGGCGTACCGCCGCACGGACGTCCCGCTGGCGTCGGCCCAGCTGCTGACGTGGGCGATCCCGCGCGGTGAGCAGGTGCTGCGGGTCCGCTGGCTGGCCGTCCGCTACCGCCCGGACCAGGCCCCGATAGCGGCCCTCGCCCGCGGCGGCGGCGACCTGGGCGCGCTGCGGAGCACGGCGTCGGCGGCGTTGAGCTTGATGGGCTCGCTGGCCGAGGCGGGGTACCAGAGCACGGTGCTCGAAGCCGGCGAGCTGGCACAGGAGCTGCGGGTGGCGCTCGGTGTCCAGGGTGAGGCTTCGGGTGCGCCGGACCGGTGGAAGTCGTGGACGTGGGGCGAGGCGGCGCAGATGTGCTTCACGCCGCGGTCGTCGCGGGTGCTGGACGCGTCAGTGGCGGGGGCGGCGTTCACGGCGACGTCTTACACGCTGACGCGGACTCCGGGTGGGCGGGAGAAGGCTGAAGTGACGATCCGGGTGGGGGGCCGGCCGGGGGCCGCGGTGCCGGTGCCGGGGGCGGCGGTTCCGCTGCACGGGCGGCACGGGGCCGCGGTGCGGAAGACTCTTCCGCTGGCGCTGGACAGCTGAGCAGCGCCCCAAGGTGGCCTTGGGGCGCTCGGCGTCAGCCGCGGACGGCTTCGTAAACCCCCGCGATCATCCCCACAAAAGGCACCAGCGACAGCAGCACCAGGAACTCCGAGACGTCCAAAAGCCGCGACCAGTAAGGCGAACGCAACCCGCGCGCCACCCGCGTCGCGTAAACCAAACACACCGCCGCGGCCAACACCACCGCGCAGCCGGCCGCGAAGATCGCCGTGCGCTGGCCCGAAGCCACCAGCCACACTCCCGCGGTCACCAGGCCGACGATCCCGAAACCGATGAGCACCAGCCGTTGCGCTCGGCGCGCGTACGAGCGGGACCGCAGGATCCACGCCACCCCCAGCAGCGCCGCCAGGCCCGCTTCCCACGGACCACCCGTGGAAAGCACCACCGACGCCGCCAGGACGACCAGGCCCAGGCCCACCAGCAACCCCGTCAGCACACCCTGCGCGTGGGACGTCCGGCCGAACATCTCCGTGCCGAGGGACGGCTGTTCGTCCGCGCGGAACGCCTCCATGTCGTCCGGGACGCGGGGCAGCGGCAAGCGGGCCAGGCGCAGGGCCAGCATCGGGGCCACCGCCGCCAGCGCCGTGGCCAGCACTGCCACCACCGACGCCGCCGCCACCGGGCGGACGCCCGACAGGAGCACCACGCCCGTGGTCACCGCGCCGAAGCCGGCCGCGACCGTGATCGCCACGAACCACGGCAGGCGGTCGGCCACCGAGACCGCCGCCAGGACGCCGTACACCGTCACCGCCGCGAGCCCCGCCGCCAGCGGGCCCGCCGACAGCGAGAACAGCGGGTGCGGCGGCAGGATCGACATCCCCGCCAGCAGCGCCACGCCGACCCCGGCCAGCGACCCGGCCGCGCCCGCTTCGGCGTCGCCGTACGCGCGGCTCAGCGCGCCGCCGCCCAGGAGCAGCACCAGCGCCAGCAATCCCGTCCCCACCGGGGCCAGCACACTGCCGGACGCCGCCGACTGCACCAGCAGCCCGCCCGCCAGCAGCAGGACCACCGCCGCCACCAGGCCGGAACGCCGTGCCACCGAAGGACTCCAGCCCCCGGACGAGTCGGCGACGCTGGCGATCGAGTCGACGACGTCGTCGAACAGCAGCGGACCCCGCGGGCGTTCCCGCGGGGTCAGGTGGAGGACTTCGCCGTCGCGGATCTGGGCCGCGGCGACGCTCAGGCCGAGCGCCAGTGGCGCGCCGCCGAGGCGGGAGAGCACCCAGCCCGGATGCTCGGCCGACGCCTGCCCGGCGGCGCCGGCCAGGCGGACCAGCTGCGGCACCAGCTCGGCGAACGTCGACTGCTGCGGCAGCGCGACGTCGACGCGGGCCCGGGGCGTGACCACCGTGACCCGGCGCGTCGTCCCCGTGAGAGACGCGGTGGTCATCAGACGTTCTTCGCGGCCGAGATCACCGGAGCGAACTTCGCGTTCGAGGCTTCGGCGAGCTTCGAGAGCCCGGCGTTCACCGCCTCCAGCACGATCTCCGAGAGGTTGCGGGCGTCGTACTCGCGGATCGCGCGGGGGTCGATGTCGATGGCGGTGAACCGCCCGTCGCCGCGGAGGGTGACGGTGACCTCGTTCTGCCGCGAGTGCGCCTTGATCTCCATCGCCTCGACCGTGCGCTGGATGCGCTGGACCTCTTCGGTCTGCTTGCGCACCTGCGCCAGCAGTTCGTCCATGTCCGGCACCGCGTACGGATCGGTCATCGCGTCTTCCCTTCGTGCTGGCGGACGTGGACGCTGCCCACGAACCGCTGGAAACCGGGTGAGAGCGCCCGCGCGGTCGCGGGCGCGGCCGTGCAGGCGAGCTCGAGCACCAGCCGCTCTTCCGGCGTCGCGCCGGGGACCGTCAGGTGCACCTGCGTCTGGATCAGCTCGTCGCCTTCGCCGGTGCGCAGGTGCAGCAGCTGCATGACCCCCGGCGCGGCCGGGGCGCCGACGTCGCGGCGGCTCAGCACGTCGAGCCCGGCCGTCGTGCGCGAAAGGCGTTCGACGGCTTCGGCGGCGATGGCGTCGATCGAGGCGTCGTCCGGCCGCTGCTGCACGCTCACCGTGATGTTCGGGACGAACTCGCCCGGCGAAGCGTCGTGCACGGCGACAAAAACCGCGCCGGAGTCACCCGGGTCGACGGCGGTCCAGCCGTCCGGGATGACGAAGTCGAGGGGAAGGGTCATCAGAGCCCCACGTAGGAAACGGCGTCGTCCCAAGCGGATCCGACGGCGTTCGCCGCGTCGGAAGCCGCGGTGCCGACGTAGTCGACGGCCGCGCCGCCGTACTCGCCGATGGTGTGGCCGAGCTTCGGCAGGTCGATGTCGATCTTCGCGCCGACTCCCGCGCCGAGGCCCAGCGCCGCGCCCGCCTTGAAGTTCACCTTGAGGTGCCCGGCGTCGTAGACGGCCTGGGCGTCGAGCTGCGCGCCGACGCCGTACTGCAGCGTGCCGTTCGCGCCGACGCCGATGCCCGCGACGTCCGCCGCGACCTCGCCTTCGACCTTCCCGCCGGCGAAGGCGTTCAGGTGCGCGCCGACCCCGTGCGCGCCGATCGTGCCGGACGCGCTCGCCTCGCCGCCGGCGAAGACCGTGCCCTTGGCGTGCGCCGAAGAGACCCCCCAGTCGCCCTTGAGCTCGGCCTCTTCCTTCACCGCGGCCAGCTCGGTGTGCCCGGACGCGCCGACGTCCCAGCCCTTCGACGTGATCTTGCCGTCGTACTCCGGGGTGAGCCCGTCCTGCTCGTGCTTGAACTTGTAGTACGTGATCTCGGTGTTGTTGCCCAGCTTGTCCTTGAGACTCTCCGGCTTCGGCTGCCCGAACGGCGTGTCCGCCTTCTTCGGCGCGCGCGTGCCTTCGAGGCCGTCCCAGGTGAGCTTCTTCCAGCCCGAGTTCTTGAACCACGACGGCGCGTCGCGCGGCCGCTTGCGCCCGTCGAGCGGGCTGCCGTTGAGCCAGCCCAGCGGACCGCCGGTCTTCTTGCCCAGCTTGTACTCCAGCCGCTGGGTGCCCTCGGGCGGGAACAGCTCGGCGAGCGCCTCGGAGAACTCGTCGACGACCTGACGAGCCGCCTGCACGCTCTGTTCGCCGAGCTGGCGCGCGGCCTGGATGAACGCGCCGACCGAGCCGGAGTTCACCGCGCGGGCCTGCGCGGTCAGCTGCTGGGCGTACTGGTCGAACTGCGCGATGACGGAGTCGACCGCGGCCTTCGCCGACTGCACCAGCTGGGACGCCGTCGCGAGCCGCTTCGCCTGGTCGTCGAGCTTCGTGGCGGCGTCCGTGAGCTCCTCGCCGAGCTTCTGGGCCGCCGTCGCGAACGCGGTGTAGGCGTCGCCGTCCCAGTCCGCGTGCAGGCTCTTCGCGGAGTCGCCGATCTCGCGGGCCTTGCCCGAGACCGTCGACGCCTGGGTGCCGACGCGCTGCGAGGCCGCGCTCAGGGCGCCGGGGTCACCGGTCACCCGTCTCTGGCATTCGACGAGCACCTGCCGGTACCCGGACAGCACGGAGCTGACCACCCCGGACGCGTCGGCGACCCCCGAGCCCCACACGGGTCAGTTCCCGGCCGCGTCGTAGCCGACGTGCTGGCTGAAGTGCTTCCCGTTGTAGTCCAAGGCGATGTCGAGGTCGAAGTCCTGGCCGCCCGGAGCCTCCACAGTGGACTCACCGGTGGTCAGGTTCGTGTGGATGGTGACCTCGTTCGCGCCGCCGCCGCCGACCGGGGCGGGCTGGGTGACCGGCTGGGTGACCGGCGCCGGCTGGGTCGGCACGGTGGCGCCGTGCTGCGCCGGGTCCACGGCGATCCAGCTGTTCGACGGGTCGAGCGGGGTGCCGTTGGCCGTCACCGGGACGGTCGCGCCGGTGCCGCTGGAACCGCCGCCGGTGGCGAGCGCGGGCGGGGTGTAGTCGGTGAACGAAGGCTGCTGCTGCGGGATCCCCCCGCCGCTCCCGCCCGCCACCGCCTGCTGCCCGGCCGGGCTTGCCACCGACGGCGGGGCCTGGGGCGCCGTGACCGGGGTGTTCCCGATCGACGGCGTCGTCGCGCCCGCGCTGCCGGAGTCGTGGTGGAACAGCTTCTCGATCGCGCCGATCACCTGCGCCAGCTGGGTGACCTGCTGGGCGAGGTCGACCGCGCCGAGGGCCTTGAGCAGCGCGCCGATCGCGGTGATGAACGCCCGCAGCGACGCGCTCGTCGCGGTCGACAAAGCGACCGCCGCGCCGTAGGTCCACGGGTTCGACATCAGCGACGCGACCGTCGGGTTCACCGCGGCCACGACCGAGCGGTAGGCCTGCTGCGCCGTCTTGATCAGCGTGCCGGACACCCCGAGCAGCTCGGCGCCCTTCTGCACGACGGTGATGATCGTCTCGAGCTGCTTCAAGGAGTCGGAGATCTTCTTCAGCGCCGACTCGCTCGCCGCGCCCGACCAGATCTTGCCGAGCTGGTCGGCGGCCTTGGTGAGCTCGGTGTACATGCTCAGGAACTGCTCGGCCTTCTTCACCAGGTCGAGCACGTGCTGCGCGATCTGCTCCGGCTGGCCGGTGACGATCTGCGGCAGGATGGTGATCGGCCCGCCCGAGGACGCGGTCGCGTCCATCGCGCTGGAGTTCGGGAAAGTCAGCATCGGACCTCGCAAGTTCTCAAGGAGCGGACGATCAGACGACGGACGCGGGCCGGTAAACGCTGACCTTCGCCAGCCCGCTGATGCGGGCGTCGAGGAGCCCGTGGTTGTAGAGGCGGCCGCCGTCCCCGGCGACCCCGATGACCGGCTGGCGGTCGGAGAACAGCAGCGGCTCCACGACCACGACGTCACCGCTGTGCACGCCGCCTGGGACGTCGGAGAACGCGCGGGCGGTGCCGGCGTAGACCTCGATCAGCCCGACCCGCGCCTGGTTGCCGGCGTCCCCGGCGAGCCAGTCGTTGAAGTCGGCGACCCCGTGGAAACGGGCGTCGGTGATCGGGTGGTCGCCGAGCCTGCCGAAGCTCGCGTCGCCGAGGTAGCGCAGCACGTTGCCGACCGACGACGGCTCGCCGTGGGCGCCCGCGCTGTCGTTGATGGCCACGGTGGCCAGCTCGGACGCGTGCGAACTCCCCCAGATCGACGACGCGGGGGGCGTCGACCCGCTCCCGGTGCCTCCGCCGTACCCGGCGGCGGCGTCCTGGTCGGCCGCCTGGTAGGCGTCGGCACTGGCCTTGACGAGCCCGTTGACCTGCTGCAGCAGCTGCAGGAGCGTGCGGACGGCGGTCACCTGGCTGGAGTGCAGCGCGGCGTTGGCGGCCGCGACCGCGGTGCCGAAGCCGGCGAACGACGTCGGTTGCACGATGAGCCGTTCGAGGTCGGCCACGGCGTTGATGCCGTTCGCGATGATGCCGCCGACGTTGCCGACGGACGAGCGCATCGCCTCGGGCTCAGCCCGGTACTCGCCGACCATGGCTCTCCTTCCGCGGGTGGCTGCTCGGCAGAGCGTAAGTTCGCGCCAGGAAGCGGGCGGACGGCAAAAGTACCCACCGCGAGCGGGCGGTGAGTGGCCAAAATACCGGTCAGAGCATCCCCGAGTCCGGAGCATGTCCCGATGAGCCTGTCGCCCGAACGACCGAGCGAGATCGTGCTGCAGTCCCCGCCGATGCTCCCGAAGAGCTCGTCCGGCGGGATGATGCAGCTGATGATGTTCCTGCCGATGATGCTCGGCATGGGCGCGATGTCGTTCGTCTACATCGGACGCGACGGCGGCGTGATGACCTACATCTTCGGCGCGCTGTTCATCTGCGCCATGGGCGGCATGGTCGTGATGTCGCTGGGCCGCGGCGGCATGGCGAAGAAAGCGCAGATCAACGACGAGCGCCGCGACTACCAGCGGTACCTTTCCGGGCTGCGGGCCCAGGTCCGCGACATCGCCGACGGCCAGCGCGCGGCCATGGTCGCCGTCCAGCCCGACCCGGCGGACCTCTGGGCCTACGTCGAAACCGGGAAGCTGTGGGACCGCCGGCGCACCGACGCGCAGTTCTTGCAGGTGCGCGCGGGGTCCGGGCCGCAGCGGCTGGCGACCCCGCTCAAGGCGCCGCAGACCGTGCCGCTGGAGGACCTGGACCCGGTGTCCTCCACCAGCCTCAAGCACTTCATCCGCACCTACTCGACGGTCGACGGCCTGCCGGTGGCGTTGTCGCTGCGCTCGTTCGCCGCGGTCACCGTGGCCGGCCGGCGCCCGGCCGTGCTCGGCCTGGTGCGGGCGCTGGTGTGCCAGCTCGTCACGTTCCACTCCCCCGGCGACCTGCGTGTCGCGCTGTGCGTGCCGCCGGACCGGCAGCACGACTGGGAGTGGGCGAAGTGGCTGCCGCACGCGACCGCGGCCGGCGCCACGGACGCCGTCGGCTCGCGGCGGCTGGCGGCCGACTCGGCGGCGGGCCTGGCCGAGCTGCTCGGCCCGGACCTCGGCGAACGCCCCGCGTTCAGCCGCCGCGCCGCGGCCGAGCTGGACCTCCCGCACCTGGTGGTCGTCGTCGACGGCGGCAACGCGCACGGCGAACCGCGGCTGATCGGCGAGGACGGGCGGCTCGGCGTCACGGTGATCGAGATCGGGCAGGAGCACCCGCGGACGTACTCGACCGAGCGGCTGCTGAGCCTGCAGACGTCGGCCGACTCCCTCGGGATGGTCGTCGGCGACGCCAGTGAGCAGCGCCTCGGGTTCCTCGGCCGCCCCGACGTCCTCGACCGCGGCGCCGCCGAAGCGCTGGCCCGGATGCTGACGCCGTTGCACACGCCGGCCGCGATCGTCGGCGAGAAGCCGATGTCGGCGACCTTCGGCCTGTCCGGGCTCCTCGGCATCGGCGACCCGCGCGACACCGACACGACCGTGACGTGGGCGCCGCGCGCGGCCCGCGACCGGCTGCGGATCCCGCTCGGCATCAACCCGGAGGGCCGGCCGGTGGAGCTGGACCTCAAGGAGTCGGCCGAAGGCGGGATGGGCCCGCACGGCCTGGTGATCGGCGCGACCGGGTCCGGCAAGTCCGAGCTGCTGCGGACGCTGGTGACCGCGCTGGCCGTGATGCACTCGTCGGAGACGCTGAACCTGGCGCTGATCGACTTCAAGGGCGGCGCGACCTTCGCCGGCATGACGGACCTGCCGCACACCTGCGCCGTGATCACGAACCTGTCCGACGACCTCGCGCTCGTCGACCGCATGGCGGACGCGCTCAACGGCGAGCTGCTGCGGCGGCAGGAGCTCCTGCACGCGGCCGGGAACTACGCGTCGGTGCGGGACTACGAGAAAGCGCGCGCGGACGGCGTCGCGCTCGAGCCGCTGCCGTCGCTGCTGGTGATCATCGACGAGTTCAGCGAGCTGCTGTCGGCGCGGCCGGAGTTCATCGACCTGTTCGTCGCGATCGGCCGGCTGGGGCGCTCGCTCGGCATCCACCTCCTGCTGGCGTCACAACGGCTCGAAGAAGGACGGCTGCGCGGGCTGGACTCCCACCTGTCGTACCGGATCGGCCTGCGGACGTTCTCGGCGTCGGAAAGCCGGACCGTGCTGGGCGTCGCCGACGCCTACCACCTGCCGCCGGTGCCGGGGTCGGCGTACCTGAAGTCCGACACCGACACGCTGATCCGGCTCAAGGCCGCCTACGTTTCGGGTGAGCTGCCGCCGCGCAGCACGGTCGTGCGCGAGGACGGGCAGGAGCTCGGCGTGCTGCCGTTCTCCCTGGCGCCGGTGGAGATCCCGGTGACGACCGAGATCTCGGACGCCCCTGTGGCGCCCGACGGCACCGGCGAGACGATCATCCACGCGATGCTGTCCCGGCTGGAGGGCCGCGGGCCGTCCGCGCACCAGATCTGGCTGCCGCCGCTGAACGAGCCGCCGACCCTGGACCAGCTCCTGCCGCCGCTGGGCGAGGACGCCGCGCGCGGCCTGTGCCCGCTCGGCTGGGGCGGCAACGGCAAGCTGACCGTGCCGGTCGCCCTGGTGGACAAGCCGTTCGAGCAGCGCCGCGACATGCTGTGGGCCGACTTCTCCGGCGCGGGCGGGCACGCGTTGATCGTCGGCGCCCCGCAGACCGGCAAGTCGACGCTGATGAAGGACATCGCGGGCATGCTCGCGCTGACCCACACCCCGGCCGAGGTGCAGTTCTTCGTGCTGGACATGGGCGGTGGCGCGCTGGCGCCGATCTCCGGCCTGCCGCACACGTCCGGCTACGCGACCCGCCGCGACGCGCAGCGCTGCCGCCGGGTCGTCGCCGAGCTGACGACGTTGCTCGAACAGCGTGAGGAGTTCTTCTCCGCCAACGGGATCGAGTCGGTGACGACGTTCCGCCAGCGGCGGGCGGAGTTCACCGAGAGCACCGACGGCCGCGAGTTCGGCGACGTGTTTCTGTTCGTGGACAACTGGACCACGATCCGGCAGGAGTACGAGCAGCTGGAGGAGCAGATCACCGGGCTGGCCGCGCGCGGGCTCGGGTTCGGCATCCACGTGATCGTCTCGCTCAACCAGTGGATCGGCGTCCGCGCGCAGCTGCGTGACGCCATCGGCACCCGCTTCGAGCTGCGGCTCGGCGACCCGATGGACTCCTCCATCGACCGCAAGGTCGCGGTGAACGTCCCGGCCGACCGGCCCGGGCGCGGCATCACCGCGGAGAAGCTCCACTTCCTGGCAGCGCTGCCGCGCATCGACGGCGACCAGCGTCCGGAGACGATCGGCGCCGGCGGCGTCGACCTGACGCGCCGGATCTCCGACGCGTGGAAGGGCCCGCGCGCGCCGAAGGTGCGGCTGCTGCCGCCGGAGGTCCCGCTGGACACGCTGCCCGCGGCCCCGTCCCGGCAGGTCACCCTGGGCATCGCGGAGTCGACGTTGCGCCCGGTGTGCCTGGACTTCGCGGCGGACCCGCACTTCGTGGCCTTCGGCGACGTCGAGTCCGGGAAGTCTTCGCTGCTGCGGGCGATCGCTCGCGGCATCACCTCGGCGTACACGCCGGAGGAGGCGGCGATCATCGTCGCGGACTACCGCCGCGGCCTGCTCGGCGCGGTCTCCGAAGACCACCTGCTGGGCTACGCGGGCGCGGAAGGCAAGCTGACCGAGCTGATCACCGAGTGCGCCACGGCGATGCGCAACCGCCTGCCGGGCCCGTCGGTGACGCCGGAGCAGCTGCGCAACCGCTCGTGGTGGCGCGGCCCGGAGCTGTTCGTGCTGGTGGACGACTACGAGCTGGTGGCCACGGTCGGGCGCAACCCGCTGCAGCCGCTGCTGGAGTTCCTGCCGCAGGCGCGTGACATCGGCCTGCACGTGATCATCGTCCGCGGTTCCGGCGGCGCCGGGCGCGCACTGTTCGAGCCGGTGCTGCAGCGGCTGCGGGAGCTGGGCTCACCGGGGTTGATCATGTCGGGCACGAAGGACGAGGGCGCGCTGCTGGCGGACGTCAAGCCGTCCCCGCAGCCGCCGGGCCGCGGAACGCTGGTGTCGCGGCGGCACGGGACCGGGCTGGTCCAGGTGGCGTGGACCAAACCGGCGGAGTCCTGAGGGGTCAGCCCCGCGCGAGGTCCCTCAGCCCGGCGACGAACTCCTGCGCGGCAGCGCTGTCCGGGAACGCGGCCGCCACGGCCGGCAGCAGCGGGCCGAGGATCAGGTCGAGCACTTCCTGCCGCCGATCGGGTTCGAGGGTGCCGAGGTCGAAGGTGCGGAAGCCGTGCACCGACACGGCACGCAGCTCCTCGGCCAGCTCCCGGTCGGTGACCGCGGCCGCGAGGTAGTCGACGACCCAGTAGTAGACGCCGCTGGAGGCGGACCACAGCCGTCCGTCCGGCAGCACGAGGTTCCCGGACACGGCTCAGCGCACGGGCGCGGTCAGCTCGGCCGCGAAGTGGTAGTAGCAGACCGCGCGGTGCTTGCCCTCGGCCCACCACTGCGACGTCAGCGTCACGACCTGGACGCGGACCTCGGGGACCGGCCGGGCGTCGGCCTGGCAGCGGGCCAGCGTGCGCTGGTAGACCTCGACGATGTCGGGCATCGGGCCGTCGCCGAGCGGGAGCACCTCGAACGCCTCGGCGGTGTGCCGCTCGGTGCAGGACGCCCGCAGCACGTCGACGCCGCCCGAAGCCGCCGGGGACCAGAAGCAGTCGCCGGCCGCGAGGTCGCTGCCGTGGGCCACTCCCTCGGGCAGCCGCTCGCCGGACGCGAGCGCGGCGCGTTGCTGCCACCACGTCGTCCCGGTCGAGATCTGGTAGGTGAGCACGCCCATCCACCCGGCGAAGGCGACCAGGCCACAGATCACCAGCACGCGCCCGCGCTGCCGGTGCTTCCGGATCCGCACGAGCGCGACGACACCGAAGACCGGCGCGAGCAGCCCGCCGAGCAGCCCCGCCACGAGCGTGGCGATGGCGTAACGACTGATCGGCTGACGGCGCAGCTCGGTGCGCATCAGCTCGTCGAAGAGCACAGGATCGTGCTCGGGTGCGGCCATGGTTCCCCCGGGATGAAGTCAGCGGGCAGCGTATACCCGCCCCGGCGCTTCGGGCTCAAGCGGGAGCCTGAACCTCGACATCCTGGCCGAGCTCACTGTCGAAGTACGTGACTCGCCAGTCAGGGCTCACCTGCGCGCGCACCTCTTCCGCCAGGCGGCGGCCCTGGGCGACGAACTCCCGCTTCCGCGCTGCGGACGGAAAGCCGGAGTCTGCCGGGTCGTCACGGTTCAAGGTCGCGGTGTACTCGTCCGCCCAGCGGTTCAGCTCGCCCACCAGAGCCGGGCTCAGCTCCAGCCTCGGATCCGCGGGATCGAGGTTCTCCATTCTCGGTGGAGCGAACGCCCACAACGCCCAGCAGTCGTAGTCCGCCAGCACTCTGAGTGTCTTCTCTACTGTCACCACGAACCCACCGGGTTCGATGCGACAACGAATCCATTGCTCCCGACCACGATACTCAACCGGTACTCCTTGCCCTTGTAGGTGAATTGGTAGATAGGCCGCCCTGTCCCCTTGCCCTGATAGCCGACTATACGACCGGTTGCGGCACCGGTCAGAACGAAGTCACCGACCTGGTCCGGCGCGAAGCCGAGCTGCGCGAAATCGCGGCCGTGGCGAACCAGGATGTGGATCAGGCCGGCATTCGCATTGCCGATCTCGAGAAAAATCAGCTTTCCGTTCGCGTCGAGCTGCATCCCCCAGCAAATCCTCGCGCGAGAAGTTGACACCGCTGAATCGTCAGCTGCTCCAGCAGCCCCGCGTCGAGCAGCGACTGCGGCCGGGACAAAATACCGGTCAACGCCGCCTGAGTCGTCTGGGCGGTAATGCCGGCCTCCTCCATCAGCCCGGCCACCCTGGACGTGATCAACGCATCCCCCGCGGCCAGTGCTATCCATGCAGTGGAGGCGGTGCCTTCGGGAACGATGGAGGCGGCCAGAAGAGCGCAGGGCTCGAAGGCCGCGCACAGAGCGCCACCGACAACCGCAGCCTCTGTGGTAGCCAGCGCGCCGTAGATCACGCCGAGCTCATTGAGGGCCTGAGCCGCCGCCGTGAAGGCCAGGTCGGTGGCGAAAGTCGGACTCGTCTCGGCGGCGAAGCACTGCTGCTGGAATCCGCGCCCCATGTTCTCGGTGTGCCGGCAGAGCCAGTCGTTCTCCAGGACACGCATCGCCTTGTCGGCGTCGGACATCTGCGCGAACTGGATGCATTCGTCATAGCCGATGCCGCCGGGAAGTTTCTTACAGTGATCCAACAGGATCGCGTTGGCTTCTTGCTGCTTCCGCTTGACTGTGGCGAGCGGAAGCAGCCTCGTTCGCAGCGCCTTGTCAGCGCCACCTCCGGCCGCGAAAGCCCTGCTGATCCCGCAGAACGAGGACTTCCGCTGCGGCAGCGATGGATGCGAGCCCGATCAGTGCGCTTGCGCCACGGTGCTGGCGTCGAGACGACGGGCCCCGTGCCGGACACGCGGCGCCAAACGCCGTGTCCCGGCGATCTCGGCCGACGCGCGACGCGTTCACCATACGCCTTAGACAAACAACAGATTATCCCGAACTTCCACTTTAGGCGCCAGCTTTAGTTCCATGTGACCGGCCAACGAATCCGTTTCAAATCGAATACCAATCGACTTGCGATCGCCGCCTCGTTGAAATTCGATCGACGTTGCACCTTCCCGAAACAGATCGAGAATAACCTCCCCCTGCACCTTCCATCGAATTCTGATCGATCGTCCGGCCACATCGTAGGAGAAGTCGACCGAGTTCCGGTCGTCGACTTCGAGCGAAAGCAACCAGGCAGTGGACCCCGGTTCCGCCACGACAGGTTCAGCGCCGAATTTTTCTACAACGTCTTGCACACTCGGCACAACAAGCTCGCGATACACCACTACCTTAACCTCTCCTGTCGCTTACCCACGCAGGATAGCACTCACGAACCGATACGTCCCATCCGGCAGGATCTCCCACGTGCTTTCAACGCCGCGCATTCCATACGGTCCATAAAGAACAGAATTCGCAACGCCGAACCTTCCGAAATCATCGACGTAGGTTCGATCAAACCCTCGGACCGTGGCAGCTTGAAGCTGCTCAGCAACGTAAGCTCGCATCTCGGGAGAGTCTTCGATGCCAATCTTGAGCAACTGCAACATGTTCTGCATAGCGCGCGGGGAATTGTGATCGTCGGCCTTGATGTTCACGTTGAACAGATAGTCAAGCTTTCGCGGGTCCACCAAGCAGTTTGTGTTGTGCACAAGCACAGCACCCGCATTGCCACCGACGTAGTAGGTGTGCAGGTCGGCGACCGAAATATTATACACCTTGGCCTGCTCTTGATGTTCACGAACATCCGAGTCGACGACAGCTTCACCGTTCGTCGTTCGAAGCCGATCTCCGCGCCGGAGGTCCTTCGCATCGACCCACCTTCCGAGGTTCTGAACCCAGAACGGATGATTCGAAGTCGCTTGGATTACTGTCGACGATTCTTGTGCGTCGACAGTAATCGGCGCGATGTTCTTGATCCCCTCGCCGGTGATCAGCCGGGTGACCTGCTCGGGCGAGGGCCTGCCGTCGTGCGGATCCGCCGCGAGGACCAGGTCGCCGACAACAACGTCCTTGATCGGCTTCGCACCACCGTTGGCGAGACGGACCGGAGTATCGCCGGAGAAGCTGTTGGGCGCACACCATGTGAAAGGTTTGTTGAACTCGTTCAGGAAGTTCGGCCCCGACGCCCGCTGCTCGACCAGTTCGTTCTCGACGAAACCACCAACTCGCGCCGTGACGAGAGCGTCACCGGTGGCGATCGCCATCCAGGACGTGAATGCCGTCCCCTCCGGGATGATGGATGCGGCGAGCAACCCACACGGCTCGAACGCAGCGCACAACGCACCACCGAGCAACGCCGTTTCGGTGGTGGCCAGCGCGCCGTAGATCGCGCCGAGCTCGTTGAGGGCCTGAGCCGCCGCGGTGAAGGCCAGGTCGGTGGCGAAAGTCGGACTCGTCTCGGCGGCGAAGCACTGCTGCTGGAATCCGCGGCCCATGTTCTCGGTGTGCCGGCAGAGCCAGTCGTTCTCCAGGACACGCATCGCCTTGTCGGCGTCGGACATCTGCGCGAACTGGATGCATTCGTCGTAGCCGATGCCGCCGGGGAGGCTCTTGCAGTGCAGCAGCAGGATCCCGTTCGCTTCCTCCTGCTTCCGCTTCACGGTGGCCAGCGCCGCGGACACTGCGTCGTTCGCCGCCGTCTTCGCCTTCTCGACGCTGTCTCCCGCCGCCAAGGCGCTCTTGAACGCGTCGCGCGCCGAGCCGTAGGCGTCCGCGGCCATGCGTGCGGCGAAGTTCGCCGAGGAGTTCGCCCACGCCGCCGACAGCGCGGCACTGCGTGACGACTTCTGTGCGTTCGCCGCGGCGGTGTTGGCGGTCGCTGCGGAATGCGCCGCGCGGGTGGCGGCGTCCTGGGCGGCCAGAGCCGATTCGTGAGCCTGCTGTGCGCTGGCCGCAGCCCGCTGCCGATCGGTTTCGGCTTGCGTGGCGTAGCCGGCGGCTTCGGCAGCGGCGCCGCGCGCCGTGGCGGCCACCTGCTGTGCGAGATCGGCGTTCTGCGTCGCGGTCTGCGCGGACTGCATCGCCTGGGCGAGGTAGCCGGTGACCTGGGCGTCATGGGCGGCGGCGTCCTGGTCCTGCTGGGCCGCGGTGTACTGCCCGGACACCAGGAAGTCGCTGACCATGGCCGGGGTGCCGTCGAGCGCGATCTGCGCCGCTGCCTTCAGCTGGGGGCCGCTGGTGGCGGCGGCCAGGATCTGGTTGGCCTTGATCCGGTCGTCGTTGACCGCGGCGCCGGTCTTTCCGGAGTCGAGGAACTGCCGCAGCGCCTGGTCGGTGTCGGCGTCCAGGGCCTTCTGCGCGGCAGCCTGCGTCGCGAAGTTCCCGGCCTGCTGAGCGGCGGCGAGGATGCGGTCCACCGCGATCCGGTCGTCGAGCTCGCGGTTCGGGTAGTCCTGGCTGCGCAGGAAGGCCTGGACGTCGGCATCGGTTCCGGCGAGAGCGGCGTCTGCGGCCTTCTTGAACCCGTCGGTTCCCGTCCGTTCGAGGTTGGCCAAGGTGACGCGGTCGTCCTGGCCGGCGGCAAGGACCAGGCCGGTGCGGACGAAGTCCATCGCGATGACGTCAGGACCCGCGAGCGCGTTCTGCGCCGCGGCTTGCGTCCACGAGCCACCGCTGGTGGCCAGAGCCAGAGCTGCCTTGCGGGCGTAGGCCAAGGCGAGAGCGGCGTTGGTGCCGGGGGCGTTCGCTTCGGTGATCAGCCGGTTCGTCTCGGCCGTCCGGAGATCGGTCTGGGTCTTGTTCCAGCGGTCGGCGACCGACATCTGGTCGGCAACGGCGCCCAGGCGCAGCGCGAGTTCGTCGTCGCGGTCGGTTTCGGCGGCGAGGCGGGCCGCGTCGGCGGTCCGGGCGGCGTCGTAGACGGTCTTGGCCTGGTTGGCCGCGGTGATGGCCGCCTGCGCCGCCTGGGTCGCCGCGTTCGCGTGGGTCGTGGCGAGGTTGGCGGCCTCGGTGGCGTTGTGGGAGTGGTTTGCGGCGTCGAGGGCGGCCGCTGCGGCGGCGTCCGCGTCGGTGGCGGCCCGCTCCGCGGCGGCTTGCGCCGAGTAGGCGGCAGTGGCCGCAGTGTCGGCGAACGCCGAGGCAGCCTGGGCGGCGCGGGTCGCGCGAGCGGCGTTCGCGGCCGCACTGGCCGCGGCCTGCCGCGCCCGGGCGGCTTCGGCCTTAGCGACCGAGGAGTTCTTGCTGGCGGCTTCGGCCGCGCGAGCCGCGGCCGCGGCGTTGTTCCCCGCCGACCCGGCCGCGGAGATCGCGTTCTTGGCCGCGGTGACGGCGTCGCCGGCGGATTTGGCCGCCGCGGCGGCGTCACGGGCACCTCGAGCGGCGTCGCGCGCCGTCTCAGCGGCCTGGCGAGCGGTGTCCGCGTTCTTCGCGTCGGTGGCCGCGGCGGAAGCGGAGTTGTACGCCTGGGACGCTGCCTGTCCCGCCTTGGTCGCCGCGGTCGCCGCGCGGGTGGCCGCACCGGACGCGACACGCGCGGCGACGCTGGCGGCGTTCGCCGCGCCGACCGCCTCCCGAGCGGCCGAGGCGGCCTTGTCGGCGGCGTCGGCCGCCTGCACGGCCGCGGCGGAGGCGGCGGTCGCGTCGTTGTGCGCGTTCGCGCTCGCGGTGGCCGCCGCCTCGGCTGCCTGCTTGGCCAGCTGCGCCTCGGTGACCGCGCGGGCCGAGGCGTCCTTGGACGCTTGAGTTTCCCGTGCCGCCTCTTCACCGGCGTCCTTGGCCGCGCCGGCCAGCTGCGCGATCGTGGACGTCTCCAGGTCGCGCGCTTCGGCGATCTCGCGATCGTGGGTGAGGAACTGGGCGTAAGCCTGCGTGGTGTCGGCGTCGAGCGCCCGCTGGGCGGCCGCGCGGGTCTCGGGTCCTCCGACCGCGAGAGCCTGGTCCACCCGGATCCGCTGGTCCAGCGCGTACGGCTGCTTCCACCCGGTGTCGAGGAAGTCGTCCAGAGCCTCGTCGGTGTCGGCGTCCAAGGCCACCTGCGCGGCCTTCTGCAGCTGAGGCCCGCCGACGGCGAACATCTGGTCGACGCGGATCCGCCGGTCCTGGCTCGACGGGAGCTGCCAGCCCGACGCCAGGAAAGCGCCGATCGCCGTGTCATCGGTCGCGTCGAGCGCCTGCTGGGCGGCGTGCTGGACGGTCGGACCGCCGGAGGCCAGCATCTGGTTCACGCTGATCCGGTCGTCGACCTTCCGGTCCTGCGGCAGTTTCACGGTCAGGAACGCCGTGATGTCCGTGTCGGTGCCGACCAGCGCGCTCGCCGCGTCGGCCTTCACCGTCGGGCCACCCAGGCGCCACAGCTGCACGACCCGGTCCCGGTCGGTCATCGGCTGAGGCGGCGTGCCCGGCGGCTCGGAGTCGGCCAGGGCGGCCGGCGCGGTCAGCATGGCCGCGAAGAGCGTGATGACCAGCACGACCAGACTGACGGCTGTCCGGCCGGTTTCTCGGCGCACGAACATCACCCAGTTCCCCCTCAATCGAATGCGGTTCATGCCGCCGAATGGCGTACTCGACCCCCGACGCGGCTACGCAAGAAAGCGACCGCGTCGTACACGCTATCCACCCGTCTACGGCCGGAAAATATGGTCTAGATCACTTCCGTTTCTGGTAAAGAATCGACCTTTGTGCCCGATAGGTCTGGCGGTGCATGCTGCGAAAAGTCGCACGTAACAGACAGATCGGACATCGATGAGAACGCGATCGAAGGCCCTGCCGACTATCGTTGCCGCGCTCGTGGCCACGACGTTCATCGGCACAGCGGTTCCCGCCGCGGCAGCGGATCAGCAGACCGCCCCGCTGGAGGACTTCGCCTATCCCGGCGCGGCCGACATCCTCGCGAACAAGGGAATCACCCTGATTTCGGGGGACGGACACCTGATTTTGGTGGATTGCACAACACCACCCGACGGAAATCTCGGTTTGATCCGCGTGCGGACGACCGACGACCCGGTGACCACTCCGAACAAGACCATCTGTTTCAAGGCTTTGGCGCCCACCGCGCAGCTTTCGCTGAAGGTGCCCGCCGTCTTCGAGATTCGCGGCGACGGCCAAGTCTCGGGAGCGGGACACCAAGCGACCGCGGACCTGACCACGGACACGGGCCAGCACTCCACCGTGACGGTGAACCCGAGCGGGAACACCCCCGTCGGAGTCGGCGCGAACCCCACGGGCCAGCCGACGACCCTGCTCCAGCTCGTCGTCACCGGCGTCCTGCCCGGCTCGTCGGAGCCCACGGACCCCGGCGGCGACGGCACGCCCGGCTCGGCCGCGAAGATCTCCGCTGACGGCCGCGCGTGCAGCGGAGTGCTCGTCGAGCCCACGCTCGTCCTGACCGCGGCGAGCTGCTTTCCCGAGAACCCCCAGGGCGGGACGCCGGCCAAGCCGGCCACCGTCACCGTCGGGCGCCCCGATCTGTCCGGGACCGGCGGACACGTCGCCAAGGTGACCAGCCTGACCACCCGGTCGGACCGCGATGTCGCGCTGGCCCGCATCGACACCACGATCACGGACGTGACGCCGCCGGCCCTGCCGGCGACCGCGGGAGCCCCTGGCACGGCGGAGAACCTGTCAGTCGCAGGGTGGGGACGCACGGCGGACGAATGGGTCCCCAACCATGTCCACGTCGCGGCCTTCACCGCGCCGTCCAGCACCTCGAGCACCCTGGCATTGACCGGCGCCAACGGCGCGGACGCTTGCCGGGGTGACGCCGGCGCGCCGGTCTTCCGCCCCAACGGCACGGTGGCCGGTGTGGTCAGCACGTCCTGGCAGCACGGCTGCCTCGCCGAGACCGAAACCCGGCAGGGCACGACCGCCGCCCGGGTCGACGACCTCAGCGGCTGGATCCGCGGCCAGGCGATCATCGGCACCGCCAAGGCTGTCGGGCACGGCGTCACGCTCTCCTGGACTCCGCTGGCCGCCTCCGACGATGCCACCTACTCCATCTATGCCAGCTCGGCCGGCCCCGCGACCGCCAGCGCGACCCAGCTGATCGGCACGACGAAGGCCGCCACGTTCGTCCATTCGGCCACCGCCCGCAAGACGTGGTCGTACCTCGTCGTCGCCTCGGGCGGCGCAGCCGGCCCGCAGTTCTCCGCCACCACCGGCGCGCGGTCGCTGACCGACTTCACCGGTGACGGCAAGGCCGACATAGCCACCTTCACCCGCGGCTCGGCCGGAGACGTCTTCGTGGCGGCCTCGGACGGCACGAAGTTCAACGGCACCAGCGCCCTGTGGCACGACCGGTTCTCCGTGGGCAGCGAAATCCCGCTGTCGGGCGACTTCAACGGTGACGGCAAGGCGGACGTCGCGACGTTCAGCCGTGGGAGCACCGGCGACGTCTACGTCGCCCTTTCCGACGGAACGAAGTTCGACGGCAACGGCGTGCTGTGGCACGACTACTTCGCCGCCAACAGTGAGATCCCCGCGGTCGGCGACTTCAACGGCGACGGCAAGGACGACATCGCCACCTTCACCCTGGGCACCGCGGGCGACGTGTATGTGGCACTTTCCGACGGAACCAAGTTCGGCGCGAGCTCGATCTGGCACGGCGACTTCGGCTACGGCAGCGAACAGCCCTACGTCGGGGACTTCAACGGCGACGGCAAGGACGACATCGCCGTGTTCACCCGCGGCAGCGGCGGCGACGTCTACGTGGCTCTTTCGGACGGCACCAAGTTCGTCGGCAACGGCGTGAAGTGGCACGACAACTTCGCCTTCAACAGCGAGATCCCCGCCATCGGGGACTTCAACGGCGACGGCAAGGACGACGTCGCGGTCTTCACCCGAGGCACCGCCGGCGACGTCTTCGTCGCGCTGTCCGACGGCACCAAGTTCACCGGCGTCTCGGTGAAGTGGCACGAGTACCTGGCGGCCAACGACGAGATCCCCGCCACCGGGGACTTCAACGGCGACGGCAAAGCGGACATAGCCACCTTTACGCGCGGCACCGCCGGTGACGTCTACGTGGCGCTCTCCGACGGCGCCAAGTTCGGAACCAGCTCGCCTTGGCACGCGAACTTCGCGTTCAACACCGAGGTCCCGCTGCCGAGAGCGATCGCGATCCTGTAGCCGACGGTCGGACGGGCCCGGCGCCGGGGAACTCCCCGGAACCGGGCCCGTTTGCGGTTGCTAGGCTCCAGGACCGGCAGATGATCACCGTCGGCCCCGTTACCAGCTGATCCCCGCCTCCGGCGCAGCGCCGATGGTGCCCCCGGCCACGAGGAGCCTTCCCGAGATGAGCACGGCCGTCGCCGGCGGAGCAGCCACCCCGCTCGTCGAGCGTTCCGCCGGCAGCCGCGCGCGGTTCGCGAACTGGCTGGCGCTCGGGATCACGGTCGCGGTGTTCGCCGTCCTGGCCTGGAACCGGCGCTGGATGAGCGACGACGGCATGATCGTCCTGCGGACCGTCCGGCAGATCCTCGCCGGGAACGGGCCCGTTTTCAACGCCGGCGAACGTGTCGAGTCCAACACCAGCACCCTGTGGACCTACCTGCTGGTCGCGTTCGGCTGGATCCCCGGGATCCGGCTCGAATGGCTCGCGGTGATCCTGGGTCTGCTCTGCTCCGTCGGCGGTCTGCTGCTCGCCGTCGACGGCACCCGCCGCCTGGTCGCCGCCACACGCACCACGCTCGTGGCCCCCGCCGGGGTCCTCGTGCTCATCGCGCTGCCGCCGTTTCGCGACTTCGCGACCTCCGGCCTGGAGACCGGCCTGATCACCCTGTGGCTGGGCACGGCCTGGTGGCTGCTCGTCCGCCACGCGCGTCGCATGCCCGCCTGTCCGGTGCCGGTCACCGCGCTCGTGATCGGCCTTGGTGTGCTGGTCCGGCCCGATCTGGCTTTGTTCAGCGTCTTCGCCGGAGCCGGCCTGCTGATGCTGGAGTGGCAGAACTGGCGCCGAGCCCTGCTGTGGGTTGCCGCCGCCGCGGCCCTGCCGATCGCCTACCAGCTCTTCCGGATGGGCTACTACGGCCTGCTCACCCCCAACACGGCCCTGGTCAAGGAGGCTTCCGACGCGCTGTGGAGCCGCGGCTGGGCCTACCTGACCGACCTCGCGACGCCCTACCACCTGTGGATTCCCGCGCTCCTGTGCGCGGTGCTCGGCGGGTTCGGCCTCTGGCGGACCCGGGCAGATCGGGCGACCACGATCGTCGTGGCCGTGCCTCTGTGCGGCGCGATCGCCCTGGCCCTCTACGTCGTTCGTGTCGGGGGCGACTTCATGCACGGCCGGATGTTGCTGCCCGCGCTCTTCAGCTTGCTGCTCCCGGTCATGGTCGTCCGGCTCACCAAGGCCACCGTGCTGCCCGTTGTCGCTCTCGCCGTCTGGGCTGTGGTCGCCGCCGGCTGGCTACGCACCGGATACGCCGGTCTGGCCGATCCCATGGACCAGACCTCGGGCATCAACGACGAACGGGCCTCCTACGTCATCGCCAGTCATCACGAGCACCCCATCCTCGCCGAAGACTTCGACGAGTTCACCGCGTTCGCCGACCCGATCAACGCCATGATCGCCACCGGCCAGGAACCGGCTGTCCTCGTCCAGAACAAGGAAGGCGTCTGGCACCGGTACCCGACGACCAACCACCGCACCGTCGCGAACTTCTTCAACATCGGCGGCCCCGGGCTGCTCCTGCCGTTGGACATGTGGGTCCACGACCCGATCGGCCTGGCCAACCCGGTCGCCGCCCACACCACGCCCTACCCCGGCCGCCGCGTCGGCCACAGCAAGTACGCCGGCAACCCGTGGGAAGTCGCTGAACTGAGCAGCGAAACGCCCGCCGAGCTGGCCAGGAACGGCGACTTCACCGTACCCAGCATCGAGGCCATCCGCGGCATCTTCGCCTGCCCGCCCAACCGGGAAATGCTCGACTCGGTCCGCGCGCCCCTGACCGCCGGACGCTTCTGGCAGAACGTCGTCCACGCTGCCGCCCGCACCGGCCTGCGCTACGACTACGACCCGCGCCACGCCCAGCGCTGCGGCTGACCCACGATCAGAAATGCGTGGCCACGCCGAAGGCCTCACGGAGGTGCCCCATGTCCGCGAGGTCGTGCGGCCGCGGCTCGTACCCCTGGTGGAAGAAGACCTGCTGCGCCACGGACACGCACGGCACCTCGGCGCCGTCGATCCGCCCGGTGACAAAACAGTCCGCGGGATAGGGGAAAGCCGCGCCGTTGTCGTCGGCTGCCTGCGTGGCGGAACCGTCGTGAGCGAAGACGAGCGGGTGCAGGTCCAGCTCGGTGCGGCCGTCGGAGAGGACGAACCGGACCGGGCGCAGGTCGAGGGTTTCGCGGTAGCCCAGCGCGCCGAGCCGCGTCAGGACGGCGGGCTCTTCCTCGAGGCGGTGCAGCAGGTCCAGGTCGCGGTGTTCGCGCGTCTGACGTCCCAGCAGGGCGTCGACGCCCCAGCCGCCGGCCAGCCACACCCGGGCCGGGGCCAGTGCCGCGAGCACCCGCCGGACCGTGCGGGCGTCCATCACTTCCCGGCGCGCAGGTCCGTGATCACCTTGGCGACCCGGCGCTGCCGCGTCTCCTCGGTCTTCGCCTGGCCGATCGGCAGCACGAACCGCTGTTTCCCGCTGTAGGACAGGCTTTCGAACCGGGCCTGGGCGGCCGGGTCGGCGGCGAGGGCCGCCGCCAGGTCGGGCGGGATCTCCAGCTCGCGCGGCGCGGTGTCGAGGACGATCGCCACGTCGACGTCGTCCCCGGCGGCAACCCCGGCCTTCTCGCGGTTCTCGGCGCTCAAGGGGACGAGGTACTGCCCGCCGCGGCTCGCGACCGTCGTGCGGTAGCTGTGGCCGCCGAGTGTCACCGTGACGGCGGGCTTCTTGCCGGCTCCGAGCGCCTCGACGACGTTGTCCGGCACCGGCAGGCCGGTCGCCGTCTTGCCGCCGAGCAGGACCGTCGTGCGGAACTCCATGGGGCGAGTATGCCCCGTGCCGGCCTCCCGGGCGGTGAGGCCGGCACGGGACGCGCGTCAGACGCCCGCGGTCGTGCGGATCCAGCTGCGGCTCGACGCGACGCTCGCGTAGTTCTGCGTGCCCTGCGGGTTCGAACCGGAGTTGTTGCCCGTGGAGCAGACGCCGACCTGGACGCCGCCCGAGAGCTGCGGGCCGCCCGAGTCGCCGTGCCACGCCGAGCCGTTGACGCCCTGGCTGGCGATGGCCGTGCCGCCGAACGCGTCCGTGCTGGTGCCGGTGACGCGGACGTTGGCGGTCTTGAGGGTGCTCGACGGCGGGCTGGTGCCCTGCGTGCGGCCCCAGCCGTAGATCTGGTTGGTGGACCCGGTCGGCGGGTTGCCGGTGCCGAGCTTCATGTAGGTCGTGTTCACCGCCGTGGACAGGTGCAGCAGCGCGATGTCGCCGTTGGGCGACGCCTTCTGCTGGTCGACGTTGGCGTTCGTGCCCTGCTGGAGGGTCACGTTGCCGACCTTGACGTGCATGCCCGGCGAGTTCAGGCAGTGCTGGGCGGTGAGCACCCACTGCGGGGCGATGATCGTCCCGGAGCACTCGAAACCGCCGTAGGTGGTGACGTTGTTCCAGTAGATCTGGGCGCCCCACGGAGCGGAGGAGACGGTGCTCCCGCCGATGATGTCCTCCTGGGCGTCCGCAACCCCCACCGAGACCATGCTCAGTACCGCGGCGGCGGCGCCGACCGCGGTGACAGCCCTCGACATTCGCATGAAAATGCCCTTCGGCCAGGTGATCCGGATGTCCGTCCCGAATTCGGGCGACGAGCCCAAAGTAGGTTCGTGAGAGGTTTGTCGGAACCTACCGAAGTCGGTAACTTGCCGACCGTGACCGGCGGTACTGCTAGTCCAGTAGGGACGCCCGCAGCGCCGCCTTGTCCGGCTTCCCCGACGGCGCGACCGGAACCGACGCCACCACGGCGAACCGCGCGGGCACCGCGGCCTCCCCCAGCTCGGCCGCCACGCCCTTGCGCACTTCGTCGAGGTCCGGCGAGCGCCCGGATGACGGCACCACGAACGCGACCGCGGCCTCGCCGGTCCGCGCGTCCGGCACCGCCACGACGTAGGCCTGGTCGACGTCCGGGTGCGCCGCGATCGCCCGCTCGATCGGGCCGGTGTAGTGGATGATCGCGTTGACGATCACCACGTCCCGCGCCCGCCCGGACAGGTGCAGGTACCCCGCGTCGTCCAGGTGCCCGAGGTCCTGGGTGCGCACCCAGCCGCCGTCCAGCACCTCGGCCGTCGTCACTTCGTCGCGCCAGTAGCCCGCGAAGGCCGACGGCGTCCGCACCCAGATCTCGCCTTCGGTCCCGGCCGGGAGCGGCACGCCCGAAGCGTCGCGAACCTCGATCTCGACGGTGTCGCAGGCCTTCCCGACGGAACCGGGCCCCTCGGCCGCGCCGGAGATCGTCAGCATCCCGGTCTCGGTCTGGCCGTAGGCGTGGTGCATCGCCGGCCCGACCAGCTCGGCCGCCTCGGCCAGCTTGTGCGGCGGCACCGGCGAGCCGGCCACGATCAGCGCCCGCAGGTCGCTCAGGTCGACGTCCTCGGCGCGCAGCACGTCCAGCACCTGGTGCAGCCGCGGCACGGTCATCAGCGCCGCGCTCACCCGCAGCCGCGGCAGCACCCACGGGAAGTCCGGCAGCTCCTCCGGGATCACCGCCGTGCCGCCGGCGAACAGGCACAATGCCAGCTGTTCGAGCATCACCGCGCTGGTGAGCGTGCCGAACAGCAGGAACCGGCCGAACCCCGCGCCGAGCCGCTCGTGCGCCGAGCCGGGGACCGGGGCCCGCCAGACGCGGCCTTCGGTCAGGGCGCGGTAGCTGAAGGCGACCCCCTTCGGGACGCCGGTGCTGCCGCTGGTGAACACGACCGTCGCGGTGTCGTCCGGCCGCCCGCACGGCTCCGGCTCTTCGTACGCCGCGAGCAGCTCCGGCCCGATCCGCAGGATCACCGCCCCGGCGACGGTGCCGAGCAGCTCCGGTGACTCGGAAGCCTCGTCGACGACCAGCGCCCGGACGTCCCCGACGACGTGCCGCAGCTGCGGCACCGGCAGGCCCGGCCGCACCCCGACGACCCGGCAGCCGAGCACCTGCGCGGCGATGATCGCGGCGAACCCCTCGGCGGTGACGGCGGTGGCGATCCCGACGCCGTCCCCCGGCGACAGCCCGGCCGCCCGCAGGCCCGCGGTGAACCGGCCGACCAGCTCCCGCAGCTCGCGGCGCGACGTGACGCGCGAGCCGTGTTCGAACGCGGGAACGCCGGGGGCGCGCCCCAGCTCGTCCAGCAGAGCCTGCGGGTGGACCATCTCGACCGCCTTTCGCCCGGGGCTCCCGGTCTACCGGGCGGATCTCAGAATTTCGGCAGAGGCGGGTTGACCGAGGTGCGATCATCAACGGGCAGCGACCCGGCGGCGCGACATGGCCGGTGCGTGAACAGCGGCTTTCCGTTGTCCGCCAGGGTTTGCCCCGGGCCGGAACCGCGACCGCGGACACTGCCGCGCGCCCCCGTCCGGCGGCTCGGTGTCCTCTGTGGGTATAAAAGCCGTCACCGCGACCGGCAGTTGTGCCGTTTGACCACACCGCCCTTCTTTCTAGCGTGACTTTCACACCGCGCGGACCACCGCGCCAGGGGAACTCGCTTGAGGAAGGGAGGTGGCCCGTCGATGTCCAGTCCGGGATTCCAGGCAGATTCCGCTGCCATGACGCGCGCCGTCCAGGGTTTCGAGGAAACCGCGACGAACGCCAAGTCCACGATGGCCAGCTTGGAGTCCGAGCTGACCGAGGCGCTCCGCAACTACAAGGGTGACCAGGCCGTCGCGTTCTGGGACCTGCAGCGCCGGCTCCAGGAGAAGATGACCGTGGCCGTGAAGGAGCTCGACACCATGTCGCAGCTCGTCCACACCAGCCACCAGAACTACGGCCGCGGCGACGCCGACGTCCACCAGAGCTTCCAGGGGGTCGGCAACACCCTCGAGGGCTCGGGCGTGATCCCCCGCCTCAACCCCTGACCCGAGAGGACGCCCACGATGGCCGACGTCGTCGAAATCAACTTCGCCGCGCTGCAGCACAGCTCGGCTTCCCTGGCCGCCAAGGCCAAGGCGCTCACCTCGCAGCTGGAGCAGCTGCACCAGAACCTCCAGCCCATCACCGCGACCTGGTACGCCTCCGGCAGCTCCGCCGGTGACGCCGCTCGCCAGTCGGAGACCCGGCTGCGCCAGGCCACCGCGGACATCGTCGCCATCATCGCGCAGTTCGGCGGCAAGGTCGGCGAGGCCCACGACCTCCAGCAGAGCCTGGAGAACCGCAACCAGGGGCTGTTCGCGGGCTGATCCGCGCCCAGACGTCGGTCGGCCGGTGCGGGAAACCCCCCGCTCGCACCGGCCGACCGGCTTGCCTTCTTCACGTGCGACGAGAGAGCCGGGACCCGATGCACGACCAGTCGTACTACGTCCACCTGGAATCGCTGAAGGACTTCGTGCGGGAGCTGGAGACCCAGATCCACGCGATGGCCAAACCGAACGACTTCCTGCTCACGCTCGGCGAAGAGCCGCTGCTGTTCGGCGAGTTCGGCGAGGCCGGGTCGCTGGCCGACGCCCACCGCGCCGCCGTCTCGGAGATGCAGGGCCTGCTCGACCAGGTCCGCAGCGCGATCGGGTTCGCCCAGGACGTCACCACCACGGTCGCCGACGGGTACCAGAACGCCGACCAGACGGTGGCCGGGGACCTGCACAGCTCCGGTGCGGTCACCGGGCTGCTCGACCCCGTGCTCGGCCTGCTGGGCCTCGGTGACTCGAACGGGAGCCGCAAGGGATGACGAACACCGCGCACACCAACTTCGCCGCGTACAGCCACCAGCAGCTCTACGCGATGCTGCAGGCGGGCGACCCGAACAGCGCGCGGCACGCCGCCGACAAGTGGAAGTCCGCCGCGCTGCACCTGCACGAGCAGGCCCACAACCTCAACTCCGAGCTCACCGAGTTCAAGGACGAGTGGACCGGCGGCGCGGCCGACCAGTACCAGCACATGATCGTCGACCTGGCGAACGGCATCTCCAAGGTGGCGCAGACCGCCGAGGCGATGAACGTGATGCTCGACGACGCCGCCGACGCGCTGGTCAAGGCCAAGAAGGAGATGCCGCCGCCGGTTTCGGTGCCGGACGTCTCCCCCGCCGACGTCGCGCTCGCGGTGAACCCGCCGCTGCTGCCGCCGGACGCCTCGCCCGCCGTCATACAGGCCGCCGCGCAGCAGCGGCAGCAGGCCATCTCGAACGTCGAGGCGCAGCAGTCCGCGGCCAACGCCGCCGGGTCCGCGCACGGCAAGGCGATCGTCGTGATGACCCAGCTGGCCGGCGACTACACCACCGCCGAGGACTCGATCCCGGCGTCCCCCAACGCCGTGCAGACGCCGACGGCCCCGCCCGCCGGCGGTGGCGCGGGCACCGTGGGCTCGCCCGGTCTGGTCGGCAACGGCGGCACCGACCCCGGCGTCGTCGTCACCCCGACCGACGGGCACCCGCTGCCCGGCGGGGGCACGACGCAGCAGCCGGGGACGACCGTGCCGACGTCCAACCCGCTCTTCGGCGACATGTTCACCGCCGGGCTCGCCGCGGCCTCGGCCGCCGCGTTCGGGCGGTTCGGCTCGATCATGCCGAAGGTGCCGTCGTGGGCCAGCGGCAAGGATCCCAAGGACGGCAAGGAAGAAGCGCCCGGCACGAAGCTCGGTGGCGGCGCGGGTGTCGAAGGCGGCGCCGGCGGCGGCATCCCGATCGGCGGGGGTGACGCGCCGTCGATCGGCGGCGGTGTCCCCGGCGGGGCCGGGATCGGCGGGGGCGGCGACGGCCCCGCGGCGCACTCCGGCCTGGCCGGTGACGGCGGCGCGGGCAACGCGCTGTCCGGGCTCGCCGGCGGCGCGGCCGGGGCCGTGGGCGCGGCGGCCGCCAAGGGCGCGATGCCGATGATGCCCATGATGCCGATGGGCATGGGCGGCGGCGGGGACATGGGGTCCGGGCGCCGGATCCCGGCCTGGCTGGTGGAGACGGAGAACGTCTGGGGTCAGTCGGCCCCGGTCGCGCCGCCGGTGATCGGCGAAGAGCCGGAAGCGTACTGAGCAACTTCTGACCATGGAGGCGGGCCGTGACGGCTGCTGGATACCGCGTCGCCCCGGCCCGCCTCGACACCGTGGCGGGCGAGTTCGGCACGAGAGCGGACGCACTCGCTTCGGCGCAGTCCGCGGTGGCGGGTGAGAAGGTGCCGGCGGCCGCGTTCGGCAAGGTCGACGCGTCGGCCGCCGCCGCGAAGACGTTCGAGAAGACCATGACGGAGCTGGGGTCGAAGCTCTCTTCGGAGGTCTCCCGGCTGCGGACGCTCCAAAGTGGACTGACGTCGTCGGCCGCCGGGTACCGCCGGGCCGACGCTCAGGTGGCGGCGATGTACCGCTCACTGCTTCCCGAGGATCCGTTGCCGGCGGCGGGAAACCCCGCGGGGATCGGCGGCGCGGCCGACACCGGCGCGTGGGGCCAGGCGATCGCGGCCAACCGCACGAAGGTGTCCGACGCGTTGACGGCCGAGCGTTCCCGGCTGGCTTCGTTGACCGACGCCGACGAGATCAAACGCTCCCAGGCGCGGATTTCGCTGTACGAAGACATTCTCGCGAACAACCGGCAGATCCTGAAGTTCGACCCGGCGGGCAACGGCCGGATCGCCGAGCTCGTCGGGCACATCGAACCGGGGACCCGCAACGTCGGGCTGTTCGTGCCCGGCGTCAACACGCAGATGTCCAACTTCGACTCCTACGCCGGCCTCGGGCGCAGCCTGGTGGCCGCGGACCCGACCGGGCGCACCGCGATAGTCGTCTGGGCCGACGGGGTGTTCCCGCAGAACCCGGTGGTGCAGGGGCCGTCCGCGAGCTACGCGGAGGCGATGGCGCCGGACCTCAAGCACTTCACCGACGACCTGCGCGGCGAGATCGGGAGCCACGCCGGCTCCGACGTCACGCTGACCGCGATCGGGCACAGCTACGGCGGCGCGACGGTCGGGCTGGCCGAGACGCAGGGTCTCGACGTCGACCGCGTCCTGCACGTCGAGTCGGCGGGCATGGGCCACGGCGTCTGGTCGCCCGCGGACCTGCCGGCGAGCCAGGCGGGCGTCCAGCGGTTCTCGATGACGGCGCCGCTCGACCCGATCGAGATCGCGCAGGGCAACGCGTGGGGTCTCGAGTGGACCGGCATCGGCCACGGCGCGGACCCGGACACCTTCCCCGGCGTCACCGAGCTGGAGACAGGCCGCTCCGCGTCCGGGGACCAGCTGTGGGGGCTCTCGTCGCACAGTGACGTGCTCAAGCCGGGTTCGGAGTCGTGGACGAACATGTACCGCGTCATCACCTCCGGGCCGACCACGCCGAACGGCTCCTTCCAGCCGGATGGCATCCTGGAGCACGGCGTCGAGTTCCTCAACGACGGAGGCGTGCTGCGGTGACTTCTTCGGACCTGGACCGCCTGGCGGCCGAGCTGACGGACGTGATCAACAGCGTCGCGGCGGTGTTCGGCCCTTCGGCGGACCCCACGGTGAACGGCGAGCTGGACTGCGACCCCACCCAGCCCGGGAACCTGCTCTGCTGGCAGTACGGCGTCCGGCTCGACCACCCCGGCGAGCCGGAACGCCGGCTCGCCGAGGTCGTCCTCCCGACGTTGGAGCAGAGTGGCTGGCAGGCCCACGACCGCAGCACCCCGCGTGAGCTGATCGCCCGCTTCAGCCGGGAAGGCGCGGACTTCACGGTGCACGTCGCCCGGGCGAGCCACGCGGTGGCCATCATCGGCTCCACCCGCCCCGTCCCCGCCTGACCCCTCCCTCCCGCGTGATGCCCCTCCAATCACGCGTGATGCCCTTCCAATCACGCGAGATCGCTCCCCAATCACGCGAGTTCCGCCTCCAGACACGCGAGTCCCGCGTCTGATCACGCGTGTCGTCCATCCAGGTGCGCGTGTCGTCCGGCTGAGTACGCGTGTCGTCCGGTCCGGTACTCCGAACTCGTGTGATCAGGGACGTAACTCGCGTGATTGGGCGCGTATCTCGCGTGATTGAAGGGACGACACGCGTACACCGGCGGACGACACGCGTGCCTGGACGGACGACACGTGGGTTAGGGGGTGAAGCGGGAGGGGCGCCAGTTGCGGCGGCGAGCCCGGCGGACCGCGGCGACCGTCAGGCCGGCGGCGGCCGCGAGAGCCACGCCGGCCAGCGCGATCGTGCCCGCCGCGAGGTCCGACGGCGCGGGGGCCGGGGCCGCGGCCGGGACCACCGCGGGTCCCGCCGCCGGCTGGACGACCGAGCCCGGCGGGGCCGCGTCGGCCGGCAGGGTCGAGGACACCGCCGCGTAGGCGTCCAGGACTCCCCAGCCCAGACGCGGGTCGTGGCCGCCCGAAGCCGGGCGGTGCGCGGTGAGCGTGAGGCGGGTGAGGACCTGGTCGCCGGTGAGGTCCGGGTGGTACGCGCGGACCAGCGCCGCGACGCCGGCGACGTACGCCGCCGCCAGTCCCGGGTCGGTCACCGGGAAGCGGTGCGCGACCGCGCCGCCCGCGCCCGCCGACGTGCTGACCAGCTCCGCGCCGGGCGCGGCGATCCCGACGTAGTCCCCGGCTTCGGTCTGCACCGGCTCGCCCGCGGGGTTCACCGACCCGACGGCCAGCACACCGGAGGTCGCCGTCGGGTACGTCCGCGCGCCCTGCTGGGTCGCCGACGCCGCCGAGACGACCACCGCGCCTGCCGACCGCGCCCGCGCCACCGCCCCGGACAGCGCCGGGTTGTCGAACGCCGCGGGCACCGCCACGAGGATGACGCCCGCCCGCCGGTCGAGCGCCGTGTCGATCGCGCCGGCCAGCGCGCCCGGGTCGCCGCCGTCCTTCGCCGAGCTGTCGGTGTACCGGATCGGCAGGAGACGCGCGCCCGGTGCGACACCGGCGAACGTCGTCGACGGATCCGGTTGCGCCGCGACGATCCCGGCCGCGATCGTGCCGCGGCCGTCGCAGTCCGAGGATTCCGTGCCGGCGCCGCCTTCGAGCTGCCCGGGCGCGAACTGGCCGTTGAGCCCGTCGACGCCGGTGCCGATGACGGCGACCAGCTGCCCGTCACCCCGGGTCAGCGGCCAGAGCCGCGCCGGGTCGACCAGGCGCTGGCCCCAGGGGACCGCGCCGGTGTAGGTGCCGGATGGGTTCGCGCACTGCGCTTCGGGCGCCGCGTCGGCCACTGCGGGCAAGGCGGCGAGCACGAGGCCCGCGACCGCCAGCGCTGCCGGAAACCGCACCCGATCCCTCCCGAAAGACGGTGGCGGGAAAGAACTTCCCACCACCGCCAGTCTAGCTCGGAAAGCCCGTTCAGCGAAGGTCCATGCCCAGATCCAACGCCGGTGACGAATGTGTCAGGCCGCCCACCGACAGATAGTCCACACCGGACTCCGCGTAGGCCTTACCACGGTCGAGGGTGAGCCCACCAGAGGATTCCAGCCGCGTCTTCGGGGAGACGTCGTCGCGGCGCGCCACCGCCTGCCGGCACTGCTCCGGCGTGAAGTTGTCCAGCAGCACCTCGTCGGCGGCCGCAGCCAGCGCCTCCTCCAGCTGGGAAAGCGTGTCGACCTCCACCTCGCACGGCAGCTCCGGCGCGTGCTCCCGGGCCGCGGCCAGCGCGGCCGTCACCGACCCCGCCGCGACGACGTGGTTGTCCTTGATCAGCACCGCGTCGCCCAGCCCCAGCCGGTGGTTCACCCCGCCGCCGCAGCGGACGGCGTACTTCTGCAGCAGCCGCAGCCCCGGCAACGTCTTGCGGGAGTCCCGGATCGCGCAGCCGGTTCCGTCCACTTCGGACACCCAGGCGGCGGTCGCGGTGGCGACGCCGGAAAGGTGACACAGCAGGTTCAGCGCCGTGCGCTCGGCGGTGAGCAGCCCGCGGACCGGCCCGCGCAGCACCAGCGCGGGCTCCCCCGCCACCAGCCGCTCGCCGTCCTCGCGCCCGGCCAGCACCTCGACGGAAGAACCGAGCACCATGTCGAACACGGCCAGCGCGACCGGCAGCCCGGCCACCACCCCGTCGACCCGCGGGGTCAGCTCGGCCACCGCGGAAGCGGACGCGGGCACCGTCGACGCGGTCGTCGCGTCCGGCCCGTACCGCAGGTCTTCGCCCAGCGCCGTGGTGACCACGCGCCGCACGTCTTCGACGTCGAGACCGGACGCCGCGACCAGGCGCAGGACCGGTTCGGAGATCGGGAACGTCATGCCACGCCCTCCAAGGGGATCGGGTCGGCCAGCACCGGCTGGCCGGACGGGCTGAGCCGGATCAGCTGGCTGCGCCGCCAGGTCTCCGACGGCGCCGGGAAGTCGGTGCGCACGTGGCAGCCGCGCGACTCGGTGCGCCGGACGGCCGCGGCGAGCAGCGCCTGCGCCACCACGGTCAGCGCCGCGTCCTCCACTGCCACGTGCGTCCACAAGGGACTGTCCTGGACGGACAGGTCGAGCACGGAACCGGCCGCTGCCAAGCCATCGGCGTCTCGGCCGATCGCCGCGTACCGGCTCATCACCCGCTGCAATGAGTCGCGGTCGGCGGCCGGCGCGGTCGTCCACGAGGGCAGCCGTCCCCGCGACGGGTCCGCCAGCAGCCCCGCGGCGAGGTCCGCCGCGACGGCCTCGGCGACGCGCTGCCCGACGACCAGGCCTTCGAGCAAACTGTTGGACGCCAACCGGTTCGCGCCGTGCAGGCCGGTCCGCGCGACCTCGCCGGCCGCGTAGAGCCCGGGCACCGACGAGCGTCCGTCCACAGTGGTCACCACGCCGCCGCACGAGAAGTGCGCCGCCGGGGTCACCGGGATCGGGTCGCGGGCCGGGTCCAGCCCCAGCACGCCGCAGGCCGCGAAGACCGTCGGGAACCGCTGGGCGAACCCGGCGATCGACGTCGCGTCGAGGAAGACGTGGTCGTCGACGCCGCCCGGCGCCGTCCCCATCCGGCGGGTGATCGCCGCGGAGACGACGTCCCGCGGCGCGAGGTCGCCGAGCGGGTGCACCCCCGCCATGACCGAAGCGCCGGCGCCGTCGATGAGGGTCGCCCCCTCGCCGCGCACCGCCTCGGTGACCAGCGGGCAGCGGCCGCGCGCGCCCGGGGTGTAGAGCACGGTCGGGTGGAACTGGACGAACTCGACGTCCGCGACGGTCGCCCCGGCCCGCAGCGCGAGCGCGAGCCCGTCTCCGGTCGCGATCTCCGGGTTCGACGTCGCCTGGTAGAGCTGCCCGATCCCGCCGCTGGCCAGCAGCACGGCCGAAGCGCGGACGACGCCGAGAACGCCGCCCGAGTCGAGCACGGTGACCCCCGCGACGCGCCCGCCCGGGGTGCGCAGCGCGTCGACGGCGATGTGGTGCTCCAGCACCGGCACCCGCGCCTGCCCGGCCTGCGCGACCAGGGCCCGCTCGACCTCGGCGCCGGTGGCGTCGCCGCCCGCGTGGATGACGCGGAACGCGCTGTGCCCGCCCTCGCGGGCCCGGGCCAGCAGGCCGTCTCCGGCCGAGTCGAACCGCGCGCCGTCCGCCCGGAGCTGGGCGATCGCGGCCGGGCCGCCCTCGAGGATCGACCGGGCGGCCGCCTCGTCGACCAGCCCGGCGCCCGCGGTGAAGGTGTCCTCCGCGTGCTTCGCGACCGAGTCGTCGAGGTCGTGCTGGTCTTCCAGGACCACGGCGACGCCGCCCTGGGCCCAGCGGGTGTTGCCGTCCGCGACCGTCGCCTTGGTGACCACCAGGACGTGCAGCCCGAGGGCCTGCGCGCGCAGTGCCGCCGTCAGCCCGGCGACACCGCTGCCGACCACGACCAGATCCGCACGGGCTTCCCAAACCGGGGTTTTCGCCCGTAAGTCATTAACCGGCGTGGTCATTCTCCGCCGCCAGGCTGCCCGATTTCGATCATCCGCTGCACCGACGCCTTCGCGCGGGCGGCGGTTTCGAGGTCGACGTGGACCTCGTCGAGACCCTCACGCAGGCACCTCAGCAGCGCCGCCGGCGTGATCATCTTCATGTACCGGCAGGACGCGCGGTCGTTCACCGCGCGGAAGTCGATGCCCGGCGCGGCCTTGCGCAGCTGGTGGATCATGCCGATCTCGGTGGCCACCAGGACGGTCTTGGCCTTCGTGTCGCGGGCCTCGTGGACCATATCGCCGGTCGACAGGATCTTGACCCGCTCCGGCGCCACGGCACCCTCGCCGGCCAGGTAGAGCGCCGACGTCGCGCATCCGCACTCGGGGTGGATGAACAGGTCCGCGTCGGGGTTCGAAGCCGCGCGCTCGGCGAGCTCGGCGCCGTTGATCCCGGCGTGGACGTGGCATTCGCCGGCCCAGATGTGCATGTTCTCCCGGCCGGTGACGCGCTTGACGTGCGCGCCGAGGAACTGGTCCGGCAGGAAGAGAACCTCCTGGTCAGCAGGAATGGAGGCGACGACGTCGACCGCGTTGGACGAGGTGCAGCAGATGTCGGTCTCGGCCTTCACCTCGGCCGTGGTGTTGACGTAGGAGACGACGACGGCGCCCGGGTGCTCGGCCTTCCAGGCCCGCAGCTCCACGCCGGTGATGGAGTCGGCGAGCGAGCAGCCGGCCCGCGCGTCCGGGATCAAGACGGTCTTCTCCGGGGCCAGGATCTTCGCGGTCTCGGCCATGAAGTGCACACCGCAGAAGACGATGGTGGACGCGTCGCTGCTCGCCGCGATGCGGCTGAGCGCGAGCGAGTCGCCGGTGTGGTCGGCGATGTCCTGGATCTCCGGGACCTGGTAGTTGTGCGCGAGCAGGACCGCGTCGCGCTCCTTCGCCAGGCGCCGCACCTCCTCCGCCCAGGCCGCGTTCGCCTCGACCCCGCCGAACGGGGTGAGACCTTCCGGAACCAACGTGGTGGTCATGTGGCCCTCCTGGACCGGTCGCGGGTTTTCGCCTTATAATCGAAAACCGTGCGAAGTCATCTTAACACCCAGGCCCCCCTGGCCCACGAGGTTTTGGGAGCGGTCCTTCAAGTGCGCTCGGACACACTCCGGGTGCTCCTGTGGCGCCGCGCGCTCGACCCGCACCTCGGCCGCTGGTCACTGCCGGGCGGCCGGCTGCGGCCCGACGAGGACGTCGAGACGTCGATCCGCCGCCAGCTCGCCGAGAAGGTCGACGTCGGGCGGCTCAAGCACGTCGAGCAGCTCGCGGTGTTCAGCGACCCGCACCGCGTCCCCGGCCCGCGCGTGGTCGCGACGGCGTTCCTCGCCCTGGTCCCCTCCGACGTCGACCCGGAGGTGCCCGAGGACACCGAATGGCACGACGTCGCGAAGCTGCCGCGCACGGCGTTCGACCACGAGGCGATCGGGCTGCGGGCGCGCGACCGGCTGCGCGCGAAGCTCTCCTACACCAACGTCGGGTTCGCCCTGGCCCCCGACGAGTTCACGATTTCCGCGTTGCGCGGGCTTTATTCGGCGGCACTGGGCTACCGCGTCTCGGCGACCAACCTGCAGCGGGTGCTTTCCCGGCGCGGGCTGCTGGTTCCCACTGGTCACACGGCCGCGCCGGGCCGCGCGGGCGGGCGTCCGGCGGCCCTGTTCTCCTTCGCCGGCAAGGGCATGCAGATCACCGATCCGTTCGCGGTGTTCAAGCCGCCGAACCGGTGACCATCCTGCGCCGAACCGGTTCTCCCCTTACGGTTGACCCGTGACCGAGCCGGAACCGGAAAGCAGCGCGACGACGACGATCCTGCCGTTGTTCCCGTTGCAGACGGTGCTGCTCCCGGGCACCCGGCTCCCGCTGCACATCTTCGAACCGCGGTACCGGCAGCTGACGGCGGACCTCGTCAGCGGCACGGTGCCGGGCCGCGAGTTCGGCGTGGTCGCGCTGCGGTCGTCCCTCACGCGGGAGGTCCGTGGTCTGGACCAGCTGTACGACATCGGCTGCAGCACGATCCTGCGCGAGGCGCAACGCCTGCCGGACGGCCGTTTCGACGTCGTGACGCAGGCCCAGCGCCGCTTCCGGCTGACCGACCTCGACTGCGTCTCGGCGCCGTACCTGATCGCGTCGGTGGAGTGGGTCGACGACGACCCGGTGGCCCCGGCCGGCGACATGGCCGAGCGCCTGGCGACGGTCGCGCGCGGAGCGCACCAGCGCTACTGCGAAACGGCGTGGCGCAGCGACGACTGGACCGCCCCGGCGGCCGACACCGAGCTGGCGGAGCTGGCCTACCAGCTGGCCGCGGACTGCCTGCTGCCCCTGGAGGACCGCCAGCGCCTGCTCGAGGAGCGGCATCCGCTACGCCGGCTGCGCATCGCCTGCCGCCTGCTGACGCGTGAGGCGGGGTTCCTGAACACGCTCGGCGCGGTGCCCCTGCCGCCGAGCGAGTTCACGGACATGAGCCGCCCGGCCAGCCTGAACTGACCCCGCGGTCAGGCGTCCTCCCCCGAGCCGTTCCCGGTGCCGAACTTGGTCCACACCTTGCCCGCCGCGCCGGAAACCGCCTCGCCGACGTCGCTGAACACCTTCGTCAGCGGGTCGGCCGAGCTGTTCCACGAGTCCTTGTACGACTTGGCCGCCGACTTCAGGTCGTCCTTCCAGTCCGACGACGGGGTGTCCTCGTCGCGGCGCGGGTAGTCGCCCGCGAGGATCGCGCGGTACTCCTCCGACGCCGCCCAGCGCTGCAGCTGCGCCGCGCGGACCACCGCGAACGGGTGGGTCTCCGTCTCGACGAACTTGAGCTTGAGGAAGCTGTCGCGGATGTCCTCGACCGACTCGTACTCGGTCGCCTGCTGCAGGAACGACGGGATGTCGATGCGGGACGGGTCGACGCCGCCGGCGATCTGGATCTGCGCGCGCAGCGCCGCCGTCGGGTCCTGGCCGCAGAGCAGCCCGGCGCGATCGCACGACAGCTCGGCCTTGCGGTACCACTCGCGCAGCGCCGCGATGACCGCGCGGATGCCGAGCGCGCTCACCGGCGTCCACGACATCGACAGCTGCAGACCGATCAGGCGCACCATGATCGTGCGGTAGACCGTGTGCCCGGACAGCACGTGCCCCATCTCGTGCCCGATCGCGAACCGCAGCGACTCGTGGCTCATCAGCTCGACGAGCCCGGTGCTGACCCGGACGAACGGCTCGTCCATGCCGACCGCCGACGCCTGGATCCGCGGGTCCTGGTAGACGAACAGGTTCGGCACGGCGGGCAGGTCGAGCGTCTCGGCGCACTCGTGGCGCAGCCGGTCGAGCTCCGGGTACTGCTTCGGCCCGACGCGGATCGACGACGCCAGCGCCATCAGCCGCTCGCCGCGCTCGTTGTAGAAGCCCGAGACGGCCTTGACGACCTGGGCGAACCCGGGCACCGCGCGCAGCGTGGCGAGCGCGCCGCGGTCCACCGGGTGCTCGTAGGCGCGCGGGCTGACGCCCGGGAAACGGACGGCGTTGTGCCGCGAAGCCTCGATGTCCTCAGTCACTGAACCCCCCTGTGTCGAGGGCACCCAGAGTAGGGGAAAACGCTCAGCCGAGGCGGCGGCCCAGGTCGTCGCGGCCGTTCCAGGTGGTCAGCATGGTGTAGGTGACCGACACACCGAGCGGGCCGGTGAGCAGCACCCACCACGACTCCAGCCGCGGCGCCAGCTCGATCACCGAGCCGAGCGCGGGCGCGCTGTCGATGGCGTAGTGGGCGTTCGCCCAGCCGACGCCGAGCAGCATGGCCAGCGCGCTCGCGAGCGCGACCCCGAGCACCGCGCCGAGGAACACGACCGGCCCGCGGCGCTCGCGCAGCAGCCACACCACCACCCCGACCACGATCCCGACGCCCAGCGTCAGGAAGCCGAACACGGCGAGGTCGTCGAAACGGTGCCAGCTCTCCAGCTCCAGGGACCCCTGGGTGCCGTCGGTGGCGATGATCCGGACGCGCTCGGGCGGCGCGATCCGCGACCAGACGAACGCGAGGGGGAAGCTGAGCAGGCTCAGCACGCCGAACACGCTCACGGCGGGCAGGATGTCGCCCTTGACGACGACCCGGGGCCGCCGCTCCCGGACCAGCACGGGCACCGACCACGGGCCGGCCACGGCCGACGGCCGGTGCGCGGGCCCCGACGACTCACTCACCCGGACTCCCTCCTGCGCCGCGCTCCTGCGACACGGTGCGACCGAGGGTAACCGGTCGGTGCGTGACGAGCGTCAGCCGCTCGCCGTGTCGCCGTGCCTGCTGCACTTGGCCGTCCACCCGAGCGGGCTCACCTGGACGACGAGCCGCCGCGCGCAGAACGTGCAGTAGCGCGGCGGCTCCAGCGCCGTCCTCGGGTTGTGGCACGCCGGGTGGTCCGCCCCGCCGGCCGATTGCTGTCCACAGTGGACACAGAACGCGGGTGCGTCAGAGGCTGTCACTGAGGGCCTTGATGGGCATCTTGAGCTCGTCGAGCATCTCGAGGTCCGCCGAAGCCGGGCGGCCCAGGTTGGTCAGGTAGTTGCCGACGATGATCGCGTTGATCCCGCCGAGCATGCCCTGCTCCGCGCCGAGGTCACCGAGGGTCAGCTCCCGGCCGCCGGCGAAGCGCAGCATGGTGCGCGGCATCGCGAGCCGGAACGCGGCGACCGTGCGCAGCGCGTCCTTGCCTTCGACGATTTCGTAGTGCTCGTACGGCGTGCCCGGCTGCGGGATGAGGAAGTTCATCGGCACCTCGTGCGGGCTCAGCTCGGCCAGCTGCACGGCGAACTCCGCGCGCTGCTCGACCGTCTCCCCCATGCCGATGATGCCGCCGCAGCAGACCTCCATGCCCGCGTCGGCGACCATCCGCAGCGTGTCCCAGCGCTCTTCCCACGTGTGGGTGGTGACCACGTCCGGGAAGTGCGAACGCGCGGTCTCGAGGTTGTGGTTGTAGCGGTGCACGCCCATCTCGACGAGCTCGTCGACCTGCTCCTGGGTGAGCATGCCGAGCGAGCAGGCGATCTGGATGTCGTTGCCGTCCTCGCGGATGGCCTTCACGCCCTCGCGGACCTGCGAAAGCAGCCGCTGGTCCGGCCCGCGGACGGCGGCGACGATGCAGAACTCCGTCGCGCCGGTCTCGGCGGTCTGGCGGGCGGCCTTGACCAGGTTCGGGATGTCGAGCCACGCCGAGCGCACCGGCGTCGGGAAGCGGCCGGACTGGGAGCAGAAGTGGCAGTCCTCCGGGCAGCCTCCGGTCTTGAGGCTGATGATGCCCTCGACCTCGACCTCGGGGCCGCACCAGCGCATCCGCACCTCGTGGGCGAGCGCGAGCAGGTCGGGCAGCCGGTCGTCGGGCAGCCGCAGCACCTCGAGGACCCCGGCTTCGTCCAGGCCGACGCCGTTTTCGAGGACCTGCTCGCGTGCGTAGGCGAGGACATCGGTGTCCGGGACTGCGGTCACGGCGTCTCCTTGATCGTGGGGGCAGCGTCCCTCATCGTGCACGAAGGCGCAGCGAGGGGACAGCGACGCAGGTCACTTCTCGGCGGAAGCGCACCCTGCGAACAGTTCGGGGTCGAACTCACCGCCGAACCACGGCGAGAGCCCGGCCCGCGCGGCGGCCAGGAAGTCCGCCGGCGAGGCGGCGCCGAGGCCCGTGGGCAGCACGCCCAGCAGCGGCGCCCCGGCCGCGACCGGCAGGTCTTCGAGGTTGGACAGCGCGGCGAGGTCCGGCTCGGCCGGCCAGGAGCCGATGATCACCCCGGCGACGGTCAGGCCGCGCTTGGTGGCGACCTCGGCGGTGAGGGCGGTGGCGTTGAGCGTCCCGAGCCCGGCCTCGGCCACGACGATCACCAGCGACCCGAGCGACCAGGCGACGTCGGCGAGGCTGGAGCCGGTCTCGTCGAAGCGCACGAGCAGGCCACCGGCGCCTTCGATGAGGGTGAGGTCGTGCGCGGTGTCCAGCTCGGACGCGGCTTGCGCGATCTCCCCGGGATGAAGGGAGGGAAGCCCGCTCCGCCGCGCGGCGGCCTCCGGCGACAGCGGGTCGGGGTAGCGCCGCAGCTCGCGGGTGGTGACGTCGCCGCCGGCGAGGCGGAGGACGTCCTGCAGGTCACCGGCCTCATCGGGGCGAACGCCGGTCTGGGCGGGTTTCAGCACGGCGACCCGCTGCCCCCCGGCCACCGCGAGCGCCGCGATGGCCGCCGTGGTGATCGTCTTGCCGACCCCGGTCCCGGTCCCCGTCATCACCAGCATGGTCACGGACCATGAACATAGTGACTGGGTGCACGGCTCCGCACTGCGGGCACCGGGTGACCAGGTCGGCGGCGGATTCGAGCCGACCGGCGGTAGTGGAGGGTTGACGGCGGGACCGCGAACCACACGCCCGCCACCACCACCGCGGACCGGTCCAACCACGCCGCGCAGCAGCGCCCAGGCCGACCGGCGGGACCGCGCAGGCCACCAAAGCACCCGCGCGGCCCCCGACGTCAAGCCCCCGGAGTCACCACCGCGGCCCCAGCGGGCCGGAACGTGCGCTCGGCCGCGTCGAACAGGTACACCTGCGCCGTCCCGACCGCGAAGTACATACCCGTCAGCTGCAACCTTCCCTCCCCCTCGGCCGCCGCCACCGACGGATAGTCGCGCAAATGCTCCAGCTGCTGAAGCACGTTGTGCAGCGCGAGACGGTCGCCTTCGCGATCCGGGACCTTCCCGTCCAGCGTGGCCGAGCCGAGGCGGTGGGCGCTCGGCTCCGCGTGGCGCAACCACACCGACAGCGGGCCCGGGGGCGGCCCGTCGGCGAGCGCCGCCATCGCGCCGCAGCCGGAGTGGCCGCACACCACGATCTCCTCCACCCCGAGGACCCCGACCGCGTACTCCACCGACGCGTTCATCGACGGGTCCGCCTGGCCGGCCGGCACCAGGTTGCCGATGTTGCGGATCGTGAACAGGTCACCCGGCCCGCTCGTGGTGATCAGGTTCGGCACGATGCGGGAGTCGCCGCAGGTGATGAACAGCGTGCGCGGGCGCTGGCCGTCGGCGAGACCGGACAGCGTTTCGCGCAGCAGGGGCGCCGCGCGGCGGTGGAACTCCGTCGCGCCGCGGCGGGTCTGCTGGGCCGGGATCCCTTCCACCGCCTGCCATTCCGACCACGGCGCGAGCCAGCGCGGCACGGCCCGGCTCGCCGCCAGCCGGGACCGCGTCGGACGGCCCGCCTTGCCTTCGCCGAACCACGGGTGGCCGACCTCGTCGACGTCCACCGTGCCGCCGGCGCGTTCGTGCGCCTGCTGCCACGTCGTGAGGCTTTCGAACGCGGCGTGGTCGAGGTAGTCGACGACCAGCTCCAGCCGCACCGGCACCCCCGCGGGGATGTCCCCGAGGATCTTCGACAGGCGCGGCACCGACAGGAACGTCAGGACACCCTCGACGACCACGCGCCAGTTGCGGTCTTCGGTCTCGACGTGGATGCCGGACCACAGTGTGCGGCGCAGCATCAGCACCAGGGCCAGCCCGATGCCCGCGAGCACGCCGGTGAGCAGGTCGAACACCACGACACCGGCGAGTGTGAGCAGGTAGACGGGCAGGTCGCCGTGGGCGAGCACCTGCTTCATGTGCCCGGGGTTGACCAGCTTCGCGCCGACGTGCACCAGCAGCCCGGCCAGCGCCGCCAGCGGGATGTCCTGGATCACCCCGGCGAGCAGGACGACGAACACCAGCACCCAGACGCCGTGCAGCACCGCGGAAAGCCGGGTCTTGGCCCCGGCCGCGACGTTCGTGGAGCTGCGGACGATGACACCGGTGACCGGCAGCCCGCCCAGGGCGCCGGAGACCATGTTGGCCGCGCCCTGGCCGACCAGCTCGCGGTCGAGGTTGGCGCGCGGGCCGGTGTGCATCTTGTCGACCGCGACCGCCGACAGCAGGCTTTCGACGCTGGCGATCAGGGCGATGGTGACGACGGCGAGCGCGAACCCGCCCCAGCCGCCGTCGGGCAGCTGCGGGACCAGGTGGACGTTCAGCAGGTCACCGGGCAGTTCGACGCGCGGCAGCGTCATCCCGAACACCAGCGACACGACCGTGGCCAGGGCGATCGCGGCCAGCGGGCCCGGCACCTTGCGGACCGCCGCCGGCAGCCTCGGCCAGACCAGCAGGATGACGATGGTGAGCAGGCCGACGACGGTGGCGGAGTCGTGGTGGGCGACGATCTGGCCGGGCAGCTCGGCGACGTTCTCCACCGCCGAGCTCTGGGCCTTGCCGCCGAGGATGACGTGCAGCTGGCCGAGCACGATCGTGACGCCGATGCCGGCCAGCATGCCGTGCACGATCGCCGGCGAGATGGCCAGCGCGGCACGCGCGATGCGGCTCAGGCCCAGCAGGATCTGGCACGCGCCGGCGGCGACGGTGATCGCGCAGGTGACGACCCAGCCGAACGTCTGGATGGTTTCGGCCATGACGACGGTCAGGCCGGCGGCGGGCCCGCTCACCTGGAGCGCGGAGCCGCCGAGCGCGCCGGCGACCACACCGCCGACGACGGCGGCCACCAGGCCGGCGGCGACCGGCGCGCCCGAGGCGAGGGCGATGCCGAGGGACAGGGGGACAGCTACGAGGAAGACGACCAGTGAGGCCGGCAGGTCGTGGCGGAGCACGGCGAGGGGTCTCATGATCGCCATGCAACCGGAAATCGTGTGAAATGTCCGCTATGCGCCACCCGATCGAGTGAACAACTGGCCATATTTAGCACTAATGCCACAAATCGGACAGGTTGTTAACGTCCCGTTCACAAGATCAAGTACCTGTCACGCGATAGTTGAATCCCGTACGACACAAGGGGTTCCGCTCGGTGCCAGGTGTCGGGGGGGGGGGGGGGGGGGGGGGGGGGGGGGGGGTGATAAGCGCGGAACCAACCCCAGCAACCACCCCCGACATCTATCCCCCCCCCCCACCCCAACCACCGAACCACCCTCTCCTCCCCCAA
>NZ_JBVJON010000021.1:2973-28892 GCF_055583145.1 Amycolatopsis sp. NPDC104819 | reverse complement strand
GGCGGGGTGGGGTCGGGGAGGAAGGGGGGGGTGGGGGGGGGGGGGGGGGGGGGGGGGGGGGGGGGGGGGGACCCACCCCCCCCCCCCCCCCACGACCAGCCGCGGCAGACCGCCCCGGTCAGTGCTCCAGCGCACCCGCCGGGACGAACCCGCGGGCCGCATCGTCCAAAAGGGACACTTGCGCGGCGCCGACGTCGAAGTACATCCCGGTCAGCCGGAGGCCGCCGCGGGCCAGGGCCGCGGCGACCACCGGGTAGCCGCGCAGGGTTTCCAGCTGCTGCACCACGTTCTGCAGCGCGAGCTGGTCGGCCTCCGCGGCCGGCCGCTCACCGCCGAGCAGCAACGGCGCTTCGCGGGCCCGGCGCCGCAACGTCGCCTCACCGTGCCGCAGCCAGCTGCCGAGCTGCTCCAGCCCGTCCGGCGCCCGGCCGAGCAGCGCCTTCATCGCACCGCAGCCGGAATGCCCGCACACCACGATCTCGGCGACCCCGAGCACCCCGACGGCGTACTCGATCGCCGCGCCGACCGACGAGTCGTCGCCGTCGGCCGGCGGCACGAGGTTGCCGATGTTCCGCACCGTGAACAGGTCCCCCGGCCCGCTGGTGGTGATCAGGTTGGGCACGATCCGCGCGTCGCCGCAGGTGATGAACAGCGTGTGCGGCTGCTGCCCGTGCGCCAGCCCGCTCCACGTGTCCCTCAGCAGTGGCGCGGTCCGGCGCTGGAACTCCGAAGCGCCGCGGCACAGCAGCGAGCTCGCCGTGCGCTGAGCGGGCAGCACCACGTGCTCGGCCTGCCACTGCGACCACGGCGCGAGCCACCGCGGCACCACCCGCGCGGCCACACTGCGGCGCACGGTCGGCGCGCTCGAGCCGCCGCGCTCGTACCAGGGGTGCCCGATCTCGTCGACCGTCACCGGCCCGGCGTGCGCCTGCTGCCAGCCGCGCAGGCAGTCGAACGCGGCGTGGTCGAGGTAGTCGACCAGCAGCTCGAGCCGGACGTCGGCGTGCGGGGGCACGTCGGCGAGCACACGGGTCAGCCGCGGCACGGACAGGAACGTCAGCGCGCCTTCGATGACCACGCGGTGGCGGTCGCCGTCCTTCTCGGTGCTCTCCCTTTCGACGTGAATCCCGGAGAAGATCATCCGCCGCAGCATCAGCGCGAGCGCCAGCAGGATCCCCGCGGCGACACCGGTGAGCAGGTTGACCGCGACCGCGCCGGCCAGCGTGACGACGTACACGGGCAGGTCGCCGTGGCGGCGGACCTCCTTGAGCCCATGGAGGTTCACGAGCTTCGCTCCGACGTACACCAGCAACGCGGCCAGCGCGGCGAGCGGGATCAGCCGCAGCACGCCGGTGAGCAGCAGGCACGCGACGAGGATCCAGACGCAGTGCAGGATCGCCGACATCCGGGTGCGCGCGCCCGCCTCGTAGTTGGTCATGCTGCGCACGATGACGCCGGTGACCGGGAACCCGCCGAGCGCGCCGGCGGCGACGTTCGCCGCGCCCTGCCCGATGAGCTCGCGGTCGAGGTCGGTGCGCGGGCCGCCGCGCAGCTTGTCCACCGAGACCGCCGAAAGCAGGCTCTCCAGACCGGCGATCAGCGCGATGGTGAGCGCGGCGGTGGCGAACCCGGCCCAGCCGCCGTCCGGCAGCTGCGGGACGACGTGCAGGGCCGGCAGCCCGGCGGGGAGGTCGACCCGCGGCAGGGTCAGGCCGGCCGCGACGGCCAGGCCGGTGCCGAGCGCGACCGCGGCCAGCGGTGCGGGCACGCGGCGGACGACACGCGGAAGCCGTGGCCACACCAGCAGCACCGCGAGGGTGACCACGCCGACGAGCACCGCCTGGTCGTGGTGGGCGGCGATCTGGCCGGGCAGCGCGAGGACGTTGGCCGGCGCGGAGCCCTGCGCCGACCCGCCGAGCACCACGTGGAGCTGGCCGAGCACCAGCGTCACGCCGATGCCGGCGAGCAGGCCGTGCACGATCGCGGGGGACACCGCGAGCGCGGCGCGGGCGAGGCGGGTGAGCCCGAAGAGGATCTGGAGCAGGCCGGCGGCGACCGTGATCGCGCAGGTGACCGGCCAGCCGTGGGTGGCGATCGTGTCGGCCAGCACCACGGTGAGGGCGGCGGACGGCCCGCTGACCTGCAGCGGCGATCCGCCGAAGAGACTCGCGACCAGCCCGCCGACGACGGCGGAGATCAGGCCCGAGAGCAACGGCGCCCCGGCGGCGAAGGCCACGCCGAGGGACAGGGGGACGGCGACGAGGAAGACGACCACGGAGGCCGGGAGGTCGTGCTTGAGGTTCTCCAGGAGGTTCGGGGGCTTCGGCGGTCCGGTGTCGTGTTCACCACGAACGATCTCGATCATGGGGGCAGGATCGCCGAAACGCCGCAAAAAGTCCGCTACGCAAGCATTTCTCGCGTTTGCCGCGGTACGGATCGGTGGGGACCGGCGGGCATTTCAGGTGAAAGCCGCGCGACGCGGCTCCGCCTATCGCGTGGTGTGGATCTTGCTCCGGCACGGACAGCGACGATGAGGGACCTTCGGGTCTCGCTGTGCCCGTGGTCACACCCGATGTGCTGAATTCACGCCTTTTCCGCCACCGCAAGCATCGCGCGGGTGATCACGGCGAGGTCGTCGTCGGTCGCGACGTACGGCGGCATCGTGTAAACGAGGTCGCGGAACGGGCGCAGCCACGCGCCGTGCTCCGTGACGACCTCCGTCGCCACCGCCATGTCCACCGGGTGGTCGAGCTGCAGGACGCCGATCCCGCCGAGCACCCGGACGTCGGCCACCGGACCCAGGTCGCGCGCCGGCGCGAGGCCGTCCAGCAGAGCCTTCTCGATGCGCGTGACGTCGTGCTGCCAGCCGCCGTCGGCGAGCAGGCCCAGCGACGCGTTGGCGATCGCCGAGGCGAGCGGGTTGCCCATGAACGTCGGGCCGTGCGCGAGCACCGGCAGCTCCCCGCGCGAGATGCCGGCCGCGACCTCCGGGGTGCACAGCGTCGCGGCCATGCTCAGGTAGCCACCGGTGAGGGCCTTGCCGAGGCAGAGCACGTCCGGCGTGACGCCCGCGTGCTCCGCGGCGAACAGCGCGCCGGTGCGGCCGAACCCGGTCGCGATCTCGTCGAAGATCAGCAGCACGCCGTGAGCCTCGGTCAGCTCCCGCAGCGCGCGCAGGTACGCCGGGTGGTGGAAGCGCATGCCACCGGCGCCCTGCACGACCGGCTCGACGATCACCGCGGCCAGCTCCCCGGCGTGCCGGGCGATCGCCTCGGCCAGAGTGTCCACATAGGACTGATCCGGCGGCGTGTCGAAGCCGGCCGGCGGCATCGGCACGAAAACCTGCTCCGGCAGCACGCCGCGCCACAGCGAGTGCATGCCGCCCTCGGGGTCGCACACGCTCATCGGCGTGAACGTGTCACCGTGGTAACCGCCGCGCCAGGTCAGCAGCCGGCGCTTCTCCGGCAGCCCGCGGGAACGCTGGTACTGCAGGCACATCTTCGCCGCGACCTCGACCGACACCGAGCCGGAGTCGCAGAGGAACACGTGCTCCAGCCCGTCCGGCGTCAGGTCGACGAGCGTCTTCGCCAGCGTGATCGCCGGTTCGTGGGTGAGGCCGCCGAACATGACGTGGCTCATCCGGCCGGCCTGGGCGGTGAGGGCGGCGTCGAGGACCGGGTGCCGGTACCCGTGGATCGCCGACCACCACGACGACATCCCGTCGACCAGCTCCCGGCCGTCGGCGAGCTTCAGCCGCACCCCGCTCGCCTCGGTCACCAGCAGCGAAGGCACCTTCGCCGGCATCGGCGCGTAGGGGTGCCACACGTGCTGGGCGTCGAGCGCGAGAAGGTCGGCGGAGTCCATCCGCCGACCCTAACCCGCTGAGGCCGGCTGCCTCGTGAACACCCAGCCGTTCTGGTTCATGGCCTCCGAAACGACGTACACCTGCCGGTCCCCCACCAGCACCCACGGACCGGCCACCGACAGCCGGTAGGCCCGGCGATGGTGAGGGTCCCCTCGGCGCCGGTCGTCGCGGTGAGCGCCCGGCCGGTGTCGATGTCGGTGGCCGTCACGGGTTCTCCGGGCAGGCCTTCGCCGGTCTCGGTGACGATCCGGCCGGCGCGTTCGGTGACCGTGCCGGGCACCTCGAACGTCCGGGTCTCCCCCGGGTCTCGGTCCCGTTCAGCCGCAAAGCCGGACCCGCGAGTCGCCCTCGTACGGCGTGACAAAGCCGCCGGTCAGCATGAACTCGCGGGTCTCCCCGGCCTGGAAGTACCCGCCGGGCCCAGGTCACCCCAGCCCGAGTCCACCCGGAACCGCGTGCCGCCCTGCTGGTCGACGACGCCCCCGGCCACGTAGGCGGTCTCGCCGTCGTTCGTGACCGTGTACTCGACGGTGACCGGTCCCCCGGCGGGAACGGCCCACCTCCGACGACGGCGGCGCCCCGGAAGTCGTAACCGGCCGCCGTCGCCGGGACCGTCAACGGAGCCTCCCGGCCGCTACCGGGTGAAGCGCGTCACAGCCGGACGGGCAGCGCCTCCAGTCCGTGCACCAGCGAACTCTTCCGGTAGACCAGCTCGTCCGGTTTCGCGTCCAGCGCCAGGTCCGGGAACCGGGCCAGCAGCCCGCCCAGCGCGATCTCCGCCTCCAGCCGGGCCAGCGGCGCGCCGACGCAGTAGTGGATGCCGTGCCCGAAGGCCAGGTGCCCGCCCGCCGCGCGCGTGATGTCCAGCCGGTCCGGCTCCGGGTAGCGCTCGGCGTCCCGGTTCGCGCCCAGCAGCGAGACGAGCACGAACTCGCCTTCCGGGATCGTCACGTCGCCGACCTCGACCGGCTCCGCCGTGAACCGCAGCGTGGCCAGGTGGATCGGGCCGTCGAAGCGGAGGAGCTCCTCGACCGCGTTGGGCAGCAGCTCCGGCTCGGCGCGCAGCCGGGCGAGCTGCTCCGGCTCGCGCAGCAGCGCCAGCACGCCGTTGGCGATCAGGTTGACCGTGGTCTCGTGCCCGGCGACCAGCAGCAGGAACGCCATCGAGACCAGCTCCGGCTCGGACAGCGAGTCACCGTCGTCGGTCGCGTGCACCAGGTCCGACAGCAGGTCGTCGGCCGGCTCGGCGCGCTTCTGCGCGATGAGGGCCGTGAGGTAGGCGAACATGCTCTGCGCCGCGTGCTGCGCGTCCTGCGGCGCCGACGAGCTCAGCAACGTCTTCGACCAGGCCGAGAAGTCGTTCCGGTCCTCCGCGCGCACGCCCAGCAGCTCGCAGATCACCGTGATCGGCAACGGCGCGGCGAACGACGGCAGCAGGTCCGCCCGCTCCTGCCCGGCCAGCCCGTCGAGCAGCTGCGCGGTGATCTCCTCGACCCGCGGCCGCAGCCGGGCGACGGTGCGCGCCGTGAACGCCTTGTTCACCAGCTTGCGCAGCCGCGTGTGGTCCGGCGGGTCGGAGTTGAGCATGTGGAAGCTGAGGTCCGGCGCCAGCCCGCCCTGCTCCAGCTCGCCGGGCGGCAGCTTGGCCAGGAACAGCTCACGGGCCCGCGCGCTGTTCTTCTGCAGCCGGGGATCCGCGAGCAGCGCCCGCGCCTGCGCGAAGTCCGTGACGATGAAGCAGTCCAGGCCGCGGGGCATCCGGGCCCGGCGCACCGGGCCGCCCGCGCGCAGCAGCTCCGCGAACAAGTGCGCGTCCTGCGCGAAGTCCTCCGCGATTTCGAAGCTCGTCATCCCGCCCCCATGAAGTCCGCCTCAGCGCTCGGCGAGTGCCGCCACCACGCGCTCGGTCACGTCCTGCCAGTATGCCCGCTGTTCCTCGCGCTCTTCCGCGTCCGCAAGCCATTCCTGGTGGAAGACGAGCTTGGTCTTGACGCCCGACGCGCTCAGCCGCACCTGCACGGTCGAGTCGTGGTCCCAGTCGCTCGGCCGCCAGGTGAGCCGCACCCGGTCACCCTCGACGAAGCTGCGGATCTCGCCGACCGTGCCGTTCGCCGTCTCGTACTCCGCGCCCTTCTCCCGCGGCAGCTCGACCCCGGGACCGAGCCAGATCGCGACCCCCTCGCGGCTGACCAGGAAGTCCCAGACGTCCGCGCCCGGGTACGGCACGGTGCGTGAAACGCCTATCTCCCAACCGACATCGGCCGTCTTCCCCACTGAAGAAGTCATGCCGCCATCCTCCCACCGGGGTACGACGGAAACCGTCCCCGGTCCGGGTGCAGGATCGGGAACCGTGCGCTACCGCCCGATCTCCCCCGCCGTCCTGGCCGAAGAACTGACCGAACGCGTCGACGCGCTCACCGGGCGGCGCCGGATCGCCGTCGCCGTCGACGGCGCGGCGGGTGCGACGGAAACCACAGAACTCGCGAACGCCCTGGTCGACCCGCTGCGCCTGCGCGGCCACGCGACCCTGCGGGTGTCCGCCGGCGATTTCCTGCGCCCCGCGTCCCTGCGTTTCGAGCACGGCCGCACCAACCCCGACGCCCGCTACACCGACTGGCTCGACCTCGGCGCCCTCCGCCGCGAAGTGCTCGAACCGCTGGCCGACGGCGGTTCCGGCGAGGTCCTGCCCTCGCTGTGGGACGCCGGGCGCGACCGCGCGACCCGGGCCGAGCGCGTGCCGGTCCCCGAAGGCGGCGTCGTGCTCCTCGACGGTGAGCTGCTGCTGGGCGCCGGCCTGGCCTTCGACCTGGCCGTGCACCTGTGGCTCTCCCCCGCCGCCCTGCGCCGCCGCGTGCCGGACGCCTGGGCGCTCCCGGCGTACGAGCGCTACGAGGAGGAGGTGGACCCGAGCTCGCTCGCCGACGTCGTCGTCCGCGTCGACGATCCGCGGCACCCGGCGCTCTACACGCCTTAGCGGACGACGGCCACCGGGTCGCCGTCCAGCAGCCCGGACAGCCGCGCGGCCATGACGTCCCACCGCCAGTTCGCGGTCACCCACTCCCGGCCCGCCGCGCCCATCCGGCGCGCGCGCACGGGGTCCGCGAGCAGGCTCGCGACGGTTTCGCCGAGCTGGCCGACGTCCCGGCCCTCGACCACGTGCCCGGTGACCTCGTCGAGCACCGCCTCGGGCGCGCCGCCGGAGTTGCCCGCCACCACCGGCAGGCCGGTCGCCGAGGCCTCCAGGTAGACGATGCCGAGCCCCTCGACGTCGAGGCCCTTGCCGCGGGTGCGGGCCGGCATCGCGAAGACGTCCCCCGCGGCGTAGTGCGCCGGCAGCTCCGCCCACGGGACCGATCCGGTGAGCACGACGTCGCGTTCCAGGCCCAGCTCGGTGACCAGCCCGGCGAGCGTCTTGCGGTATGGGCCGCCGCCGACGATGAGCAGCGCCGCGTCGGGGACCCGGCGGCGGATGGCCGGCAGCGCCCGGATCAGCTGGTCCTGGCCCTTGCGCGGGACCAGCCGGGACACGCACACGACGGTCGGGCGGTCCCCGAGGCCGTGGCGGGCGCGGATTTCCGCGCGGCCGGCGGGATCCGGTTTGTACATCTCGGGGTCCACTCCGGACGGCAGCAGCTCCAGCCCCGCCATCGGGCCGAACGCGGCGGCGAACCGGCCGCGGGTGTAGCGGCTGACGTAGGTGACGACGTCCACGGTGTCGCCGATGCGCCGCAAGGCCTGGCGTGAGCCCGGGAGCATCGACCAGCCGACTTCGTGGCCGTGCGTGGACGCCACGACGCGCCTCGCGCCCGCCTGGCGCAGGGAGTGCCCCAGCAGCGCCAGTGGCGCGGCAGCGCCGAACCAGACGGCTTCGCAGTCCCGCGCGCGCATGATCTGCTTCGCCCGGCGAAGCACGTCCGGCGTCGGCAGCATCAGCGACGTCGGGTGCCGGACGACCTCGAACGGCGCTTCGGCGTCGAACTCCTCGTGCGACCCCGTCCGCGACTCCCACGACGGCGCGTAGACGACCAGGTCGTCCGCCGGCAGCCGGGTGGCGAGGGAGTTCAGGTAGTTCTGGATCCCCCCGGGCCGCGGCGGGAAGTCGTTGGTCACGAGGAGGGTCTTGAGCACGCCCCAGAGGCTAGCTGCCCCGGTAAACGCCGCAGGGGCGGCACCGCGTGTGCGGTACCGCCCCTGCGAAATGCTGCGAGGGTCACGAAGTCGGGCGACGTGCTCCCGCGTACTGGCTCTGCAGCGGCGAAATCTTCACGACGTCACCGGTGTCGGGCGCGTGCACCATCTTGCCGTTGCCGACGTACATGCCGACGTGCGAAACGGGCGTGTAGTAGAACACGAGGTCGCCCGGCTGCAGCTGGTCCCGCGGCACCGCGGCGCCGAAGGTGGACTGCTCGCGGCTCGACCGCGGCAGGGTGAGACCGGCCTGCTTGTAGGCCCACAGCATCAGGCCGGAGCAGTCGAACGAGCTGGGCCCGGTGTCGCCCCAGCCGTACGGGCTGCCGAGCTTGCTCAGCGCCGCGTCGAGGGCCTTCTGAGCGGCCGCGGTGGGGGCCGCGAGCCCGGGAGGCGCCGAGCCGGTGTCGCGCTGCGAGGCCTTGTCGAGGGCGCTCAGGCTCTTGTTGGCCGCCTTGAGCTGGTCGATCTGGTCGTTGAGCGTCTTCTGCTTGGCCTTGATGTCTTCGGTCAGCTTCGCCGCCGCGTCACGGGCGTCGGTCGCCCGCTTCGCCGCGTCGGTGGCCTTGTTCGTGGCATCGGTGGCCTGGCGGACGGCGCCGGTGAGGTTGCCCATCGCGCCGTTCTTCTCGGTCGCGATGACCTCGAGCGCCGAAGAGCGGTCCAGGAAGTCCTGCGTGGACGTGCCGGCCAGCAGGGCCGAGAGCTTGTTCAGCTGGACGCCGCTGGTGAACGACGCGCCGGCGAACTTGTCGACCTCGGTCTGGTACTTCTTCTGGTTCTCACTCGCCTGGGTGGCCAGGCCCTTCGCCGCGTTGACGTCGTTGGTGGCCTTGTCGAGCTCGCCCTGCTTGGCCTTCAGGTCGTCCTGGGCCTTGAGCAGGTCTTCGTTGAGCTTCTCGGCCTGCGCCGCGAGGTCGCGGTACTGGGCAAGGGCGTCCGAGCCGGTGGGCGGGGCCTGGAGGACGGGGACTGGGGCGGCGGTGGCCGTCGGCTGGGCGAGGGTGACGAGGGTGATCACCGAAGCCGCCGCGAGGGCACCTGACACCACGCGCCTGACTGGATGCGACTGCACGGTCGCGCGGGTCTCCTTTGCGTCTCGGCCGCCGTCGGGGACCGGGGCTCGAAGAGGCCGGGGGTTCCTCTTCGCCGCTTGTCCCGCCGCCCGCACGCGTTCTCCCGCAACAGGTGAAGCGCGCGATGGGTGGTTCCGGTTCCCAGCTTCCCGACAAAGCTGCGTCCGGCGGCGATCTCGCGTCGCCGCCTGGTTCGACGGCCGGGGGCCACGAGATCTCGGACAGGTTACGAAAAGACCGCCACCGCGTCCACCACCCCCCGGCCAAAAACTCTGCGTAGCGCCCCGAAACACCATCGGACCAGCGAGGGAGAAATGCTGTGACGGGCGTTACACGCTGGGGTTTCTCCGGAGACCGTTTCGACTACCTACCGTTCACCCGATCCGATCGACCATTCGGCGCGCCGACACGAAACGGGCGTGTCAGGCGGTCCACCCGACCGGTCCCTCGACCAGGCGCAGCCGCGGCACCATCCCCGCCTCGGCCAGCGCGTCCACGGCGCGGCGCTCGTCGGCGTCCCACACGACGGCGGGCGGCGCGCCGAGCAGCACGCTCACGACGCAGTCGTGGCAGGAGATGCCGCGCACGACGCAGCGGTCGCAGTCGACCACGACGTTCTCGATGTCGGAAACCGAAATGTGCGAGACGTCCACTTCGGACAGCTCGGGGGTGTCGGCCATGTGGTCCTCCTCACGTCGGAACTGCTTCGAGGAGGACGGTAGGCGCCACCACCGACAGTTTCCGGCGGTCAGACCCGGCTGAGGCGGTTGACCAGCACCGCGGACGGCGTCGGGTGGGCCCCGCCGCCGCGGACCGAGTCCGCCACGGCACGGTCCGAAGTGGCCACCACCATGGGCCGGCCGGCGGGCTCGGCCGCGACGAGGTTGCGGATCACGTCGTCGGCGAGGACCCCGCGGTCGGAGAACAGCACCCGCACCCCGCGGGGCACCGAAGCCGGGACCGAGAGCACACCGGCGCCGTCGAAGACGACCGTCACCTCGGCCGAGGTGCGGGCGGCCAGCGCGGACAGCTGGTGGATCAGCCGGTCGCGCTGGTCGGCCAGCGCGAGCTCGGGGTAGCCGGTCTTCGTGACGTTGTAGCCGTCGACGATCAGGTGCACGTTGGGCAGCGCGAGGTAACGATCCAGGGTGGACACGTCGGCGATCTTGCCGCCCTGACCGGTGCCGGCGCTGGCGCCGCGGACCATGTCCGCCGGCCGGGCTCCGCGGGCGCCGAGCGCGAGCTCGCGGCGAAGGCCGGTGACCGCGCCGTCGATCGTGTCGACCAGCAGGGCGAGGCGGACTTCGTCGGCTTCGCGGGCTTCGCGCGCGGACTGCCGGGCGATCTCGGCGTCGGCGACGGCTCGTTCGGCGCGGGCGCGTTCGTTCGCGACGCGCTGGCGTTCGCGGCCGAGCTGCGCGGTGAGGGCCGCGATCTCCTCGACGTGGACGGCGCTGCCGCGGTCGGCCTCGGTGGCGGCCGCCTGGGCCGCGTCCTTGGCCTGGCGGAGCTGGACGCCCTGTTCGCGAAGTCGCTTCAAAAGTTTATCGACTTCACCTTCGCGCTCGCCCCGGGCGCTTTCGGCGACCTGCTTGGCCTCCGTGAGCTCGGCGCGGACCTGGGCGAGCTCGGCTTCGAGGCGCTGGGTGCGGGCGAGCGCGGCGTCCCGCTCGGCGCGCAGCGCGTTCTCCTCGGCGTTCTTCGCGACCAGCCGGACGCGCCCGGCGGCGCCGGACTCCCCGAGCAGGACCGCGGCGGCCGCGGCGGCGACGGAGTCACCGGCGTTGGGGTCGAGGGCGTCCGTGCGGTGCTCGCGCAGCCACTCGATGACGGCGGTCCGGAACTGCGAAGACTCGCCGAGCGAGGTGAGCAGGGCGCCGCCGCCGAGCTTGGCCCGTTTGGCCGGGGCGAACTTGGCGACCGGCCGCAGCTGGCGCGGGACGTCGGTGGCGGGCAGCTTCGCGACGGCGGCCGCGGCCAGCTCGGCGATGCGGTCGCGGACGGGTTCGGGCAGGGCCGGCCAGGTGGCGGGCTCGGGGTGCCCGCCCTCGCCGTCGAGGACCGGGCCGTCGGCCGGCTCCGGGCGCGGCGCGACCCCCGAGGGACCCACGGGGTCCCCGGGCGGCTCCGGCACGAGCGGCTGCGGGTGCATTGGTCCAGGGTAGGCCCCGCCCCCGCATCCCGCCCCGCGCGCCACTCGTAGCGCGTGCCCGGCCCGAAACTGTCGGTGGTCGCCTCTACTGTCTCGCACATGCGTTCGGTCCAGGCACAGCTCGCGTTCGACGAGCTCGGAACTCCCTTGCGGGACACCACTTTCGTCGTGTTCGACCTGGAGACGACCGGGGCCCCGCCCGGGCCGAGCGGCATCACGGAGATCGGCGCGGTGAAGGTCCGCGGCGGTGAGGTGCTCGGCGAGTTCGCGACCCTGGTGAACCCGGGGATGCCGATCCCGCCGCAGATCGTCTCGCTGACGGGCATCACGCAGCTGATGGTCTACGACGCGCCGCCGATCGAGGAGGTGCTGCCGGCGTTCCTCGAGTTCATCGGGGGTGCGGTGCTGGTGGCGCACAACTCGGGGTTCGACACGTCCCACATGCGGGCGGCGTGCGAAGGACACGGCTACGCCTGGCCGAAGGCGACGGTGGTGTGCACGGTCCGGCTGGCCCGGCGGGTCGTCCCGCGCGACGAGGTGGGCCGCTACAACCTGACGGCGCTGGCGATGCTGTTCGGCGCGCGGACCCGCCCGACCCACCGGGCCCTGGACGACGCGCGCGCGACCGTCGACGTGCTGCACGGCCTGCTGGAGCGCGTCGGCAACCTCGGGGTGCATTCGCTCGAGGAGCTGATGAGCTACCTCCCGGAGGTGACGGTCGCCCAGCGCGCGAAGCGCCACCTGGCGGCGGACCTGCCGTCGGCCCCGGGCGTCTACCTGTTCAAGGGGCCGAAGGAGGAGGTCCTGTACGTCGGCACGGCGAAGGACCTCCGGCGGCGCGTGCGGACGTACTTCACCGGCTCGGAGGGGCGCAGCCGGATCCGGGAGATGGTCGCGCTGGCCGAGCGCGTGGACCACGTGGAGTGCGCGCATTCGCTGGAGGCGGAGGTCCGCGAGCTGCGGCTGATCGCGGCGCACCGGCCCGCGTACAACCGGCGGTCGAAGAACCGGCACCAGGGCTGGTGGATCGGGCTGACGGAGGAGGCGTTCCCCCGCCTGTCGGTGGTCCGGCTGCCGCGGCCGGGGGTGCTGGGTCCGTTCCGCAACCAGGCCGACGCCCGCGCGACCGCCGACACGCTGGCGGGCGCGTCGGGACTGCGGACGTGCACCCAGCGGATCTCCCCCCGCACGGCGAACGGGACCCCGTGCGTCCTGGCGGAGCTGGGCCGGTGCGGAGCGCCGTGCGCGGGGCGGCAGAGCGTGGAGGCGTACGTCCCGGCGGTGGAGTCGGTGTCGGGGCTCATCGCGGGCTCGGACGGCCGCCCGCTGCACACGGCGGCCGCGCTGGTGGAGCGTCTGGCGGAGGGCCGCCACTTCGAGCAGGCGGCCCGGCACCGGGACGAGCTGGCGGGGCTGATCCGGGCGTTGGGAAGGGCGCACCGGCAGGGGTCACTGGCATCGATCGGCGAGCTGATCGCGGCAGGCCCGGACGGCGGGGGTGGCTGGGAGCTGGCGGTGATCAGGTACGGGCGGCTGGCTTCGGCGGGAGTGGCGCGTCGCGGGGTGCCGCCGATGCCGGTGGTGGAGGCGTTGGTGGCTTCGGCGGAGACAGTGCTGCCCGAGCCTGGGCCGCTGCACGGGGCGCCGCCGGAGGAGGTGGGGGTGCTGCTGCGCTGGCTGGCTCGGCCGGGGGTGCGGCTGGTGCGCACCACACGGCCGTGGGCGGAGCCGACTGCCGTGGCCGGGTGGCGAGGGTGGCTGGATCTGGTGGCGGAGGCGCATTCCCTGGAGCACGTGAGCTGAGGAGACGGGGAGCACTGCCGAGCTGGCGCGGAGGTGCCCGAACGCCGACGCGGCGCTCACCACCGGAACCGCCGTCGGAGTGGCCCCGGACCTGGCGGCCGACGCGATCAGCGAGTGGCTGGAGGTGCTGTCCGGCCGGGCTTCACCGAGCTGCACGGCACCGGCCAGACCCTCCAGCTCGCCCCGGAGCACGGCACCGGTTGGCTGATCACCCGCGAACCCGGTGGGGTCCGGTGGACCCGGGAGACGAGCCGCGCCGACGTCACGGTGACCGGGCCCGTCCAGGACCTGCTGCTGGTCCTCACCCGGCGGCTGCCGGCGGAGCGCGTCACGATCACCGGTGACCGCGCCCTGGCTGGCGAACACCGCCGCCTAGGATCGCCTGCGACACCCGCAGACGAGTCTTGGAGGACCCAGGTGATCACCGCGATCGTGTTGATCCAGGTAGAGGCGGAGTCGATCCCGGACGCGGCGCAGGCGATCGCCGACATCGACGGGGTCGGCGAGGTCTACTCGTGCGCCGGGGACGTCGACCTCATCGCCACCGTGAAGGTGTCCGCGCACGAGGACCTCGCCGACCTGATCCCCGGCCGGATCGGGAAGGTGCCGGGGGTGCTCGACACCGTCACGCACATCGCGTTCCGGTCGTACTCGCGCGCCGACACCGAGCAGGCCTTCGCGATCGGCGCCGAAGACTGACCGAGGCCCTCAGCTGCCCTCAGACGGCCGGGACACGCCTGTGGGGTGCCAGGGCCGGCCGAGGGGGAATCGCGCGCGCAGCGGCTGAACCCGCACACGACAAAGGCCACCCCCGGGGACTTCCGGAGGTGGCCTTCGTCGTGTGCGGGAACTAGTGGTCCGAGCCCTTGGCGGTCTCGACGCTCTCGATCTCGCCGTGCTGCCCGTTGCCGTTCGAGTGGCCGTTCGAGTGGCCATTGCCGTGCCCGTTGCCGTGGGCCCGCTGCAGCGCGGCGGTCTCCTCGGCCGGGTCCGGCGACCAGAACGTGCCCGGGACGGCCTGACCGGCCGAGCCCAGCTTGTTCATCTTCTTCGGCACGGACGCGCCCTGGTACTCGAGCGGGATCGCGTGGCCGTGGCTGTCGACGCCGGCGAGCGGCTGGTGGATCTCGATGAACTCACCGTGCGGCAGCCGCTTGATGATGCCCGTCTCGACGCCGTGCTCCAGCACCTCGCGGTCGGCCCGCTGCAGGCCCAGGCAGAGCCGGTAGGTGAGGTAGTAGGCGATCGGCGGCACGAGCAGGACGCCGATGCGGCCCGCCCAGGTCGTCGCGTTCAGCGAGATGTCGAACTGGTCGGCGATGATGTCGTTGAAGCCCGACAGCTCGATGACCATGAAGAAGCCCAGCGCCATCGCGCCCAGCGCCGTGCGGACCGGGACGTCCCGGGGCCGCTGGAGCAGGTTGTGGTGCGCGGTGTCCTTGGACAGCTTCCGCTCGAGGAACGGGTAGGTCAGGAACAGGCCGAACAGGATCGGCATGCCGACCGCGCCGGGGAAGAACACCGCCGGGATCGTGTAGTTCCCGAGGTAGACCTCCCACGCGGGCCAGATCCGGAGCATGCCGTCCGCCCAGGCCATGTACCAGTCGGGCTGGGAGCCCGCCGAAACCTGCGCCGGGTTGTACGGGCCGAAGTTCCACACCGGGTTGATCTGGAACAGCCCCGACATGAGCGCCAGCACGCCGATGACCAGGGTGAAGAACGCCCCGCCCTTGAGCGCGAAGTACGGCATGATCCGGACGCCGACGACGTTGGTCTCCTTGCGCCGCACCCCCGGGAACTGGGTGTGCTTCTGGTACCAGACCAGCGCCAGGTGCGCCCCGACCAGCGCGAGCATGATGCCCGGCAGCAGCAGGATGTGCAGCGTGTACAGCCGCGGGATGATCTGGTCACCGGGGAACTCCCCACCGAACAGCGCCCAGTGGATCCAGGTGCCGGCCACCGGCACCGACAGCACGATGCCCGACAGCGTCGCCCGGATACCGGTGCCCGAGAGCAGGTCGTCCGGCAGCGAATACCCGAAGAAGCCCTCGAAGCAGCCGAGGATCAGCAGCAGACCACCGATCACCCAGTTGGCCTCACGCGGACGCCGGAACGCGCCGGTGAAGAAGATCCGCAGCATGTGCACGGCCATCGACGCGACGAAGATCAGCGCCGCCCAGTGGTGCAGCTGCCGCATGAACAGGCCACCGCGGACGTCGAAGGAGATGTCCAGCGTCGTGCGGAACGCCTGGGACATCTCCAGGCCCTGCATGTTCTTGAAGCTGCCGTGGTAGACGACCTCCTGCATGGAGGGGTCGAAGAACAGCGTCAGGTACACACCGGTGAGCAGCAGGATGATGAAGCTGTAGAGCGCGATCTCGCCGAGCAGGAACGACCAGTGCGTCGGGAAGACCTTGTTCATCTGGTGCCGCAGGCCCTTGGCCGCGTGGTAGCGCTGGTCCGCGTCGTTCGCGGCGGTGCCCAGCGCCTTCTCGACCGGGCTCGACCCCTTGGTCGGCGTGGTGAGTGAACTCATGACTTACGCTCCCAAAAGGCCGGACCGATGGCCTCGTTGAAATCGCCTCGCGCGATCAAGTATCCCTCTTCGTCCACTGTGATCGGTAGTTGCGCCAGCGGACGGGTCGCCGGGCCGAAGATCGGCTTGGCGTAGTGGAGCGCGTCGAACTGCGACTGGTGGCACGGGCAGAGGATGCGGTTGGTCCGCTGCTCGTACAGGGAGGTCGGGCAACCGACGTGGCTGCAGATCTTCGTGTACGCGTAGTAGTCGCCGAAGTTGTAGTCTTCCTGGCCGGCCCGCTTGACGACCTTGGCGGCGTCGGTCGGGCGGAGGCGGATCAGCATGACCGGGTTGTCGACCCTGGTCAGCGCCGCGGCGAGCAGCTCCGGCTTGTCCTTCTCGGAGTCGCGGTACGGGAACACCGTCTCCATCGCGCCGGCGTCGAGGTCCTCGGCCTTGACCAGGCTGACCTTCTCGCCCTCTTCCAGCGGCTTGCCGGTGTTGCGGCGCAGGTAGACCTTCTCGCCCGGGAAGTTCGGCTGCCAGCCGGTGTGCCACAGCGAATCGCGGCCCTCGGTGTCCTTCCACGGGTTCTTGATGAAGGACGCCAGCGGCAGCGCGGCGGCCGCGAGGCCCAGCGTGCCGGCCCCGGCGATCGCCGAGCGCTTGATCAGCGACCGGCGGGCGATGGTGCTGCGGTTGCCGGCGTCGGCCAGGTGCGCGATGAACGTCTGGCGGTCGACCTCGGCCGACCCCTTGCCCTCGCCGTCACCGCGCTGCTGCACCGCGACCTCGGCGGGCACGAACTTCTTCGTGTACAGGATCACGCCGATGCCCAGGCCGAGGATGGCCAGGCCGAGCGTGATGCCGAGCATCGGGGTGTAGAGGCTGTACCAGAAGTGGCCGCTCTCGTTGTCCGGCGCCTCGTACTGCCACGGCCACCAGATGAGCGAGACGACGAACCCGAGCCCGGCCAGCGCGGACAGGCCGAACCAGAACGCCACCAGGCGCTCGGCCCGCTTCTCCGCGCGGGTGCCCTCCACGGGCCACGGCGTCGGGTACTCAACGATCTCGACACCGTCGAGCGCGCCGCCCAGCTTGACCAGCTGGTCCCGGTCCATCTCAGCCAGCTCCGCCTCGGACGGCGGCTTAGGCCCCTCGGCACTCATGCCTTCGATCCAATCCACAACGTCACGCCGATCAGCGCGGCGATCCCGACGATAAAGGCGATGACGCCCTCCGAAGCGGGGCCGACCCCGCCGAGGCCGCTACCACCCGGGTCATTGTTGCCGTCGGACACCGACTTCACGTAGGCGACGATGTCCTTCTTCTCCTCCGGCGACAGCTGCCGGTCGGAGAACTTCGGCATGTTCTGGGGGCCGGTGAGCATGGCCGTGTAGATCTGCTCTTCGCTGGCCGGGTCCAGGTTCGGCGCGTACTTGCCCGCCGACAGCGCGCCGCCGCGGCCGGTGAAGTTGTGGCACGACGCGCAGTTGAGGCGGAACAGCTCGCCACCGCGGGCCGGGTCGGACCCGCGCAGGGCCTCGCCCTTCTCCGCGGGACGCTGCACGCCGCCGCCGTGCGCCTGGATGTAGGCGCCGACCGCGTCGATCTGGGCCTCGGTCAGCTTCGGCGGCTTCCGCTCGACCTGCGCCTCCTGGCGCGCGGCGGGCATGCGGCCCGAAGAGGTCTGGAAGTACACCGCGGCGTCGCCGATGCCGATCAGGCTCGGGCCGCGGTCCTGCACGCCTTCGAGGTTCGCGCCGTGGCACGCGATGCAGGTGTTGTTGTAGGTCTGCTCGCCGAGGCGCAGCTGCGCCGGCGTGCCCTGGGCCTGCGCGGTCTGCGGCTCGGGGGCGAACACGGCGTACAGGGCGCCGGCGCCCACCAGCGCGATACCGAGCGCGAGCAGGCCGGCGAACCGCCTCCGCAGCTTCGACCGCGCGCGGTAGCGGCGCTCCGAGGACTTGGTGCTGGTGGTCATCTTGCGGCAACCCTTGCTGTCAGTTCAGGCCGATGGTGAAGGTGGTGGCGGCTGGGCGGACCTACGGAAGGAGGTAGATCACACCGAAGAGGCCGACCCACACGATGTCGACGAAGTGCCAGTAGTAGGACACGACGATCGCCGACGTGGCCTGGGCGGGCGTGAACTTGCTCAGTTTCGTGCGGATGAGCAGGTACACGAAGGCGATGAGCCCGCCGATGACGTGCAGGCCGTGGAACCCGGTGGCGAGGTAGAAGACCGTGCCGAACGGGCCGGACGGGATCGTCAACCCCTCTTCGACCAGGTTGTGGTACTCGTTGGCCTGGCCGCCGACGAAGATGGCGCCCATGATCAACGTGACGATGTACCAGCGGCGCAGGCCGTAGACGTCGCCGCGTTCGGCGGCGAACACCCCGAACTGGCAGGTCAGCGAGGACAGCACGAGGATCACCGTGAACGGGATCGCGTACGCCACGTTGAGGTGGAACTCTTCGCCGTGCAGACGCGGCGGCCAAGTCTCGCCGACGGCGTTCTGCGCTTTGACGGTGAAGAACATCGCGAACAGTCCGGCGAAGAACATCAGCTCGCTGGACAGCCACACGATGGTGCCGACACTGACCATGTTCGGCCGGTTCAGCGAGTGGACCCGCTGACTGATGGTGGGAGCTGCCGTTGTCACGCGTCGCATTATGTCCTCCCGCACCGTCGTCCCGCCGGGTGGGTCCACGGCAAGTCGCGTGCGGAGCCGATCACACTCCCCGAAACCGGCACGGCGGAAAGGTGAGAGCTACTCATGGGTTTACTCGACCGGCTGCGTGACCTGGTCAAGAAGGGCGAAACCGCCGGTCTGACGCCCGGAACACCCGGGTTGAAGATCGTCGCCGAGGCCTTCGACCCGGTCGTCGCGGACTCCGCCGTGCTCGCCGGTTCACCTGACTGGGTCAGCAGGGCACCGGCCGTCCTGCGGCACCACCTGCTGCTCCCGCCGGGCCGGCTGGCCGAGGCGGCGTCGATCCTCGCCCAGGACGGCTACGAGCTGCGAGAAGAGTCACCCGACGGGGAGCTGACGCGGGTGCTCGCGGTGCGCGTCCAGGTGCTCGACGCGCTCCACTGCGCCCAGGAACGGTCTCGGATGGCCGGCCTCGCGCAGCGGCTGGGCGGCGACGCGCTCGGCTGGGACGCGCTCCAGCCGGAGCCGACCGCGTGATGTCGGTCTCGGCCGATACGATCGAGCCGGCAAGCTGGTGACGAAGACGGAGGCGCGCTCAATGGCCGAGCAGTCGATGCGGGTTCTGGTGTTCAGCCACAAGGCGGAGGTGCGCGAGGCGATCGTGAACGCGGTCGGCCGGCGGCCCGCCGCCGATCTCGGCCGCGTGACCTACATCGAGGCGGCCGGGATCGCCGACGTGCTGTCCGAGGTCGACGCGGGCAACGTCGACCTCGCGATCTTCGACGGCGAAGCGCAGCCGACCGGCGGCATCGGCCTCTGCCGGCAGCTGAAGGCCGAGATCGCCGAATGTCCCCCGATCGTGGTTTCCGTGCGGCGGAAGGACGACCGGTGGCTGGCCACCTGGTCGCAGGCGGACGCCGTGCTGGTGCACCCGCTCGACCCGCTGACCGCCGCGGAGACCGTCGCCGACGTGCTGCGACGGGTCCCCGTCGTGAACGGCTGAGCCCGGTGGCCACCCCGGTCCCCCGCACCTGGCCGCCGCTGCTCAAGCAGCTCATCGCCCGTGTCGACCTGTCCGAGGACGACACGGCGTGGGCGATGGACCAGATCATGGGCGGCGCGGCGAGCCCGGCCCGGATCGCCGGGTTCGCGGTCGCGCTGCGCGCCAAGGGCGAGACGCCCGCGGAGATCGCCGGCATGGCCGCGACGATGCTGGCGCACGCGCGCCGCGTCGAACTGGACCGCCCGGCCGTCGACATCGTCGGCACCGGCGGTGACGGCTCGAACTCGGTCAACATCTCGACGATGGCGACGATCGTCACGGCCGCGGCGGGCGCGCCGGTGGCCAAGCACGGCAACCGCAGCGCGTCGTCGAAGTCCGGCGCGGCCGACGTCCTGGAGACGCTCGGGGTGCAGATCTCGCTGCCGCCGGAAGACGTCCAGCGCAGCCTCACCGAGGTCGGCGTCGGGTTCTTCCTGGCCTCGGCGTTCCACCCGGCACTGCGCCACGCCGGCCCGGTGCGCAGCGAGCTCGGCGTGCCGACGACGTTCAACCTGCTCGGCCCGCTGACCAACCCGGCCCAGCCGGGCAGCGCGCTGATCGGCTGCGCGTACCCGGACAAGACCCGCGTGCTGGCCGAGGTGTTCGCCCGGCGCGGCACGACGGCCCTGGTCGTGCGCGGCGACGACGGCCTCGACGAGATCACCACGACCACCACGACGTCGGTCTGGCAGGTCTCGGGCGGCACGGTCACCGAGCGCACCCTCGACCCGGCCGACCTGGGTGTCCCCCGCGCGACGGCCGACGACCTGCGCGGCGGGGACGCGGCGGCGAACGCCGAGGTCGTCCGCGCGCTGGTGGCCGGCAAGGCGGGCCCGGTCCGCGACGCCGTGCTGATCAACGCGGCGGCGGCGCTGGCGGCGTTCACGGGCTTCTCGGGGTCCCTGGAGGACGATCTGCGCGCGGGCCTCACCCGGGCCGCGGAGGCGATCGACTCGGGCGCCGCGGCCGCGCTGCTGGACCGCTGGATCGCCTTCCGCTGATCAGCCTTGGCGAACCGGTGTCGGCGGCTCGGTCACGGGCGCCGGCCGCCGCTGGGGCGCCAGGGCGGCGGCGAGCACCGCGAGCATGCCCAGCGCCTCCGGCCACGTCGGGCGGTGGCCGTAGAAGGCGATGTCGACCAGGACCGCGACCACCGGGTAGACGTAGGACAGCAAGGCCACGGTCGTGGTGGGCAGCTTGCCGATGCTGGCGTAGATGAGCACGTACATCAGGGCCGTGTGCACGGTGCCGAGCAGCACCAGCCACAGCAGTCCCGACGTCGTCGACGGCAGCGGCGTCACCAGCAGCACCGGCGCGAGCAGGACCGCGCCGACCGTCGTCTGGACGGCCGCGAGCAGGTGCGGGCGGATGTGCTTCAGCTGCTTCGCGACGAAGGACGCTCCGGCGTAGAGCAGCGCCGCGCCGAGGGCCAGGCCGATCCCGGCGAGCTGCACGGGCTTGCCGTCCTCGCCGTGCGCCGACAGCGAGATCAAGGCGACCCCGCCGAACGCGATCCCGGCCCGGACCAGGTGGCTCTTGGCGAACTTCTCGCCGAGGAACGCAGCCGCCAGGCCGACCAGGATCAGCGGCTGCGTGTGGTAGACGACCGTGCTGACCGAGATCGACGAGAGCGCGTAGGACGCGAACAGCAGCACCCAGTTGCCGACGAGGAACAGCCCGCCCAGCACGGCCAGCCCGAGGTCGCGGCGCGACGGCCGCCAGGCCTGCAGCCAGCCGCGGGAGAGGCACCAGAGCACCAGCAGCGTCCCGCCGACGAAGCAGCGCGCGAACGCGACGGCCGGGGCGGCCGCGCCGCTCTCGAGGACAACCGCGCCGATCGTGCCGGACATCGCCATCGCCGCCGACCACTGCAGCAGCGGGCGGGTTTCGGAGTTCATCATGCCGACCAGGTTCGTCCGGCTCGCCGACGTCGACCAGTGTCAGAGATGACAATGACCGCAAAACTTGTGACATGCTGGCGGCCATGGACGTCAACCGGGTCGCGGTGGTGCTCGCCGACCGCGTTTCGCCGTTCGAGCTGGGGGTCGCGTGCGAGGTGTTCGGCACCGACCGCGCCGCCGACGGCATCGAGGGCTGGGACTTCGGCGTCTGCTCACCGGACGGCTCCGCGGTGAGCAGCTGGTCGGGGTTCGGGCTGTCCGGGCTGCGGAGCCTCGGCTTCGCAGCTTCGGCCGACCTGCTGATCGTGCCGACGTGCGCGCCCAGGACGGCGCCCCCGCCCGAGCCGGTGCTGGACGTCCTGCGGGACGCGGCGGGCCGCGGGGCGTGGGTCGCGGGGTTCTGCGCGGGGGTGTTCACCCTCGGCTACGCCGGGCTGCTCGACGGCCGGCGCTGCACGGTCCACTGGGTCTACGAGACGGAGTTCCGCGCCCGCTTCCCGGCGGCTTCGGTCGACCCGCAGGCGTTGTACGCCGACGACGGCGGCATCCTGACCAGCGCGGGCACGGTGGCGGCGGTCGACCTGTGCCTGCACCTCGTGCGCCGGCTGCGCGGGGTCGCGGCGGCCACGACGCTCGCCCGGCGGATGGTCGCGGCCCCGCACCGGGCCGGCGGTCAGGCCCAGTTCGTCCAGGCCCCGGTCCCGGCCACGGCGGCGGCCGACGACGCGGTCGTGGCGGAGGCCCTGGAGTGGGTCGAACGACGACTGGACCAGCCGTTCACGGTGGCGGAGCTGGCCCGCCGCAGCGGGCTGGGCGAGCGGACGTTCCTGCGCCGGTTCTCGGCGGCGACGGGCACGACCCCGCACCGCTGGCTGACCGAGCGACGGCTGGACCGCGCCCAGTCGCTGCTGGAGGAGGGCCGGCTGTCGGTGGAGGACATCGCGACGGCGTGCGGGTACGCGTCGGCGGCGGCGTTGCGGCACCAGTTCACCCGGCTTCGCGGAACCAGCCCGTCGTCCTACCGGACCGCGTTCCGGGGCTGAACGCGGAACCGACCGCCACGCGTGCGCGCGGCGGCCGGTGCGGTCTCTGCAGATCAGTCCTGGTGCGACGGTCCGGTGTGGTACTCGAACACCAGGCCGCCGATCGTGATCAGCAGCGCGACCAGCGCGATGACCAGCAGCCAGATGTGGAAGAACGCCAGCGCCAGCGCGGCGAGCGCGGCGGTGGCCGCCATGCTGACCGGCCAGTAGCTGCCCGGGCTGAAGAAGCCCACCTCACCGGCGCCGTCGCTGATCTCGGCGTCCTCGTGGTCTTCCGGGCGCGGTTCGATGCGCCGGGAGACGAACTGCATGTAGCTGCCGGCGAGGAACGCCAGACCGCCGGTCAGGATCAGCGCGACGATGCCGACCGGCTCCGGCCTGCCGCCGAAGTCCTTGTCCCACACGGCCCACACCCAGTACACGCCCGCCATGAGCACGGCGAAGACCGCCACGATGAAGAAGATGCGCGCTTCGACCTTCATGGGTCTTTTTCCTACTCCCTGTGTGGCTGCGTGTCAGTTGGACGCGGTCCGCGCCGTGCGGTCGGTGTTGAACGGCTGGGTGGTGACCGCGTGCGGGGTGCACAGCTCGCCGCAGTTCATCTTCGTGAGGGCTTCGGACGCGGTGAACGTCTGGCCGGTGGCCGGGTTCACCTGCTTGCGCAGAGCGATGTACGCGTCGTACTTGTCCGGGGACAGCGCGCGGACCTCGAAGTTCATCACCGAGTGGTAGGTGCCGCACAGTTCCGCGCACCGGCCGACGAAGGAGCCCTCGCGGTCGATCTTGTTCTGGAAGGAACTGTTCTGGTTGTTCTTGTCCGGGTTCGGGAAGACGTCCCGCTTGAAGTGGAACTCGGGCACCCAGAAGGAGTGGATGACGTCGGTCGAGAGCAGGTCGTACTGGATCGTCTTGCCGACCGGCAGCACCAGCAGCGGGATCTCGCCGGACGAGCCGACCGTGCTGACCTGGCCGCTGCCGTCGGGCTTCGCGGCGCTGGGGTCCTCGTACTTGAACTCCCAGTTCCACTGGAACGCCACGACCTGGACCTTGACGTCCGGGTTCGCGACCTTCGCCAGGACCTTGCCCTCCGTCATCGAGGTGAAGACGAACAGGACGCAGACCATGATCGTCGGGACGACGACGGTGAAGATCTCCAGCGGGATGTTGTACTGGAACTGCCGGGGCAGCTCCTCCGGCTCGCCGTCGGCCGTCTTCTTCTTGCGGTGGAACGTCGCGGTCCAGAAGATCAGCGCCCAGACGATGACGCCGACGACCAGCGCCGCGACCACGGTCCAGGTCCACAGGTTGCGCATGTCGTTCGCCTGCTCGGTGACACCGACCGGCCAGCCGAACCGCAGGATCTCGTCGCCGGAGCAGCCCGTCGCGGTCAACGCGACCAGCACGGCCAGCGCGGCTACGCGCAGAGTCCGCTTCCCCAGGGTGCGCTCGGGTTTTCCCACTGCGCCTCGCCCTTTCACCCAGAGCCTCCTACGACAGATCTTTGTGACAGGCCGGAGCCTAGCCGAGTTGGCGGAGTCCGCTGACCAAGGGGTAACCGTCGACGCGCGTGGTCCTCGCCACGGCCCGCCCGGCATACTGGGCGCTCCCCAGCCCCGCGAAGACCCGTGAAGGTGTGTGAGTACCCGTGTGCGGCCTGCTTGGACTGATCTGCGCGACCGAGACCGGTGCGGCGAACGCGCGTGACGCCGTCGGCGCGGCCATGCGCTGCCAGCGCCACCGCGGCCCCGACGAGCAGGACACGTGGGCCGACGCCGAGGTCGTCTACGGCTTCAACCGGCTCGCCTTCATCGACGTCGAGCACGCGCACCAGCCGCTGGTGTGGGGCCCGCCGGAGGCGCCGGGCCGGTACACGATGAACTTCAACGGCGAGATCTACAACTACCTGGAGCTGCGCGCCGAGCTCGCGGAGAAGCACGGCGCGAAGTTCGAGACCGAGGGTGACGGCGAAGCGATCGTCGCCGGCTTCCACTACCTGGGCGCCGACTGGGTCAAGCGGCTGCGCGGCATGTTCGCCTTCATGATCTGGGACTCCCAGGAGAAGCGCGTCTTCGGTGCCCGCGACCCGTTCGGGATCAAGCCGCTGTTCTACTCGGCCGGCCCCGGCGGCGTGGCGTTCTCCAGCGAGAAAAAGAGCCTGCTGGAGCTGTCGGACACCCTCGGCGTCGCGCAGGAGCTGGACCGCACGGCCCTGCAGCACTACCTGGTGCTGCAGTACGTGCCCGAGCCGGAGTCGCTGCACACCGCGATCCGCCGCGTCGAGTCCGGGACGTCGTTCGAGGTCGTGCCGGCCGGTGAGGTGAAGTTCACCCGCTACTTCCACCCGGAGTTCGCGACGAAGCCGGTCAACGGGCCGGCTGAGGCCGAAGCGCTGTACGAGCGCATCGCCGATGTGATGCGCGACTCGGTCGGCAAGCACATGATCTCCGACCCGGACGTCACCGTCGGCGCCTTCCTCTCCGGCGGCATCGACTCCACGGCCACCGCAACGCTGGCCAAGGAGCACAACCCGAACCTCATCGCGTTCACCACCGGGTTCGAGCGCGAGGGCTACTCCGAGGTCGACGTCGCCGCCGAGTCGGCCGCCGCGATCGGCGTGAAGCACGTGGTCCGCACGGTGTCGGCGGACGAGATGATGGAGGTCCTGCCGCTCATCGTCTGGTACCTCGACGACCCGGTGGCCGACCCGGCGCTCGTGCCGCTGTGGTTCATCGCGCGCGAGGCCCGCAAGCACGTCAAGGCGGTGCTGTCCGGCGAGGGCGCGGACGAGCTGTTCGGCGGGTACACGATCTACAACGAGCCGATCTCGCTGGCGCCGTTCGAGAAGATCCCGGGCGGGATGCGGAAGCTGATCGGCAAGGTGTCGACGAAGATCCCCGAGGGCACCCGCGGCAAGGACCTGCTGCGCCGCGGCGCGCTGCCGCTGGAGGACCGCTACTACGGCAACGCCCGCAACTTCCGCGACGACCAGCTGCGGAACGTGCTGAAGACGTACCAGGAAGGCATCGGCTTCAAGGACGTCACGGCGCCCTGGTACGACGTCTCGCGCGGCTGGGACCCGGTAGCCCGCATGCAGCACGTCGACCTCTACACGTGGCTGCGCGGCGACATCCTGGTCAAGGCCGACAAGGTCACCATGGCGAACTCGCTGGAGCTGCGGGTGCCGTTCCTGGACGCCGAAGTGTTCAAGGTCGCGGCGTCGATCCCGCTGGACCAGAAGCTCGCGCACGGCACGACGAAGTACGCGCTGCGCCAGGCCCTGGCCAAGATCATCCCGGCGCACGTGCTGAACCGCCGCAAGCTCGGCTTCCCGGTCCCGATCCGGCTGTGGTTGCGCAACGAGATGTACGACTGGGCGCGCGGGATCATCAGTGACTCGCGCACCGAGGAGCTGCTGGACAAGAAGGCGATCCTGGCGCTGCTGGAGGAGCACAAGGCGGGCCAGCTGGACCGCAGCCGCCAGCTGTGGGCGCTGATCGTGTTCATGCTGTGGCACGGCATCTTCGTCGAGCACCGGATCAAGCCGGAGATCCCCGAGCCGGTGTACCCGGTCAAGCTCTGAGGTCTGCCGCGGCCGGGGGGGGGGGGGGGGGGGGGGGGGGGGGGGGGAGAGAAAAAAAAAAAAAAAGGAGGGGGGGGGGAGGGGGGAGAAAGCATAA
>NZ_JBVJON010000021.1:0-2963 GCF_055583145.1 Amycolatopsis sp. NPDC104819 | reverse complement strand
TCAACCCCCCCCACCCCTGCCCCTCCTCCCCCTTCCTTTTCTTGCCTTTTTTTTTTTTTTTTTTCTCCCCCCCCCCCCCCCCCCCCCCCCCCCCCCCCCCCGGCGGGGGGTCAGGCGGGCAGGACCGCCGAGATCTCGGTGGCCGCCTCCGGGCCGAAGGCCTCGCCGATGCGGGCCAGGGCGTCGGCGCGGTCGAGCGTCCACTCCTGCGTGCCGACCGTCTCCAGCACCAGCACCGCGATCAGCGAACCGAGCTGGGCGGCGCGTTCGACGTTGAGACCGCCGTCGAGCCCGGCCAGGAAGCCCGCGCGGAAGCCGTCGCCGACGCCGGTCGGGTCGGCCTTGGCGCGCTCGGGCACCGCGCCGATCTGCAGGGCGACGCCGTCCTTGCCGACGATCTCGACGCCCTTCTCCCCCAGCGTCGTGATGCGGACGCCGACCTGGTCGAGGACGTCGGCCTCGGTCCAGCCGGTCTTCTGGAGCAGCAGCTCCCACTCGTAGTCGTTGCTGAACAGGTACTTCGCGCCGGCGACGAAGTCACGCGCCTGCTCGCCGCTCATCCGCGCCAGCTGCTGCGACGGGTCGACGGCGAAGGAGTACCCGCGCTGGCGGCACTCCTCGGCGTGGCGGACCATGCCCTCCGGGTCGTCCGGGCTGATCAGCACGAGGCTCAGCTCGCCGGCGCGCTCGGCGATCGGCTGCAGCTCGATGTTGCGGGACTCCGCCATCGCGCCCGCGTAGAACGTCGCGATCTGGCAGAGGTCCTCGTCGGTGGTGCACACGAAGCGCGCGGTGTGCGCGACCTCGGACACGTGGACCCCGGACGTGTCGACGCCGTGCCGCTCCAGCCAGGAGCGGTAGTCGGCGAAGTCCGCGCCGACGGCGCCCACGAGGACCGGCCGCACGCCGAGCACCCCGAGACCGAACGCGATGTTCGCGCCGATGCCGCCGCGCCGGACCACGAGGTCGTCGGCGAGGAAGCTCAGCGACACCCGGTGCAGCTGCTCCGCGACCAGCTGCTCCGCGAACCTGCCCGGGAAATGCATGAGGTGGTCGGTTGCGATACTGCCGGACACCGCGATCCTGGCCCTGTCTGCCACCGGCTGCTCCTTTGTGGTTGACCTCACGGCAAAAGGCGCGAAGTTACCCCCGGGTCATGACCCATCCGGGTAGTTCGCGCACGCCCACCCGACACTACCGGCTGGTACCGCTTCTCCAGTCGCGGACGGATCAATAGCGTTACGAATCGTGAACGCCGTCACCGAACCCGAGACCCTGTCCGAGCTGATCGCCGACTGCGCGCTGATCCCGGCCACGCTGCAGGCCAGGAGCCTGCCGCTGCCCCGCGTCACGGCCGAGCCGTGGGAAGTCGACGAGGCATGCCACGCGCAGGTCGCGGAGCTCGACGCCTACGTGTGAGACCCCCGGAACGAAGAAGGCCCCGCCCTCCGAACGGAGGCGGGGCCTTCTCTCGTCGTGCTGCCGGTCAGCGGAGACTCAGTGGAACGAGTCGCCGCAGGCGCAGGAGCCGGTGGCGTTCGGGTTGTCGATCGTGAAGCCCTGCTTCTCGATCGTGTCCACGAAGTCGATGACGGCTTCCGACACGTACGGCGAGCTCATCCGGTCGACGGCGACCTTGAGGCCGTCGAAGTCGCGGAACAGGTCACCGTCGAGCGTGCGCTCGTCGAAGAACAGCTGGTAGCGCAGGCCCGCGCAGCCACCGGGCTGGACGGCGATACGCAGGTGCATGTCGTCGCGGCCCTCCTGCTCGAGCAGGGCCTTCGCCTTGGCGGCCGCGGCGTCGGTCAACGTGACGCCGTGGGTCTCCTCGGCGGTCTCGGCCTGCGTCGCGCCGGCGTGCTCAGCGGTCGTCATGGCACTCCCTCTAGTTCGAACTCGCTGCGGATACTCCTCGTGCTGACGTTCTCAACACCCGGAGCGTCCGATCTGTTCCCCCACCATGGTCGCACATCGATCGACCTGGTGAACGGCGGCGTGACGCCTGCAATACCCTGGTGAGGTGAGGTTCCTGCGCCGAAGCACCACAGACACCGCCGCCGACGAGCCGGAGGCGGGCGAAGCCGTCGACGTCAGCGGCAAGTCGTTCACGCCCGGTAAGGGCAAGGCTACGCCGAAGCGCCGTGACGCGGAGGCGAAGCGGCGCGGCCCGGTGGCGCCGCCGCCGACCACCATGCGCGAGGCGATGAAGCGCAACAAGGAACTGCGCAAAGCCAACCCCCAGAGCAAGGAAGACCGCCGCGCGGCGGCCAAGGTCCGCCGCGACCGCATGATGGCAGGCGACGACAAGTACCTGCTCCCGCGCGACCGCGGGCCGGTCAAGGCGTACGTCCGCGACCTGGTCGACACCCGGCGCAACCTGCTCGGCCTGTTCATGCCGCTGGCGATCCTGGTGTTCCTGGCGCTGCTGGTGCCGCTGCCCCAGGTGCAGTCGTACATCACGCTGCTGTGCACGGCGCTGCTGCTGGTGATGGCGATCGAGGGCTTCGTGAACGGCCGCAAGATCGCGAAGCTGGCCCGGGAGAAGTTCCCGAAGGAGGCGATCAGCGGCCGGTCGATCGGGTGGTACGCGTTCGTGCGGGCGTCCCAGATCCGGAAGCTGCGGGTGCCGAAGCCGCGGCTGAAGCCGGGCGAGCCGATCCCGAACTGAGCTGGTTTCGAGAAGCCGGGTGGGCCGAGTGGCCTACCCGGCTTTTTGCTGTCCGGGGCCCGGCCGCTTGCTCGCGGGCCGGCCGCCCGCTCGTCCCCGGCACCACTCACCCGCCGCCGCCCGCCTGCTCGCCCGCCCAACCCGCCCGCCGCTCGCCTGCTGTCGCGAATGACCCATTGGGGACGCCAGACGTCCCTAATGGGCAAGGCCGGGCAGTTAGGTTGGGGTGAGTCGTGTCAAGAGGCTGGTGGCGGCGTTGGTGACGGTGACGTCGATGGTGGCTGTGAGACAGGCG
>NZ_JBVJON010000020.1:0-119026 GCF_055583145.1 Amycolatopsis sp. NPDC104819 | reverse complement strand
CGCGCCTGTCTCACAGCCACCATCGACGTCACCGTCACCAACGCCGCCACCAGCCTCTTGACACGACTCACCCCAACCTAACTGCCCGGCCTTGCTCATTAACCTCAGTTGAGCGGCCACCGCACCGGCGCCATCGCCCGGCCAGGGCCCGCCCTCCCTGGGGGCCCCCGCCTGACCCAGCGTATCGGCGAGGACCGACACCAAGCCGCGAAAGCCGGTTCCCGAAGCCAAGTTGTCCACATCACGACCGGGCTGTGGACAACAGCGCACGAGATCACCGCAGCAGCGACACCAACGTCGGCAACGCCGCCACCAACGCGTCCCGCGCACAACCCGCGTACCCGATCGCCACCCCGTGCGCCGTCGGCGTCCCCGCGAAGTGCCGGGCCAGCCCGTCCAACCGGATGCCCCTCCGCTCGGCAGCGGCGATCACCGACGTCTCCACCTCGGCCGACGCGAACGGCACCACCAGGTGCGCCCCCGCGTCGTCACCGCGGACCGGAACATGAGCCGCCGCCAAGGCACCCGCCAGCAACGTCCGCCGCTCCGCCATCTCGCGACGCAGTTTGCGCAGGTGACGGCCCAGATCCCCATTCCGGGCGAACTCGTACAGCACCCGTTGCCCCGCCGGGGACGGCCGCGTTCCGGTCAGGTCGCGGTAGGCCAGCACCGCCGACGTGATCGCCTCCGGCGCCACCATCCAGCCCGCGCCCAGCGTCGGCGTCAGGATCTTCGACGTCGTCCCGAGATGCGCCACGACGTCGGGCGCCAACGCGGCCAGCATCGGCAGCGGCGCGACGTCGAAGCGCAGCTCGCCGTCGTAGTCGTCCTCGATCACCAGCATCGACGACGCCCGCGCCAGCTCGACCAGCGAAACCCGCCGCGCCGCGCTCAGCCGGCTGCCCATCGGGTACTGGTGCGCCGGCGAGCAGTACACCGCCCGCGCGCCCGCCGGGATCGCTTCCGGGCGCAACCCTTCGAGATCCACCGGCACCCCGACCACCCGCATGCCCGCCCGCAGGAACGCCTGCACCGCACGCTGGTACCCGGGCTCCTCGACGGCGACGAGGTCCCCGCGCTCCAGCACCGCCGCGGCCAGCTCGACCACGGCGGCCGTCGTCCCGCCCGTGGCGAGCACCGAACCGGCGGCGAGACCGCGGTGGCGCAGCAGGTGCTCCGACACCGCTGCGCGGTACTCCGGCAGCCCGGCGCGGTGCGCGCGGATGAGCGGGTCCGGGTCGGCCGCGGCGCGCCAGGCGCGACGCCACGCCGCGCGGTCCAGCCCGTCCGCCCACGGCGTGCCGGGGCCCAGGTCGAGCAGTGAGGGCGTCTCGGCTTCGGGCGTCGGGACGGCAGGGGTCGGCACCTCGGCCGAGGACACCGAAGGCGGCGTCGTCACGTACGTGCCGGAGCCGTGCCGCCCGGCGATCCAGCCCTCCGCGTGGAGCTGCTCGTACGCCGCCGACGTCACCGTGCGGCTGACGTTGAGCCGGCTGGCCAGCGCCCGGGTCGAGGGCAGCCGGTCGCCGCCGCGCAGGTGCCCGGACGCGGCGGCCTCGCGCAGCGCGTCGGCGAGCTGGACGGCGAGCGGCGTGACGGCCGAGCGGTCGAGGCTGACCGGGAGCGCGGTGTCGGCGTGGGACACGGGACCTCCTCAAGTGGACTTCCCAAGTGTACGAGAAGTGGACGTTTTCCGATGCCACTGAGCCGCGAGACGCTGGTCGCATGCTCTCCACCACGCCCCGCACGACGCTCGGCCGCAAGAAGAACCGCGCGGCGACCGACCGCGAAACGCTGTACGAAGTCCTGGACGAGGGCCTGATCTGCCACCTCGGCGTCGTCCGCGACGGCGTGCCGCTGGTCCTCCCGACCGGCTACGGCCGCGACGGCGACACGCTCTACCTGCACGGCTCGACCGGCGCGTCCAGCCTCCGCAGCGCCGCCGGCGACCTCGACGTCTGCGTCACCGTGACGCTGCTCGACGGCATCGTCTACGCGCGCTCGGTGAACAACCACTCGATGAACTACCGCAGCGCGGTGATCTTCGGGAAGGCCCAGCCGGTCGTCGACGCGGAGGCGAAGATGCACGGCCTCAAGGTCCTCACCGACCACCTCGCGCCGGGCTCGTGGGAGCACGCGCGCGACGTCAACGCCAAGGAGTTCGCGGCGGTCAGCGTCCTGTCCCTCGACCTCGCCGAAGCGTCGGTGAAGCTGCGTGCCGAGGGCCCCGACGACGAGCCGGACGACGTCGGCGCGGACGCCGCGTGGGCCGGGGTGCTGCCGGTCCGCACGGTCTTCGGCGAGCCCGAACCGTCCACCGACCTCTCCCCCGGCTGGACGACCCCGCGGCACGTCGCCGAACGCGGCTGAGGCGTCCCTGTCGAAGCGCGGGGCCGCCGTTCGTATGAGCGGTGACCGACGGACGAAAGGACACCCGATGCGCGCGCTCGGCGTCACCATGAACGTCACCCTCGACGGGGTCGTGCAGAGCCTCGGCCGCCCCGACGAGGACACCCGCGGCGGCTTCACCCACGGCGGCTGGGGCAGCCGCTACCAGGACGACGTCCTGGTAGCGGAGATGGCGGCCGGCATGGCCAAGCCCGGCGACATGCTCTTCGGCCGCCGCACCTGGCAGGACTTCCTCGGCGCGTGGGCCGGGCGGACCGACGGCAACCCGTTCACCACGCACCTGGACGCCGCCACCAAGTACGTCGCCTCCACCACCCTCGACGACGCCGGGGCGTGGCAGAACTCCGTGCTGCTGAAGGGAAACGCGACCCGGACCGTGGCCGAGCTGAAGGCCACGCCCGGCAACGACCTGTCGGTCGTCGGGAGCGCGTCGCTGGTGCGCGCCCTGCACAACGCCGGGCTGGTCGACCACTACGCGCTGCTGATCCACCCGCTGGCCCTCGGCGGCGGCGCGCGCCTGTTCCCCGATGCCGGGCCGGTCACCGAGTTCACGCTCACCCGCAGCGTCACGACCACGAAGGGCGTCATCATCGCCTACTACGACCGGGTCAGCGGGCGAGCGGAAGCCTGACCGTGAACACCGTGCGGCCCGGCGCAGAATCGACCGACACCGTGCCGCCGTGGGCGGTGACCAAGGACTGGACCACCGACAGGCCCAGTCCCGTCCCGCCGTTCCCGCGGGTGCGGGAGTCGTCGACGCGGAAGAAGCGGTCGAAGATCCGCTCCTGGTCGGCCGGGCCGATGCCCGGCCCGGCGTCGGTCACCCGGACGACGGCTTCGGAGCCCGACGCCGTCACCGAGAGGTGCACGGCGGTGCCGGGCGGAGTGTGCACCGCCGCGTTGGCCAGCAGGTTGTCGAGCACCTGCCGCAGCCGCACCGGGTCGGCGTCGACCACCGCGGCTTCGGCCGACGTCGTCAGCGGGTGGCCGGGCCGGCCCGCGGTGAACGCGTCCGCCGCGTCGCCGGCCAGCTCGGCCAGGTCGACGCGCCCGGGCCGCAACGGCGTTTCGGCGGCCCGCGCGTCGAGCCGGGCCAGCAGCAGGAGGTCGTCGACGAGCACGGTCATCCGCGCCGTCTCCTCGCGGATCTTCGCCAGGTGCGCTTCCCGCTCCTCGGGTTCGTTCGCCGCGGCGTAGCGGAAGAGGTCGGCGTACCCGCGGATCGACGTCAGCGGGGTGCGCAGCTCGTGAGACGCGTCGGCGACGAACCGGCGCAGCCGCTCGTTCGCCTCGGTCTTCGCCGCCAGGGACGTGTCGATGTGCGCGAGCATCACGTTGAAAGCCGTGCGCAGCTCGTCGACCTCCGCGCCGCCGCCGGTGCCGGCCGCGCGCACCGGCAGGTCGGGGTTCGCGGTGAGGTCGTGGGAGGCGATGTCGTGCGCGGTGCCCGCCATGTCGGCCAGCGGGCGCAGGCCGCGGCGCAGCACCAGCCGGCCGACGACCAGCAGCACGGCCAGCGCGAACGCGAACGCGCCGACCTCGACCCAGATCAGCTGCTGCACGGTCCCGTTCAGGTCCTGCTGCGGCGCGGCGCTCAGCAGCACCGAATCGGTGTCGACCGGGCAGGCGCGCACCCGGTACGGGCCGTCGTCGTGCAGGTAGATGGTGCGGGTGACGTCGCCGCCGAGCGCGTCGACGGCGATCTTCGCCAGCTGCTTGGTGTCCTTGGGCAGCTTGCCGCCCGGCTCGGGCGTCGCGACGCCGTCCCGCACGTGGTAGAGCGCGGAGTACCAGGAGTAGACCGACTGCGGGGAGCCGTGCGTCTCGCGCAGCAGCGGCACCTGGGTGTTCTGGCTCTTGGACAGCTGCTCGTCGAGCCGCCGGTCGAGGTAGCCGTGCATGATCCCGACCGTGGTGACGCCGACGACGGCGAACACCACCAGGGCGAGCGCGCCGAGGCCGAGCGTGATGCGGGTGCCGAGCCGGGTGCGCCGCCAGGCCCCGTACCACCGGCGGAAGAACGCCTTCACCGGTTGACCTGGCGCACGACGTACCCGACGCCGCGCACGGTGTGGATCAGCGGCTCACCCGCGCCCGCGTCGACCTTGCGGCGCAGGTGCGAGATGACCAGTTCGACCACATTGGACCGGCCGCCGAAGTCGTACTCCCAGACGTGGTCGAGGATCTGCGCCTTGGTGAGCACCGACGGCGAGCGGCGCATGAGGTAGCGCAGCAGCTCGTACTCCGTCGGGGTCAGCTCGGCGGGCGGCTGCTCGCCGCGGCGGACCTCGCGGGTGTCCTCGTCGAGCGTCAGGTCCCCGACCTTCAGCACCGCGCCGCGCGCGGCGGGCTGGTGCGCGGCCCCGGTGCTGCGCCGCAGGACCGCGCGCAGCCGCGCCATCAGCTCCTCGACGGAAAACGGTTTCACCAGGTAGTCGTCACCCCCGCGGGTGAGCCCGGCGATCCGGTCGGCCGTCGCGTCCTTGGCCGTCAGGAACACCACCGGCACCGCGGTGCCGTTCTCCCGGAGCCGGTCGAGCACCGTGAAGCCGTCCAGGTCGGGCAGCATCAGGTCGAGCACGACGATGTCCGGCGCGAACTCCGCGGCCCGGCTCAGCGCGGCCTTGCCGGACCCGGCCGTGACCGCCTGCCAGCCCTCGTACCGGGCGACGGTGGCGACGAGGTCGGCGATGTGCGGCTCGTCGTCGACGACGAGCAGGCGCACGGGTTCGGTCGGCTGCACCACCCCATCTTCTCCCGGCGGCCGAGTCCCCGGCGACCGGTGGCCGGGGCCGACAGGAATCCGACAGCCGGTACCCAGACTCGCCACAGGCTGCCTGGCGAGGCTGGCCTTCGTGAACCGAACCGAAGGGGGATCCGTGTGACCAGCATGACGCAGACCGCCGAGGCCACGCGCCCGGCGATCCGCCCCCGGATCGCCGCGAAATCCGGCCTCTTCCTTTTCCTGGGCGCCAACGTGGCCGCCGTCACGGTCCTCTTCACCGAGGCCGGGCTCTCGGACAACGTGCTGATCACGATCGGCAGGCTGGCCGGGCTGTACGGCGCACTGGCCATGGCGTTCCAGCTGCTGCTCGTGGCCCGGCTGCCCTGGCTGGACCGGCGGCTCGGGATGGACCGGCTCACCTCGTGGCACCGCTGGACCGGCTTCACGATCCTGTGGACCCTGCTGGCGCACCTGGTGTTCATCACCTTCGGCTACGCGGAGGTCGAGAGCAGCGGCGTCGTCGACGAGCTCGTGGAGATGGCCAACCGGCTCGAGGGGATCCTGCGGGCACTGGTCGCCTTCGCCGTGATCCTCATCGTCGGCGCGGCTTCGGCGAAGTTCGCGCGCAAGCGGATGGCCTACGAAACCTGGCACTTCGTCCACCTCTACACCTACGCCGCCGTGTTCCTGGCGTTCAGCCACCAGGTCGCGCTCGGCCAGACCTTCACCAGCTCCCCCGCCGCGAAGACGTACTGGTGGGCGCTCTGGCTCGGCGCCGGCGCCGCGGTGCTCGCCGGGCGCGTCGTGCTGCCGCTGTGGCGGAACGTGCGCCACCAGCTGCGAGTCACCGCGGTGGTTTCCGAAGCCCCCGACGTCGTTTCGGTGTACATGACCGGGAAGCACCTGGACAAGATGCCGGCCAAGGCGGGCCAGTTCTTCCTCTGGCGGTTCCTCACGAAGGACCGCTGGTGGCAGGCCAACCCCTTCTCGCTGTCCGCCGCGCCCGACGGCCGCACGCTGCGCCTGACCGCGAAGGCGCTCGGCGACTCCAGCGCGTCGCTGCGCTCCCTGCGGGTCGGGACGCGGGTGTTCGCCGAAGGCCCGTACGGCGCTTTCACGACGATCCACCAGCAGCGGCCCGACGCGCTGCTCGTGGCCGGCGGGGTCGGCATCACGCCGATCCGCGCGCTGCTGGAGGACATCGAAGGCCACGTCGTCGTGCTGTACCGGGTGCGCACCCAGGCCGACGCGGTGCTGCTGCCCGAGCTGAACGCGCTGGCCAAGGCCCGCGGCGCGATGGTGAGCGTCCTCACCGGACCCGACCAGGCGGTCGGCCCCCGCGGCACGATGCTCGGCCCGGCGAACCTGCACATGATGGTGCCGGACGTGCACGAGCGCGACGTGTTCGTCTGCGGCCCGCCCGGGATGACCTCGGCCGTGCTGCGCAGCCTCCGGGAGCTGCGGGTGCCGAACCGTCAGGTCCACGCCGAACGTTTCAGCCTCGCGGCCTAGGGGGATTGCTGTGAAGAAGACCATCTTCGTCGTCGCGCTCTCGATCGCGGGGTTCATCGCGGTCTGGCGGTTCGAGCCGGAACCGTTGCGCAGCACCGCTGTCGCGCAGGCGCCGCCGCCGAGCGTCAGCGCACCGTCCACATCGGCCCCTCCGCCGTCGACCGGCACCACGACGTCCACTCCGGACAGTGCAAACGCGACGGTCACGACCCAGGGCACCCCGGAGTCCAGCAGCTACGGCACCGTGCAGGTCCAGGTGACGTTCACCGGTTCCCGGCTCGTCGCGATCACCCTGCTGCAGGCGCCGGACAGCGGCCGGGCGCTCACCGCCCTGCCGCGCCTGCAGGACGAGGCGATCCAGGCGCAGGGGGCGGACATCGACACGATCACGGGTGCGACCGAGACCAGCGAGTCGTACAAGACGTCGCTGCAGGCCGCCATCGACGCGAGAGGCAGCAGATGACCACGCGCGTCGACCAGGTGATGGGCCTGCCGATCTCGCTCGACCTGCGGGACGAAGAGGACTTCAGCGAGGTCGTGGACGAGGTCTTCGCCTGGTTCCGCGACGTCGACGCGCGGTTCTCCCCGTTCAAGGAGGACAGCGAGGTCAGCCGCTACGACCGCGGCGAGCTGACGGCGGCCGAGCTGAGCGACGACCTCCTGGAGGTGCTGGAGCTCTGCGCGTACTACGAGCAGCTCTCCGGCGGCGCGTTCCGCGCGCGGCTGCCCGGCCGCGGCCTCGACCCGTGCGCGGTGGTGAAGGGCTGGGCGGTGCAGCGCGCCGCCGACCTGCTCAAGGCCGAGGGCGCGACGACGTTCTGCCTCAACGCCGGCGGCGACGTCGTCACCGCGGGCGAGCCGGAACGCGGCCGCCCGTGGCGGGTCGGCGTGCGCCACCCCGAGCAGCCCCTCGCCGTGTGCGCGGTGCTGGAGTCGCGCAACGGCGCAATCGCGACGTCGGCCGCCTACGAGCGCGGCTCGCACATCCTCGACGGCCGCTCGGGCGCCCCCGCGACCGGGCTGATGAGCGTCACGGTCGTGGCCGGGGACCTGGTCACCGCCGACGCGCTGGCCACCGCGGCGTTCGCGATGGGCGCCGAGGGCATCACGTGGGCGGCCGACCGGCCGGACTGCGAGATCCTCATCGTCGACGACAGCCGGCGCGTGCACCGGACCGCGGGACTCGCCCTGGCTTCCTGACGGCGTCGCCCAAAACCGGTCGCCTCCGCGCGGGCGCTCGGCCAGACTCGGGGCATGCCTTCCGCCGTGTTGCACGTGTCCGTCGACTGCGCCGATCCCTACACGCTCTGCCAGTTCTGGAGCCAGGTCACCGGGAAACCCATCCCGGACATCGACTCCCCCGGTGACGACGAGGTCGGCATCGAGCTCGAAGGCGGGATCGACCTGCTGTTCCTGCGTGTGCCCGAGCCGAAGACGGTGAAGAACCGGCTCCACCTGTGCCTGCGGCCGGACGACCCGCGCGACGAGGAGGTCGACCGGCTGATCGGCCTGGGCGCCACGCTGGTGCACGACCGGCGCAACCCCGACGGCACCGGCTGGGCCGTGCTCGCCGACCCGGAGGGCAACGAGTTCTGCGTGCTGCGCAGCGCGGCCGAGCGCGCGGCGACGTCGTGACGGACTCGTTCGCGGTCAACAAGGCGAACTGGGACGAGCGCGCGGTGCTCCACGCGGCGTCGCCGGACTACTGGTTCGCCGAGCTCACCGCGGATCCGGCGTTCCTCAGTCCCGTGGTGCGCTTCGACCGGCCGCGCCTGGGCGACATCGGCGGCCTGCGCGGGGTGCACCTGCAGTGCCACATCGGCACGGACACGGTGTCGCTCGCCCGGCTGGGCGCGCGGATGTCCGGTTTGGACTTCTCGGGCCCGGCGCTGACCGAAGCGGCGCGGCTGGCGAAGGCGGCGGGCGCGGAGATCGACTTCCACGAGGCGAACGTCTACGACGCCGTCTCGGTGCTGGGAGCGGGCGAGTTCGACCTGGTCTACACCGGGGTCGGCGCGCTGTGCTGGCTGCCGTCGGCGGCTCGCTGGGCCGAGGTGGTCGCGGGCCTGCTGCGCCCGGGCGGGCGGCTGTTCGTCCGCGAAGGACATCCGATGCTGTGGACGCTCGACGAGACGGCCGACCCGGCGTGGCCGCGGTACCCGTACTTCGAGCACGCCGAACCGCTGGTGTTCGACGAACCGGAGTCCTACGTCGAGACCGAACGGCCGCTGACCCACAGCGTCAGCCACTCGTGGAACCACTCGCTGGGCGAGATCATCACGGCGCTGCTGGACCAGGGCCTGACGCTGACGGCGTTCACCGAGCACGACAGCGTGCCGTGGAACGCGATCCCCGGCCAGATGGAGGCCGACGAGACCGGCAACGAGTGGCGGCTGAAGGACCAGCCGTCGCGCGTGGCCGCGAGCTACACGCTCGAGGCGGTCAAGGCTGCCTAAGGTGGCGGCATGCCCTTGATCGCGGTCGCCACGCTGGGCGGCACCATTTCGATGGCCCCGGACACCGGCGAAGCGGGCGGCGCGGTCCCCCGCCTCGGCGCGGCCGACCTCCTCGGCGGCCTCGGCGACCTGCCGGTGGACGTGCTGGCCGAGACCCTGGCGGGCGTCGGCAGCGCGTCGCTGGACTTCGCGACGCTGCTGCGGTGCGTCGACTGGGGGCTGCAGCAGGGGGCGGACGGGTTCGTCGTGGTTCAGGGCACGGACACGCTCGAGGAGACGGCGTACTTCCTCGACCTGCGCTGGCCGTCGGAGATCCCGGTGGTGGTCACCGGCGCGATGCGCCACGCGGGCCTGCTCAGCCCGGACGGCCCGGCCAACCTGCGCAACGCCCTGACGGTGGCGGCCGACCCGCGCAGCCGCGGGCGTGGCGCGTTGGTGACGCTGAACGACGACGTGCACGCGGCGCGCTGGGTGCGGAAGGCGCATTCGAGCCACCTGGACGCGTTCTCGTCGGCGCCGGCGGGCCCGCTCGGCATGGTCGTCGAGCACGCGGTGCACTATTTCCACCCATCCCCGCCACGGCCGCCGGTCCTGACCGGCGACCAGTTCGACGGCCTGGTCCCGGTGGTGGAGGCCGGGCTCGACGACTCCGGCGCGGTGCTGGAGTTCACGGCGTCCCAGCCGGGAGTGCGCGGTGTGGTGCTGGCGGCGACCGGCGCCGGGCACGTGTCGGCGGGCACTGCCGACGTGGTCGAGCGGCTGGTGGCTTCGCTGCCGGTGGTGGTCGCCTCACGAACGGGCGCGGGCCCGACGCTGCGCTCGACGTACGGCTTCCACGGCTCGGAGTCGAGTCTGATCACGATGGGCGCGACGATGGCAGGCTGGCTCGACGCGCGGAAGGCGCGGATCCTGCTCCACACCCTGCTGGCGGGCGGCGCGGACCGGGAGACGATCAACCGCGAGTTCCGCCTGCGCGGCGACCTCGACTGAGCCCGGTCAGTGCGGCGGCGGACGTTCGGTTTTTGCGGACTCCATCACCCACCGCTTCTCGTACTTCTTCCAGTCCTCGGCGGTGACCACCGGCGGGCGGGCGGAACCGCGCCCCGCGTAGTCGGGAGTCCGGACGGACCGGGCCGGGGAACCGTTCGGCGCCTTTCCCCTCTCCCGGTTCCGGACCCGGATCTGGTGAACCCGGCTGGGCGGCCCTTCGAGGAAGGCGGCGCCGAGCACGTCAGCCACCCAGAACGGACGCCAGATCGGCTTCACCGCGTACATTTCGGCGACCAGTTCCCGACGCCGCGGGTCGTCCTTCGGATAGAGCTTCACCGCGAGCCGCAGGACGAATCCCGGGGCGAACCCGTAGATCACGAGCGCCACCAGGAGCGTCTCCCACGAAGCAGCGTGTTCCAGCAGCTCAACCACGGGCCCACCCCACCCGGAGGTCGCGCTGTTCGACGGCTCGGGCCGCCGCGGCGAGCTCGGACCGGCCCTTGTCTGTCAGTTCGTAGTAGCGGCGCGGCGGGCGTTTCCCGGTGATGGCGGCGGGGTCCTCCCACCCGTCCGTCACCAGGCCCTCGGCCAGGAACCGGGACAGCATCGGGTACAGCACCCCGGACGGGACCCCGGAGGCCTTGCCGAGGGAATACCCCCAGTGGCGTCCGTGCGGGTCCGCCAGGAACGCGACCGCGACGTCGGCGAGAGCCCGTGTTTTGCGCACGACTCTTATCCTACCTAGGTAGCTCTGGTAAGTCTACCTAGGTAGGACTGAGCTGGGTCAGTCGAGGACCGGGCCGCCCAGGGGGTCGAGGTGGTACGAGCGCATCTCGCGCTCCGCGTCGCGGTAGACGTGCACCGAGACCGCCGGGTCCGGGCCGTCGTTGCGGACCTCGTGCACGTACCCCGGCCCGAACACCCGGGACTGGCCCGCCGCGAGCGCGTGCAGCTCGGTGACCGCGCGGCCGCCCGGGGCGCGGCGGGCGACCGCCTCGGTCAGGCGGCCGCTGACCACCGTGAACGCGCCGCTGGCGAACGCGTGGTCGTGCAGGTCGGTGTGCTGGCCCGGCAGCCAGCTCATCAGCCACACCTCCTGCCGCTCGTCCTTCGTGACGAGCGTCGCGAACCGCTCGTCGGGGTCGTAGCGCAGGAGGTGCTTCCAGCGCTCGCGGTCGGCGGCGACCTCCAGCGCGACGCGCACCGGGTGGCGCAGCGCGGGGTTCTCGGGACGCAGCAGGGTGTTGTCGGGAACGGCGAACATGAGGGTCCTCACGGAAGCAGAAAAGGGGTGTCGAACTGGGTCGTGCGGTCGGTCAGCGACAACAGCGACACGCGCACACGACGGCGCAGAGGTCGTGGCGACCCCGCAGCTCAGTCATCCCGTGCGCGAACATACGACCAGGTTGGCAGCCACCCCGGAACCGGTCAAGACCTCTCAGCAACCGGGAAGAAGGTCAGGACCACTCGTGCTTCTGCGAGCGCCCCAGCAGCTCCGCGCCGGCCCGCCGCGGGTCGACCCCTTCGTGGCAGACGCGGTGCATCGCGTCGGTGATCGGCATGTCGACACCGAGGCTCAGCGCGAGCGCCCGGATCGACGAGCACGACATCACGCCCTCCGCGACCTGCCCGCCGGTGGCCGCCTGGGCCTGCTCCAGCGTCTCGCCGCGGCCGAGGCGCTCACCGAAGGTCCGGTTGCGCGAAAGCGGCGACGAGCACGTCGCCACCAGGTCGCCGACCCCGGCGAGCCCGGCGAACGTCAGCGGGTCGGCGCCCAGCTTCGCGCCGAGCCGGGCCATCTCGGCCAGGCCGCGCGTGATCAGCGTCGCCATCGTGTTGGTGCCGAGGCCGAGGCCCGCGGCCATGCCGGTGCTGAGCGCGATGACGTTCTTGCACGCCCCGCCGAGCTCGCAGCCGACGACGTCGGTGTTGGTGTAGGGCCGGAAGTAGGAGTTGGCGCAGGCCCGCTGGATCGCGACGGCGCGCTCGTGGTCGGCGCACGCGAGCACCGCCGCGGCCGGCTGCCCGGCGGCGATCTCCTTGGAGAGGTTCGGCCCGGTGACGACGACGACCTGGTCGGCGTCGATCCCGACGATTTCGCCGATGACCTCGCTCATCCGCTTGAGCGTGCCGAGCTCGACCCCCTTGGCGAGGCTGACGAGGATCGCGTCCGGCGGCAGCAGGGGGCGCCACTCCGAGAGGTTCGCCCGCAGGCTTTGGCTGGGCACCCCGAACACGACGGCCTGGGCACCATCGAGGGCCTTCGTCGGATCGCTGGTGGCGGTGATGTTCTCCGGCAGCACGGTGCCGGGCAGATAGGCGCTGTTGACGTGCCGCTCGCGGACGTCCTCGGCGACCTCCTCGCGGCGCGCCCACATCGTGACGTCACGGCCGGCGTCGCCGAGGACCTTCGCGAAGGCGGTGCCCCAGGAACCGGCGCCGAGCACGGTGACCCGCTGGACGTCGGCGCGCATCAGGCGGGGTCCCCCGGCTTCGCCGACGGCGGTTCTTCGTGCCGGACCTCGCCGAGCAGCCGGGTCACCTCGTCCATCATGACCTTGGTGACCTCACGCAGCTTCGACGCGCTGCGGACGCTGCCCTCGCGGTAGGCCGACAGGTCGAGCGGGTCGCCGACGCGGTGAGTGATGGTCTTGCGCGGGAAGGGCTTGAACTTCTTGGTGTAGCCGTTGAAGAGCTCACTGGTGCCCCAGCGCGCGATGGGGATCACGGGAACGTCGTTCTGCAGCGCGAGCCGGGCGGCGCCGGTGAAGGACTCCTTCGGCCAGCCGGCCGGGTCCTTGGTGATGGTGCCCTCGGGGTAGATGACGACGACCTTGCCGTCTTGAAGGGCCTGGTGCGCGGCCTTGAGACTGTCCCCGGCGGCGGCCGAGCCGCGCGAAACGGGGATCTGCCCGGAGCCGACGAAGACCTTCCCGAAGACGGGGGTCCGGGTGAGGCTTTCCTTGCCGAGGAAGCGCGGAACCCGCTTCGCCCGGTGCACGAAGACGGCGTCGACAACGGGATCGAGGTGCGAGATGTGGTTCAGGACGAGCAGCGCGGGCCCCTGCCGCGGCACCTTCTCATCGCCGACGTAGACCCGCCGCGCAATGCCGGTGAGCGGGTAGAACACAGCGGCGGCCAACCCCACCCAGAAGCCGCCCTTCTCACGCCGGGCCACGATCTCCTCCTCCACGTCACACGTCTGCGTCAGATCCTGCCGCGCCGGGGTCGGCGCAGTCCAGGGAGGGTGGGTTCAGCCTGTTCCGCGCAGGCCGAGGGGGCTTTTCGGGGTGACGCCGGGTGCGTGGTTGGTTCCGGTGCGATCGGCGGGGAGTGGGTTGTCGCGAATGGGTCATTGGGGACGTCCCGCGCCCCGAATGGGTCATTCGCGACACCCGAGACCCGGCGAGCAGGCAGAGGCTTCCACGGGACCAGCCAGCCGGTTCCTGCACGATCACCCAAGGCGCACCGTCGCGAATGAGTCATTGGAGACGTCCCGCGTCCCGAATGGGTCATTCGCGACACCCGAGGCCCGGCGAGCAGGCAGAGGCTTCCACGGGACCAGCCAGCCGATTCCTGCACGATCACCCAAGGCGCACCGTCGCGAATGAGTCATTGGGGACGTCTCACGTCCCGAATGGGTCATTCGCGACACTCGAGACCCGGCGAGCAGGCTGAGTTCCGCGCCTCCACCTGCGGTCCCACCAGCCATCAGCCCCACCCCAGCAGAGCCCACCCTCCCTGGGGGCCACCCCGTCGTCAGCGTATCGCCCCCCCACCCCCAAAAAACCCCGCCCGCAAACCCCCACCCCTTAAGTTGTCCACACCACCCGCACCCTGTGGACAACCACCCCGCAACCCCACCCCCTCCCCCGCTTTCCGGTAAAGATGGACACGTGGATGTGGACCTGGTCGTGCCGATGAAACACCCCCGCGACGGCAAGTCGCGCCTGCGCGGGGCCATCCGCACAGACCTGCACCCCGCGCTGGTCCTGGCCCTCGCCGCCGACACGCTCGCCGCCGTCACCTCCGGGGGGCAGGTGCGGCGGGTGCTGCTCGTCGCCGCCGATCCTCAAGCCGTGGCCGACCTCGCCGACCTCGGCATCGAGATCGTCCGGGAACCGACCCAAGGCGGCCTCAACGAAGCCTTCCGCCACGGCGAGAACCTCCTGCGCGCCGACGACCCGCACGCCGTGGTCGGCGCCCTCCAAGCCGACCTGCCCGCCCTCCGCGCCGGGGACCTCACCGACGCCCTCGCCGAAGCCGCCGGACAACGCGCCTTCGTGGCCGATCGCCAAGGCACCGGCACCACCCTCCTGCTGTCCGCGCCCGGCGCGCCCCTTGACCCCCACTTCGGCGTCGGCTCGGCGAAGAAGCACGCCGGCTCCGGCGCGACCAGCCTCCGGCAAGCGCTCCCCAGCCTGCGCAGCGACGTCGACACCCCGGAAGACCTCGCCCACGTGCGGGCCCTGGGTGTCGGGAAACACACTGCCGAGCTGTTCACCTGACCTTCACCGCGGCCTGCGCAATTCCGCGTGGCTTGGTGAAGAATGGGAGCCGTGAGCACAGACGACGGCAGCACGCCCGCACCGCGGAGGCGACGGAACCCGGCCACTGGATCTTCGGAGACGGCGAAGAAGTCCACCACCGCCAAGAAGACTCCGTCGAAGTCGACCGCGCGCGACACCGCCGCCCGTGCCACCGCCGGGAAGGCCAGAGTCCGCAAGAGCACTCCGGCGACCACCCGCAGCCGCAGCTCCGTGCAGGGCAACGCGCGCAACGCCGAGGAGTTCCGCGCCGTCCCGTCCGCGCCGCCCGCGGTCACCACCACCGCGCCGACCGCCGCCGAGACGCTGCCGGACGACCGGTACTTCAACCGTGAGCTCTCCTGGCAGGACTTCAACGCCCGCGTGCTCGCGCTGGCCGAGGACGAGTCGCAGCCGCTGCTCGAACGGACGAAGTTCCTCGCCATCTTCGCGTCCAATCTGGACGAGTTCTACATGGTGCGCGTCGCCGGCCTGAAGCGCCGCGACGAGACCGGCCTGCTGGTGCGCAGCGCGGACGGGCTCACCCCGCGCGAGCAGCTGGACTACATTTCCAAGCGCAACCAGGACCTGGTCGAGCAGCAGACCGGCGCGTTCGAGAAGGGCCTGCGCCCGCTGCTGGCCGAGCACGATATCCGGATCGTCGGCTGGGCTGACCTCACCGGCGCCGACCAGCTGCGGCTGTCCAGCTACTTCTCCGAGCAGATCTTCCCGGTGCTGACGCCGCTGGCCGTCGACCCCGCGCACCCGTTCCCGTACATCTCCGGCCTTTCGCTCAACCTGGCCGTCACGGTCCGCGACCCGGAAGGCGGCACCGAGCGCTTCGCGCGGGTGAAGGTGCCGAGCAACGTGCCGCGCCTGATGCGCGTCGAGACCGAGCGCACCAGCCGCACCGCGACGTTCCTGCCGCTCGAAGAGCTCATCGCCGCGCACCTGGGCGAGCTGTTCACCGGCATGGACGTCACCGAGCACCACGTCTTCCGCGTCACCCGCAACGCCGACTTCGAGGTCGACGAAGACCGTGACGAAGACCTCCTGCAGGCCCTCGAGCGCGAGCTCGCGCAGCGCCGCTTCGGGCCGCCGGTGCGCCTCGAGGTCGCGCAGGACATGAGCGAGCACATGCTCGAGCTGCTGCTGCGCGAGCTGGACGTCGACCCGGCGGACGTCGTCGAGGTGCCCGGCCTGCTCGACCTGACCTGCCTGCACCAGCTGTCCGGTGTGGACCGCAAGGAGCTGAAGGACCGGCCGTTCGTGCCGGCGACGCACCCCGCGTTCGGCGAGCGCGAGACGCCGAAGAGCGTCTTCGCGACGCTGCGCGAGGGTGACGTGCTCGTGCACCACCCGTACGACTCGTTCTCCACGAGCGTGCAGCGGTTCATCGAGCAGGCGGCGGCCGACTCGAAGGTCCTCGCGATCAAGCAGACGCTGTACCGCACCTCGGGCGACTCGCCGATCGTCGACGCGCTGATCGACGCCGCCGAGGCGGGCAAGCAGGTCGTCGCGCTGGTCGAGATCAAGGCGCGCTTCGACGAGCAGGCGAACATCACCTGGGCGCGCACGCTGGAGCGCGCGGGTGTGCACGTCGTGTACGGCCTGGTCGGGCTGAAGACGCACTGCAAGGTGTCGATGATCGTGCGCCAGGAGGGCTCGACCATCCGCCGCTACTGCCACATCGGCACCGGCAACTACAACCCCAAGACCGCGCGGCTCTACGAGGACATCGGCCTGTTCACCGCCGACCCGAGCATCGGCGCGGACGTCACCGACCTGTTCAACGTGCTCACCGGCTACTCGCGGCAGGACACCTACCGGACGATCCTCACCTCGCCCCACGGCATCCGCCGGGGCATCGTGCGGGCCATCGGCGAGGAGATCGAGCTGGCCCGCGCCGGGCAGCAGGCCGGGATCCGGATCAAGTGCAACTCGCTGGTCGACGAGCAGGTGATCGACGCGCTCTACCACGCGTCGCAGGCCGGGGTGCCGGTCGAGATCGTGGTGCGCGGGATCTGCACGCTCAAGCCGGGGGTCGAAGGGCTGTCGGAGAACATCCACGTCCGGTCGATCCTGGGCCGGTTCCTGGAGCACTCGCGGATCTTCAACTTCCGCGCCGGCGGCACGCACTGGATCGGCAGCGCGGACATGATGCACCGCAACCTCGACCGGCGGATCGAGGCGCTGGTCCGGGTGAAAGACCCGAAGCTGACCCGGCAGCTCGACGACATCTTCGACTCGGCGCTCGACCCCGCGACGCGGTGCTGGGTGCTGACCGCGAGCGGCGAATGGTCGCCGTTCCCCGCCGACGGCTCGCGGGTGCGCGACCACCAGCTCGAACTGGCGAAGCTGCACGGGGCCGCCGGATGACCCAGGAGGTACGGGCGGCCGGCGCGGTGCTCTGGCGCCGCGCCGGGAGGACGACGGAGGTCGCCCTGGTGCACCGCCCGCGGTACGACGACTGGTCGCTGCCGAAGGGAAAGCTCGACCCGGGCGAGACGATCGCCGAAGCCGCCGTCCGGGAGCTGCGGGAGGAGACCGGGTTCGACGCGGTCCTCGGCCGCTACCTGACCCGGTCGGCGTACCCGGTGCCCGCGAAGAACGGGTCCGGGACGGTGCCGAAGACGGTCGACTACTTCGCCGCCGAAGCGGTGTCCGGCGAGTTCGCGGTCAACCACGAGGTCGACGAGCTGCGCTGGCTCGACGCGCCGGCGGCGGAACGCACGCTGACGCGGCCGGAGGACGTCCGGGTGCTGCGGACGTTCTGCGAGCTGCCGGTGGGCCTGACGACGCTGGTGCTGGTGCGGCACGCGAAGGCGGGCAAGCGCGACGACTGGAACGGCGACGACGACCTCCGGCCGTTGTCGGACGCGGGACAGCGCCAGGCGTCGGCGTTGCGGCGGGTGGTCACGCTGTTCGGGCCGGACCGGGTGCTCTCGGCGCCGCGGCTGCGGTGCGTCCAGACGGTCCACGGCATCGCCGAGGACATCGGCGCCGACGTCCGGCACGAGCCGCTGCTGTCGGAAGAGGGCTACTGGCCCGACCCGGTGCTGGGGCTCGCGCGGCTGCTGGCGATCGCCGGTGACGGTGGGACACCGGTGATCTGCAGCCAGGGCGGGGTGATCCCGGACCTGGTGAGCGTGCTGGCCGACCGCGACGGCGTCGAGCCGGCGGCGGCGCGCGGCGGGGTGGTGCCGAGCAAGAAGGGCTCGTTCTGGGTCCTGTCGTTCCGCCCGCCGACCGTCCGGGACGGCCCGCTGCTGCTCTCGGCGGACTACCACCCGAGTGCGTTGCCGACTCCCTCCCCCAGCCACTCCTGACACGGACGGCCTGCGAACCGGCGCGACAGCGTCGTGACAGTGGACCTTGGTGTACTGGTCTCGGGCCCCGTTGGGCTGCGCCGGGCTAGGGGTACGGCGCATCCCGCGCGGGGAGTCGTCCCGCGGGCACCGTCGCCAGCAGGGCCTGGATCTCCGCGCTGCGGGGGTCCCCGAGGCGCTGGCTGACGGTCAGCGCCTCGGCCCAGTGGTCACGGGCCTCGTCCAGCCGCCCGGTGCGGTGGTTCAGCCGGCCCAGCGTGATGTGGACGTCGATGGTGCCGTAGTCCGCGTTCAGCTCCTTCAGCTCTTCGAGCGCCTCGAGACCGGCCTTCTCCGCTTCGTCGTGCCGTCCGGCGCCTTCGAGGGCCTCGGCGACGTTCCCCAGCGCGAGCGCCGCGTGGTAGCGGTCGCCGAGCTCGGCGAAGGCGACTCGCGCGGCCAACGCGGCTTCGGCGGCGTGGTCGTAGTCGCGCAGGCCGATGCGGCTGGCGCTGACGTTGAGGAGCGCGTGCGGGACGAAGGTGCGCTGCCCCTGGTCGCGGGCGAGGTGGACGGCCTGGAGCGCGTGGCGTTCGGCCTCGGCGTACTCGGCGCGGACGTAGTAGGCGCCCGCGAGGTTGGACAGGATCGCCACCGTGAGCGCCGTGTTCTCGCCGGTCTCCGACGCCGCGCGCGCCTCCTCCAGCGCTTCGAGCGCCTTGTCCGGCTGCAGGGTGCGCAGGTACGCCGAGCCGAGGTTGTTGGCGCTGTACTGGAGGCCGGTGCTGTCCCCCGCATCGCGCGTCGCGGTGACGGCGGTGCGCGCGGTGGTGATCCAGTCGTCGCGGTCGTGGCGCTCGGCGAAGAACCCGCGCAGCAGCCACGCCAGCTTCCAGGCGTGGCCGGGCCGGCCGTGCTCGGCGGCGACCCCGACGAGCGCGGTGAGGGCCGGGCGTTCGGTGGCGTACCAGGCGATCGTCTGCTCGTGCTGGGTGAACCGGACGGCCGGCACCGGCGCGGGGTCGAGCGTGATGTCCTCGGTGAGCAGGTCCGGCCGGACGAGCTTGATGGCTTCGGCGACCGTCGCGAGGTACCAGTCGAGCAGCCGCCGCAGCGCCGCAGCGCGGTCGGCCTCCGTCGTCTCGGTCTCGACGAGCTCGGCCGCGTAGACGCGCAGGAGGTCGTGGAACTGGTAGCGGTCGGTGCCGGGCTGGTTGAGCAGGTGCGCGGCGGCGAGCTGGTCGGCGAGCTCACGCGCCTCGCGCAGTCCGGCGCCGGCGAGCGCGGCGGCCGAAGACAGGCTGAAGCCGTGCCCCGGGTGCAGGCCGAGCAGCCGGAAGAACCGGGCGGCGGCCGGGCGCAACGCCTTGTAGGACCAGGAGAACGCGGCCCGCAGGTCGGTGCCGGCGTCCTGCGGGTCGCGCAGGGTGTCGAGCCGCAGCCGCTGGTCGCGCAGCTCCTCGACGATCCCGGCCAGGGAGACGCCGGAGAAGCGTGACGCGCGTTCGCCGGCCAGCGCCAGCGCCAGCGGCAGGCGGCCGCAGAGCTGCACGAGCTCGGCGACGGCGCCGGGTTCGGCGGCCAGGCGCCGGGGTCCGACACTGCCGGCGAGCAGCGCGGTGGCGTCGCGGTCGTCGAAGGAACGCAGGGCGATGCGCCGGGCGCCGTCGCGAGCGACCAGGCCGCGCAGCTGGTTGCGGCTGGTCACGACGACGAGGTTGCCCGTCCCGGGCAGCAGCGGGCGGACCTGGTCGGCGTCGCGGGCGTTGTCGAGCAGCATGAGGGTGCGGCTGCCGGCGAGCCGGCTGCGCAGCAGCGCCGAGCGTTCTTCCACTGTGGAAGGCAGGGTCTCGGGTGGGACACCGAGGGCCCGGAGGAAACCGGCGAGTGCGGCCTCCGGCGTCACCGGCGTGTCCGCGGAGTGGCCGCGCAGGTCGAGGAACAGCTCGCCGCCGGCGAAGCGGTCGCGGACGCGGTGGGACCAGTGCACGGCCAGCGACGTCTTCCCGACCCCCGCGGTCCCTTCGATGACCACGATGCCGGACGCGCCCCCGGGCGGGAGCCGGTCGAGCTCGGCGAGCTCCGGCTCGCGGCCGGTGAACCCGGCGACGTCGAAGGGCAGCTGCCGCGGCACGGTCGCGCCGGCGGCCGGCCCGGCGTCGGCGGCGAGCAGCTCGGCGTGCAGCCGGCGCAGGCTCTCCCCCGGCTCGACCCCCAGCTCGTCGGCCAGCAGCGCGCGCAGCCCGGCGTAACGGGCCAGCGCTTCGGCACGGCGGCCGGACCGAGCGAGGGCGCGCACCAGCCGTTCCCACAAGGACTCCCGCAGCGGGTGCTGGGCGACGAGGTCGGTCAGCTCGGCGACGAGCCGGGCGTCGGGCACCAGCCCGGCGTCGAGGTCGATGCGCTGCTCCACCGCGAAGAGGTACCGCTCGGTCAGCAGCGGGCCCCATTCCGCGGTGAGCGCGGGTGAGCCGACCCCTTCGAGCGGTGTGCCGCCCCAGGCGTCGAGGGCGGTGGTGAGCAGGTCGCGGCGGCGCGCGGGTTCCGTCGCGGCGGCGGCCTGGTCCAGCGTGCGCAGGAACCGCAGGGCGTCCACCCGGGACGGGTCGACGACGAGCCGGTACCCGTCCGGTTCGGTGACGACGGTTTCCTCGCCGCACAGCCGGCGCAGGCGCATTACGTAGGTCTGCAGGCTGCCCCGGATGTGCGCGGGCGGGGCTTCGCCCCAGACCCCGCGGGCGAGGGCGTCGATCGTCACCAGGCGGCCCGCGGACATCGCGAGGGTGGCGAGCAGCGCGCGTTGCCGCGAACTGGTCAGCACGACCGGCGAGCCGCCGGCGGACGCCTGGAACGGACCGAGCAGCCGGATCTCGATGGTGGTCGCCCCCAGGTTCGCTCCGCGCACCGCCGGGCCCCGCCGAACGCGGGCCCCGAGGAGGCAGCGTGGCACCACTCGGCCGGGCGCTCAAGCCACTTTGCGAAATTGCCCGGAACCGGTCCCGGGAACGGGTTCGGCCGGGCGGGAAGTCCGATGGGGACGGCGAATCACGTTGCGGGGTCGGTTGATCACGCGAACCGGGTGCGGCGCAGGACATCGCGTTCGGGCGAAAAATTGTTCATGTTCGCGACGGCGAAAACAGCGGCCGTGAGAAGGCCTCGCACACCTCGGCGCGGGGCCTTCCCACTCGCCTCACTTCTTCTTCGCGGCCGTCGAAGCCCGCCTCGCCGGCGCCTTGGCCGCGGCGGGCTTCCGCGGCGTGGCCGCCTTCGTGGCGGCGGGCTTCGCGGCTGTCGTCCTGGCCGCCGTGGTCTTCGCCGCGGTCGTCTTCGCGGCCGCCGCCCGCGGAGTAGCCGCCTTCGCCCGGGTGGTCGTCGTCTTCGGGGCCGCCTTCGCCGCCGTCGCACGGGTGCGCGTGGTCGTCGCGGGCTTCGCCGCCGCGGCGCGGGACGCCGTGGTGCGAGTCGTGGTGGCGCGGGTCGCCGTCGTGCGTGACGCCGTCGCGCGGGTTCCGGCCGCGGCACGCTTGACCGGGGTGGCCCTCGCGAGCTTCTTCGCGCCGGAAACGACGTCCTTGAAGGTGGTCCCGGCGCGGAAGGCGGGCACGTTCGTCTTCTTGACGCGCACGGCTTCGCCGGTGCGCGGGTTCCGGGCCGTCCGGGCCGCGCGGGCGCGCTTCTCGAACACCCCGAAGCCGGTGATGGTGACCTTTTCGCCCTTGTTGACCGTCCGGATGATGATGTCGACCAGACCGTCGACCGCCGCGGCGGCGGCCTTCTTGTCGCCCAGGCGCTCGGTCAGCGCCTCGATCAGCTGGGCCTTGTTGGCCATCGCAGTCCTCCCGGGAAGGAGCCCCTCGTCCTCGGCCGCGCCGGCCGATCTGCACCACGGTATTACCAAGGCAGCGCAAATCCAACCGGCCCGCGGGCGCCTTTCCGTTGCCCCGGGGCGGGTTCCGCCTCCCGGCGGCGATCTCCGGCGACTTGTTCCAGGACGCGCAAAAAGGGCGGGATCCCTTGCCCGGCAAGGAATCCCGCCCCGGAGACGGACTAGCTCGCGGCGACCGGGGTGGTCGTCGGCTTCCACGACGGGCGGGCCGCCTCGAAGCCGTCGATCTCACCGGCATGGCGCAACGTCAGCGCGATGTCGTCGAGGCCTTCGAGCAGCCGCCAGCGGACGTAGTCGTCGATCTGGAAGGGCGCGGTGAAGTCCTTGGCGCGCACGGTCTTGGTCTCGAGGTCGACCGTCACCTCGGTGCCCGGCTCGTTCTCGAGCAGCTTCCAGAGCAGTTCGACGTCGTGCTGCTCGCACTGCGCGGCGACCAGGCCGCCCTTGCCGGAGTTGCCGCGGAAGATGTCGGCGAACCGAGCCGAGATGACCGCGCGGAAGCCGTAGTCCATCAGCGCCCAGACGGCATGCTCGCGGGAGGAACCGGTTCCGAAGTCCGGGCCCGCGACCAGCACGCTCCCGCTCTTGAACGCCTCCTGGTTGAGGATGAAGTCCTCGTCGCCGCGCCAGGCGGCGAACAGGCCGTCCTCGAAGCCGGTCCGGGTGACCCGCTTGAGGTAGACCGCCGGGATGATCTGGTCGGTGTCCACGTTGGACCGGCGCAGGGGGACGCCGACGCCGGTGTGCTGGGTGAACGGTTCCATGGTGGGTGCTCCTCTCGGGAGGTCAGGCGGTGACGAGGTCTTCCGGGGACGAGAGCGTGCCGCGCACGGCCGTCGCGGCGGCGACCAGCGGCGAGACCAGGTGCGTCCGGCCGCCCTTGCCCTGCCGGCCCTCGAAGTTGCGGTTCGACGTCGACGCGCTGCGCTCGCCCGGCTTCAGCTGGTCCGGGTTCATGCCCAGGCACATCGAGCAGCCGGCCTGCCGCCACTCGGCGCCCGCGGCGGTGAAGACCTCGTCGAGGCCCTCCTCTTCGGCGGCCTTGCGGACGCGCATCGAGCCGGGAACCACCAGCATGCGGACCGAGTCCGCCACCTTCCGCCCGCGCAGCACCTCGGCCGCGGCCCGCAGGTCCTCGATCCGGCCGTTGGTGCAGGAGCCGAGGAAGACGGTGTCCACCGAGATCTCGCGCAGCGGCGTGCCGGGCTTGAGGTCCATGTACGACAGGGCCTTCTCGGCCGCGACGCGGTCGTTCTCGTCCGGGATCTGCTCCGGGTCGGGCACGTCGGCGCCCAGCGGGAGGCCCTGGCCGGGGTTGGTGCCCCAGGTCACGAACGGCGTCAGCGCGGCCGCGTCCAGGTGCACCTCGGCGTCGAACGCGGCGCCGTCGTCGGTGCGCAGCTGCCGCCAGTTTTCGACCGCGGCGTCCCAGTCCGCGCCCTGCGGAGCGTGCGGGCGGCCCTTGAGGTACTCGAACGTCGTCTCGTCCGGGGCGATCATCCCGGCGCGGGCGCCGGCCTCGATCGACATGTTGCAGACGGTCATCCGGGCTTCCATGGAGAGCGCCTCGATGGCCTCGCCGCGGTACTCGAGGATGTAGCCCTGGCCGCCGCCGGTGCCGATCTTGGCGATCACCGCGAGGATGATGTCCTTCGCCGTGACGCCGGGGCGCAGCTGCCCGTCGACCGTGATCGCCATCGTCTTGAATGGACGGAGCGGCAGCGTCTGGGTGGCCATGACGTGCTCGACCTCGGACGTCCCGATGCCGAAGGCGATGGCGCCGAACGCGCCGTGCGTGGAGGTGTGGCTGTCGCCGCAGACCACGGTCATACCGGGCTGGGTCAGGCCGAGCTGCGGGCCGATGACGTGCACGATGCCCTGCTCGGCGTCCCCCATGGGGTGCAGCCGGACACCGAACTCCTTGCAGTTGCGGCGAAGGGTGTCGACCTGGGTGCGCGAGACCGGATCGGCGATGGGGAGCTCGATGTCGACGGTCGGGACGTTGTGGTCCTCGGTCGCGATGGTGAGGTCGGGGCGGCGCAGCGGCCGCCCGGCCAGCCGGAGGCCGTCGAAGGCCTGCGGGCTGGTCACTTCGTGCAGCAGGTGGAGGTCGATGTAGAGCAGGTCCGGTTCGGCGCCTTCGCCTCGGCGCACGAGGTGGCTGTCCCACACCTTCTCCGCCAGCGTGCGGGCCTTGCCGGTCGGGCTGGTCATCTCCGGCTCCTTTCCACGGTCACTGTGGTGGTGGAACTCGGGCGCACACCTGCGGAACCGGTGCGAGCCGCGAACGGAGGGGCGCAGCTCGAGTTCGGGTTTCCCAGATACTGGACTTCCCAAAGTGCGGGACGCTAGTATCGGTTCGTGGGACAGCATAGCGGTATCGGAGTACTGGACAAAGCAGTGGCCGTCCTGCAGGCGGTCGCGGACGACCCCTGCGGCCTCGCGGAACTGTGCACGCGGACCGGTCTGCCGCGCGCCACCGCGCACCGGCTCGCGGTGGGCCTCGAGGTGCACCGGTTGCTGCGCCGCGGCCCGGACGGACGCTGGCGTCCCGGTACCGCGCTGGCCGAGCTCGCCGGCGGTTCGACGGACCCGCTGCTCGACGCGGCAGGCGTCGTCCTGCCGAAACTGCGCGACGTCACCGGCGAAAGCGTCCAGCTGTACCGGCGCGACGGCGTCCAGCGCGTGTGCGTCGCGACGGCGGAGCCGCCGTCCGGCCTGCGGGACACGGTGCCGGTCGGCTCCCGGCTGCCGATGACGGCCGGCTCCGGCGCGAAGGTGCTCGCGGCGTGGGCGGATCCCCACACGCAGCGCACGATCCTGGCGGACGCGGTCTTCGGCGAGCGCACGCTGCTGGAGGTGCGCCGGCGCGGCTGGGCGCAGAGCGTGGCCGAGCGCGAGCCGGGCGTGGCGAGCATCTCGGCGCCGGTGCGCGATTCGGCGGGCACGGTCGTGGCGGCGGTGTCGGTGTCGGGCCCGATCGAGCGCATCGGCCGCAAGCCGGGCGCCCGCTGGGCGGCCGACCTCCTCGCGGCGGCGGACGCCCTGCAGGAACGCCTGTAACTCCCGCCCCAGGAGTCACAGGCCGGCGTGCACCGTTCGGGGGAACCTCGCAAAACCCGCGTATTCGGTGACCGCGGTCACGTCTCCTTCCTGTCGGAAGCACAGAGGGGGAAGACCATGGACACCGAACTGAACCGCCGGGCGCTGGCGATGTTGAGAGCGGTCGGCGCCGGGCGCGCCGAGCTGACGTGCAGCTGCGAGCCGGACCTGCGGGTGGACGGCCTGCCGTGCTGCGACCAGGCGACGGCGCACGACCTGGCACGGGCCGGCCTGATCCGCCCGGCGCGGATGGTGGCCGTCGGGCAGTGGACGCGGGCGGAGCTGACCGACGACGGCCGGGAGGCCCTCGGCGAGACGCTCGCGGCGGCCTGACGCAACCGTTCGGGACACTCGCGCGTGTAGCCGCAAAGAGGGACCGCGAGGGGGAGCCATGAAGATCGTTCCGGGACTGCTGGGCGCGTGCCTGGTGCTGACCGCGTGTTCGGGGCAGCCCCAGGCCGCGGCGCCGACCGTGACCGTGACCGCGCCGCCGACCCTGCCGGCCACGCCGTCCGCCGACCCGGCCACGCTGAGCTGGATGGACGGCTTCTGCTCGGCGGTCAACGGCTACCGCAAGCGCACCGAGGCCGAAGCGGGGCAGTCGCCGGCCGAGCCGACCTCGATCGAGGAGGCGCAGAAAGCGATCAGCGCGGAGCTGGGCGGGATCGCGGCGCGCGCGGGCGAGGTCGTCGACAAGCTGACCGCGCTGCCGCCCGCCCCGGTCCCGCTCGCTGAAAAGGTGCGCGCGGCGTTCACGACGAAGTACACGACCTCCCGCGACCGGGCGGCGAACGCCAAGACCGCGCTCGACCGCGCGAAGCCGGGTGACGAGGCCTCCCAGGAGCCGGCGGCGAAGGCCATGAGGCTGGCCCAGCAGGACCTCGACGGCACCTACGACCCCGTGGCCCCGCTCGTGGAGTCGCCGGAACTGATGACGGCGGCGGCGAGCGCGCCCGGCTGCAAGGCCTAGCGGCGTTCCGGCGGCCCTTGCGGCGGTGCCATGAATGACTCATTCATGACCCCGACGACAGGGGTCCCGGCAAAGTCGGATTCGCACGGCGGCCAAGCTGCCATCGGCGACTGCCACCCCTGCGGCAGGCCGCCTCACCTCGCTCCGACCCCCGACGCAGTGAATGACTCATTCATGACGCTGGACGCAGTGAATGAGTCACTCACTGCCCTTCCGTCAGCGCCGCTTCAGGGACGCCTGCAGCGGCAGGGACCGCGACGAGTCGCCCACCTGCACCGTGAAGCCGCCCTTCACCGGCGACCACGCGTGGCTCGCCGCGTCCCACACCGAGAAGTCCCGCTGGTCCAGGTGGATCGTCACGCGGCGGGACTGGCCCGGCGCCAGCTCCACCCGCTCGAAGCCCTTCAGCTGCTTCGGCGGCTCACCCGCGGCCGCCGGGAAGCCCAGGTACAGCTGAGCCACTTCGGCGCCCGCCCGGCGTCCGGTGTTGCGGACCGTGAACGTCGCCGTCGCGCCGTCGCCGGTGGTGCGGACCGACAGCCCGGAGAAGGCGAACGTCGTGTACGACAGGCCGTACCCGAACGGGAACAGCGGGGCGCGGCCCTGCGCGTCGAACCAGCGGTAGCCGACCTGCAGGCCCTCCGAATACGTGGCCACGCCGTTGATCCCCGGGAACTGCGCCGGGGTGTTCGCCGGGGTGTCCGCGTCCGCCGCGGGGAACGTGATCGGCAGCTTCGCCGACGGGTTGCTGTCACCGAAGAGCACGCCGGCCACCGCGGCGCCGTCCTGCTGGCCCGGGTACCACGCCTGCAGGATCGCCGGCACGCTCGACGCCCACGGCATGAGCACCGGCCCGCCGCTCTTCACCACGACGACCGTGTGCGGGTTGGCCGCCGCGACCGCCGAGACCAGCGCGTCCTGGTTGCCCTCCAGCGCGAGGCTCGGCCGGTCCTTGCCCTCGGCTTCGTTGTCGCCGACCATCACGACGGCCACGTCGGCGGACGCCGCCAGCGCGGCCGCCCGCGCCGGGTCGCTCCCGTCGTCGAGGGTCACCGCCGCGCCCGGGACGCGCTGCCGCAGCCCCGGCAGCGGGTCCACTGTGGACGTCGGGATGACGGCCGAGCTGCCGCCGCCCCCGGTCTTGGCCTGCGTCGCGAACGGCCCGACCAGGGCGATCGACCGCACCGCACGGTCGTCGAGCGGCAGCTGGGCGTGGTCGTTGCGCAGGAGCACCATGCCGCGTTCGGCGAACTGCTTGGCGGCCGCGTCGTGCTCGGCGGTCGGCAGCGGGGTGAGCACCGGCGGGTGGTCGAACTGCCCGAAGGCGAACATCGTCCGGAACCGCGGCAGCAGCAGCTCGTCGACGCGCTGTTCGGTCACCTGCCCGGCGAGCACGGCCTGCTTCATCTTGTCGCCGTACCAGGTGCCGTCGATCATCTCGAGGTTCATGCCCGCGTTCGCCGACCCGACGGTGCTGTGCGCGGCGCCCCAGTCGGACTGGACGAACCCCTTGAACCCCCACTCGTCGCGGAGCTTGCCCTGCAGCAGGGCCTGGTTCTCGCAGACGTACACGCTGTTGATCTGCGGGAAGGCGCACATCACCGAGCCGGCCCGGCCTTCGGTGACCGACTGCTCGAAGTGCGGCAGGTAGATCTCGTTGAGGGTGCGCTCGTCGATGTGCTCGTCGATGCTGAAGCGCTGGGTCTCCTGGTTGTTCGCCGCGTAGTGCTTGACCTCGGCGATGGTGCCGTTCTCCTGGATGCCGCGGATGTCGGCGGCCGCGAGCGCCCCGGCGAGCACCGGGTCCTCCCCCATGCCTTCGAACGTCCGGCCGTTGCGCGGCACGCGGGCGATGTTGATGTCGGGCGCTTCGGACACGTTGTGCGCGAGCGCGCGGGTCTCGCTGCCGATCAGCCGGCCGTAGCGGCGCGCGACGTCGGTGTCGAAGGTCGACGCGAGCGCCATCGTGGCGGGCAGCGCGGTCGCGGGCTTCTGCGGTTTGTCGTCGGCGGGGCCCATGCCGGCCGGGCCGTTGGCGATGCGGAAGCCGGGCACGCCCAGGCGCGGGATCGGCGGCACGTACCGCTGGTGCTGGGCGTCGGGCTGCAGGTGCAGCTGCGAGATCTTCTCGTCGAGGGTCATCGCGGCGACGAGCTCCGCGGCCCGCCGGTCGGGCGGCTGGCGGGCGTCACGCCAGGGTTGCGCGGCGGCCGCCGCCGGCGTTGCCAGCGACAACCCCAGGACTACCACGAGAACGAGCCGGCCGTGACGCATCGCAGTCTCCCTCGGCACCGAACGGGATCGACGGCGGACAAGCTAACCCATACGTGACGGGGAAACATAGACTCGATAGTCGTTCACGTACTTGAATTCGAGAGTGGACTCAACCATTTCCCCGGCTCAGGCGTGGAGGCGGCAGCACCGAGAGGGGACGAGTCATGGTCAAGAAAACACTGATCGGCCTAATGGCGGCGAGCGCGGCAACCCTGGCCCTGGCGGCCCCGGCGAGCGCGGCCGAGGTCAGCTGGGGGCTGACGGCACAGGTCGAGCCCGGCGGCCGCGTCGACGCGGAAACCCGCGCGGCGGTCGGCAACGGCTGCACGCCGGCCACACCGGTCACGTCGAAGGGGTTCGCGGCGCCGCTGCAGTTCACCGAAGGCGGCAACTTCGGCCGCGCCGGCGGCCACACCACGGCGATCAAGACGCCGGGCAGGTACACCGCGACGTTCACGTGCTCGGACGGCCGCGTCGCCACGGGGTCGTTCACGATCCTCGGCACCCCGCCGCCGAGCTCGACGGCCAAGCCGAAGCCGCCGGCCACAAAGCCCCCGGCGACGTCCACGAAGGCGCCCAAGCCGGCAAAGCCGCAGGTCGCGGTCAAGCCGGCGGGAGCACCGCAGACGGGCGACGGGTCACTGAGCTGACCCTCCACAAAGGACACCCCGGGGCGGCGGTGGTCTCCCCAGGCCCCCGCCCCGGGGCCCGGGGTTCCGGCCAAGTCGGATTCGCCGGTCAGCTCGCAGCGCGGACGGCCAGGTACACCACACCGGAGGTCGCGATAGCGGCCCGGGAAGGGTCATGAATGACTCATTCATGACCTCTGACGAGGTGAATGAGTCATTCACGACATCGCAGCGGCCCGCCGACCACTTTCGCCCCGACTTTGCCGGAACCCTGATCCCGGGGCCCGGCCCGGGGCCGGCCCGGATTCGCGCGGCGACTTTGTCGCCGCGAATGACCCATTGGAGACCTCTGGCGTCCCCAATGACCCATTCGCGACACTGGAACCGGCCCTTCCCGGCCGAGCGCCAGGATCCTCGGCGAACCCCGCCTCCCCCGCGCCATAGCGAGCCCCGCCTGCCCCGCGCCTCAACGAACCCCTGCCCCGCGCCACGGCGAGCCGCACCCACTCCGCTCCCCCAGCGAACCCCGGCTGCCCCGCGCCTCAGCGGGCCGCGGCCAGCCGTAGTGCCCGATAGACGAACTGCTGGTCCCCCAGCCGATGCCGCAGATCGCGCTCCAGACCCGCGATCGGGTACAGGTTCTGCGGTGCCCGCGAGTCCTTGTACTCCACCGACGCGAACCGCCCCAGCACCGACTGCGTGAGGTTCGCCAGGTCCGCCACCTCCGCACGCCCCAGGTGCGGAGCCGCCTCGACGCGGACCACCCCCGACCACGGTGGGCCGCCGGGCGACGGCAAACGCAGGTACCACGAGTGCCGGATCCACGTCGTCCCCATCAGGAACACCGGCGTGCGCTGGTGCGGCCCGAGGTCGCCGACCATCGTGTTGAGCTCGCCCGGGAGGTACGTCGTCTGGTGGCTCTTGATGAACCCGACCGCCCGGGGCAGGTGCGTGCGCCCGCTCAGCGGGCCGTCCACCACCAGCAGGTCGGTGCCGACGTGCCCCTCGATCGCCCGGCGCGCCTCGGTCGCCGTCTCCAGCTCGACGTCGGCCAGCTGTTCCTGCAGCGCCGAGGACAGCACCACCGGCAGCGGCTTGTCGTCCTTGGCCGTCGCGCGGAACGGCTCGTAGACCCCCGCCGACGTCGGGATGCCCTCGGCCTCCGCCGCGACCGTGAACAGCCCGCGCCGGACGTTCGCGCCGACGACGTGCGCCCGCCCCGCGCAGCAGCACACCACCCCCGCCGCGTACGACGCGCAGATCCCGATGGACGCCGAGTTCCCGGCCGGGTCGTCGATCCAGACACGGGCGTCGATGCGGCGGACGCCGTCGACGAACAACACCGCGTCCGGCGGGGAGGCCACCGGCGACGGGTCGATCGGCGCCCACTCGGCCGCCGGCACCTCGACGTCGAGCGCGACCTCGGCCTGCGAGCGGGCCAGCTCCTCGGCCTCCATCGAGCTGCCGTAACCCGGGTCCCACGCGTCGATATTGAAGCTCATCCCGGCCACCGCCGTCATGCGCCCTCCCTGCTGATGTGCGAGCCGGTGCCGTCGCGCGTGACCTGGAAGCGCACCGGCACGCGCTCGGCCAGCGCCGGCACGTGCGTGATCACCCCGACCATCCGGGAGCCGGACGCGGAGAGGTTCTCCAATGTGGACGCCACGACGTCGAGCGTGGCCTCGTCGAGCGTGCCGAAACCCTCGTCGAGGAAGATCGACTCGAGCTTGGTCGCGCCGTCGGCCGCCATCGCCCCGAGCTGCGACGACAGCGCGAGGGCCAGCGAAAGCGACGCCTGGAACGTCTCCCCGCCGGACAGCGTCTTCACCGGGCGCCGGGCGTCGGCCTCGTTGTGGTCCACCACCAGGAAGTCGCCCTTGTCGTGGGTCAGCTCGAACTGCCCGCCGGACAGCTCCAGCAGCGACGCGGATGCCTCCGCGACGAGCGTGTCGAGCGCCCCGGCGATCAGCCAGCGCGGGAACTTGTCCGAGCGCAGGAGATCCGCGAGCAGCCGCGCGACCTGCGCCTCCGACTCCGCCGCCGTGATGTCGCCGTGCAGGCCCGCCACGCGCGCGACCCGCCGCCGCATGTCGTCGTGGTCACCCTCGGCGCGCGCCCGTGCGGTGGCGACGGCGACCGGGACACGGTCCCGCACCGGCCCTTCCGGCAGGTCGACCCCGAGCGCGGTGACGTCTTCGGCGACGGCGCGTTCGGCCACCCGCAACGCTTCCGCGGTTTCTTCTTCGGCGGCCTTCGCGACGGCCAGCCGCTCGCGGTGGTCCTTCGCCTGTCCGGACGCCCAGTCCGTGAGCGCGGACCAGGCGTCCAGCAGGCTCTCACCGTCGATCGGCGGAGCGCCCAGGCCGACGAGGGGATCGCGGGCCCGGGACAGCTTCTGCCGTTCGGCGTCGACCTCCTTCGTGACGCTCGCCTGGCCGTCGGCCGCTTGTTTCGCGGTCGCGCGAGCGGTCCGCAGGTCGCCGTCCGCGGCCTTCGCGGCTTGCTCGAGCTCCGCGACGCGCGCGAGTTGTTCGGTGACGACGTCGGCGGACGGCGCGTCGGCCAGCATCGTGACCAGTTCACCGTGCCGGCGCCGGGCGGTCGCCAGCTCGGTGCTCGCCGACTGCTCGGCCAGGCCGGCGTCGACCGCGCGAGTGCGCCGCTGCTCGGCGTTGCGCTCGGCGGCCGCGAGATCGTCCGCGGCCACGACGGCTTCCTTGCCCGCGGCTTCGGCCGCCGCTTCGAGCGCGGCCAGCGCGGTCCGCCGTTCCTCCAGTGAAGAAGCCGCCCACGCGGTGAGCCGCTGCCAACCGGCCGGGACGTCGTCGCCGTCGATCGCGGGCGCGCCCAGCTCGACGAGCGGGTCACGCGCCGCCCGCAGGGCTTCCCGGGCCGCCGCGGCCGATCGCTCGACGACGTCGGCGTCCTGCTGCGCCGCCGCGCGTTCGGCGCGGGCCGCGGCCAGTTCCTTGTCCGCGGCGCCGGCCGCTTCGGCGACGCGGGAGCGGCCCTCGATCGTCGCCGACAGCCACTCGCCCCGCTCGCGCACAGCGGCGACGAGGTCCGCGAAGTCCTGCTCGGAGAAAGAGGCCTCGACCGGCCGCCGCAGCACCGCGGACTCGGGCGGCCCGTCGACCTCGGCGAGCACCAGCCGCAGTTCTTCCGCCTGCGCGGCGGCGGACACGGCCGCGTCGGTGTCCCGGTCCGCCGCCCGTTCCAGCTTGCGCACCGCCGTCTCGGCCGCCGCGCGCTCGCGTTCGGCCCGCTCGACCCGGTCACGCGCCTCGGCCAGGTGAGCGTGGCCGCCGGAGTCGGGCAGGGCCGAAACGTCCTGCTCGCACACCGGGCACGGGTGCCCGACGGCGAGCCCGGACCGCAGGGCCAGCGCCTGTCCCGCTCGTTCCGCTTCGGTCAGCGCGGTCTTGGCCGCGGTGAGTTCGGTGTCGGACCGGGCGAAGGCGGTTCGCGCCGTTTCGAGCTCCGCGCGGCGCGCGGCCTGCTCGGGCGCGGCCTTCCGTTGCGCTTCACACAACGCATAAAGGGTGCGGGCATCCGAACGGGCGGCGGCGAGCGGCGCGACGTCCGGCTGGGCGGCCAGCGCGGCACGCGCTTCGGCGTCCGCCGCTTCGGCCGCGGTCAGCCGGGCGGCCGCGTCCGCTGTGCGTTTCGCCACCCGCGCCGAATCCGCCGACAGGTCCCCGAGATCCGCCGGCGGCCGCAGCCCGGCCAGCCGGTCACGCTCCTGACGGGCCCGCGCGGCTTCCGCGGCCGCGTCTTCGGCGGCCCGGGCGGTGGTGTCCCGCGTCTTCCTCGCCGCGTCGACGACGGACACCGCTTCGGTCACCGAAACCGCCGCGGCGGCTTTGGCCGCCGACGCCGTTTTTGCCGCTTCTTCCCGGTGAGGCAGCGCCGACTCGGTGTCGGCGAGTTCCGTGCGGGCGGCCCGGATCCGCTCCAGCCCGCTCCGGTCGGGCGCGGCGGCCAAAGCGGCGCGGGCCGTTTCGTCCGCCTTTTCGGCCCGCTCCAGCCCGGCCCGCGCGGCCGTCGCGTCGTCGGCCGCGGCACGGCGGCGGGCTTCCAGGTCCTCAACACCGGCCGGGCGTTCCAGCGCGTCGAGGACGCTCAGTTCTTTAGTAACTGTCGTGACGAGCAGCCGGGCGTCGTCGTGCGCGCGCGTCGCGTCGTTCAAGCCGGGCAGCGCTGTATTTACCCGCGCTTCCAGCTCCGCGAGGGCCGTCATCCGCGTGGCGAGCTCCGCGACGGCTTCCTCGGTCGCGTCGGCGTAGTTGCCGAGCTGCTCCGCGAGCACGGCGGCACGCTGCTTCTGCTGTTCGGCCGTCACCCCGGCCCGGCGGCCGATCCGCTCGTAGACCTCCAGGCCCAGCAGCTTGATCAGGATCTTCTGCCGGTCGGCGGCCTTGGCGTGCAGGAACTCCGCGAAGTCGCCCTGGGGCAGCGCCACGCAGGTGCAGAAGTGCTTGAACGTCAACCCGAGCAGGCGTTCGATCGCCGGCGTCACCTCGGAGTCCGCGGCCACCGGGTCGGCGTCGTCCTCCGGGCCGCCGAGCGCGGTCGGGTCGGCGAGCCGTTCCAGGCGCACGTTCTTCACGCTGACCGTGGGTTTCTTCCCGCCGCTGCGCCGCACTTCCCGGACGACGTGGTAGCGCGCGCCGCCGGCGTCGAAGACCAGCCGCACGGTGGCACGGTTCGCCGTCGGGGCGAGCGCGGGCGCGACGAGCCCTTCGTGGTCCCAGCGGGCGACGGAGCCGTAGAGGGCGAAGGTGAGCGCGTCGATCACCGTGCTCTTGCCCGCGCCGGTCGGCCCGACGAGCGCGAAGTAGTCCGTGTCTTCGAAGCTGACCTCGGTCTTGTCGCGGAACGACGCGAAGCCGGTCATCTCCAGCAGCACAGGCCGCATCTCACACCCCGCTCGTCTCTTCGTCGTGCAGCCGCGCGAAGAGCGCCTGCACCCTCTTGTCCTCGACCGTCCGCTCGTCGCAGTAGGTCGCGAACAGCTCTCCCGGTGACCGGTCCGCGACCGCGCGTTCGCCGCCCGAAGTCGTCACCGGCGCGGCGAACTCCGGGTCGATGCGGATCTCGAGCGCGTTCGGCAGGGCTTCCTGGATCTCCTCGCGAAGCCCGGCCCTGGTCGCTTCGCGGACGTAGACGCGGAGGTAGTCCTCGCCGAACTCCGCCGCGCGGCCGACGAGCTCCGCCACCGTGCCGTGGACCGTCCGCAGCCGCCGCCCCGCCGTCAACGGGAGGTCCGTGATCTTCGCCGGTGTGCCCGGACTCACCTCGACCGACAGCACGACACTCGTGTTGTCCTGCTCGCCGAAGTCGACGGCGAACGGCGAACCGCTGTAGTGCACCGGGCACGGCGCGGGCAGCGACTGGCGCCGGTGCAGGTGGCCGAGCGCGACGTAGTGCGGATCGGCGCCGAACGCCGTCGCCGGCACGTGGTACTCGAAGATCGACTGCGCCGCGCGCTCCCCGCCGCCCATCGTCCCGCCGGTCACCGTGAGGTGGGCCATGAAGAGGTGCACCGCGCCATCGGTGAACCCGGACTTGAGGTGCGCCAGGATGTCGCGCACCCGCTGGTCGTACTCGCCGACGTTGTCCGCCGGGGTCCCGGCGAGCAGCTCGGCGGCGCGCACGGCGTAGCGCTGGGAAAGGAAGGGCAGCACCGCGACTTCGACGCGCTCGCCGGTCGAGCGGGCGTCGAACGCCACCACCCCGCCGTCGGCGGCCGGGCGCGGCGTGCCGACGAGGTGGATGCCCGCCTTGCGCAGCAGCGGCCGGTAGGCCTCGAACGTCGCGGCGTGGTCGTGGTTCCCGGCGATCGCGAGGACCTCGGCCCCGGTGTCGCGCAGCGCCATCAGCGCCTGCACCACGAGCTCCTGCGCGGCCGCCGACGGCGCCGACGTCTCGTAAAGGTCACCCGCGACGAGGATCGCGTCGAAGGGCTCCTTCCTCGCGATCCGGACGATTTCGCCGAGCACCGCGCGCTGCTCGTCGAGCCGGTTGCGCCCCTTGAGCGTCTTGCCGACGTGCCAGTCGGAGGTGTGCAGGAACTTCACTCGGCTTCCTTCCGTTCGGGTGGCGGGCGGAGGCGGGCTCAGAACGGAGGCGGGTCGTCACCGAACGGATCGCTGCTGCCCGTCGGCAGGCCGGCGAAGGGATCGGACTTCGGCGTCGCCGTGGTCGTCGGCACCCGGCCGGCCTCGGAAAGCCGCGTGGCCCAGGCCGGGAACGGGAAGCCGACCGCGATCGGCACCGGGATCTCCGGCTGGCTCACGAACATCGTGCCGGGCGTCGCGAGGGTCGCGCGGACCCGCTGGCTGGCCGGGAGGAAGCCGTACTCGGGGCGCGAAGCCTCCGCGGCGTCGAGGCGCCCGACGATCCGCACCGAGCTGTTGCTGACGATCCGGCGCTCGACTTCGGAGGCGGTCTGCTGCGCGCCGATGAGGATGACGCCGAGGGAGCGGCCGCGCTCGGCGATGTCCAGCAGCACCTCTTTGATGGGGCTGCTGCCTTCCCGGGGTGCGTACTTGTTGAGCTCGTCCAGCATCGTGAACAGCAGCCCGCCCGCGCCGGCCGCCTCCTTGCGCGCGGTCTCCGCCGCGAGCGTCACGCCGACCACGAACCGCTGCGCGCGCTCGACGAGGTTGTGGATGTCCACCACGGTCACCTGCTGGTTCTCCGTGGACAGCTTGCGGGCGGCGTGGTCGGTGAGGTCACCGCGGATGAGCCCGTTCAGCGCGCGCTGGCTCGAGCGCAGGCGGCGGATGAACGCGTTGACGGTGCCCGCGCCGGTGACCGCACCCGCCCAGCTCGCGCGGGTTTCCTCGTCGGTGACACGCTCGCAGATGACGTCGACGAGCTCGGCGTAGGTGCGGCACAGGACACCGTCGACGTTGGCCGCGCCGTCCTTCCCGGCCGGGGTGCTGTCGAGGCGCAACCGGTTCGCGACCTGGTGGATGACCATCGTGTACTGGTTGCGCTCGTCCTCGGCGTCGGCGAAGACGTAGGGCAGCAGGTCGCCGGCGCAGAACTCCGCGATGGTCCACCAGAAGGCGCCGACCCCCGAGGTCCGCCCGGTGACGTAAGGCTTCCCCGTGGTGTCCGACGGCGTCGGCGGGGCGTAGAAGCCGACCGAGGCGAAGGGCTCCGCCGGCAGGCCCAGCTTGGCGTACTCCTCCTGGAGCTTCGCGTCGAGGTGGATGTTGGGGGTGTCGAGGAACAGCAGGTCCTCGCCCTTGACCGAGAAGACGAGGGCCTTGGCGTTGTGGGCGTTCGAGAGGGCGCCGCCGCGGAAGATCGAGTGCAGCAGGAACAACGCGAACGACGTCTTCGTCGCGACGCCCGAGACCCCGCTGATGCTGACGTGCGCACCCCGCGTGCCGTCGAGGAAGTCCAGGTTGAGGTACACGGGTTCGCCGTCACGGCCCAGCCCGACCGCCACCTGGCGGGTCATGTTGTCGAAGTACAGCGCCTGCGCGCGATCCTCCCCCTTGGCGCGCTCGACGACCGACCCCGGCCGCGGCGGCACGTAGCATTCGGGCTCGACGCGGGTGGTCGCGATCTCGGCGATCTCCTGCACCTGGGCGGGCAGAACGCCGTCGGAGATCAGGAAGACGTCACTGCCGAAGCTGGCGCCCTCGTGCCGCGCGCTCACCTGCGTCACGACGCCGTAGGACGTGACTTCGCCCAGGCCAGGGAGTTCCCGCCGGGTCACGACCACGTCGTCGAGCTGCAGATAGGCTTCCGGATCGATGGCCACGTGGAACTGCAGCGGCGTCGAGTCCTCGGTGCCCGCCACCCGTCCGACGACGGTCGTGAGCGTCTCCTGGTCCACGGTTCTCCCTGTCCGCCCGGCTCTTCCTCCGGCCGCAGACTAGCTCGCCGGTCCGACAGTCCCGCGCCCAACACGGCGTTGCGGCCGTGGGGTACTCCGAGTGTCGCCGCAGGCCACGGCTGCGCCGAACGAGTGAGTTCACCCTTCGGGGAAGATCTTTCGGCCGTCGCGGACGATCCCGGCGGGCTCCTCCGGTTGTGCCGCAACGGGCCCGCCGGTCCCGCCCGGGAGGTCGCGGCGGGCGGGCCCGGCGTTACCGCGCCCGCTTCCGCCTGGCTCCACTGCGAAGCGGCGTCCGAGCGCCCTCCGGAGGGGCCGCGATCCCCGATCGCTGCGCGGGATCGGGGCCCGCGTGGGCTCCGACACACGCGGGGAGGGCCGCTCCGGCGTGTCGGGGCGAAAAAGTCTCCGGAGGGGCATCGGGTCCTATATGGACGACCACTGTGGACGGCAGCGCGACAGGGTTTTGCCTGCTCAGGGCCATGGTCGACCTCCGGGGCCGGTTCGGGGAGCCGTCCGGGGAGGGCCGCCGGGGAGGCGGAACCCGCCCCCGCACAAGGAAATATTTCGACCCCCGGTTGGATTTTGTGCGGTATTGGTAATACCGTGTGCAGTGTCGGCCGAGATGGGCCGTGTACGAGTAGTTCCACTATGGAGGACTGGAATGACGAACAAGGCCCAGCTGATCGAGGCGCTGTCGGAGCGTCTGGGCGACAAGAAGGTGGCTTCGCAGGCCGTTGACGGTCTGGTGGACATCATCATCCGGACGGTCAACAAGGGCGAAAAGGTCAACATCACCGGCTTCGGGGTGTTCGAGAAGCGCGCCCGCGCCGCCCGCACCGCGCGCAACCCGCGCACCGGTGAGGCCGTCCGCGTGAAGAAGACCAACGTGCCCGCCTTCCGCGCCGGGACCACGTTCAAGGACGTCATCTCCGGCTCGAAGAAGCTGCCCAAGGCCACGCCGGTCAAGCGCGCCACCGCGGCGTCGACGACCACGCGGGCCGCCGTCGCCAAGGCGTCGGCCCCGGCGAAGACCACGAGCACGCGGGCCACCACGACCCGTGCGGCCCAGGCCAAGCCGGCCACCGCCCGCGCGACGGCCACCCGGACCCGCGCCACCGCGGCGAAGCCGGCCGCCAAGGCCACCGCCACCAAGGCGGCCCCGAAGACCGCGGCCAAGGCTCCCGCCAAGGCGACCGCGGCCAAGGCCACCACCACGCGGGCGAAGGCCGCCGCCAAGCCGGCCGCCACGAAGACCGCCGCGGCGAAGAAGACGACCGCTGCCAAGGCCCCGGCCAAGCGCACGTCGGCTGCCAAGAAGAAGTAGTTCAGCACCGAACGCCGGAAGGGCCCCGCACGAGCTTCGTGCGGGGCCCTTCCGGCGTTTCCGGGCCCTCGGGGTCTACAGCGGGTCTTCCGGTGCCTCTGGGGCGTTCCTGTGGCTCCACCGGTCAGTGGGATGGCGCAGCGCCGTGCGGGGGCGCTTCAGAGCCCGGCCCCCAGGAGTTCCCTGTCGGGCACTTCCGGAGTTGCGCCAGTTAGTGGTGAACACCGTTTCCCTGCTGCCGCACAAAACCGGAACCGGTCCCGCCGAGCGGACCACCGAGCCGGGTGGACTGCTTTCCCGCCCCACCCGGCCACCCGACGGGGTGAATGGGCCCCCGCGCAAAACTCCGCGATTCACCGCCGACGGTTGCGCCGCCGTCCGGCGGGGTAGCCGGAGAAGCGGAAGCCGCGCCACTCGCGGCGCGGCGCCCGGCGAGGAGTTGTGATGACGGAGAACGAAAACCGGCCGGAGGATCCCGACGCGGAACTCGCCCGGACCCGGCGGAACATCCAGGAAGCCAAAGACGCCGCTGAGGAGGCCGGTCTCGCCGACCCGCCCGAGGCCGACGCCCCCGAGGCCGGGGCAGGGGATCAGCCCGCCCAGCACGGCGAACAGGACACGACGCCGTCGTAAGAGGGCGGCATTCCGGCGCCATTTCCGGTCCAATCGGGAGGCCTGCGCCGGAGTGTGTTCGCCGTCAAGCGGCGGAGAATTGCCGTGCGGATCCCGGAGTGGATACACTCCACCGAAGAACGTCGACCATTGTGCAACTTGTCACACGTCGTGTTCTCGGACGCACATCCAGCTGAGGAGTTTTCCCGTGGCCCAGAAAGTCCTTGTCGAGATCCTGGACGACATCGACGGCAGCACCGCCGCCCAGACCGTCCAGTTCGGGCTCGACGGTGTGACCTACGAAATCGACCTGTCGGACGAAAACGCGTCGGCCCTGCGCGACGAGCTCGCCCGCTTCATCGCCGCCGGCCGTCGCATCGGCGGCCGCAAGGTCCGCGTCGCGACCGGCCAGTCCACGACGACCAGCACCACCGACCGCGAGCGCAACCAGCAGATCCGCGCGTGGGCCAACTCCAACGGCTACGAGGTCTCCGAGCGCGGACGCCTGTCTTCCGAGGTGATCTCCGCCTACGAAGCGGCTCAGGTCGCGGAGGCGGAAGCGCCGGAGCCGGCCCCGCGCAAGCGCGCCCCGCGCAAGAAGGTCGCCGCCGCCAAGAAGTGACCACGGTGGCCACGTGCATCACTGGGGAGAGATCACGGGAGCCGGCCCGCCGGCGGCAAGGGTTCACACCCACGCCGCCGGCGGAGGCCTGCTTTGGGGGAAGAGTGCGGCGCCGGGTTTGTCTGGGGATGGCCATGCTGCTGCCGGGGACCGGGCTCAGCCGCATGCGGGGCTGAGAGCAGACCACGCGAACGCAAGCGAAGCGAACGGCATCCGGCCTCCGCCGCACGAGGGACTGAAGGCGGACCGCGCCGGCGCACGCGAAGCGAAGGACACTCGGCCTCTGCCGCACGCGATATGAGGGAGACCTACCCCTACCGCACGCGATGCGAGGGGCCGCTCGTGTCTTGCGGGAGCCCCGACCCCACCGCACGTGAAGTAAGGGCACATCGGCGGCACACGACCGCCGGAGGCCCAACCTCTACCGCTCACACGGGCTGAGTGCCCAACCACGCGGCGCACGCGACATAAGGAAGACAGGCGCCCGCCGCACGCGGAGCGAGGCCCTCCGCCGCACAGGCAGGGCCGGAGATCCAGCCTCACCGCCCGCGAAGGGCTAGTGGCACCACGCCACCGCACGCGAAGTGAAGGCCCCTCCGCCGGTAATGCAGGGCCAGAGATCCACCCCTCACCCCCTCGCGAATGGCCAGGGGCACCAACACACCGCCGCACGCGGAGCGAAGGCATCTCCGCCGCTGGCCGAGTGAAGACCCCTTCGCCGCACGCGAAGGGCCGCACACCCAGCTTCACCGCCCGCGAGGGACCGAAGGCGCAACCCCCTGCCGCACCGGAAGCGAAGACACCCGGCCTCCACCGCACCAAGCGAGGGCGACTCAGCCCCCACACCCCGCGAAGCCCAGGAGGCACAACCACCCCACCGCACCTGAAGCGAAGGGCCCACCACCCCACCACCCGCGAAACAAGCGAAAACCACCCCCACCACCCACGAAACGAAGGCCGCCCAAGGTCCACAAAACCCAGCCCGATCAAGATCTCAAACCCACCGGACACACAACAACGGCCGCAACCAGAATTGGTTGCGGCCGCAGGGTTTGCGATTGTCCGTCCGCCGGGGAGTTGCGGACGAAGTCCCTTAGTTGTATCCCATTTCGTCGGGCGAAACGCCGTTGTACCCCATTTCGTCCGGGCTGACGACGGTGACGACCGGTCTGGTGCTCGGGCCGCTGGTGGCGGCGGACGCCGTGGTGGCGCCGAGGACCGCCGCAGCTGCGAGGATGTTCAGCACGGCCGCGGCGCCAAGGGCGACCGCGCGGTGAACCCGCATCATTCCTCCGGGTGGTCAATCGTACGAGACTGACTTTTCGGGCTGGGCGACGATTGCAGAACAGCCCTAACTGGAGACGAATGGCCGGTTAATGGACTGCCAACGCCAGGAGGACAGCCGGTCCTGGAACAGTTTTGCGAACACCAAGCCAAATGGATGTTTCCCGCACGGAAATCACCGGCGACCAACCCACGGGTCGGTCGCTCCGCGTACACCTCTTGTTAAACAAGAGTTTCCCTTCTATTATCGTCTGTGTGCACGCGCTCACGGACGGTGCTGAGCTTCTGGTCGGCCGGGACGGCGAGCTGTCCCGGCTGGCAGGCTGGGTCTATGACGTGGCCGCCGGGCGCGGGCGGGCGGTCCTCGTGGACGGCGAACCGGGCATCGGCAAGTCCGCGCTCGTGCGCGCCGGCTGTGCTCTCGCCACCGAGGCCGGATGCCAGGTCTACCAAGGCGCCGGCGACGAGCTCGGCCAGGACCTCCCCCTTCTTCCCCTGCTGGACGCCCTGCGCATCAGCGCGGCCGCGCCGGACCCGCGGCGGGGCGCCATCGCCGGGCTGCTACGCGGGGAATCCGCCGCAGGCAAGAGCGTCGACCTCGCCGCCGCGGCCGCCGAGCAGCTGCACGCCCTCGTCGAAGAGCTCTGCCAGACCGGGCCCGTCGTGCTCGTGGTCGACGAGCTGCACTGGGCCGACCGGACGACAGTCGCGACGTGGAGCCGGCTCGCCCGCTCGGTGCGGCAGCTCCCCCTGCTCCTCATCGGCGTGCTGCGGCCGGTACCCCGCCGCGACGACCTGCGAGCGCTGCGCCGGATCGTCGAGCCCGCCGAACGCCTCCGCGTCGGCAGGCTCCCCGAAGCCGCGGTGCTCGAACTGGTCGCGACGCTGGCCGGCGGCAAGCCGGGCGCGCGGCTGGAAGAGCTGGCCGACGGCGCGGCCGGCAACCCCTTGTACCTCACCGAACTGCTCGGCGCGCTGACCCGGGGCTCGTGCCTGGCCGTCGACGAAGCCGGGATCGCCGAGCTGACCGGCGGGCCCGCGCCGGACTCGCTGCCCGAGGCGATCGCCGACCGGCTGGGCTTCCTGGCCGAACCGGCCCGGACCGTGCTGCGGGCCGCGGCGTTGCTCGGGGCCGGCTTCTCGGTCGCGGACCTGGCGACCGTGTCGGGCGCCCGGCTGCCCGACCTGCTGCCCGCGCTCGACGACGCGCGCGACGCCGGCGTGCTGGTGGCGGCCGGGGAAGACCTCGCCTTCCGGCACCAGCTGATCCGCACGGCCCTCTACGACGAAATGCCCGTCGCGGTCCGGATCGCCTGGCACGAGTCCGCCGCGCGGGCGCTGGCCGAGGCCGGCGCCCCGGTCGAGCGGGTGGCCCGGCAGCTGCTGCCCACGGTGTCCACAAAGGACGGAACCGAGCCGGTGCCGGACTGGGTGGTGGGCTGGCTGCTCCGCGCGGCCGCGCCGCTGATCGGCCAGGCGCCCGCCGTCGCCGTCACGCTGCTGCGGCGGGCGTTGCGGGACGTCGCGCCCGGCGACACGACGATCGCGGTGCTGGCCGGCCGGCTGGCCGACGCGCTCTACCGCGTCGGCGACATCGCCGAGGCCGAGCGGGTCGCCTGCCGCGCGCTCGCCCGGGCCGCCGATCCCGACCTGCTCGTCGACCTGCACACGACGGTGACGCAGTGCCGCGGGATGACCGGGCGCTCCGCCGAATCCCTCACCGCGCTCAAGGAAGCCGTGACCGAGCCGGGCCTCAAAGCCCGGCACCGGGCCCGGCTGCTCGTGCTCACCGCGCGCACGCACCGGGACCTCGGCGAGGTCGACACCGCCGCCCGCGTCGCCACCGCGGCGCTGGCCGAAGCCGGCGAAGACCGCTGGGCCAACGGGTGGGCGCTGCACGTGCTCAGCCTCGTCGCGATGATGCGCGGCGAGTGGACGGCCGCGCTGCCGTTGTTCGACCGCGCGATGGCCACCGCCCACGGTGATCCGGCGCTGCTCGACCTCGGGCTGCTGCTGCGCATCAACCAGGCCGTGACCCTCGGCGCGCTCGACCGCTACCCGGAAGCGCTCGCCGCCGCCGCCCGGGCGCGCGAGCTGGCCGACCGCACCGGCAGTGTCGTGCGGCTGACGCAGGTGCAGAGTGCGCTCGGCCAGCTGCTGCTCGGCAGCGGCAGGTGGGACGACGCGCTGGCCGAGGTCGACGTCGTCCCGGACGACCTCAAGGACCCGAGTGTGGCCTGCTGCGACCACGGCGTCGCGGCGATCATCCACTTCCACCGCGGTGAAGCGGCCGCGGCGCGGCGGCACCTCGACGTCGCGGCGCCGTTCTCGGAACGCATCGGCGGCCGCGTCGTGGAAACCCTGGCCCGCGCCCGCAGTCTCGACTTCGAACAGGCCGGCGCGACGGCCGACGCGCTCGCGGCGCTGACCGCCGGCTTGACCGGCGAAGACGAAGGTGAGGACCTGCTCGGCGACGCCGCCCGCCTCGCCGTCGCGAACGAAGACGAAAACACCGCGGCCGGCATCGAAGCGCGGGCTCGCGCGCTCCTCGCCGGTTCCGCCCTGCCGCACCGCAGCGCCTTGGCCCAGTACTGCGCCGGCCTGGTCCACCGGGACGCGGCGACTCTGCTGCAGGCCGCCGACGGCTACCGCGACGCGAGCCGCCCACTCCCCCAGGCCAAAGCGCTGGAAGCCGCGGCGGTCGCGTTCGCCGAGGCCGGCGACCGCGGTTCCGCGCGGGCCGCGTTCACCCACGCCCTCGACCTCTACACGGAGCTCGGCGCACAGTGGGACGTCGCGAGGCTGCGCGCGCGGTTCCGGGCATTCGGCATCCGGCGCGGCCCGACGGTGAAGCACCGCCAGGTCACGCACGGCTGGGACAGCCTGACCCCGACCGAGGGCAAGATCGCCGGGCTGGTCGTCGAAGGCCTGTCGAACCCCCAGATCGCGGCCCGGCTGTTCCTGTCCCCGCGTACGGTCGCCACTCACGTTTCGCACGTCCTGACCAAGCTCGGTGTGCACTCCCGCATCGACATCGCCCGGGAAGCGGCCCGCCACCAGTCCGCGTCGGGCTGAGGAGGGCCGAGACTCACGCCCGGGACCGGCTCCGTAGTTGCGGTCCAGCCGCAGGGTGGGGGTCTCCCGGCGGGCGATCAGGTTCCACTCGTCGTGCGCGTCCACCGGCGCTAGGGACGGGTCCACGGCGAGGCTGTCGAATTCGTTCACCTTCATGTCACCGACAGTGCTCCGGGGAGCGCGGGGAGACATCGGTCGACCGACGGATCTTGGAAGCCGATCAGTAGACGCCGTGCAGCAGCTCGGTCACCTCGGCCTCCGACGGCGGGCGCGGCGCGTTCTTGGTGACGGCGTCGGCGACCGCGGCCGCGGCGATCGCCGGGAGGTCGTCCCGGGTGACACCGAGCTCGCGCAGCGGGCGCTTGATCTCGATGGCGCCCGAGATCTCCCGGACCGCTTCGATCGCCGCGTCGCTCCAGCCGGCCGCCGGGGTGACGTGCAGCGCACGGGCAGTCGCCTCGTAAGCCGCCTCGGCCGCGGGGGCGCTGAACGCCATGACCTCCTCGAGGACCGCGGCGAGCGCAACCCCGTGCGGGGTGCCGGTGTGTGCGGTCACCGCGTGCCCGATGCCGTGGACCAGCCCGAGCCCGGACAGCGTCAGCGCGTGGCCGGCCAGGTGCGCGCCGAGCATCAGCCCGGCGCGCGCTTCGAGGTCACCGCCGTCGCGGTAGGCCACCGGCAGCCAGCGCCCGACCAGGCTGACCGCCTGGGCGGCGTAGGCCGCGGAGAACGGCGTCGAGCCCAGCGAGGCGAGCGACTCGATCCCGTGCACGAGCGCGTCGAGACCGGTGGCGGCGGTGCCCCGCGCGGGCAGCCCGAGGGTGAGCTCCGGGTCCAGCACGGCGATCCGCGGTTTCACCGACGAGTGTCCGATGTAGACTTTCCGGCGCGCGCAGACGTCTTCGGTGACACCAAAACCGTTGGTCTCGGCCCCGGTGCCCGCCGTGGTGGGCACGGCGATCAGCGGCAGGCCCGGCTCGGCCTCCCACAACCGGTCCGCGTCCGCCGCGGCCGCGCCCGGGTTCCCCGCCAGCAGCGAGATGCCCTTCGCCGCGTCGAGCGCCGAGCCGCCGCCGAGGGCGAGCACGGCGGCGTCGCCGAACTCGCGCAGGCGGGCGGCGCCGCGGTCGAGCTCGGCCGTCGACGGGTTCGGGCCGACGTCCTCGTGGACGCCGTGCTCGAGCCCGGCCGCCGCCAGGATCTTCTCGACCCGCCCGACGATCCCGGTGGCCCGCAGGCCGCGGTCGGTGACGACGAAGACCCGGCTCCGGCCCAGTGCTTCGACGAAGCCCGGCAGCTCGGCCACCACACCCGGGCCGAACTCGGTGCGGCCGGTCGGCTCGACGGTAAGGCGCACGGCGACTCTTCCCTTCAGGCGGCCGGGACGGCGGGGTCGAGGGGGTCGGGCAGCCGGAAGTCCGCGCCCGCCCACGATTCGTAGAGCCGGACCGGGCTCATCTCGCCCGCGCGGTCGCCGTAGACCGCCTTGGCCCGGCGGAAGACCTGCTCGACGAGCGCGGACAGCTCCGCCGGCACTCCGACGTCGCGGGCGAGGTCCACGGCGAGGCCGAGGTCCTTGCACGCCAGCACCATCGCGAACGAGTCGTCGTAGTCGCCGTCGACCAGCACGGACAGCACGTCCCGCTCCAGGAAGTGCGACGCGGCGGGACTGGCCAGCAGCGCCGAGCGCAGCACACCGAGGTCGACCCCGGCCTTCACGCCCATCGCGAGGACTTCGGACGTCGCGACGACGTGGGCGAACCACAGCAGGTTGATCATCAGCTTGACGGTGTACCCGTGGCCGGCCGCGCCGACGTGGAGGATCTTCTCGGGATCGCCGAGCACTTCCAGCAGCGGCAGGGCGGCGCGGAAGTCACCCGCGTCACCGCCGACGAAGATCTGCAGGGTCCCCGCTTCGGCGCCGCGGGCCATGCCGCTCACCGGGGCGTCGAGCCGGCGCACCCCGCGGCGGTCCAGGACTTCCTCCGCCACCCGGCGGGCCACCGCGGGCGTCGAAGTGGACATGTCGATCCAGAGCGCGCCCGGCGCGAGCGCCTCGGCCGCGCCGCCGCGCAGGAGGACGTCCTCGACCACGCGCGGGGTCGGGAGCATCGTGACGAGCACGTCCGCGTCCACCGCGCAGGTGGCGGGGTCGTCCACCCAGCGCGCGCCGAGGTTCAGGTGCTCCAGCGCCGCTTCCGAGCGGACGTCGTGCACCGTGACGTCGTGGCCGGCGAGGATCAGGTGGCGGGCCATCGGCGCGCCCATGGCGCCGAGGCCGATGAAACCGATCTTCATGTTAGGTCTCCGGAAGGTCGAGCCAGGTGGTCTTGAGGGCGGTGTAGGCGTCGATCGCGTGCAGCGACTTGTCGCGGCCGGCGCCGGTCGCCTTGAAGCCGCCGAAGGGGGTGATCACATCGCTGGCGTCGAAGGTGTTGATCCACACCGTGCCGGCGCGCAACCGGCGCGCGACGCGGTGAGCGGTCGTGACGTCGCGCGTCCAGACCGACGCCACCAGGCCGAAGTCCGTGTCGTTGGCCAGCCGGACGCCTTCTTCGGGTGTGCCGTCGTAGGTCTGCACGGCGAGCACCGGCCCGAAGACCTCCTCGCGCGCGATCGTCGAGCCCGGCCGGACGTCGTCGACGATGGTGGGTTCGAGGCGCAGGCCGTCGCGGGTGCCGCCGAGCACGATCGTCCCGCCCTCCTCGCGGGCGGTGTCGAGGTAGCCGAGGACGCGGTCGAGCTGGACGTCGTCGACGAGCGGGCCGAACACCGTCGCCGGGTCGAGCGGGTCGCCGCTCCGGAACGTCTCCCCGGTGAGCTTGACGATCTCGGTGAGCAGCTCGTCCTTCAGCGCGGCCGGCACGACCAGCCGCGAACCGGCGTTGCAGGTCTGGCCGGCGTTGTAGAAGATGCCCCACGCGACCGCGGACGCCGCGGCGGAGAGGTCCGCGTCGGGCAGCACCAGCTGCGGTGACTTGCCGCCGGCCTCGACCGCGACCTGCTTTCCGTTGGACTCCCCGGCGTAGACCTGGAAGAGCCGCGCGACCTCGGCCGAGCCGGTGAAGGCGATCTTGTCGACGTCCGGGTGCCGCCCGAGCGCCTGGCCGGCGACCTCGCCGCGGCCGGGCACGACGTTGAGGACACCGTCGGGCAGCCCGGCCTCGCTCGCCAGCCGGGCCAGCAGCAGCGACGCCAGCGACGTCTGTTCGGCGGGCTTGAGCACCACCGAGTTGCCGGTGGCCAGCGCCGGGCCGAGCTTCCAGGACGCGATCAGCAGCGCGTAGTTCCACGGCACCACCGCGCCGACGACCCCGAGGGGCTCACGCGTGACCCAGGCCAGCGCGTTTCCCGGGGTGGGCGCGACTTCGTCGTAGGTCTTGTCGATCGTCTCGGCGTACCAGGCGATCGTCTCGGCCGCCTTGGCGACGTCGACGCGCTGCGACTCGCTGATCGGCTTGCCCATCTCGAGCGTGTCGAGCAGCGCGAGCTCGGCGGTGTTCGCCGTGATCGCGTCGGCCCAGCGCAGCAGGATCCGCTTGCGCTCGCGGGGCGGCAGCTCGCGCCAGCGGCCGTCGTCGAAGGACTCGCGGGCCGCGCGCACGGCGCGGTCGACGTCCTCGGCGCTGCCGGCCGGCAGGTGGGCGAGCACCCGGCCGTCGCGCGGGGACACGCTCGGGAACGTTCCGTCCGAAGTGGACTCGACAAACCGGCCGCCGACGAACGGTCTCGTCTCGGGGGTCAGCCGGCCCGCCGCCGCCACCCAGTCCTGGTGGGTCAGATCCGCCACCGCCGCACCGCCTCCTCGTCCAGTTCGATCCCGAGCCCCGGCCGCCGGGGCACTTCCAGCTCCCCCGCCGGCGTGATCATCAGGGGCTCGGCCAGCATGAAGTCGCGACGCTCCGGTGTCCACCCCGGTGGGTCCCAGGGGAACTCGAAGAACGGGCCGCCGCCGACCCCGGCCGCCACGTGCAGGTTGGCCAGCACGCCGATGCCGTTGGTCCAGCTGTGCGGGGTGAACGCGCGGTGCTTCAGCTGCGCGAGCTCGGCCAGCGTCCGGGCCCGGTGCATGCCGACCGCGAGCACGACGTCCATCTGGTAGACGTCGAGCACGTCGTCTTCGAGGTAGCGCAGCAGCTCCGGCACGGAGTGGTGCATCTCCCCCGCCGCGATCCGCACGCCCGGGTTCTCCGCGCGGAGGGTCTTGAAGCCCGCGACATCGGCGTAGGGCAACGGTTCTTCGACCCAGAAGACGTCCAGCTCGGCCAGCCGCCGCACCAGCTTCCGGGTCTGCGCCAGGTCGGCGGCGGGAGCCGTGTCCCCGGCCATCCGCCAGGACTGGTTGAGGTCGACCATGATCTCGAAGCCCGGGCCGAGCGCGTCGCGCACCGCGGCGACCGCGGCCACCCCGGCGTCGGCGCGGTCGCGGTCGATCCGGATCTTCATCGCGCGGAACCCGGCTTCCCGGGCCCGCAGCGCGGTCTCGACCCGCTCCTCCGGCGGCTTGAGCTCGGCCGAAGACGCGTAGGCGGGCACCGAGTGGGCCGAGTTCCCGAACAACGTCGCCACCGGCAGACCGGCGACCTGGCCGATGATGTCCCAGAGCGCGACCTCCAGGGGCCAGAAGCAGCCGCCGTGGAAGTTGGCCGTCTCGATCGCCTTGACGTGCCGGACGATGTCGAGCGGGTCCTCCCCGAGGAACAGGTGCTCGACGGCGGCGAAGCCGGCCATGGTGTCGCCGGAGCCGATGCCGGTGACGCCTTCGTCGGTGTGCACCCGCACGATCGTGGCGTCGAAGTGCCGGCGCGGGTCCGGGTCCCAGGCCGCGGTCAGCGGCGGGTCGAGCTCCAGGCGCAGCCGGTCGAGGGTGATGGCCGTGATCTTCACCGGGCCACCGCCGGCTCGGTCCGGCGCAGGACGTCCGGATCCGGGGTGTAGAAGGGGTTCGCGGCGCCGGCCCGGGCGGCGTCGAGGACGTCGGTGACGTGCGGGGTGCCGAGCACCGCGGCGCGGATCGCCCGGGCCGCGGCGAGCCGCTGGTTCGCGAACGCCTCGTCGAGGTCGTCCACGGCCGGGTTGACCCAGATCGCGGCGATCAGCAGCAGGTCGCCGGTCTGCCCGGCGGGCAGGTCCCCGGCCTCGACGGCGTCGGTGACGCCCTGGGCGAGCCCGGCCTGCGCGGCGCCCCAGGTGGCGCGCTGGTGCAGGTCGGTGCCGGCCGCCGCCTTGGGCACGAACAACGTCGGCGGCTGCACCGGCACGGACGGCCGCAGCACGGTCACGAACGGCACGTGGCCCGCGCTCGGCGTCGCGAGCGCGGTCGCCCACGCGGCTTCCACCGGACCGCCGCGCCGCCCCAGCACGACGTTCGTGTGGGCGGCGTTGGCGCCGTCGCCGACGAAGGCCTCGCCGACGAGGGCGGTGGACGCGAAAGTCATGGGGTGCTCCAGATCGCGGGGAGTGCGGCCGGAATCGACGGTAAGAGCGCCCCGAAACGGCGGGCAAGGGACGGCCGGAGATTGCAACCGGGGTTGCGCTGGCGCCAACCACACGGCGTGGTTAGTTTCGGACTGGTGAACACCCCGGACGACGCCGCCCGGCACCAGGGCCACGGCCTGCGCCGCGACCTCGGCCTGCTGGAGGCGCTCGCCTCCCCCGAGGCCCAGCGGGCCGGCGAGCTGGGCGTGGTCCGGCTCGCCCAGCTCACCGGCCGGGAGAAGAGCCAGGTTTCGCGCGCGCTCAAGGCGTTGGCCGAAGAAGGCGTGGTCGAACGCGACCCGGACACGCTCGGCTATCGGCTCGGCTGGCGGCTGTTCTCCCTCGTCGCCCGAACGGTGGAAGACCGGCTGGCCCGCGCCGCCGAGCCGGTGATGCGGGAGCTGTCGGCCGACCTCGAGGAGACCAGCCACCTCTGCGTGCTGCGCGACCAGGAGGTCCTGACGCTGCTGTCGGTGTCCGGGCACTCGTTCCGCGTCCACGGCTGGGAAGGCCGCGGCGTCCCGGCCCACTGCACGTCGGCCGGGCGGGTCCTGCTGCTCGACGCGACCCCGGACGAGCTGTACGTCCGGTTCCCGGCGCAGGCACAGCTGCTGCCCGAGCTGTGGGCGAAGATCGGGCAGTGCCGCCGGGACGGTTACGCCCGGGTTTACGAGGAGTTCGAAGAGGGTCTGGTCGGGGTCTCGGCGCCGATCCGCGACTTCCGCGGCCGGGTGGTGGCGGCGGTGAACATCTCGGCGCCGACATCGAGACTCGGCTCGGACCTGGACGCGGCGGGCCGCACGACGGCCAGGGCGGCCGCCCGCGTGTCGGCCCACCTCGGCTGGGAGGGCCCGAACCCGCCGCCGGCCGCCCACCTCACCTGATCCACCGGGATCGAGGACCGCAACTGTCCGCTTGTGCTGCCAAAGTGGACCGGGTCAGCGTCCCCAGCCCCATGGAGCACCCCGATGAGCCGACAGGTCCAGGTCACGTTCGACGCGCACGACCCGCGAGCGCTGTCCACGTTCTGGCGCGACGTCCTGGACTACGAACACCCGGCCCCGCCCGGCGCGCCCGCGGGCGGCGACCCGCTCGCCGCGTGGGACGAGTTCCTCGCGCGGATCGGCGTGCCGGAGGACCAGCGCAACTCGCGTTCGGCGATCGAGGACCCGGACGGCGAGGGGCCACGGTTGTTCTTCCAGCAGGTCCCGGAGGACAAGATGGCGAAGAACCGCGTCCACCTCGACGTCCGGGCGGCCCCGGGTTTGCAGGGCGAGGAGCGCATGGCGGCCCTCGAAGCGGAGTGCGAACGTCTGGTCGCCCTGGGCGCATCACGGGTGCGCCGGTTCGAGCCCGAGCCCCCGCTCAGCGGCGGGTTCATCGTGATGACCGACCCGGAAGGCAACGAGTTCTGCCTGGACTGACGAAGGGATGGCTTGGCAGGCTGATCGACCGGGCCACAATGGACAGACGTTCGGCGGGAGCGGTGTTGTTGGTCTGTTCGTGTGATCGACGGTCCCCGATCGGGACGATCGCCGTCCGGGCCACGGCCGGCCTGGTGCTCGGCTGGTGGGCGGTACTGTGCAAGGTCGTCGAAGGAGCAGTCCCATGGCCGTGCACGAATGCGAGCGCGGTCGACGCCTACGCCATTCGGGGTGGCACTGAGGCCGATGCTCCTCCAGCGCCGGCCGGCCCGGGCGGGTGCGGTGATCGCCGCCCGGTGGCCGCCGCGCTCGTGTGACCACGGGCGGTCTCACGGCCCCAGAAGCCGGGGAACCACTGGCAGTCAGGCGACCGACCAGGCCTTGAACCCGCCTAGGGCGTGTCCTGTAAGTGATCTAGCTGCGGTCCGGTTGGATTGCGCACGTGGTTGGTCGCGGTGAGTTGACGGACAAGGCGTGGGCGGTGATCGAGCCGCTGCTGCCACCGCAGCAAGGCGGCGGCCGGAGGTGGCGGGATCACCGCCAAGTCATCAACGCGATCTTGTGGAAGCTGCGCACCGGTGCTCCGCGGCGGGACCTGCCTGATCGCTACGGTCCCTGGAAGACCGCGCATGAACGGCTGCGGCTGTGGACCAAAGACGGCACCTGGAACAAGATCCTCGACCGGGTGATCGTCAAAGACGACGCCGTCGGCGACCTCGAATGGACCATCTCAGTCGACTCGAGCGTGGTGCGAGCACATCAACACTCGGCTGGCGCCCGGAAAAAAGGGGATGCAGCGACGGAGTCGAAGCCCTCGCCGTCGGCGGGGAAGGGCTCGGGCGGTCCCGCGGCGGGCTGAGCACAAAGATCCACCTGGCCGTCGACGGCCGTGGCCTGCCGATGCGGTTCCTGATCACCGCAGGCCAAGCGGGAGACAACCCGCAGCTGGTTCCGTTGCTGGATGGCATTCGTGTCGCCCGCCTTGGGGCCGGGCGTCCGCGGCGCCGGCCGGAGACGGTGATCGCGGACAAGGCGTATTCGCATCCCTCGACCCGTCAGGCGATGCAAGACCGGCGGATCACGTTCGTCAGCCCGGAACGCGCTGACCAGATCGCCTGCCGCGCGGCCAAAGGCTCCCGCGGCGGGCGACCACCGACCGCTGCCATCGTGACGTCCTTCTCTTTCGAGGAACCGCGGCAGCCCTGGCCGGGGCGACCCACCGAAACCGCAGCAGGACGAAAGCGGAGGCGAACACGGGAACCGCCACGTCACAAACTCCACCTTGGCCGACCTGAGCCGCCGGTTCACCGACGACGTAATCCGGTGCCGCCGGAGAGAAAACCTGCCAAGCAAAGATCTTTCCGGCGCAGCGGACGTCGGCGCCGGCTCGCGATCAGCCGACGATGTCGATTTCGAACGCTTCCGCCGCGCTGTACTCGAGATCGGCCTACACCGCTCCCGGCAGCTCGAACCGGCGGTGCGACAGCAACCGGTCGTCGTAGTGCGGGTTGTTCTTGGGGTTGTGGCCCAGTCCGGTCCGGTCCGAGCCCCACGCGAAGATGTTGCCGACCCACATCGGCTTCGAAACTCCGTCGGCGTTGAGCCTCGGCCGGACGACTACGGCGGCGCCGGTGCTGCCGGACAGGTTGAGCCGGACGGAGTGCTGGCCGGCGTCGGGTGGGGTGACCGTGATGCGTTCCATGAGCTCGACTCCGGTTTCGGTGGACGGGGATGACGGCGAGTCGACGCCCGGCCAGTATTCGGCGACGACGGAGATGTCGATGCCGGGCTCGACGTCCAGCAGGTACTGCGCGGCGATCGCGCCGGCGGGGATCTCGGGTTTGCCGGTGGCCGTGGCGATCCAGTAGAGCGGCGGTTCGACGTCCTGCGCGGCGAACGCGGCCTTGACCTTGGGCCAGGTCGACCGGTTGCAGTAGATGACCGGGTACGCAAAACCCGACCGTCGTCGCATGACCGCCCAGCCGGGCGCCTCCTCCGGTGTGGCGTCCCCCGGTTCGACGTCGAGGACGTGCCCGTCGTTCGTCGAGGCCTTCTTGACGATCCGGACCTTCACCGCGTCCGGGAAGAGCGCCCAGTCCGCAGCACTCCACGGCGCGAGCTTGATCCGGTCGACGTACCCGGCGAACATGGCCGGGCGCCGGTCCTTCTCGAGGATGTTCCGCGCGGTGAGCGCGTCGTACATGGTGCGCATGACTTTCCTTCCGGGCGAGCGCGACCGGTTACTTGAGCCCGTCGGTGTCGAAGATCCGCGGGACCGCTCCACGGCATCGGGATCCGTGCCGAACGGGGTGCCCGTGTCGGGGTCGTTCTCCAGCTGCGAGGCGTCGTACACCATGGCGCTCGGCGGCGGCGACTTCCAGCGGCGAAGGCCGGGTCCCCATTCGCGGACGAGGTTGTGGGGGACGCCGAGGTGCTTGTGCCACAGGTTGATCCGCAACGCCATGGCGAACTGGTCCGGCCCTTCCCGGACGAAGCCACGTTCGCCGATGCCCGCGACGATCTCGGAGTCGAAGGTGAAGCTGCGGTCCGTGCAGTTGGCCGAGCCGGTGATCGTGTAGGTGTCGTCGAAGATCCACGTCTTGGAATGGACGTACTCACCCGAGAACGGGCGGCGGTTCGGGTCCGGGCACGGCTTGAGCGCGTACATGCTCCACCGGGTCCGGCTCGGGTCCGCGGCGAGCAGGTCCCGCCGGTACTCGTTGCGGTAGATACGCAGCTGCGGGAACTCCTCGTTGGCGATCGCGTCGGAGTTGCACAGCAGGATCAGCAGGTGCCGGAACCCGTCCTCCTGCACCTTCTTGACCAGTTCCTCCCGGATGATGCGGCTGGACAGGTACTGGTCCTCGAGGTAGATGGTGCGGCTCGCCTTGCGGATGCCGTCCAGGACCATGTCCAGGGCGCTGTGTTCGCCGGAAGGGGCGAACGCGTAGACGTCCTGACGGCTGAACTTGCGCATCTCCGCGTAGGTGCGGCCGATCAGCACGAGCCGCTGCGGGGGCTTGGCGCCGGGCGGCAGGGTGCAGCTGGGCACGTCGGCCGCCACCGGCGGTGTCGCGGGGAAGGCGAACCGGAACGGGACGAGCGGATCGGCCCGGAACTTGGCGGTTTCCAGCGCGGGTGCGTCGGGGTGGTCGGTCCAGCGTTCCCGGAACGTGCGCAGGACCTGGGCCGCGGCCGGCCCGGTGATGCGGACGTGGACGTCGTGCAGCGGCTCGGTGCCCTGGTTGGACAGCCGTGTGTTGTTCAGGTCCATGCCGCCGAGGAAGGCGATGGTGCCCGCCTCGCCGACCACGACGACCATCTTCTGGTGGTGGACGCCGATGCACAGGGACGTGCCGTCGGTGCGCTGGGGACCCGGGAGCCTCGCGTCCGCGATCGCGGCGCCGTTCGGCAGGCCGTTGACGAAGTCCACCCACGGTTTGTTGTCGGGGATCGGCGGCTTGACGAAGGGTGGTTTCCACGTCATGGTGCGGATCTGGGCGGGTGACGCGGCGAGCAGGTCGCTGAGCAGGTAGCGCGACGACGTCGGCGGGTCCGGACGGTCGAGCAGCCAGGTGTCGGTGGCCAGCCACCAGCCGGTGACGTAGATCCGGTGTTCGGGGCTCGTCGCGGTCTTGATCGCCGCCGCGATGTCGTTGAAGCAGCAGCGGCCGTAGGTGTAGCCGATCACCTGCCCGCTCGTCGGCGGGAAGTGGGCGCCCGCCCGGGCCGGGCCCCGCTGGGGGCCCGGCTCCGGCCGGGGCAGCTTGGCCAGCTCCGCGGCGTCGCGGGCGCAGTCGAGCGTCGGCTTTGCCTGCGGTGCGGCGGGTTTGGCCGGCGGCGTCGTCCGCGGCGGGACCGGCTTGGCCGGCGGCGGGATCCGGGGCACGGGGTCCACGGTCAGACCTGCTGGCCGGTCTTGGGGTCGTACTTGACTTCGACGACGGCGACCTGGTCGGTCGGCAGGACCTCGATCCACTGGTCGAAGACCTCGTACCCCTCTTCGCTCTCGGCCTTGAAACCCTTGTCCAGCGGGTCGAACCCCTTTTCGTAGACCATGTCGGGGCGCAGGTAGTTGAGCGTGACGCCGGGCTCGAGCTTTTCGCTGACCACTTCCTGACCGGCCGTGTGCTTGGCCAGCACCGTCACGGCGACGTAGCGCAGGACGTCCCGGATGGTCAGCTCCGCGGGCTCGAGGTCGTGGTAGCGGGTCACCAGTTCCGGGTCCGGCCAGGGGTACTCGCGCAGCCGGTCGAGGATCTTGCCGCTCTCGCCCGGCGACGCGGGCTGGTACAGGTCGTCCAGGCCCGCCGCGTCCTCGATGCTGGGGTCGGACAGCCAGTTCAGCGCGGCGAGCTCCCGGCCGGGCCGGATCGGGATGACGGCCTTGACCCAAGGTGCGTTGAGAAAGGCGTTGCGCTGCTGGTCGCCGTCGAGCTGCAGGACCCAGCCGAGCGAGCTGCCCAGCCGGGCGGGTGCGGAGTCGCCGGTGATGAAGTAGTTGTCCGGGCGCTGCGCGTCCTCGGCGTTGGACCAGCCGATCGTGTACTCGTCCAGCCCGGTCGGGCTGGTGCGGACGATGCGGTCGACGGCGACCTTCAGCGACGGATCCGGGGTGGCCGTCCCACCCGGGGTCTCGAGCTTCGGGTTGCCCAGCCGGTCCAGCTCCGGCGCGAAGGTCGGGTGCGCCTGGTGCAGCCGCGGCCGCCACCACTCCGGAGCGACGAAGTAGAGCATCGCGTCGACGTCGAAGATCGAGTTGATCAGCTCGGCCAGCTTGTGCATCATCACCGGCTGGGTCGGCGCCCGGCCGTCGACCTGCATCAGCTGTTCGAGGAGCCGGCGGTAGACGACGACGCGTTCCTCTTCGCGGAGCACGTCGTAGTCCCGGATCTGCACCTTGCTGGCCGCGGCCACGCGGTCCTGCGCCGCCTTCAGGTACGCCTCGCGCTGCTTCTGGTCCAGCTCCAGGTCACGCTTGCCCGCCAGGAGCTTGTTCTGCTCGGCGATCTGCTTGCGTTTCTCTTCGGTCGGGCGGTAGGTCACCGGCACGGTGAACGCGAAGAGCTCGTTCTTCTCGCCGTGCGACTCGTACAGGAAGACCGACAACGCGGGCTTCTTCGGCTCCGGGACGCCCTCGGGCGCGTCCGCCTTCGCGCGGTCGAGCTTGAACTTCACCGCCGCGACTTCCTTGGTCCAGCTGGGTTCACCGACCCGGGCCGGCTCGTACCCGTCGCGCGGGCTCAGCTCGACGTCGACGATCCAGAAGCCGGTCCCGCCGCCACCGACCGGCCGGACGTACCCGTTGAACGGGTAGCCGAACATGACCTTGACGTCTTCGGTGTACTCCTCGGGCGGGGGCAGCTCGTTGGCGGGCGCCACCGCGCTCGCGTCCGGCGGGGCGGCCAGGTGCACCAGCTTGGCCAGGCCCAGCGCCGCGCCGGGGTCGTCGACGAAGGACTGCCAGCACAGCTGGGTGCCCAGGTCCTGGACCTGCACGCCGACCCGCCGCATCTTGCGGCGCAGCTCGTAGTTGATCAGCTTGTCGGTGGTGTTCGCCAGCACGTACCGGCGGCTGGAGACGTCCGTGGTTTCGGTGACCGTGCGGAACGTGGTCTTGAAGCTGCGTTTGATCTCGGTGCTGAGGCGCTCGCTCTGCTGGCGCATCTGCTTGTGCGTCTGTTCCCGTGCCTGCTTCTGGGTGTCGTTCATGTCCATGGTGGCGGTCTCGTTGGCGTCACCCCACACCCAGCGCTGGTTGGACGACACGGAGAAGCCCAGCTTGGTGCTGTGCTCGTTCTCCTCCTTGATCGCCGTCGACACCTCGTCCTCGAGCTTGGTCTCGCTCTCCCGGCGCTCGGTGATCTCCTGGCTCTCCTCGACGGTGCGCTCGACCAGGCTGCGCCGCGTCTGCGACTCGATCAGCTCGACCGAGCCGCCCGGGCTGAGCCAGACGTGCTGGACGGGCGGGCCGAGGAACGTGTCGAACTCGAAGAAGTATTGGCGGAACAGGTGCACGATCCCCACCGGCGAGAGGCTGACCCGGTTGAGCGCCTCGCCGCGGCTCAGGTGCTCCAACGGGTCCAGTAACCGTTGCAGGCCACGGAACTGGCGGGTGTCGACGACGTCCTGCCGGGGCGGGGAGAACAGGTCGGCGAGGGTGGGCACGAGGTTCTGCTCGGCGAGGTAGTTGAGGAGGCCGGCGACCATCGACTCCTTGGCGCCCATCGTCTCGACCAGCGTCCGGAACTTCGCGGGGTCCGTTTCCACGGTGCCGGCCCGCCGGAACACCTCGGGGGCGACTTGGGCGCCGAGCAGCGTGTCCAGGTTCTCGCGTTTCAGCATCGGCAGCCAGGTCGCGGGATCGCGCAGGTCCTTCTCGGCGATCTGCACCTGGATGAGGTCGGCCAGGATCGACGTGATCAGCGGGCTGTACGGCCTGGTCGCCGGCGTGCCACCGGTCTTCACCAGCACCGAGTCGCCGGCCGCGACCGCGTCGGTCAGGTGGATGCCGCCCGGCACGTACGTGGCCTGGGGCTGCACGGCCTGGGACACCGTGGCCAGCAGTGCGTCGTCGGCGCGCTGGAGGCCGTCGAGGAACCGCGCGACGGTGCGCTGGGAGCGCCATCCCAGCAGCGGCTGGATCAGGCCGAAGGACTCGCTCGCGTACGGCAGGGTGCCCGCGAACTCCGTCAACGGCCGGCCCGTCGTCACCCGGCGGCGCATCGACGGCCCGGCCAGCGTCTGCGCGGGCGCGACCGGCCCGCCGGGCGTGAGGGCGAACGGCAGCACGGTCCACGGCCGGCCGGTGCCGCTCGCGCCGACGAGCAGCAGCTCGCGGTCGGCCTGGGCCGCCGGGGCGATGAACGAGATCGTCTGGGTGTTGCTCGAAGAAGTGATGGTCTTGCCCGCGTACTGGCGGCTGGTGCCGTCGTCGTGCTCGAGGAACGCGGTGGCGAGCGCGGGCACGCCCGGGTACCGGCGCGGGTCCTGCACGTCGACGTCGGCGGGCAACGCGAGGGCGATCCGCTGCCCGTTGCCGATGTCGGACGAGGGTGAGGCCACCACCGTGTAGGTCCAGATCTGGTAGTAAGCATCGGGATCGGCCGGGTTCAGCGGATTTCGCCCGGTGAAGGTCACAGTCAGCGCCACGGCGGTTCACCCCTCGCTCGGTGCCTGAACGGCACAATCGATCTTCTTGCCGTGCAGGCATCGAGCGAAAGGCACACGAGGTTCGGCGAAGGGGCGCTGTCGGTTGCGCTTCAGGGCAGCCGGTCGGCTGAGACGCGTCTGCACGGGACGTCCGAAAAGGACGATCCTCGAAGCGGAGCAGGAAAGTTGCTCTCCAAGCCTGGCGAAAGATCACGGTCGAGCTACCCGGTGATCAGCTGTCCAAAGCCGAGGAAAGGATCTCGGACGCCATGACATCCAGCAAACCAAAAAACGCAGCTGACCTGGGTCAGCTGCGTTCGGGTGGATCTACTACCGAGTACCCCCGATGGGATTCGAACCCACGCTACCGGCGTGAGAGGCCGGCGTCCTAGGCCGCTAGACGACGGGGGCTTAGGATCTTTCCCTGGTTTCCCAGGGGCTTTTCTGTTTTTCTTACCGGAGAGAACTTACCAGAGGCGATTTCTCGACCTGCAGGGGGGTCACTCTCCGCAGCTGGGGTACCAGGACTCGAACCTAGACTAACTGGACCAGAACCAGTCGTGCTGCCAATTACACCATACCCCAGTGAGGTACCCTGCCGACCTGAAGAACCGGTCCGGCTCAGCACCGCACGAGAAGAAATACTAGAGCACCCCGTTCCGGACCGTGAAGGCGGGGGTCCCACTGACCCGCTGCGCCGGGACGCCGATCGTCGCGTACTCCGAAACCAGCAGCTCAGGCAGCTCGGCGAGACCACTGACCGTGTGGACGCCCTCGGGGGCCCGCTCGCCGATGCCGTCGCGGTCGAGCCAGACCGCTCCCAGGCCCGCGTCGCGGGCGCCGATCGCGTCGGTGTCGAGCTTGTCGCCCACGTGGACGGCCTGGGCGGGAGGACAGCCCAGGCCGAGGCACACCGTGTGGAACATCACCGGATCGGGTTTTGCCACGCCGAGCTCGCCGGCGATGGCGACGTGGTCGAAGTACGGGGCGAGGCCGAGGTCCGCGATCTTCTTGCGCTGGTGCACCCCGGACGCGTTGGTCACGGCGGCGAGCAGCAGGCCCGCGGCGCGGAGCCAGTCGAGGCACTCGAGGACGTCGTCGAACAGCTGCCACGAGTGGTCGAGCAGCTCTCTTCGGCGACGCTCGAAGGAGCTCACCTGCTCGGCGTCGGCGAGGATTCCCAGCTCCCCCAGGAAGCAGTCGGTGCGGCGCTGGTGCATCGTCGCGTAGTCGATCTCACCCGCGACGACCAGCGCGACGTGCTCTTCGGTGATCAGGTCCCACAGCGGCCACAGGTCACCCCGGCCGGTGAGGATGTGGAGGACGCGGCGGATCGCGGCGGTGCAGTCGATCAAGGTGTCGTCGATGTCCAGGCACACCAGCCGGAGCTCGGGCGGCGCCCAGGGCTCGGACGCCGCCGCGGCGGGGGAGGTTCGCGAAGGGGTCCGGGGTGCCAGGGCGAAATCCACCCAGTGAGGCTAGGGCAACCGCAGCGTTCGCGACGCTGCCAAAGAGGTGATTGCCGGTGGCCCGTTCCGGCGCACCGGCTCTACTCCCAGTTGGCGAACCGTCCTCTGTTGGTTATCCAGCGAACCTTATTCAGCCGTCGGCCGGCGCCAAGTCGCGGCAGGCAGGCGGCTTGCGGTCCGTGGCGCCGTCCTAACCAGAATAAGGTTCGACCAGTGCACGCCGAAGACGTCCCAGTGAGACATCACGGCCGAGCAGCTCCATCGATTCGTACAGCGGCGGCGAAACGGTCCGCCCGGTGATCGCGACGCGGACCGGCGCGAAAGCCTTGCGGGGCTTGAGACCCAGACCGTCCACAAGGGCGTCCTTGAGCGCCTGCTCGATGGCCGCGGTCTCCCACGACGGCAGCGCTTCGAGGGCCGCGATCGCCGCCGCGAGCACCGGCTGCGCGGCTTCGCCGAGGTTCTTGGCCGCGGCGTCCTCCTCCGGCGCGAACTCGTCTTCCGCAACAAAGAGGAAGCGCACCATCGGAACCGCGTCCGACAGCACCGTGACGCGTTCCTGCACCAGCGGCGCGATCGCGCTCAACCGGGCCGCCTGCTCCTCGCTCGGCGGTTCCGGAAGGACACCGGCCGTGACGAGATAAGGCGTGACGCGCTTCACGAACTCCGCCGCCGGCAAGGCCCGCACGTGGGTTCCGTTGATGGCTTCGGCCTTCTTGACGTCGAAGCGGGCCGGGTTGGCGCTGACCTTCGTGACGTCGAAGGCGGCGACCATCTCTTCGACGCTGAAGACGTCGCGGTCGTCCGCGATGGACCAGCCCAGCAGCGCCAGGTAGTTGAGCAGGCCCTCACGGGTGAACCCGCGGTCGCGGTAGTTGAAGAGGTTCGAAGAAGGGTCGCGTTTGGACAGTTTCTTGTTGCCCTCGCCCATCACGTACGGCAGGTGGCCGAACTGCGGCGTGAACTCGGCGACGCCGACACGCTCCAACGCGGCGTAGAGCGCCAGCTGGCGGGGCGTCGAGGGCAGCAGGTCCTCACCACGCAGCACGTGCGTGATCTTCATCAGCGCGTCGTCGACCGGGTTGGTCAGCGTGTACAGCGGCTCGCCGTTGGCGCGCACCAGCACCGGGTCCGGGATGGTGCCCGCCGGGAAGCTGATGTCGCCGCGGACCAGGTCGGTCCACGCCAGGTCGGCGTCCGGCATGAGCAGCCGCAGCACCGGCGCGCGCCCCTCGGCGCGGTAGGCCGCGCGCTGCTCGTCGGTGAGGTCGCGGTCGAAGTTGTCGTAGCCGAGCTTCGGGTCCAGGCCGGCCGCCTTGCGCCGCGCCTCGACCTCTTCGTTCGTCGAGAACGCTTCGTACAGCTCCCCCGCTTCGAGCAGCTTCGCGGCGACGTCGGCGTAGATCGCGCGGCGCTCGCTCTGGCGGTACGGGCCGTAGGGGCCACCGACCTCGGGGCCTTCGTCCCAATCGATGCCGAGCCAGCGCAGCCCGTCGAGCAGCTGCTCGTAGGACTCCTGCGAGTCGCGCGCGGCGTCGGTGTCTTCGATCCGGAACACCAGCTGACCCTGGTTGTGCCGGGCGAAGGCCCAGTTGAACAGCGCCGTGCGGATCAACCCGACGTGCGGGGTGCCGGTCGGCGAAGGACAGAAGCGCGCGCGAACCACCGATGTCTCACTCATAGCCCGATCAGCGTATCCGCCCTCATATCGCTTGACGCCGGGGACCGGCCGGGTGCATCCTCAGCTTATTCAACAAGTGATGAATAGATGGGGAGATGATCGAAATGGAGCGCACGGGGTGCGTCGTCATCGGAGGCGGGCCGGCCGGGATGGTCACGGGCCTGCTGCTGGCCCGGGCGGGTGTCGAGGTGACGGTGCTGGAGAAGCACGCCGACTTCCTGCGGGACTTCCGCGGCGACACGGTGCACCCGTCGACGCTGACCCTGCTCGACGAGCTGGGCCTCGGCGAGAAGTTCCACGCGCTGCCGCACAGCGAGCTGCGCGCGGCGGGTTTCCCGGAGGAGGACGGCACGCTGATGAAGCTGGCCGACTTCACCCGGCTGAAGGTCCCCCACCCGTACATCGCGATGGTGCCGCAGTGGGACTTCCTCGACCTGCTCGCCGAGAGCGCGCGCAAGGAGCCGACGTTCGTCCAGCGCATGGAGACCGAGTGCACCGGCCTGGTCCGCGAACACGGCCGCGTCGCCGGAGTCACCTACCGCACGAGCGCCGGGGAGACCGGGGAAATCCGCGCCGACCTGGTGATCGCCGCCGACGGCCGCTGGTCGCTGGCCCGGCGCGAGGCCGGCTTGACGCCGCGCGAGTACGACTGCCCGTTCGACGTCTGGTGGTTCCGGCTCTCGCGGGGCGAAGGGGAGGAAGGCGGCATGCTGCTGCCGAAGATGCGTGACCGCCGCTTCGCCGTGCCGCTCCCCCGGCCCGACTTCTACCAGGTCGCCTACCTCGCACCGAAGGGCGAGGACCTGCGGAAACAGGGCATCGAGGCGTTCCGCGAGAACGTGACGCAGATCTGCCCGGAGTTCGGCGACCGCGTGCACGAGCTCGAGACGATGGACGACGTCAAGTTCCTCGACGTGCGGCTCAACCTGCTGCGCGCATGGCACGTCGACGGGCTGCTCTGCATCGGCGACGCGGCCCACGCGATGTCGCCGATCGGCGGCGTCGGCATCAACCTGGCGGTGCAGGACGCGGTCGCGACGGCGACGCTGCTGGCCGAGCCGCTGCGCCGGGGCCGGCCGACGCCGGCCGCGCTGGCGAAGGTGCGCGCCCGGCGCCTCGCGCCGACGCTGCTGGTGCAGGGGCTGCAGCGCCTGATGCACCGGACCGTGGTGCGCGGCGTGATGAGCGGCAAGCGCAACGGCCCGCCAGCGCCGATGATCAAGGCGTTCGCGCGGTTCCCGCGGCTGTCGTACGTCCCGGCCCGGCTCCTCGGCCTCGGGCTGCGGCCGGAGCACGCCCCGGCGTTCGCCCGGCGGCCGATGGAGCCGGTGTCGAGGGGCTAGACGTTCTCGACCGGGTTGGTCAGGGTGCCGATGCCGTCGATGGTGATCGAGACGCTCTGACCGCCCTCGATCGGGCCGACGCCCTCGGGCGTGCCGGTGAGGATGACGTCGCCGGGCAGGAGCGTCATGACGCCGGAGACGAACTCGACCAGCTCGGGGATCTTGTGGACGAGGTCGGACGTGCGGCCGTCCTGCTTGAGCTCGCCGTCCACCTCCGAGCGCAGCGCCAGGTCGGAGGCGTCGAGCGACGTCTCGATCCACGGGCCGAGCGGGCAGAACGTGTCGAAGCCCTTGGCGCGGCCCCACTGGCCGTCGGACTTCTGCAGGTCGCGGGCGCTCACGTCGTTCGCGACCGTGTAGCCGAGGATCACGCTCGCCGCGCGGGCGGCGGGCACGTTCTTCACCGGCTGGCCGATGACGATGGCCAGCTCGCCCTCGAAGTCCACGCGTCCGACGTTCGAGGGACGGCGGATCGGCGCGTTCGGGCCGACGACCGTGGTGGACGGCTTGAGGAACAGCATCGGGGCGCTGGGCACCTCGTTGCCGAACTCGGCCGCGTGCTTGGCGTAGTTGCGGCCGACGGCGATCACCTTGGACGGCAGGATCGGCGCGAGCAGCCGGACGTCGGCCAGCGGCCACCGCTTGCCGGTGAAGTTGGGGTTGCCGAACGGGTGCTCGGCGATCTCCAGGACCTGGGCGTCGTCACCGTCCCCTTCGACCGAAGCGAACGCGACACCACCGGGATGAGCAATACGGGCTAGGCGCACGCCGTAAGTCTACGTGCGCCTCACCCGTGACTCAGGCCACGGTCGTGCTCTTGTGGACGAGCGCGTCGCAGAGGGCCAGCCAGCTGGCCTCGACGATGTTCCCGTGCACGCCGACGGTGGTCCACTCGCGTTCGCCGTCGGTGCTCTCGACCAGCACGCGCGTCACCGCGTCGGTGCCGGGGTGACCCTGGAGGATGCGCACCTTGTAGTCGGCGAGCTCCACACTGTCCAACCAGGACAGGTGCGGGGAAAGCGCCTTCCGCAATGCGGCGTCGAGCGCGTGCACCGGGCCGATTCCCTCGGCGGTCGCGATGACGCGCTGGCCGCCGACGTGCACCTTGACCGTCGCCTCGGCCATGACCTCGCCGTCCGGGCGGTGGTCGAGCACCACCCGGTAGGACTCGAGCTCGAACGGCGCCTCGGCCGGAACGTCGGCCTCGGCGCGCAGCAGGAGTTCGAGGGAGGCGTCGGCGGCCTCGAAGGACCACCCCTCCGATTCGAGGCGCTTGACCTTCGTGATGGCGCTCGTCAGCGCCTCGGGCCGGCCGGCAAGGTCGACCCCGAGCTCACGTCCCTTGAGCTCGAGGCTGGCCCTGCCGGCCATCTCGGTGACCAGTACCCGCATGTCGTTGCCGACGGAAGACGGATCGATGTGGTTGTACAGCAACGGATCCACCTTGATCGCGCTCGCGTGCAGTCCCGCCTTGTGAGCGAAAGCCGACGCCCCTACGTAGGCCTGGTGGGTGTAGGGGGCGAGGTTGGCGATTTCGGCAAGGGCATGGGAGACCCGGGTGAGCTCGGCGGTCCCTCCGGTCGGGAGGACCTCCATCCCGAGCTTGGTCACCAGGTTTCCCGTCACGGCGAAGAGGTCGGCGTTGCCGGCCCGCTCCCCGTAACCGTTGGCGGTGCACTGGACGTGCGTCACGCCGGCCTGCACTGCGGCGACGGAGTTCGCCACGGCGCAGGAAGTGTCGTCCTGACAGTGGATCCCGAGCCGGAATCCGGTCTTTTCCTTGATGTCCCGCACAGTCTCGGCGAGGCCGAGCGGCAGCTGCCCGCCGTTGGTGTCGCAGAGGACGAGGACGTCGGCGCCCGCGTGTGCGGCGGCGTCGAGGACCTTGAGCGAGGTTTCGGGGGAATGCGCGTAGCCGTCGAAGAAGTGCTCGGCGTCGAGGAAGACGCGACGGCCTTCCTTGACGAGGAAGGCGACCGTGTCGCGGACCATCGCACAGGCCTCGTCGACGTCGACGCGGAGAGCGCGTTCGATGTGGCGCAGATCGGACTTCGCGACGAGGGTGATGACGGGAGCTTCGCTGTCGAGCAGCGCCCGCACCTGCGGATCGACGTCGGCCGTGGTGCCGGCCTTGCGGGTCGCGCCGAACGCGACGAGCGCCGCGTGGTTCAGCTTCAGCTCGCCCTTCGCGGCGCGGGCGAAGAACTCCGTGTCCTTGGGCAGCGCCCCCGGCCAGCCGCCCTCGATGAACCCGACGCCCAGCTCGTCCAGCAGCCGCGCGACGGCCAGCTTGTCCTGGACGGAGTAGGAGATGCCCTCACGCTGCGCACCGTCGCGCAGGGTCGTGTCGTAGAGGTGGAAGGCATCGCCGAGCGGGGTATCGGCGGGCTCCTGGCGGGTCACGGTCTTCTCCTAGCGAGTTCGGGCGTTTCGGGGCAACAAAAAAACCTCCCGCAGGGGTGCGAGAGGTTGCGCGCCGGGGGCTCTTGTGGAGCTATCGTCCGGCGCGCTCGATGATAATGATCGCGAAGCTGGTCACGGTCGCATCATGCCACAGGGTTTTGGCGAAAGTCCACAACCTGGGTCAAGCTCCCACCATCCGGGAAAGCCCCCCGGCTGCGTCGCGCCACAGACGTAATGAATGACTCATTCACTACGTCCGACGAGATGAATGAGTCATTCACAACACTGGCGGCGGACGCTCTGCCGCTCCGGCTGCTCCCACACCAGGCGAGGCGAATCAGCCGCCCACACCCCACCGACCCGTCCTGAAGGGGGTTCCTGCGGCCCGGCTTCGGTAAGGCCCCTGCTTTCCCACTTGCGCTGGACCTCCGGCGACCAGACCCCGCCCCACCGACCAGACCCCACCGCACCCTGGGGGCTGACCCCGGTCCAGTCTATCGGCGGTCCCCGACGGAACCGGCCGGAAAGCCGTCGGGCGGCCCGCTTGTCCACATCACGAAGGCACTGTGGACAAGCCACACCGGCCGAGCCGTGCCAGGACAACAAGACAAGAAAGACGCGCGAACGACTCATCCGGCACGTCGGAGGTCCCGACCGAGTCCTTCGCGACCGCTCGCCGGGTCGCATGCGTCCCGAAGGCCGGCACGAAAAAGGCCCCGCGCCGGAGCGCGGGGCCGTTCCGAAGCGAGAATCAGCCGGCAGTACGCACGTTCGACGAAACCAACGCCGCCAGCCGGTCCCCGATCGCCGTTGTCGCTCCCGGCGAAGCCTGGTCCCGCGTCGCCAGGTCGAACGCCACCGAAGCCTCGATCCGCCGCGCCGCTTCCTTCTGGCCGAGGTGGTCCAGCAGGAGCGCCACCGACAGCACCGCCGCCGTCGGGTCGGCGAGACCCTGGCCCGCGATGTCCGGCGCCGAACCGTGCACCGGCTCGAACATGCTCGGGTTGCGGCGGGTCATGTCCAGGTTGCCGCTCGCCGCCAGGCCGATGCCGCCGGTCACCGCCGCCGCGAGGTCGGTGAGGATGTCGCCGAACAGGTTGTCCGTCACGATCACGTCGAACCGGGACGGGTCGGTCACCAGGTGGATGGTCGCCGCGTCCACATGGGAGTACGCGACCGTCACCTCCGGGTGCTCCAGCGAGACCTCTTCGACGATCCGCGACCACAGCGAGCCGGCGAACGACAGCACGTTGGTCTTGTGCACCAGCGTCAGGTGCTTGCGCGGGCGGGCCTCGGCCCGGGCGAACGCGTCGGCGACCACGCGCCGGACGCCGTACGCGGTGTTGGTGCTGACCTCCGTCGCGATCTCGTGCTCGGTGTCCTTGCGGATCAGGCCACCAGTGCCCGCGTACGGGCCTTCGGTGCCTTCGCGCACCACGACCATGTCGACGTCGCCCGCGTCGGCCAGCGGCCCCCGGACACCCGGGTACAGCCGCGCCGGGCGCAGGTTGACGTGGTGGTCCATCTCGAAGCGCAGGCGCAGCAGCAGGCCGCGCTCCAGGATTCCGCTCGGCACCGTCGGGTCGCCGACCGCGCCCAGCAGGATCGCGTCGTGCTGGCGGAGTTCGCCGAGCACCGACTCCGGGAGCAGCTCACCGGTCGCGTGCCACCGCGCGGCGCCGAGGTCGTAGTTCGTGATCTCCGCCGTCGGTACTACCTCGCCGAGCACCTTCAGCGCCTCGGAGACCACCTCGGGCCCGATCCCGTCACCTGGGATCACCGCGAGCCGCATCCACACACCTCCGTCGACGAGGCCACCGGATGCACCGATGGCCCACCGCAACAAAACGCCAGCAGCCGGAAGGTTACCGGCCGTAGACAAACCGCCGTAGCCGCACCACCCTTATGCCGCATCCTCCCGCAGGGTGAGACACCCGTTCGGGTGAACAACGAGGCGGGCGCCCCCGGCGGAAAACCACCGGGGACGCCCTGTTCCTGCATCAATCGATCTTGCCGGGGACTAGCGGCGACCAGCCCCGATCGGCTGACGGGCGGTGGCCGCGGCCGCGTCCACCTTGACCACGTTCGCCCGGTTCCCCGCGGCGTTGTGGTGCTCGATGGCGAGCAGCCCGAGCGCCTTGTCCGCCGCGGCCGACTCCGCGTTGCGGGTGACGACCAGCGCCGTGCCCGGCTTCGCGACGTAGCCCAGCGCGGCGTCACCGCCGCCCTGCACCGCATAACCCGGCGCGAGCGCGTCGAACGAAAGCGGCGTGCCGACGTAGTCGATCAGCCCGTTCGTCGTGCCCGGAGCGACGTAGAAGCCGCTGACGCCCACCGTGTAGGAGATGCGGTGGCTGTCGGCGTTCGCGTCGATGCCCAAGGCGGACAGCGAAACCGGCAGCGTCAGCACGTTCGTGTCGAACACGTTCGTGTCGACGTCGCCGAGCTGCCCGTTGACGGCCTGGACGTCGACCTGCGGGAAGCCCGGGGTCAGCGCGACCGTGACGGCCAGCAGGACGTCGGTCGCCGTCGCCTTGGTCACGTAGGTCTCGAAGTCCGGCTGCCCGTCCCCGGTGGTGTCGATGTCGACGAACGGCGAGGTGTTGCTGCCGATGTTCGCCCAGTCGCCCCAGGTGGACAGGCCGAACGCGAGGACCGCGTTCTCCGGCTCGCCCTGCGCCTTCGCCAGCGGCGCGGTGGAAGCCGCGCCGACGTACCGGAGGTCGCCGCCCTTGGCCGTCTTGTTCACCGTGCAGTCGGTGACGACGTCCGCGTCGCACTCGGGCAGCTGCGGGGACTCCGCCTGCAGCTCGAGCACGCTGATCAGCGAGCGGTAGCGCTGCGCGCCGCTGCCCTGGTCGACACCCTTGCCGGTCAGGTTCAGCACGGCCTGGGTGGCGTCCGGGCCGAACTTCACCGACTGCGGCGTCGAAATCGTCGACACCGGCTTGGGCGCGGCGTACACCGAAACCCGCAGCGGCACCTTGGCCCCGCTCTTCGGGGTGAAGGCGACGCGGCCGGAAGCGTCGGCGACGAACTGCCGCGCCAGGCCGGCCTGGGTGGCCTGCATGGTCGGGTCCATGACCTTGCGCAGGGCCTTCGGGTCGGCGATCTTCAGCGTCACCTTGACCTTGGCGGTGCCGCGCGGCGAGAGCTTCACCGACGGCGTGTCCACTGTGTACTCGACACCCGGCAGCGCGTTGACCGCCTGGTACGCCACGGTGTACTCGGCGGGCGTGACACCCTTGTTGACCAGCTTGATCGTCTTCGACAGTGTCACCGGCCCGGCCGCCTCGACGGTCCCGAAGCTGACGCTCACCGCGCCCGGGTCGTCCTGGACGTAGGCGAGCACCTGGTTGTCCAGCGCCGCCTTGGCGTCGATCCGGCCGCTGCCGACGCGCTGCGGCGCGAAGGTGTGGCCTGCGCCGTCGGAGACGTCGTGGCCGGCGGTGTCGATGACCGAGGCCTTGACCTCCTCGACCGACCAGTCCGGGTGGGACTGGCGGACCAGCGCGGTGATGCCCGCGGTGTGCGGGGCGGCCATCGACGTGCCGCTCAGGACTGTCCGGCCGTTGCCGCTGCCGCGGAACGCCGAGGTGATCGTGTCACCCGGCGCGGCGACGTCCGGCTTGAGCGCCGGGCCGCGGGTGCCGCGCGAGGTGAACGAGCTCGGGGTGTCCACGATGGTCTTGTCGTAGGTCTGGATCGAGGCGCGCCCGGCGCCGTAGAGCCGGAGCTGCAGCGTGCCCGCGGTCAGCGCCGCGCGCAGCGTCTTGGTCGCGGACCCGGTGAACTGGAACATCGGGATCGCCGCGTTGCCCGCGATGCCCGCGCTGAAGTGCTCCAAAGTGGACGACAGCAGCGCGCCCTTCGCCCCGGCCGCCTGGGCGTTGTTCGCCCGGGCCGCCGAACCGCAGGCGCGGGTCGAGTCGTTGTCGTCCCACTCCAGCCAGACGAACTTGCCGGCGGCCTTGGCCTTGTCCGCCGCGGAGTACGGCGCGCAGCCGGCGTTGTTCGCCGCCGACAGCGTGACGACCGGAGCGGTCAGGTCCAGCGTGTCGTAGCCGGTGTAGTTCTGGCTGTACTGGCCGGTCTTCTGACCCGCGGCGGTCGCCGGGGCCTTCGCCTCGGCGGCGTCACGCAGGACGCCCGCGTCACGGGTGCTGGCCACGGTCAGCGCCTCGGGCGTGTTGCCCGGCGAGCCGGCGATGTCGTTGATGTCGCCGCCGTTGCCCGCGGAGATCACCGGCAGCACGTTGTTCGCGGCGAGCTTGCGCACGAACAGCGAGTCCGGGTCGTCCGGGGCGCCGAAGTCGGAGCCCAGCGAGAGGTTGACGATGTCGAGGTGGTCGGTGAAGTCGCCGTCACCGTCCGGGTCGAGGGCCCAGTCCAGGGCCTGCGAGGTGACGTTCGTCGAGCCCGCGCAGCCGAACACCTTGATGGCGTAGAGGAGCGACTTCGGCGCCGTGCCCGGGCCGATCTTCATCGCGTCGACCTTCTTGGCGTCCAGCTTCTGGTAGTCGCCCTTGAAGGTCTTGCCGTCGGCGGTGACGCCGAAGCCGCCGATGGTGCCGGCGACGTGCGTGCCGTGCTCACCGCAGGCGAGCGGGTTCGGGTCCGGCTTCGGGGTGGTCTTGCCCGGCGTCGCGGCGTCGTAGTCGTTGCCGACGAGGTCGGTGCCGCCGACCACCTTCGCGCTCGGGAAGAGCGGCGTCGGCTTGGTGCTGTCGACGCCCTTGTACGCGGCCTGCGTGCCGGGGCCGCCGAAGTCGGCGTGGGTGTAATCGATGCCGTCGTCGATGACGCCGACGCGGACGTTGTCGCCGAACTTGCCGGTCTGCTGCCAGGCCGCGAGCGTGTTCGTCAGCTGCTCGGCGCTGGCGTTGGTGCGGGTCTTCGGCACGACCGTGCGCACCGAAACGACGTCCGCGCGCTTCGCGACTTCACGCAGCTTCGCGGCGTCGGCGGTGACGACCACACCGGGGACGGCGTTGGCGGTCTGGGTGACGACCTGCGGCTGGGCGTCGGCCGAGCGCAGCTGGCCGAGCACCGAGTTCACCGCCGCCGTCGTGTCGTTCTTGGCGGCGCGGGCGGCCCGCTTCGCCTGTTCCTTGCCCTGCGGCTGCGCGGCGGTGAACGCGTCGACGGCGGGCTTCTTCGCCAGCTCGACGAACGCGGTCACGCGGCCCTGTGCGGCGCCCAGGCGCGGGGAAAGCTTGCTCTGCAGTTTCGCGTCGTCGATCTTCGCCGGTGCGACGCCGTCCGCGAGCGGCGCGTCTGCGGCGCTCGCGACCGGCGCGCCCAGCGCGGCGGCCAGCACGACGGCGAAGAACGCCGTCGTGACCCGAGCGGGTAAGCGGGATCTGCTCATGGGTCGTCCCCTTACTCGAGGTCTGGACCCGAACCTGCCTGCCGCTCCTGGCACCCCCGACGGTGAAGCACGGCAACCGCGCCGTGCCCTCGACGGCGCGTGGTTCGACCTCGCGGGGAGAACCTAATGCCCCAAATCACCTACTTACGTAGGCAAAGGACTCCGTTATGTGAATGTGATTGCCCGGTGAAGGCCCCTTCGGGGTGAAGGGGCCTTCACCGTTTCGGGTCAGTTGAAGTCGACGGCGCGGATCGTGTGCGCGCCCACCGAGGCGCCGATCGGCTCCAGCAGGTGCGCGTCGATGTGGCGGTCGACGCGCAGCAGCATGACCGCGTCGGAGCCGTCGGTGGTCTGGCTGATCTGCGCGGCCTCGATGTTGATGCCGGCCTCGCCGAGCAGCGTGCCGACGCGGCCCATCACACCCGGGCGGTCCGGGTACTCGACCAGCAGCACGGTGCCCTCGGCGCGCAGGTCGAACCCGCGGCCGTTGACCTCGACGAGCTTCTCGACCTCGTCCAGGCCGGTGCACGAACCGGAGACCGTCAGCACCTGGCCGTCGGCGTGCACCGCGCGGACGGTGACCAGGCTGCGGAACTTGGGACTCTCCGACTCGGTGGTCAGCTGCACCTGGACACCGAGCTTCTCGGCGAGCTGGGGCGCGTTCACGAACGTGACCTGGTCCTCGACCACGCCGGTGAAGACCCCGCGCAGCGCCGCGAGCTGCAGCACGCCGGTGTCCTCGGCCGAGATCTCGCCCTTGACCACGACGTCGACCGTGCTCGGCGCCTTCGGGTTCAGCGCGGTGAGCAGCATGCCGAGCTTCTGCACCAGCGACAGGTACGGCCGGACGTGCTCGCCGACGGCGCCGCCGCCGGAGACGTTCACCGCGTCCGGCACGAAGTCGCCGCGCAGGGCCAGCAGCACCGACCTCGCGACGTCGGTGCCCGCGCGGTCCTGCGCCTCGGCGGTGGACGCGCCCAGGTGCGGCGTCACGACGACGTTCTCCAGCTCGAACAGCGGGCTGGCGGTGGTCGGCTCGGTGACGAAGACGTCAACACCGGCGCCGCCGACGTGACCGGCGCGCAGCGCGTCGGCCAGGTCCTGCTCGACGATCAGCCCGCCGCGGGCGGCATTCACGATGATGACGCCCGGCTTGGTCTTCTTCAGCGCCTCGGCGTCGATGAGGCCCTTGGTCTCCGGCGTCTTCGGCAGGTGGATGGAGATGGCGTCGGCGCGGGTCAGCAGCTCGTCGAGGGTGACGAGCTCGATGCCCAGCTGCGCGGCGCGCGCGGCCGAGACGTAGGGGTCGTAGGCGATCAGCTTCGTGTCGAACGCGGCGAGGCGCTGCGCGAACAGCTGGCCGATCTTGCCCAGGCCGACCACGCCGACGGTCTTGCCCTGCAGCTCGACCCCCGAGAAGGAGCTGCGCTTCCACTCGCCACCGCGGAGGCTCTGGTCGGCGGCCGGGACCCGGCGCGCGACCGCCAGCAGCAGCGCGACAGCGTGCTCGGCGGCGGAGACGATGTTCGACGTCGGGGCGTTCACGACGAGGACACCGCGCTCGGTGGCGGCGGGGACCTCGACGTTGTCCAGGCCGACCCCGGCGCGGGCGACGACCTTGAGCTGCGTGGTGGCGCCGAGGACCTCGGCGTCGACCTTGGTGGCGGACCGGACCAGCAGCGCGTCGGCGCTCTTCACCGCCTCCAGCAGCGCGGATCGGTCCGTGCCGTCGACGTGCCGGACCTCCACCTCGTCACCGAACACACTCAGCACGGAGGGGGCGAGCTTTTCCGCGATGAGGACGACGGGCTTGCTGGGCTTGCTCACGATGCGGCTCCCACTATCTGGTCACTTCCAGGACGCTGTGTGTCGACAGACGGAATCAGCACGTCGTTGTGCCCCGGTCGAGGCGGAGTTTAACCCGCTGGACCGCCCCCTGGCTTCCCATGGTGTTAACTCGCTCGTAATCCCTCGAAAACAAGAGCCAGCAGGCGCTGCATGCCTTCCTCGCCGGGCAGGTGCGCGCCCGCCCAGGAAGCCGCGTGGAGCAACAGAAGCAGCTCGTTCGTCGTGACGTCCTCGCGCAGCTCGCCCGCCCGCTTCGCACGTTCCACTAGATGGGAACCGGCCTCGCGCATTGTGTGGCACGAAGCGTACAAGCGTGACGTTTCGTCGTTCAGCGCGTCGGCGGTCAGTTCGACCAGGCCGCGGAAGGTCCCGGTGGTGTCCCCCAGGCCGGCCAGCCAGGTCTGGAGCGCACGCAACGGCTCGGGGTGGGTGAGCAGCTCGCGCGCCCGCTCGGCCTGGCCGTCGAACCGGGCCCGCAGCAGCGTTTCGAGCAGGGCCTCGCGGGTCGGGAAGTGGCGGTAGAGCGTGCCGATGCCGACCCCGGCGCGGCGCGCGATGTCTTCCAGGGACGCCTCGACGCCGTGTTCGGCGAAGGCGCGCTGGGCCTCTTCCAGGAGGCGCTCGTAGTTGCGGCGGGCGTCCGCGCGCATCGGCTTGACTTCGGTCATCGCCCTTCCGACCCTACCGGGTAGCCAATCGGAGGCTGCCTCCGTATATTAAGCGGAGGCAGCCTCACATTACTGGAGGGACGAGGATGACCCTGGTCGAAGACACCCGCGCCCGGCTCGGCGCGATCGGCGCCTGGCTTCCGAACGCACCCCTGAACACCCCCGCGGACGTCGAGCGCGCGGCCACCCGGCGGCTGGCCGGGCTCGGCTACCGCTCGGTCTGGAGCGGCGAAGGACCGGGCGGGCGCGAAGTGTTCGCGGCGTTCGGCGACCTGCTCGCGTCGGTGCCGGACGTCGTGCTCGGCACCGGCATCGCCAACGTCTGGGCACGGCCCGGGGTGACCGCCGAAAAGGGCGGCGCCACCCTCGCCCAGGCCCACCCCGGCCGGTTCGTGCTCGGGGTCGGCGTCGGGCACGCGTTCCAGGCGGCGAAGCGCGGCGAGGAGTACCGGCCGATCGACCGGATGCGCGCCTACCTGTCCGAAATGGACACCGCCGCGGACGAAAACCCGTCCACGGTGGCGTTTCCGCGCGTGCTGGCCGCCGTCGGGCCGAAGATGCTGGAGCTGTCGCGCGACCACGCCGACGGCGCGCACCCGTTCGCCCAGCCCGTCGGGCACACGCCGTACGCCCGGGAGGTCCTCGGGCCGGACAAGCTGCTGATCCCCCAGCAGACGGTGCTGCTCGGCACCCGCGAGGACGCGCGGGAGAGCGTGCGGCGGCGGGTGGCGCAGTCGCGCGAGTACGCCGTCACGGCCTACCTCGCGGGCTGGAAACGGCTCGGTTACACCGAATCCGACATCGGCGGGCCGAGCGACCGGTTCGTCGACGACCTCGTGCTCTGGGGTGACGGCGGAACCATCGCGAAGCGCCTGGACGAGCTGCTCGACGCGGGCGCGGACCACGTGCTCCTGACGCCGTCCGCGGCCACCTTCGAGTCCACTGTGGACATCCTGGCCGAGCTCGCCCCGGCGGTGCTCCGATGAGCGTCGGGATCTGGCGGTTCTTCGACGGCGCGCCGGTCTCCGAGGTGCGCGAGACAGCCGTGGAGCTCGAAGAGCTGGGCTTCGACGCCGTCTGGTTCGGCGAGTACGCCGGCCGGGAGGCGTTCACGCAAGCGGCGCTGCTGCTCGCGGCGACGTCACGGCTCACGGTGGCGACCGGGGTCGCGCGGTTCGACCAGCGTTCGCCGCTCGCCGCGGAAGGCGCGATCCGGGCCCTGGGCGAGGCCTACCCGGGCCGGTTCGTCGCCGGGCTGGGCGGACACCGGCCGGGCGCGCGGCCGCTGACGGCGTTGCGCGAGTACCTGGCCGGGATGGACGCGGCGGAGCTGCCCGGCCTGCCACCGCCGTCCCCACGCCCGCTGAGGGTGCTCGCGGCGCTGGGCCCGAAGCTGCTGGACCTGGCGGCCGAACGCGCCGACGGCGCCCATCCGTACTTCGTCCCGCCGGAGCACACGGCGATGGCGCGCGAACGGCTCGGCCCGGGCAAGTACCTGGCCGTCGAGCAGGCGGTGCTCCTGGACGCCGCGCCGGACGTCGCCCGAGAGCACGTCGCCGGGTACGTGACGCTGGCGGAGCACCACCGCACGAACCTGCGCCGGCTCGGCTTCACCGACGACGACCTCGCCGGCGGCGGCAGCGACCGTATGGTCGACGCGATCGTCGCGACGGGCGAGCAAGCGGCGGCCGACCGGATCCGGGCCCACCTCGACGCGGGCGCCGACCACGTCTGCGTCCAGATCCTGAACCCCGCGAAGGACTCCTACCGCAGGCTGGCCGCCCTGCGGCCGTGACCGAGGTAGGCTGGCGGGGCGCGGTGAGGGCCGCGCCCCGTCCGCGGAAAGGGCCGAGCCCACCCCCGCTCCACCGCACCACCAGCTCCGCACCTTCTTTCCTGCCCGGTGCCGGCGGACCACGGGCGACGAGGGAAGGAAGGCACGATGGGCACGCTGCCCGCCCAACCCAGCCTGGACCAGCTGCGCAAACGCGCGAAGGACCTCGCACGCGCCGAAGGCGTCAAACTCTCCGAAGCACAGTTCCGGATCGCGCGGGACCACGGCTTCCCGAGCTGGCCGAAGCTGCAGGCGTACGTCCGGCGCGTCACCGAGCACGGCGAAACGCTGCAGCACCCGTACCACCAGGACGTCCACTACTACGCCGAGCGCGCGCTCGGCCTGCTCGCCTCGGCCGAGGACGAGACGCCCGGCGCTCGCGAGCCGTTCGAGCGCTGGGCGCAGCCGTTCACCCAGGCCGGCGCCTTCACGGTCGTCGCGCGTGAACACGGTTTTGGCTCCTGGCGCGCACTCCAGAACCACATCAAGTCCCTTGTGGACAGTGGGGAGCCGTTCGCCCGGGCCTACCGCGCGGTCGAAGCGCGGGATCCCGAGGCGCTGGAGGCGCTCCTGACGGAGTTCCCCGGGCTGGTCACCGCCCGCGGCACCAACGGGAACGACCTGCTCGGCATGGCCGGGGCGACCCACGACGAGCGGCTCAGCCGGATCCTGCTCGACCACGGCGCCGACCCGGCACACGGCAACGTCCACGGCTGGACGCCGCTGCACCAAGCCGCGTACGCCAACCTCCCGCTCCTGCTGGACATGCTCCTCGACGCGGGCGCTCCGGTCGACGTCTCCGCACGCGGTGACGGCGGCACTCCCCTGGTCGTCGCGCTGTTCTGGGGGCACCGCGAGGCCGCCGAAAAGCTGGCGCCCCACAGCCGGGCGCCCGGCAACCTGCGCGTCGCGGCCGGACTCGGCGACGCGGACCTCCTCGACGAGCTCCTACGACCGAACCATCCCGCCGCGGGCGCCCATCGCGGGTTCTACCGGCCCCACAGCGGCTTCCCGAAGTGGCAGCCGTCAGACGACCCCGCCGAGGCCAAGAACGAAGCCCTGGCCTGGGCCGCCCGGAACAACCGCGCCGAAGCACTCCGCACGCTCGTCGCCCGGGGTGCTGACGTGGACGCCGACGCCTACCGCGGCACGGCCCTGACCTGGGCGGCCGCGACCGGGCGGGTCGCCGCCATCCGGACTTTGCTCGAGCTCGGCGCCGCCGTGAACCACGTCGGCACCTTCGGCGGCCCGAACCACGGCGAAGGCGTCACGGCCCTGCATCTCGCCGCGCAGTCCGGGCACCTGGACGCGATCCGCGTCCTCGTCGAGCACGGCGCCGACCTGCGGGCCCGGGACGCGCTCTTCGACAGCACTCCGAAGAAGTGGGCCGAAGTGTGCGAGCAGCCGGCCGCGCACGACCTCCTGCGCACCCTGTAGACAACCGGAGTCTGTAGTCCGTATCTTCGGAGACGGACTACAGACTCCGTTTTGCCCCCTGGGAGGACCCATGACCAGCCCTCGCGACGTCTTCGACGCCCTGTCCGACGGCATCAGCGAAGGACGCTTCGCCGAGCTGTCCGCGCTCTACGCCGGGGACACCGTCGTCGAGCACCCCCAGGCCGTCCCGCGACCGACGCGCCTCGACGGCCGCGCGGCCGTCCACGAGCGGTTCGTCGGCACCCTCGCCGCGTCCGTCCGGCTCAAGCGCAAGAACGTGGTCGTCCACGAGACCACGGACCCCGAGGTGATCGTCGCGGAATACGACTACGACGCCGAGTCCGTCGAATCCGGCCGGACGACCACAACGGCCAACATCCAGGTGCTGCGCGTCCGCGACGGCCTGATCGTCCATTCCCGCGACTACCACGACTACCTGCGGCTGGCCGTGCTCAACGACGGCGTCGACCAGCTGGTGAAGGCGTACGAACAGGCGCCGCCGCGGGAGCTGTCACCGGTCACGCCGGAGAGCGCGGACACGGTGTTCGAGAAGCTGGTGCACGGCGTGGCCGGCGGCCGCTGGGACGAGCTCCCGGACCTGTACGCGGAGAAAACACACGTGACGCACCCGTTCCTGCCGGGATCGGCCGTGGTGCGGACGCGGGACGAGCTGCGCGAGCACTTCGCGGCGGGCAAGACGCTGAACCCCCGGTTCGCGGTCGCGGACCTGGTCACCTACCAGGGCGCCGATCCGGAGGTGCTGATCGGCGAGTTCGCCTACCAGGGCGAATACGCCGGGAAGCCGGTGCGGATCGCCAACATCTTCTCGATGCGCGTGCGCGACGGCCTGGTCGTCGAGTCCCGTGACTACGGCGACCACCTCGGCATCGCCGGAGACCTCGGCCAGATCCCCGGGCTGGCGGCGAAGGTCTAGGCCTCCGCGAGGTCTTCGGGCAGGTCGAACTCGCCGTCGCGGACGCCCTTCACGAACGCGTCCCACTCCCCCGGCGTGAAGACGAGGATGACGCCGTCCGGCTTCGACGACTGCCGCATCGCGGTGTAGGTGACACCGTCGGTGTGCTCGATGAAGGCGTACTCGACGCAGTCGTCGAGGGTGACCCCCTCGGGCTCGGCCCGGATCCACTCGGCCTGGGTGAAGTCCAGGTGGTGCCGGATGTGCGCCTTGTCGTCGACCGGCTGCTCACTCATGTCGCAAGCGTAGCGAAACGGCCACCGAAAGCACTGAAGGGGACGCCCGGAGCGGGCGTCCCCTTCAGCGTCTTGCGAAAAAAGACTCAGGCGGTCTCGGTGATCGGCCGGTCCACCCACGACATCAGGTCGCGCAGCTTCTTGCCGGTCGCCTCGATCGGGTGCTGGTTGCCCTGCTCCTCGAGCTTGGTGAAGTTCGGCCGGCCGGCCTCGTCCTCGGCGACCCACTCGCGGGCGAACGTGCCGTCCTGGATCTCGCCGAGAATCTTCTTCATCTCTTCCTTGACCGCCGGCGAGATGACGCGCGGGCCGCGGGTCAGGTCGCCGTACTCGGCGGTGTCGGAGATCGAGTAGCGCTGGCGCGCGATGCCGCCCTCGTACATGAGGTCGACGATCAGCTTCAGCTCGTGCAGCACCTCGAAGTAGGCGATCTCCGGGGCGTAGCCGGCCTCGGTGAGCACCTCGAACCCGGTCTGCACCAGCGCGGACGCGCCACCGCAGAGCACGGCCTGCTCGCCGAAGAGGTCGGTCTCGGTCTCTTCGGTGAAGGTCGTCTTGATGACACCCGCACGCGCGCCACCGATGGCGGCGGCGTAGGAGAGGGCGAGCGCCTGGGCGTTGCCGGAGGCGTCCTGCTCGACCGCGATGAGCGCCGGGACGCCCTTGCCGTCGACGAACTGACGGCGGACCAGGTGGCCCGGGCCCTTCGGCGCGACCATCGCGACGTCGACGTTGGCCGGCGGCTTGATCAGGTCGTAGCGGATGTTGAAGCCGTGCCCGAAGAAGATCGCGTCGCCGTCCTTGAGGTTCGGCGCGATGTCCTGCTCGTAGATGAAGCGCTGCTTCGTGTCCGGCGCCAGGATCATGATCAGGTCGGCTTCGGCCGACGCCTCGGCCGGGGTGAGCACACGCAGGCCCTGCTCCTCGGCCTTCGCCCGCGACTTGGACCCCTCGGGCAGGCCGATGCGGACGTCGACGCCGGAGTCGCGCAGGCTCAGCGAGTGGGCGTGGCCCTGGCTGCCGTAGCCGATGACAGCGACCTTGCGCCCCTGGATGATCGAGAGGTCGGCGTCGTCGTCGTAGAAGATTTCCACTGCCATGGGGGTTACTGCTTCCTTTCCTGACTTACTTCTTTAACGCGGTGATGTGGCGGTGATGGAACGGGCGCCCCGCCCCACCGCGACCATGCCTGACTGCACCAGCTCGCGGATGCCATACGGCTCCAGCATCCGCAGCAGCGCACCGATCTTGTCGGACGTCCCGGTGGCCTCGACGGTGAGTGCCTCCGGAGAGACGTCCACCACCTTGGCCCGGAAGAGCTGGACGGTTTCGAGGACCTGGCTGCGCACGGTGTTGTCGGCGCGAACCTTCACGAGCAGCAGTTCGCGCTGCACGGCGGTCGACTGCTCCAGCTCGACGATCTTGATCACGTTGACCAGCTTGTTGAGCTGTTTGGTCACCTGCTCGAGCGGTAGCTCTTCCACGGCGACCACGATCGTCATGCGGGACACCTCGGGGTTTTCCGTGGGCCCGACGGCAAGGGACTCGATGTTGAAACCGCGGCGGGAGAACAGGCCCGAGACGCGCGCGAGCACACCCGGCTTGTTCTCGACCAGGACACTCAGCGTGTGGACGCTCATCTCAGCGCTCACCTTCCCCAGCGGCTTCCGCGGCGGCCTCGGTCGTCTCGACCGAAACCTCGTCGTCGTCGAACAGCGGCCGGATGCCCCGGACCGCCATGATCTCGTCGTTGCCGGTGCCGGCGGCGACCATCGGCCACACCTGGGCATCCTTCCCGACGACGAAGTCGATCACGACGGGACGGTCGTTGATCTCCATCGCGCGGCGGATGGTGGCGTCGACGTCTTCCTTCGTCTCGCAGCGCAGGCCGGCGCAGCCCAGCGCCTCGGCCAGCAGGACGAAGTCCGGGATGCGGTGCTTGTGCGTGCCGAGGTCGGTGTTGGAGTACCGCTCCGAGTAGAAGAGGTTCTGCCACTGCCGGACCATGCCCAGGTTGCCGTTGTTGATGACGGCGACCTTGATCGGCGCGCCCTCGATGGCGCAGGTGGCCAGCTCCTGGTTGGTCATCTGGAAGCAGCCGTCACCGTCGATCGCCCACACCGGGGTGTCCGGGACGCCGAACTGCGCGCCCATCGCGGCCGGCACGGCGAAGCCCATGGTGCCGAGACCGCCGGAGTTGATCCAGGTGCGCGGGTTCTCGTACTTGACGAACTGCGCGGCCCACATCTGGTGCTGGCCGACCCCGGCGGCGTACACCGCGTCCGGCCCGACGAGCTCGCCGATCCGCTCGATGACGTACTGCGGCGACAGCGAACCGTCGTCCGGCCACTCGTAACCGGCCGGGTAGGTCTCGCGCCAGTCGTCGGCCTGGGTCCACCAGTCGGTGAGGTCCGGCTTGCCGCCGTGCTCGAACTCCGTCTTCACGGCGGTGATCAGCTCGCCGATGATCTCCTTGCAGTCGCCCACGATCGGGACGTCCGCCTTGCGGTTCTTGGAGATCTCGGCCGGGTCGATGTCGGCGTGCACGATCGCGGCGTCCGGCGCGAAGGACGACAGCTGCCCGGTGACGCGGTCGTCGAACCGGGCGCCGAGGGCGATCAGCAGGTCGGCGCGCTGCATCGCGGCGACGGCGGCGACCGAGCCGTGCATGCCCGGCATGCCGAGGTGCTGCGGGTGCGAGTCGGGGAACGCGCCGCGCGCCATCAGCGTGGTGACGACAGGGATGTTCGTCAGCTCGGCGAGCTGCTTCAGCTGCTCGTGCGCCTCCGCCTTGATGACGCCGCCGCCGACATACAGCACCGGGCGACGCGACTTCGCGACGAGCTTCGCGGCTTCGCGGACCTGCTTGCCGTGCGGGCGCAGCGTGGGGCGGTAGCCCGGCAGCCGCAGCTCGGTCGGCCAGGAGAACGACGTCATCTCCTGCAGCACGTCCTTGGGGATGTCCACCAGGACCGGGCCGGGTCGGCCCGTGGACGCCAGGTGGAACGCCTCGGCGATGGTCCGCGGGATCTCCGCGGGGTCCGTGACGAGGAAGTTGTGCTTGGTGATCGGCATGGTGATGCCGCAGATGTCGGCTTCCTGGAACGCGTCGGTGCCGATCAGCGCCCGGCTCTGCTGGCCGGTGATGGCCACGACCGGGACGGAGTCCATGTTCGCGTCGGCGAGCGGGGTGACCAGGTTGGTCGCGCCGGGGCCCGACGTCGCCATGCAGACGCCGACCTTGCCGGTGGCCTGCGCGTACCCGGTGGCCGCGTGGCCCGCGCCCTGCTCGTGGCGGACCAGGACGTGGCGGACCTTCGTCGAGTCCAGCAGCGGGTCGTAGGCCGGCAGGATCGTGCCGCCCGGAATGCCGAAGACCACCTCGGCGCCGACCGCCTCGAGCGAACGCACGAGCGACTGGGCGCCGGTGACGCGCACCGGGGTTCCCGCCGGTGGCGCCGGCTTCGGACGTGCTCCGGGAGCGCCGGGCGTGGGGCCCGGCTTCGTCGGATTTGTGGCACTGGTCATCGGGTCTGCCTCGTGGGTCTCGGTGTCACTCGTTCGGGTCGGTTTTGTGCGGTGGGGCCAGGAATCTCTTGCCTCGGGCAACAAAAAACCCTCGCCGACCGTAAGGTCGCACGAGGGTCGCGCGTCGACGCAGCGGAAAGTCTTCCCTAAGCGTCGACGCGCTTGGGAAGTACGAGGCCGGTCAGCGGTGTCACGCGGGTGACGCTAGTCCGAAGGTCTCGCGAGTGTCAACTCTGCGGGATGGTGAGTCCGCATGCTGGACACTCGGCCGGCAGACGTCACCCGGGTTCGGGCGGCCCGGAGCGGCGGTGCACCATTTCGGCGTGGCCGAAAAAGAGCAGGACGAAGGCCGGAAGGCCGTCTTCCGCATCCCCCGCACGTCGTACATGGCGATCGCCCTCCTGACGATCTGTGTGACGCCGATCGCTCTCGGGGAGATCCCGTACCTGCAGTGGCTCTACCTCTTCCCGATCGTGCTGCTCGTGTTCGTGATCCGGACGCGCACCATCGCGAACCGCGAAGGCCTGTCGACCCGGACGATGTTCGGCAAGCGCGACGTGCCGTGGTCGGCGCTGAAGGGCCTCGCGATCACCAAGTCGCGTGTCCAGGCGGTGCTGAAGGACGACACGAAGGTGCCGCTGCCGACGGTCCGCACGCGCCACCTGCCGGTGCTGTCGCTGGTCAGCGAAGGGCTGGTGGCCGACCCGAGCGGGCTGCTGGAGCCCGAGGACATCAAGCCCGCGAAGCCGGAGACCTCGCCCAGCGAGTAACTCCGGGCACCCGTGGTCTAAATTGGTAGGACCAGTTTCGCCGGAGTGTCCCGAACCTCCGCCTGGCCCACCATCCGACCTGGGAGTTCGCCGTGCCGCCTCTCCGTTCCCGGACCACCACCCACGGCCGCAACGCGGCGGGCGCCCGCTCGCTCTGGCGCGCCACCGGCATGACCGACAGCGACTTCGGCAAGCCGATCGTCGCGATCGCCAACTCCTACACGCAGTTCGTGCCCGGCCACGTGCACCTCAAGGACCTCGGCGAGATCGTCGCCGGCGCGGTCAAGGAAGCCGGCGGTGTCGCGCGCGAGTTCCACACGATCGCCGTCGACGACGGCATCGCCATGGGCCACTCCGGCATGCTCTACTCGCTGCCCTCGCGCGAGATCATCGCCGACTCGGTCGAGTACATGGTCAACGCGCACCAAGCCGACGCCCTGGTCTGCATCTCCAACTGCGACAAGATCACCCCGGGCATGCTCAACGCCGCGATGCGGCTGAACATCCCGGTCGTGTTCGTCTCCGGCGGCCCGATGGAGGCCGGCAAGGCCGTGGTCGTGGGCGGCGTCGCGCAGGCCCCGACCGACCTGATCACCGCGATCGCGGCGTCGGCCAGCCCCGACGTCGACGAGGACGGTCTGTCGATCGTCGAGCGCTCGGCGTGTCCGACGTGCGGGTCGTGCTCCGGCATGTTCACCGCGAACTCGATGAACTGCCTCACCGAGGCGCTCGGGCTTTCCCTGCCGGGCAACGGCTCCACGCTGGCGACGCACGCCGCGCGCCGCGCGCTGTTCGAGGAGGCCGGGCGCACGGTCGTCGAGCTGTGCCGCAAGTGGTACGAGCAGGACGACGACTCGGTGCTGCCGCGCTCGATCGCGTCGAAGGCGGCGTTCGAGAACGCGATGGCCCTCGACATGGCCATGGGCGGCTCGACGAACACCGTGCTGCACATCCTCGCCGCCGCGCAGGAGGGCGAGGTCGACTTCACGATCGCCGACATCGACGCGATCGGCCGCCGCGTGCCGTGCCTGTCGAAGGTGGCGCCGAACTCGGACTACCACATGGAAGACGTCCACCGGGCGGGCGGAATCCCGGCCATCCTGGGCGAGCTGTACCGCGGCGGGCTGCTGAACACCGACGTCCGCTCGGTGCACTCCCCCGACATCGACTCCTGGCTTTCCACTTGGGACATCCGGGCCGAGTCGCCTTCTGCTACTGCCCTCGAGCTGTTCCACGCGGCACCGGGCGGCGTCCGCACGACGCAGGCGTTCTCGACGGAGAACCGCTGGTCGTCGCTGGACACGGACGCGGCGGGCGGCTGCATCCGCGACGTCGAGCACGCCTACACAAAGGACGGCGGCCTGGCGATCCTGCGCGGCAACCTCGCCGAGAACGGCGCGGTGATCAAGGCCGCGGGCATCGACGAGGACCTCTGGCACTTCGAGGGCCCGGCGCGGGTGCTGGAGAGCCAGGAGGAGGCCGTGTCGGCGATCCTCAAGAAGGAGATCCAGCCGGGAGAGGTCCTGGTGATCCGCTACGAGGGTCCGGCGGGCGGCCCGGGCATGCAGGAGATGCTGCACCCGACGGCGTTCCTCAAGGGTTCGGGCCTGGGCAAGAAGTGCGCCCTGATCACGGACGGCCGCTTCTCGGGCGGCTCGTCGGGGATCTCGGTCGGCCACATCTCCCCGGAAGCCGCGGCAGGCGGCCTGATCGCCTTGGTGGAGAACGGCGACCGGATCCTGCTGGACATCCACGAGCGCCGCTTGGAGCTGCTGGTCGACCCGGAGATCCTGGCCGAGCGCCGCTCGAAGATGGAGGCCGCGGAGCGCCCGTGGCAGCCGAAGGAGCGCCAGCGCCCGGTGACGGCGGCCCTGCGCGCGTACGCCCGCATGGCAACCTCGGCCGACACGGGTGCGGTCCGCGACGTGAACAAGTAAATCCGGCCCAGGCCGCGAGGGGGACCCCCGGTTTCAACGTTACCGGCAGGCACCGACAGTTTCGGGCCGGGAAACCGGGGTTGTCCCCAGCCTCACCGCGTCAAAACGATGACCACCACCGCGGCCGCCGCGGCGAGCAGCAGCGAAACCAGCCCCAGCGGCAACGGCCGTCGTCGCCACGGGGTGTTCCGCTCCAGCGAGATCGGCCCGGCGCCGGTGAACAGCAGGCTCAGCGCCGACGCGCCCAGCAGCAGCTCGAACTCGAACCCCTGCCCCTGCTGCTCGAAGAACCCGCCGTGGAACTTCGCGTAGACGACGTTCGCCGCGACCCCCAGCAGGCCGGCCGCGGCCAGCGGCGTGAAAAGCCCGACGATCACCAGCACCCCGCCGCCGACCTCGGTGACGCCGGCGATCCACGCCAGCAGCGTCGTCTGCTTGTGGTAGCCGAACGTCTCCAGCACCCGCGCGAACCCGCCGATGCCCGGCCCGCCGAACAGGCCGAACAGGTGCTGCAGGCCGTGCGCGCCCATCGTCACGCCGAGCGCCAGCCGCAGGATCAGCAGGCCGAGCCCGAGCCCGCCCTGCCGCGGGCCGTCGTCGGCGCTGTCGTCCTCGACGCCCGACAGCAGGCTGGTGGGCTGCTGCGAAAAATCGTCTCCACTGCTCACGCGCGAAGGGTAGGGGATCCGCACCGGCGTGGCGAGCCGCCGCGCTAGTACTCCCCGTGCACGAGGTTGTCCGGCAGCTCGCCCCCGGCGTACCGCGCGATTTCGGCCGCGGCGACGGCGTACGAGCGGCCCCGGACCCCACGCACGGCCCCGCCGACGTGCGGCGTCAGCAGCAGCCCTGGCGCCGTCCACAGCGGGTGCCCGGCGGGTGGCGGCTCGGGGTCGGTGACGTCGAGGGCGGCGCGCAACCGGCCCGTGGTCAGTTCGGCGACCAAGGCGCCGGTGTCCACCACGGCGCCCCGGGCGACGTTGACCAGCACCGCGCCGTCCCGCATCTCGGCGAGGAACTCCGCGTCCACCATCCCGCGGGTGCGCGAGGTCAGCGGCACCATCAGCACGACGACGTCGTGCAGGCCGAGCAGCCCCGGCAGCTCGCGCACGCCGTGCACCCCCTCCCGCGCGGTCATCCCGACCATCGTGCAGCGCGCGTCGAACGGCTCCAGGCGTCGCCGCAGGTGTTGTCCCAGGTCACCGGCGCCGACGACCAGCACGCGCTTGCCCTGCAGCGTGTCGGCCGTCTGCCGCTCCCAGCGGCCCTCGCGCTGCGCGGCGGCGAAGACGTCCAGCTTCCGGTACATCGACAGCAGCGCGGCGACGACCCACTCGGCGGTGCTCCCGCCGTGCGCGCCGCGGCAGGTGGAGAGCAGGACCCCGTCGGGCACCTTGCCGACCCAGTCCTCGGCGCCCGCGGCCAGCAGCTGGATCAGCTTCAGGTTCGGCAGCGCGCGCCAGAGCTCGTCGCCCGGCGGGTGCTTGCCGGGGATCAGCACCTCGGCCTTCGCGGCCTCCGGCGGCACCGGCTCGCCCCACTGGTAGCGCACGGGCAGGACCCGCGGGACCTCGGCGAGCACGGTCAGGCCCTCGTCGTCGGGCACCAGCACGGTCAGCGTCATGATCCCCAACGTAATCGAGGAGTGCTCACCCATGGTTCACGCACCGGGCCCTAGGCTGGTGAATCATGCGAACCCGCTACCGGACGGCCCTGCTGGCGATCTTCGCCTGCGGCGCCCTGCTGCCCGCCGGGTGCGCGCGGTTCGACGACACCGCGGCGGGCCAGACGTTCAGCCCCGCGCCGGTCGCCAGCCCCGAGTCGCCGCCCGAGGTCCAGGGCCCCGGCGCGGACTCCGGCGGCGACGGCAAGCAGGCGCGTCCCGGCCAGCCGGCCACCCCCGTGCCGCCGCCCCAGGGCTGCAAGGACTTCGACCCCGCGGTGATCACGACCTGCCTGGACACCGTCGCCGCGGTCGCCGGGCTGCCCGGCGACGGCTCCACGCCGAGCGCGCTGGCGGGCGAGCGTAAGAGCGGCCGCGTGATGCTCGCGACGGCGGGCAAGGACGCCACCGACTTCGCGAAGCTCGACGTCCAGCCGGCCGGTGACGGCGGCCTGACCGGGCTCGCGCTCTCGCCGTCGTACGTCGAGGACCAGCTCGTGTTCGCTTATGTGACGACGGCGGCCGACAACCGCGTCGTGCGCTTCGCGAAGGGCCAGCCGGCGAAGCCGGTGCTCACCGGCATCCCGAAGGGCGCGACCGGCAACCGCGGCACCATCAGCACCGACGGCCAGGGCGCGCTGCTGGTCGCGACCGGCGACGCGGGCAACCCGAACGCCGCCGCCGACCCGAACTCCCTCGCCGGCAAGATCCTGCGGATCGACACGTCCGGCAAGGCTGCCCCGGGCAACCCGAACGGCTCGCTCGTGCTCGCGGCCGGCCTGCACGCGCCGGGCGGGCTGTGCGCGTCCGCCGACGGCGGCCGGATCTGGGTCACCGACCGGCTCGCCGACAAGGACGCCCTCTACCGGGTGCAGGCCGGGCAGCCGCTCACGGTGCCGGCGTGGACGTGGACGGAGAAACCGGGCGTCGCGGGCTGCGCGGACTTCGTCGACTCGACCGGCTACGTCGGGGTCGCCACGTCGCTGGCGGGCAACCTGCAGGACGTCCCGGTGTCGAAGGAAGGCGCGGTCACCGGGAAGCCCCTGGTCGTCATGGACGGCAAGACCGGCAAACCGCCGGTGACCTACGGACGCCTCGCCGGGATGAGCATGATCAACCCGCAGCTCGCTGTGGCGGGCACGGTCAACAAGGACGACGGCGCCCCGGTGTCGAGCGACGACCGCGTCGTGCTGATCACCCCGGCGACCTCCGGCGGCGGAAACGGCCGGGACTGACTGGGCGACCGATGCCTTCCGGTTCCAAGGCCCCGGACGACGTCGCCGGCTGGCGGGAGCTCGTCGAACAGGCACTGGCCGAGTTCACCCGGATGGGGTTCACCACGTCCGTGGTGCAGGAAAGCGGCGACCCGTACGGCGCGCACATCTGGGTGAACCACACCGAACCGTTCGACGCAGCGGCCTGTTCCCGTACGTGGTGAACGTCGGCGAGATCATCGTCCGGACGTTGAGCAGCGTTCTCCACGAGGCCGGCTACCGCGTCCTCGAAGCGCCCCGGTTCCCGCGGGTCTGACTAGGGCTTCAGCTCCACCCGCCGGCCCTCGGCCGACGACGTCAGCCCGGCTTCCGCCAGCTGCAGCCCGCGCGCGGCGGAGAAGAAGTCGTAGCGGTGTTGCCGTCCGGCGACCACGTCCCGGACGAACTCCTCCCACTGCGCCTTGAAGCCGTTGTCGAACTCGGCGTTGTCCGGCACTTCCTGCCACTGGTCGCGGAAGGGCTCGGTGGCTGGGAGGTCCGGGTTCCAGACGGGCTTCGGCGTCGCGGACCGGTGCTGGACGCGGCAGCGCCGCAGGCCCGCGACCGCGCTGCCCTCGGTGCCGTCGACCTGGAACTCGACGAGCTCGTCGCGGAAGACCCGCACGGCCCACGACGAGTTGATCTGCGCGATGGCCCCGGATTCGAGCTCGAAGATCCCGTACGCGGCGTCGTCCGCCGTCGCCGCGTAGGCGTCACCCTGCTCGTCCCACCGGCGCGGGATGTGCGTGGTCGCTTTTGCGGTCACGGCCGAAACGCGGCCGAACAGGTGCTCCAGCACGTAGTTCCAGTGGCAGAACATGTCGAGCACGATGCCGCCGCCGTCCTCGGCGCGGTAGTTCCAGCTCGGCCGCTGCGCCTCCTGCCAGTCACCCTCGAACACCCAGTAGCCGAACTCGCCGCGCACCGAGAGGATTCGTCCGAAGAACCCACCTTCGACGAGCCGCCGCAGCTTCCGCAGGCCGGGCAGGAAGAGCTTGTCGTGCACGACGCCGTGGCAGATCCCGGCGTCCCGCGCGAGCCCGGCGAGCTCCAGCGCGGACGTCAGCGTCTCGGCCAGCGGCTTCTCGGCGTAGACGTGCTTGCCCGCGGCGATCGCGGCGCGCACGGCCGGCTCACGCGCCGACGTCAGCTGGGCGTCGAAGTAGATCTGGACGTCGGCCAGCGCCGAGCCGACGTCGGTCGTCCACGCCGTGAGCCCGTGCCGGTCGGCGAGGTCCTTGAGCTTCGCGGCGTTGCGCCCGGCAAGGATCGGTTCGAGCTGCACGCGGCTGCCGTCGGGCAGCTCGACCCCGCCCTGGTCCCGGATGGCCAGCACCGACCGGAGCAGGTGCTGCCGGTAACCCATCCGGCCGGTGACCCCGTTGAGCAGCACTCCGATACTGGTCTGGTTCATGGCCGGCCTTCCTGGTCGAGGACTGTCTCAGTGGATGTCGTATTCGGCGCGCCGTCCGCACATGCCGAAGCCGTCCGGGTTCGACGGCGTCGCGACCCGCACCCCCGACTGCTCGAGGTGGCTCCCGTCGCCGTCGGCGAGCGCCTTGAGGTGGGCGCCGGTCAGCTCGGCGGCCTTGAGCGCCCCCGCCTGCCAGCGCGGAACCCAGTCGCCGATTTTCGGCGACACGAGCGCGACGGCCGCCCGGTGGAACGCCCGCAGCGCCTCGGCGTCGCCGTCCAAGAGCGCCTCCCGCAACGGCAGATAGCCACGAACTGCCAGGTCACGGCGTCGCCGGGCCGCGTCGTCGGTTTTCGGCAACACCGCCGCCTCGGCGTAGGCGACGGGATCCGCGAGCACCTCGGGCGGGAAGGTGAACACGGCGTCCCCGGCTTCGGGCAGCCCGCTGTTCTGCATGAGCACGGTTACCCGCAGGCCGCCGCCCTGCACCATCCGGTGCACGGTCCCCGGCGCGAACCACGCGATCACCCCGGCTTCCAGCGGCGTCTCGGCGTAACCGCCGACGCTCAGTGTCTGGACCGCGCCCTGGCCGCCGGTGACGACGTAGGCCTCGGTGCAGGCGAGGTGCAGGTGCGGGCTGCCGCCGCAGACGCCGTCCTCGGCTTCCCAGTCGTAGGCCCGCAGGTGCGAGACCCCGATGCCACCCGGTAGGGGGAAATCGTCCATGGCCGGCCTTTCAGAATCCGTGACTCTCGAGGTACCGCGTCACCCGGTCGCGGTCCCAAGCCCCGTCGGCGACGACGATCCGGTAGCGATAAGTGAAACTCTCCCCCGGCGGCAGGGCGAACTCTTCGAAGAACGCCCACGAGATGGCCACCGTCGGCGTGCCCTCGGAACGGACGAACCAGTGCGACTCGTGGATCGCCCGGTCGTTCTCGGGCGCGTGGGCGAAGAGCAGCGTCGAGTGCGCGTCGACGTCGTCGTGTTCACCGACAAACGCAAGCCACGGCGCCTGCGCGCCCATCATGGCATCCCCACCGAGCTCACCGGGCCCGAGGACGCGCCCACCGCTGAAGTCCCGCGGCCCGCGCCAGTGCAGCCCGGTGTACCCGGCCAGCTCCCGGCCGGCGGTGGTCGGGCTGCCGAACACGAGCGGCGCGTCGCGGACGTTGGTCAGCTCGATCGCCCAGTCGATGGCCCACGCGCCTTCGTCCGGCTCGACCGAGTGGACGACGATGTCCCGCCGTTCCCGCGCCCAGGCGTCGCCGCCGTTGGCCATCCAGGTGAGCCGTTCGGAGACGCTCAGCCGGTCCCCGTCGACGGCGAAGGCGGCAAAGTCGTCGTGCCGCATCGAGCCGATCCGGTCGGGCAGGTCCTGGTACCAGTCACCGGGGACGTAGGTGTGGCCACCCCAGAAGTTCTGGCCGGAGAGGTGGCTCGCCGTCATCTGCAGGCCCTTGTGCCAGCGGTGGTCAGCGGGCCGGTACCCGCTGACGCGCCGGCCGCGCAGGGTGCGCAGCGGGTGGGTGTAGGGCTTGCGGGACTCGTAGGCCACGGGGTCGGGCTTGTACACATAGGACATCAGCTGGACCCCGGCCGCCTCGACGCTCACGTGGTCCCCGTGCCGGTGCGTCACGGTGATGGGCGCGCTCACCGCGGGTCTCCCGCCATCGACCGGTAGAAGGCGTCCCCGGCCCCGATCGCCCCGCGTCGCACCCCGAGCCCGGTGTGCGCGGACTTGTACAGCGCCGCGACGAACTCCAGCACCCGCCGCCCATCACCCCCGCTGCAGGGCGGCCGCCGCCGTTGCCGAAAAGCGGCAAGAACTGGCACCAGGGCGGCAGCGTGCGAACTGCGCACGTCGTCAGCCGGGCGCGCGCCGACGTCGGGGGTGTAGCGCCAGTCGTCGTTGCCGTGGCCGTAGAGGTGGGTGAGCTCGGCGGTGGCCAGCTCGCAGTCGATCCGGATCCGGCTCACTTCGTCCGGCGAAACGACACTGTTGACCACGGTCGCCAGCGCCCCCGACTCGAACCGGACGAGCGCAGTGGAGACGTCCTCGGTCTCGACGTCGTGCACGAGCCGCGCGACCATGGCCCGCACCTCGGCCCAGTCGCCAAGCAGGTGGAGCAGCAGATCCATCTGGTGGATGCCGTGCCCCATGGCCGGTCCGCCGCCCTCGGTCTCCCATCGCCCCCGCCACGGCACGGAGTAGTAGCCGGCATCGCGGTACCAGGTGGTCTGGCAGTGCGCGACGAGCGGGCGCCCCAGCGCGCCCCGAGAGAGCAGCTCCCGGAAGTGTGCGGCGCCCGAGCCGGAGCGCTGCTGATAAACGAAGGAGACGTACGGCCCGCCATCCCGCTCGGCCCCGGCCATCTCGTCGTACTCGGCGAGCGACCGGCACGGCGGCTTCTCACACCAGACCCAGGCGCCGCTTTCCAGCGCCAGCTTGGTCTGCCCGACGTGCAGCCCGGGCGGCGTGCAGATCGACACGAGATCGGGTTCCTGCTCGGCGAGCAAGGTACCGAGATCGCGATAAGGCTTGGCGTGCTCGGTCCCGGCGCAGAAGGCGACGGCCCGGGTCTCGTCGATGTCGGCGACGGCCACGAGGTCGGCGTCGTCGGGATGAGCCCGGTAGGCGGCGTGATGGCTGTCGGCAATGCCTCCCGCCCCGACGATGGCAACACGTAAACGCTTTCCCTGAGCCAACTCCGGACCTCCTCCCCAGCACCTTCCCGCCGCGCCCTCACCCGGACGCCGCGTGCCGCGGATCTCGGCACCCCATCCCGCGGCGCTGTTGGCCCGCGGGGTCCGACGCTCGCGACCGCCACCTCGACCGTCTCAGAAAGCGCTTTCTCACGCAACGCCCGGGCCGAAGTGTCAACGTTGTCACCCAGGACGGTCGACCGAACGGACGACTCAGCCACCCACCGCGGCCGACATCGCGGAGCAGCGGACCCCACCGAGCTGCTCGGCTGGTTTCCGCCCGGCGGCTCGACCGGGTGGCTTGACCGGGCGGGCCAGGCCGGCATCGCGGAGCGTCGCGTCCGCGCCGCCCGGCGATCAGCGGGTCTTGCTGCGGGGCTCGCGTTTCCGCGGCTGACGGGTCTCCGCCCGCATCGCCCTCATGTCCAGGAAAGCAGCCACACCCGAGACGAGCGCGGCGAACAAACCGAGGAACCGCCCGAAGCCCGGACTGATGGCGATCCCGGCGGCCTCGAAGATGCCGCGCTGGTCGGCGTCGAACTGCCAGTCGAGCGTGACCCAGCCCAGCGCCATCAGCAGCAGCGCCGCCGCGGCGACCACCAGCCACAGGTGCGGCAGGCCGCTGACCCGCATGGTCCGGATTCGCCCGAAAAAGACCACGACCAGCCCGGCCAGCAGCAACGGCAGCGGCGGGCACCAGGCGAAGAAGCCCGAGTGCCAGGCGTCGCGGACGACGTCACTGTGCTGCAGCTGCGCGAGGACGTCTTCGATGTCGGGCCTGTTGGTGCTCAGCGTGGTCCACGGCAGGAACGTCGAGCCCAGCGCGAGCAGCCCGGCCGCCAGGCCGAGCCACTCGCGCCAGGTGACGCTTTTGACGGAAAACGACGACAACGTCAGGAGCCGACGCGCTCGATGATCAGCTCGCGGACTCGCTTGGCGTCGGCCTGCCCCTTGGTCGCCTTCATGACCGCGCCGACGATCGCGCCCGCCGCGGCCACCTTGCCGCCGCGGATCTTCTCCGCGACGTCCGGCTGCCCGGCCAGGGCCTCGTCGATCGCGGCAAGCAGCGCCGAGTCGTCCGAAACGACCTTCAGCCCACGCTTCTCGACAACCTCGCGCGGCTCGCCCTCACCGGCGAGCACACCCTGGACGACCTCTTTGGCCAGCTTGTTCGTCAGCTCGCCGGACGACACCAGCCCGATGACCTCGGCCACCTGCTTCGGCGCGATCGGCAGATCGGCCAGCTCGACCTCGCGGGCATTCGCCTCCTGGGCCAGGGTGTTGACCCACCACCCACGCGCCTCGTCCGGCGACGCGCCGGCCTCGACCGTGGCCGCGACCAGGTCGACGGCGCCGACGTTCAGCAGGTCACGCAGGGCTTCGTCGGAAAGTGACCACTCCGCCTGGATCCGCTTGCGACGCTCGGACGGCATCTCCGGAAGCGTCCCGCGCAGCTCTTCGACCCATTCCCGCGACGGCGCGATCGGGACCAGGTCGGGCTCCGGGAAGTACCGGTAGTCCTCCGCGGTCTCCTTCGTCCGGCCGGACGACGTGGAGCCGTCGGCCTCCTGGAAGTGCCGGGTCTCCTGCTTGATCGACCCGCCGTCGGCCAGGATCGCCGCCTGCCGGGTCATCTCGTAGCGAACGGCCCGTTCGACGCTGCGCAGTGAGTTGACGTTCTTCGTCTCGGTGCGCGTCCCGAACTCGGTCGCGTCCTTCGCCATGAGCGAAACGTTCGCGTCGCACCGCAGCGAGCCCTGGTCCATCCGGACGTCCGACACGTCGAGCGCGCGCAGCAGGTCACGCAGCGCGGACACGTACGCCCGCGCCACCTCGGGAGCCCGCTCGCCGGTGCCCTCGATCGTCTTGGTGACGATTTCGATCAACGGCACGCCGGCCCGGTTGTAGTCGAGCAGCGAGTGCTCGGCGCCGTGGATCCGGCCGGTGGCGCCACCGACGTGGAGCGACTTGCCGGTGTCCTCCTCCATGTGCGCGCGCTCGATCTCCACGCGCACGACCTCGCCGTCGTCGAGCGTGACGTCGAGGTAGCCGTTGAAGGCGATCGGCTCGTCGTACTGCGACGTCTGGAAGTTCTTCGGCATGTCCGGGTAGAAGTAGTTCTTCCGGGCGAACCGGCACCACTCGGCGATCTCGCAGTTCAGCGCGAGACCGATCCGGATGGCTCCCTCGACAGCCTTCCCGTTGACCGCCGGCAGCGCGCCGGGCAGCCCGAGACAGGTCGGGCAGACCTTCGTGTTGGGCTCGCCGCCGAACTCGTTCGGGCAGCCGCAGAACATTTTCGTGTTCGTGTTCAGCTCGACGTGCACTTCGAGCCCGAGCACCGGGTCGAAGCGTTCGATGACGTCGGCGTAGTCCATCAACTCGGCCACGGCAGTCACTTCGTTCCTCCCAGCTCCGGGACCTTGTGGATGAGCGCTCCCCCGGCGGCGGCGTCGCGAGCGGCCTCGTAGGCGGCGCCGACCCGGTAGAGCCGGTCGTCGGCCAGCGCCGGGGCCATGATCTGCAGGCCGACCGGCAGCCCGTCCTCGTCGGACAGCCCGCTCGGCACGCTCATCGCGGCGTTGCCGGCCAGGTTCGACGGGATCGTGCACAGGTCGGCGAGGTACATCGCCATCGGGTCGTCGACACGCTCGCCGATCTTGAACGCCGTGGTCGGCGTCGTGGGCGAAACGAGGACATCGACCTTTTCGAACGCGGCGGCGAAGTCACGCGTGATCAGCGTGCGCACCTTCTGCGCCGAGCCGTAGTAGGCGTCGTAGTAGCCGGACGACAACGCGTAGGTGCCCAGCATGATCCGCCGCTTGACCTCGGCGCCGAAGCCCTTTTCGCGAGTGAGCGACATGACCTCTTCGGCGCTGTGCGTGCCGTCGTCGGCGACGCGCAGGCCGTAGCGCATGGCGTCGAACCGCGCGAGGTTCGACGAGCACTCGCTCGGCGCGATCAGGTAGTACGCGGGCAGCGCGTAGACGAAATGAGGACAAGACACCTCGACGACCTCGGCGCCGAGCGTCCGCAGCTGTTCGACCGCGGCCTGGAACGACCGCTCCACACCGGGCTGGTAGCCGTCGCCGCCGAACTCCCTCACGACGCCGACCTTGACGCCCTTCAGGTCACCGCTCATCCCCTGCCGAGCGGCAGCGACAACGGGCGGCACCGGCACGTCGATCGAGGTCGAGTCCCGCGGGTCGTACCCGGCGATGACCTCGTGCAGCAGCGCGGCGTCAAGCACCGTCCGGGCACAGGGCCCGGCCTGGTCGAGCGAAGACGAAAAAGCGACAAGCCCGTAGCGCGAGACGCCGCCGTAGGTCGGCTTCACCCCGACGGTGCCGGTCACGGAGCCGGGCTGCCGGATCGACCCACCCGTGTCCGTCCCGATGGCGAGGGCCGCTTCGAAGGCCGCGATCGACGCCGACGAGCCACCGCCCGACCCGCCCGGGATGCGGGCGTGGTCCCACGGGTTGTGCGTCGGGCCGTACGCTGAGTTCTCGGTCGACGACCCCATGGCGAACTCGTCCATGTTCGTCTTGCCGAGAATCACGACACCGGCCTCGCGCAGCTTGCGCGTCACCGTGGCGTCGTACGGCGGGATCCAGCCTTCGAGCGTTTTCGAACCACAGGTCGTCGGCACGCCCTCGGTGGTCAGGACGTCCTTGAGCGCAAGCGGCACCCCGGCCAGCGCCGACGCGGGCGCCTGGCCCTCGGCAAGCCCCTCGTCGACCTTCTTGGCCGCGGCCAGCGCGCCCTCGGTGTCGACGTGCAGGAACGCGTGGATGTGGTCGTCGACCTCGCCGATCCGGTCCAGGTGAGCCTGGGTGACCTCGACGGCCGACACCTCGCGCGCGTAGATCTTCCCCGCCAGCTCCGCGGCGGTCAGCTTGATGAGCTCGGTCACTGCTCTTCCCCCAGAATCCGCGGCACCCGGAAGCGGCCCTCTTCGGCGGCCGGCGCCCCGGCCAGCGCCTGCTGCTGGGTGAGCCCGGGAACGACGACGTCCTGTCGGAAGACGTTCGTCAGCGGCACGGCGTGCGACGTCGGCGGCACGTCTTCGGCGGCGACCTCGCTCACCTTGGCCACCGAGTCCAGGATCTGGTCGAGCTGGCCGGCGAAGACGTCGATTTCGTCGTCAGTCACGGCCAGCCTGGCCAGCTTCGCGAGGTGCGCGACCTCGTCTCGGGAAATGTTGGGCACGCGGGTGACTCCCGGGTTGTGCTGTGCGGGTTGTCTCGGAAGCTGCAAGTCTATGGTGGCGGCGCGGGCGGACTCGACTGGGTTACGCCCGGCGCAAGCCGGGTGCCGTCCGGCGACGCTCGCATCCCGCCCGGCGGACAGCAGGTCCCGCGAGCCGGGTGGGTCTGTCACAATCGGCGACCGGCATCGAGCGTCCCACGGCAAGGCTGGGACGCCAGAGGTGAGAGGGGCGCGTGGTGTCGTTCCTGATCCGGGTCCTCCTTCCGGACAGCCCGGGGACCCTCGGCGCGGTCGCCACGGCGCTCGGCACGGTAGGCGCCGACATCCTCAGCGTGGACGTCGTCGAACGCGGCACGGGCATCGCCGTCGACGACCTCGTGGTCGAGCTCCCGTCCGGCCGGCTGCCCGATGCGTTGATCACGGCGGCCGAGAGCGTTGACGGCGTCGAAGTGGACGCGGTCCGCCCCTACGCGGGCGTGCTCGACACGCATCGTGAACTCGAACTCGTCGAAGAAATAGCCGCCCAGCCCAAAAGCGGCCTCGACATCCTGGCGGAGGGCGTCCCCCGCATCGTGCGCGCGGGCTGGGCGATGATCGTCGAACACGCGGAAACCGGCGCGATCCGGCTGGCCTCGTCGAGCGCGGCGCCCGAGACCCCGATCACCGACCTGCCCTGGCTGCCGCTCGAGCGCGCGACGGTGCTCGACGGAGAAGAAGCCTGGATCCCGGAGACGTGGAAGGAGCTCGGCACCGAGCTCGCCGCGACCCCGCTCGGGAAGCCGGGCAAGGCACTGCTTGTCGCCCGCCCGGGAGGCCCGGCGTTCCGCGCGGCCGAGGTCGCCCGGCTGGCCCATCTCGCCGGGATTGTCGCGGTCGTCCTCGACGGCTAGCTCCGCGTTGCCGAAAAAGGGACGAGTCCACGCGGGCTCGTCCCCTTTTCGACAAACGCCAGGTCAGACGTCGATCTGGTAGGCGATCAGGCTGATGTGCGGATACGGCCGCCAGTCCCGCTCGGCCAGCCGCGCAAACCCGAGACGCTCGTAGAGCCGGTGCGCGCTGTGCATCCCGGCAAGGCTGCTCAGCACCACCTTGGCGAGCCCCAGCGCCCGCGCACGGTCGAGAACGGCCCGCGTCAGCGCCTCGCCGACACCACGTCCACGCGCCGACGGCGCCACCGCGAGCATCCGGAACTCCAGCTCCCCCGGACGTGAGATCTCGGCGTACGGCGACCCCGGCCGCACGACGGTCACGGTGCCGAGCACCTCCCCCGCCGCGTCGACGGCGACGAGCACCTCGGCCAGCTCGGCCCGGCTCGCGACGTCACGCAGCTTCGCGTCGTAACCGACATCGCCGGCCAAGTGACCATCAACGTCGTAGGCCCGGACCGTGACCTCGCCCGCCGCGGCGTACTCCTCCGGCCGCGGCGGCCGGATCTCGACATCACCCATCCGTCTCCCCAGACTCGTCTGCGGCGGTTTCCTCACCGGTCGGCAGCGCCACCTCCTGCGCCGCTTCGGGCCCCCGCTCCAGCAGGACACGGAAACCGCCTTCGTCCAGCACCGGCACCTTCAACTGGACGGCCTTGTCGTATTTCGTGCCAGGCGAATCCCCGACGACGACAAACGCGGTCTTCTTCGAGACCGACCCCGCGGCCTTACCTCCGCGGGCCATGATGACCTCTTTGGCCTCGTCGCGGGAGAAGCCGTCGAGAGAGCCCGTCACCACGATCGACAGCCCTTCGAGGTTGCGCGGGATCGATTCGTCGCGCTCCTCCTCCATGCGCACGCCGGCACGTCGCCACTTTTCGACGATCTCCCGGTGCCACCCGACCTCGAACCACTCCTGCGTCGCGTGGGCGATGGTCGGGCCGACACCGTCGACGTCCGCCAGCTCCTCTTCGGTCGCCTGCTCGATGCCCTCGATCGAACCGAACTCGCGGGCCAGCGCCTGCGCCGCCGTCGGCCCCACGTGCCGGATCGACAAGGCGACCAGCACCTTCCACAGCGGCCGGTCCTTCGCCACCTCGAGGTTGGCGAGCAGCTTCCGCGCGTTCGCCGACAATTCGCCGGCCTTCGTGCGAAACAACTCGACCTCGGCGAGGCTGTCCTCGTTCAGGTCGAAGACATCGCCCTCGTCGGCGACCACCTGCGCGTCGAGTAACGCGACCGCGGCCTCGTACCCGAGGACCTCGATGTCGAAGGCGCCGCGCCCCGCCAGGCTGAAGAGGCGCTCCCGCAGCTGCGCGCGGCAGAACCGGCTGTTCGGGCAGCGGATGTCCTTGTCGCCTTCCTTCTGATAGGCGAGCTCCGTGCCGCATTCCGGGCAGTGGGTGGGCATGACGAACTCGCGCTCGTCGCCAGTGCGCGCGTCCACGACCGGCCCGAGGACCTCGGGGATGACGTCGCCGGCCTTCCGGATGACGATTCGGTCGCCGATGAGCACGCCTTTGCGCTTGACCTCCTCCTGGTTGTGGAGGGTGGCCCGCGCGACGGTCGACCCCGCGACCGTGACCGGCTCGGTGACCGCGAACGGCGTCACCCGGCCCGTCCGCCCGACGTTGACCTGGATGTCCAGCAGCGTCGTGATCGCTTCTTCCGGCGGATACTTGTAGGCGATCGCCCACCGCGGCGCGCGCGACGTCGTGCCCAGCCGCCGCTGCAGCGCCACCCGGTCCACCTTGATGACCACGCCGTCGATTTCGTGCTCGGCGTCGTGCCGGTGCTCGCCCCAGTAGGTGATGTGGCCGGTGAGCTCCTCGGCCGACGTCAGCACCTTGCTGTGCGGCGAGACCGGCAGCCCCCACGCGGCCAGCGCGTCGTACGCCTCCGACTGACGCTGCGGCTCGAAGCCTTCGCGTTTGCCGAGGCCGTGGCAGATCAGCCGCAGCCGGCGCTCGCGCGTGATCTTCGGATCCTTCTGCCGCAGCGACCCGGCCGCGGTGTTTCGCGGGTTTGCGTACGGCGGCTTGCCCGCTTCGACCATCTTCGCGTTCAGCTCGAGGAAGTCTTCGACGCGGAAGTAGACCTCGCCGCGCACCTCGACCAAGGCGGGCACCGGGAACTTGTCGGTGCCTGTGAGCGTCTCCGGCACTTGGTCGAGCGTGCGCATGTTCAGCGTCACGTCTTCGCCTGTACGGCCGTCACCCCGGGTGAGCGCCCGGGTGAGGTGACCGTTTTTGTACAGGAGGTTGATCGCCAGGCCGTCGATCTTCAGCTCGGCGAGGAACTCGGTGCGCCCGACCTCCTTCTCGACGCGCTCCACCCACGCGAGAAACTCGTCCTGGTCGAAGACGTTGTCCAGACTGAGCATGCGCTCGAGATGGTCGTACGCGGTGAACTCGGTCGAGAACGTGCCACCGACTCGCTGGGTCGGAGAATCGGGGGTGACCAGCGCCGGGTGCTGCTCCTCGATCTGCTGCAGCTCGCCGAGCAGCTCGTCGAACTGCCCGTCGGAGATGATCGGCGAGTCCAGGACGTAGTAGCGGAACTGGTGGTTGCGCAGTTCCTCCGCGAGGGCGGCGTGCCGCTCGCGCACGTCGGCCGGGACGTCGGTGACGTCCTCCGCGGTGATCGGGTCCTGAGGGGATTCGGTGCTGCTCACAGGTGGTGAGCCTAGTCGGCGACACCGACATTTTCGTCCGGTCCGCCGGCCAGTCCGCGGACCAGGTCACGGAGCTCCAGAAGGGTGATCGCGCCGGCCGGCTCGGCTTCCGCGGTCTCGACGCGCCGTAACCGTTCGGCGGCGAGACGTTCACCCAATGTCGCATCGAGGGGCAGGAAGGTCATGGTCTGCCGCGTCGCGTCGTCGAGATCGCCGAACCCCGGGTGGAAGACGGCGACGTCGACGACGTGCTCGTCCTCGTCGACCTGCGTGACCACCCGGACGTCGGCCAGCGCGATCTGGTGCGCGCCGAGGTTCACCGTGACCTCGGTCGGATCGGGCACCGGCGGGACCGAGTCGTGGTACTCCCAGATCGCGTCCTCGGGCGGCGCGGCGACGCGCCAAGCGTCCGTGAACGGCCGCACCTCCGGGTCTTCCTGGCCGGTCACGACCAGGGCGTAGATCGCCCGGCGACCACGTTCGAGCGAAAAGTGCAGCCGCGGGTGCAGCGCCTCGACAAGCTGGCAGAGCTCGTGCTCCACCCGGTGCGGCTCACCCTCGCCGAGCGCGGCGCTGACCATCGGGAGCAGCTCGAACCAACCGTGCCAGAACGCCTCCGCGGCCGCCGCGGGGTCCTCGGGCACCCGCTGCTCAGGCCACGCAGTACGCGGGTCGGGCGGATCGGCGTCGGTGTTCTTGCGGCGGAACAGGCGCATGGTTACGGGTGGTCCTCGTTCGATCGGCTACCCCGACACGCTACTTGCCGGAGTGGGCGCCCGTCGGCGAGTTCGCGGATTCCGTCACCAGCCTTCCGGCGGCTCCACGAAGGCCTTGCCGAGGTCACGCGTCAATGCGAGAACCCGGCGCATCCAGTCCGGTGTCGCGCCGGCGAGGCCGCAGGCCGGGGTCGGCACGGCGCGTTCGGCGAGGACGCTGCGGTTGAAGCCGAGCCGGTCGGCCAGCCGGAACGCCGGCTCACCGACGTCTTTCAGGCTCAGCGGGGACGCCGGCGCGGTGGTCGGGACCGCGCCCAGGAAGAGCGTCGCGCCGCCGTCCCAGACTTCGCCGATCTCGTCGAGGAAAGCCGCGGAAGCACCGTCGAGGACGGCGAGGTCGAAGGCCAGCGCGTCCGCGCCGGCCCCACGCAGCAGACCGAGGGGCGGTTTCGCGGCGCAGCAGTGCAGGATCACCGGGGCGCCGGTGATCTTCTTCGCGCCGTCGATCACCGTGGCGAGCAGGTCGCGGGCCTCGGGCTCCGGTACTGCCGAAACGTTCCCGTAGCCGGACGGCGTCGACAGTCCCCCGGCCAGCACCGTGGGCAACGACGGCTCGTCGAACTGGACGACCACCGGCGCCCCGGTCCGGGCCTGGACCTCCGCGACGTGTTCGGCGAGCCCGTCCAGCAGGGACGACGTGAAGTCCCGCAAGGCGCCGCGATCGGTGAGGACCCGGTGGCCCCGAGGCAGCTCGATCCCGGCGCCCAGCGTCCACGGGCCGGCCATCTGGACCTTGAAGGCCGGCGGTGTGGCACCGGCCGTCTCCCGCGCCTCCTGGACGGCGTCGAGATCCCAGCGCAGCAGGTCGACGGCCCGGCGGTGGTCGTGACCCGGCCGGGCAGCAACGCGGTAGCCGCTCGGCACGACCTCGATGGCCAGGTCCACCAGCAGCGCAGCGGTCCGGCCAAGCATGTCCGCACCGACACCACGGGCCGGAAGTTCCGGCAAGTGCGGGAAGTCGGGCAACTCGCCGAAGACGACCGCGGCCGCCTCCGCGGCATCCGTGCCCGGCATCGAACCGATCGCCGTCGCGGCACCCATGGGCCAAAGTCGCTCAGTCACGGCCATTGATTCTGGTCGACCACGTGTCCATGGCGCCGACCGGGCTGCCGCGATGCAGACATTCGCCGCATTTCCTTCTACGAGCACCATCGGCGGGTTCACGCGGATAGGCTGACCGGCCATGACGAGTTCGCCACCGCAGCCGGGCTGGTACCCCGACGCGCGGGACCCCCGTCTGCACCGTTGGTGGGACGGACAGACCTGGACGGCCAACACCCGACCGGCCCACCAGGCGCCGCCACCGAGCGACTCGACGCCGATCGAGCTCGACATCGAACTCGGCCACGACCCGTCCCGCATCCAAAGCCAGGTCGGCCGCGCGACGCGTGGCCGGGGCAGCGGGCGAACCGGTGGCGGGACGCTGTTCACCGAGCCGATCCTGGTGGTCAACCAGCGGGCCAAGCTGATCGAGATGGCCAACGAGTTCGGCGTCTTCGACCAGCAGGGCAACCGGCTCGGCGGAGTCGTCGAGGTCGGCCAGAGCACGTTGAAGAAGGCGATCCGCCTCCTGACCAAGTACGACCAGTTCCTGACCCACAAGTTCGAGGTCCGCGACGCCAACCACAGCACCGTGCTCAAGGTGACCCGGCCGGCGAAGGTGTTCAAGTCGCGTTTCCTCGTCACCAGGGCCGACGAAACCCCGATCGGCGAGATCGTCCAGGAGAACGTCTTCGGCAAGATCCGCTTCGGCTTCGTCGTCGACGGCCGCCCGGTCGGCGGGATCTTCGCGGAGAACTGGCGCGCCTGGAACTTCTCGATCCGCGATCACGCCGACACCGAGGTCGCCCGGGTGACCAAGACCTGGGGCGGTTTCGTCAAATCTGCCTTCACCACGGCCGACAACTACGTCGTGGAGATCCCCCACCCGCTGCCGGATCCCCTGGCCAGCATGGTGGTCGCCGCGGCCCTCACGATCGACACCGCCCTGAAGCAGGACGCCGACTGAACGAGTGACCGGCGTCTCAGCTTCTCCAGGTGGACAGGGGGCCCGGCACGGCTCAGGGTGAAGAAAGGCCGGGACGCCGAAGTCTCGCCGGGACGGAGGTCACCGTGGAACCGTTGCCGGAAAGCAGCGACAGGAACTGGACCGAGCCCGGAATCTACGAGGTCTCCGCCGGCGTCTACCGGATCCCGTTGCCGCTGCCCAACGACGGCCTGCGCGCGGTCAACGTCTACGCGGTCACTGATGGCGAGAAGCTGGTCCTTGTCGACTCGGGCTGGGCATTGGCCGAAGCGCGGCAACAGCTCGCGGACGCCCTCACCGGCATCAACGCCGAGCTCGGCGACGTCAGCGAGTTCCTCGTCACCCACGTGCACCGTGACCACTACTCCCAAGCTGTCGTCCTTCGCCGGGAGTTCGGCTCGAAGATCGCCCTCGGCCAGGACGAAGAGCCGTCACTCAAGGTTTCGGGCAATCCCGACCGGCTTCCGATGGAAGCCCAGATCGACCTCCTGTTCCAGGCCGGCGCGGGCGAAGTCGTCGACGCGTTGGCTCGCGACTTCGGAACGAATCGGCGACACACGGAGGCCGACCTCTGGGAGGCGCCCGACGAGTGGCTGACTCCGGGACCTCGCCCGATCCTGCCCGGACGTGAGTTCGACGTCGTCGCCACTCCCGGTCACACCACCGGGCATGTCGTTTTTGTCGACGAGACCGCCGGCCTGCTGTTCTCCGGTGATCACGTGCTGCCGCACATCACACCCTCGATCGGCTTCCAGCCCGTCCCGGCCGAGTTGCCGCTCAACGACTTCATCGCCTCGCTTCGCCTGGTGCGCGCCATGCCGGATCGCCGCATGCTTCCCGCGCACGGTCCCGTGTCCGAAAGCGTGCACACGCGGGTCGACGAGCTGCTGGAGCATCACCGGCAACGCCTCGAGACGATGGGCTCGCAGATCGCGGCCGGCGCAAGCACCGCATTCGAAGCCGCACACCGGATCGGCTGGACCCGCCGCAACCGCAAACTGTCCGAAATGGACTCGTTCAACCAGACGCTCGCCGTCCTGGAGACCGCGGCACACCTCGACCTGCTGGTGTCCCAGGGCAAACTGACCACGCAAGCCGTCGACGGTGTTCGGCACTACTCGATGCCCTGAGCAACTCGACCACCCCGGGTAGCCGACTCGTCGCAGTTACACCTCTCGACCGGCTTCCTGCATACTGGGCGAAATGGATGTCATCAGACGTGCCCGCGCAACGGACATCGAGGCGCTCGTGCGCCTGTTCGGCGCACCGGGTGAGCCGTTGGCAGCCGCGCTTCGAGAGCTCATCACCACGCCGCACGTCACGCTCGTCGTGGCCGAGGACGACAACGGCGTCGCGGGGACGGCCCAACTGACCGTGCTGCGAGGACTCGCCTGGGAAGGCGCCACGCGTGGCCTGCTCGAAGGCATTCGCGCTGTCCGGCGTGGCGTCACCAGCGCTCTCCTGACTTGGGGAATCGACGAAGCTCGCCGGCGAGGCTGCACGCGGCTCCATCTGGATTCGGGGCTCGCCCGCGCCGACCTGCGAGACTTCTACGCACGCTTCGGCTTCTCACACAGCTACCAAGGGTTCACCCGCGCCCTGTGATACTGACGCCGTGACCGACTACACCATCCACAGGGCGCAGCGGGACGACATCGGCGCGATCGTGCAAATGCTGGCCGACGACCAGCTCGGCGCAACCCGCGACGATCCCGCAGACCTTGCCCCCTACCTGCGAGCCTTCGAGGAGATCAACGCAGATCCGAACCAGCTTCTGATGGTCGTCGTAGCCGGCGGCGAAGCTGTCGGAACCCTTCAACTGACGATCATTCCCGGCCTGGCCAGGCGTGGGGCACTCCGCGGCCAAGTCGAGGCAGTGCGGATCCGCTCCGACCACCGAGGCTCCGGACTCGGCGGGGATCTCATGCAGTGGGCGATCGACGAGTCTCGACGCCGCGGATGTGCACTCGTGCAGCTCACCTCGGACGTCTCCAGGACGGAGGCTCACCGCTTCTACGAGCGCCTCGGTTTCGAGCCGAGCCACACCGGCTTCAAGCTCAAGCTCTGAGCAGCTGAATTCTCGATACCCCATACGTTTTCCGTCTGTCTACATCGGACATAATTCGGATCGAGCCTCCTTCGGAATCGACAGCGCACTCGCGCGCATCCGCGAACGATCCCGAATCAATTCGAGTACGTCAAGTCGCGGAGGGCGCGAAAGGGCCGTTCGCGCCCTTCCGTCACCCTTTCTTCCGAACCTCGGTGACTTTTCTTGCGAATCGCCGTACGGTCGCGCTCATGATCCCTTCACAACCAGTCCGCAAGCTCACCCCTCCTACGGCATCCCAGAATCCGCACGACATGCTTCCGGGCACACTGAGATCGGTTCGCGCCGAGCCGGATGCGTTGCAGCGCATGAAAGACGAGGAAGTCGTCGATGTCATCCGAGACACCGACGCGGAGATCTCCAAGCTGCAGGCCCTTCAGCTACGGGCGATCGCGGACCTGAGTGTGCGCAGAAGACGGGCGCCCAGCGCAGCCTCGGAAGTGGCTCTCGCGTTGTCCGTCACGGAACACCGTGCCAGCGCAATCGTTTCCGCGGCAACCGCACTGATCGCACGCCTTCCCCGCATGCTGAACCTCATGGACAGCGGGAGGCTCGACCTCTACCGCGCCATGAAGGTCACCGATGCGACGTCATGGTTGTCCGGAGATCACCTGCGCATCGTCGACGCGATGCTCGAGGACCGGGTTCCGGGACGGAACGCGACCCAAGTTCGCCGAGCCGCGGCTTATGCAGCCGCCAAAGCAGACCCGGAAGGAGCTGCGCTCCGCAACGAACGAAGGCTCAACGAGCGACGGCTCGCGTTGCATCACCAGGACACCGGCGTGACCCATGTGTCGGTCAACAACGCACCGACTGACAAAGCGACGGCCGCCTACGCCCGCATCGACCGGGCCGCGCGGGCACTGAAGACTCCGGACGAGTCCCGAACGCTGGACCAGCTCCGAGCAGACGTTGCCATCGACCTGCTGCTCAGCGGCACCGGCGGCCCGAGTGAGCGTACCGAGGTGTTCCTGCACATCGACCTGGCAACCTATCTCGGCCTGAACCAGTCGCCGGCGGCTCTGGCGGGGCGCGGACCCATCGCAGCTCCAGTGGCTCGCCGCATCATCAGCGGGCCCGACACGACGCTGCGGCGAGTTCTGACCGACCCACGCAACGGCCAGGCGCTGGAGCTTTCACCCACGCGTTACCCACTCACTCCGGCGCACGACGAGTTCATCCGGGTTCGGGACAGGGAGTGCCGGCAGCCCGGATGCACACGTCCCGCACAGAGTTGCGGGATCGAGGCGACTCGCGCGCAAGGTGAGCCAGACGAGGTCGCGGCTCAGCCCGTCACCTACTGCTCACGACACCGCAAGCTCAAGGGCCAGCCTGACTGGGACTACGCAGTCGCCCCTGACGGCACCGTGAACGTCGCGACACCAGGCGGCCGAGTGCACTCGACAACACCGCCGTCGATGCACTCCGGCCGACGGCGTGCCCACAAGGCCCGCAGGAAGCCACGGAGGTGACCAAGCGTCAGCGTGTGCTCGAGATCTTCGCGCTGCCGAGTACGACGTCCCCGTTTTCGGAGTCCGGTCGGTAGAGAACGACGACCTGGCCAGGCGCGACTCCGCGCAGTGGCTCACGTAGGTGCACCGACATCGTTTCGGAGTCGACGTCGGCAACCGCATCGACGATGCCTCCGTGCGCCCTGACCTGGACCACGCACTCGGTCGGCTCGGTCAGCGGCCGGCCACTCGGCCAGATCGCCCGATCGGCTTCGATCGCGGTGACGCCAAGCCCAGCTGCGGAGCCGACCTTGACGGAGCCGGAGACCGGTTCGAGCGAGAGAACGTAACGAGGACGGCCGTCCGGTGCCGGAGCTTCAATTCCGAGGCCCTTGCGCTGCCCGACCGTGAAGCCGTGCACCCCGGTGTGCCGACCGAGCACTGCGCCTGTTTCGGCGTCCACGAGCTCGCCCGGATGCTGTCCAAGGCGGTTCTCCAAGAACTTCTTGGTGTCGCCGTCGGGGATAAAGCAGATGTCGTGGCTGTCCGGCTTGTTGGCGACGGACAGGCCGCGTCGCTCCGCTTCGGCCCGCACCTCCGTCTTCCACGAGTCGCCCAGGGGGAACATGGCGTGGCTGAGCTGCTCCGCGGTCAGCGAGGCCAGCACGTAGGACTGGTCCTTGCCACTGTCCACGCTTCGGCGTAGCTCGGGCACGCCGTCCACGACCGAAAGGCGCGCGTAGTGGCCCGTCGCGACCGCGTCGAAGCCGAGCGCCATCGCCTTTTCGAGCAGAGCCTCGAACTTGATCTTCTCGTTGCAGGTGACACACGGATTCGGCGTGCGACCGACGGCGTATTCGCCGATGAAGGTCTCGACGACCTCTTCGGTGAACCGCTCGGCGAAATCCCAGATGTAGAAAGGGATTCCGAGAATATCGGCCGCTCGCCGTGCGTCGTGCGAGTCCTCGATGGTGCAGCACCCGCGCGATCCGGTCCGCAAGGTGCCTGGTTTGGCCGACAGCGCCAAGTGCACGCCGACAACGTCGTGTCCGGCGTCGACCGCGCGTGCCGCGGCGACCGCCGAATCCACTCCTCCGCTCATCGCGGCCAAAACCCGCATTGCCTTACACCTCTTGCTTCTGGGTCTGCTTGCGCATCCCGGCCAGGCCTGCCTGACGGGCGCGCGTGACGACTCCGCCGATCTCGGCCGCCACTGCATCAATGTCCGCGGCGGTAGACGTGTGCCCGAGAGAAAAACGGAGAGAACCACGAGCCGCCGCCGGGTCGGCACCCATGGCAAGCAACACGTGGCTTGGCTGGGCGACTCCAGCAGTACATGCCGATCCCGTCGAACATTCGATGCCCTTGGCGTCGAGCAACATCAGCAAGCTGTCGCCGGCGCACCCGGGGAACGTGAAGTGGGCATGGCTGGGTAGCCGCTCGCCGGTTCCCCCGTTGAGGACGGCGTCGGGGACTTCGCGCTGGATGGTCTCGATGAGCCCGTCTCGGAGCTCCTCAAGGCGCTTCGCGTATTCGGCTTGGGTCGTGACGCTGGCCTGGACTGCAGCCGCGAAGCCGGCGATGGCCGGGACGTCGAGAGTGCCCGAACGGACGCTTCGCTCCTGGCCTCCGCCGTGCAGCACGGGCACGCAGGTCACGTCGCGTCCGAGGAGTAGGGCTCCCACCCCGAACGGACCGCCGAGCTTGTGTCCGGTCAGCGTGAGGGCCGCCGTACCGCTCGCCGCGAAGTCGACTGGAACCGCGCCAACAGCCTGGACCGCGTCGGTGTGGAGCGGAATGTCGAATTCGGCGCAGACCGCGGCGAGTTCGGCGATCGGATTGATCGTTCCGACTTCGTTGTTGGCCCACATCACGGTTGCCAGCGCCACGGTTTCGGGGTCCGCGGCGATCGCGGCGCGGAGCACCTCGGGTGAGACTCGGCCCTGGCTGTCCACTTCCAGCAGCGTGACCTCGGCGCCGGAGTGGGATTCGAGCCATTCGACGGTGTCGAGCACCGCGTGGTGCTCCGCGGCACCGCACAGGATGCGACGGCGCTGCTCCTGCTCGTCGTGGCGGGCCCAGTAGATGCCCTTGACCGCGAGGTTGTCGCTTTCGGTGCCGCCGCCGGTGAAGATCACCTCGGAGGGGCGGGCGCCGAGCGCCTCAGCGATCGTTTCGCGGGCTTCTTCGACCAGGCGGCGGGCTCGGCGGCCCGAAGAATGCAGCGCCGAGGCGTTGCCCACGGTGGACAGCGCCTCAGTCATCGCCGCTATGGCGTCGGGCAACATCGGAGTGGTCGCCGCGTGGTCGAGATAGGTCATCGCCCCTTCAGGGTAGTCCGCTCCAGCGCGTGACGAAGCCCACCCTGACCCGAGAAGTGGGCTGTCACACCTTTGACGGCCACCGCCCCGTCAGCCGGACGCCCAGCAGCGCGAGTGCCACCAAGGCCGTCGTGAGCAGGGCCATCGCCGGGGACGGGGCAAAGACCGAGCCCACGACACCCAGCAGGACGCCGCCCAGGCCGATGAGCAGCGCCGAGCCCACCCAGTCGGCGAGCTGCATCGCCGAGGTGTTGAAGCCTCGCTCACCTTCGGGTGAGTAGCGGAGCAGAAGAACCGAGATCGCCGGCATCGCGATGCCCATGCCTGCGCCGCCGACGGCGCAGGCCACGAACGCGGTCCAGCCGGGGAACCAGGGCTGCGATACCAGCCCGAAAAGCACCAGCCCGGCCGCGACCAGCCAGAACCCCGTTCGCAAGGACGCCTCGCGCGACCAGTTGAGGAACCGGCCCTGGGCCGCCGATGCCGCGGACCAGCCCAACGCTGTGATCGTCAGCGGCAGGCCGGCGAGGGCCGGGCTGTAGCCGTGGACCGCGCTCATCGTCAGGGGCAAATACGCCTCCATCCCGGCGTACGCGCCGGCGATCAGTGCGCGCGAGGCGACGACCGTCGGCAGGCCGGGGCGTGAAGACAGCGTCCCGACCGGCAGGAGCTTCCGGAGCGCGTAGCCCAAGGCCACGAGGCTGACGAGGCCGTAGCCGAGCGCGAGCAGCGACTGGTGCTGGGCCGCCCAGGTCAGGGCCGCCACGCCGAGTGCGGCGATGATCGCCTGGGGCACGCTCGCGCGGGGACCGTCGGTGGCGGGCGTGTGCGTCGGCAGCCGGCGGACGACCACCACCAGCATGACCACACCGGCGACCACGAGCGGGACCAGGCCGAGGAAGACCCAGCGCCAGCCGACGCTCACCGTCAGGACTCCCGCCACCGAGGGGCCGATGACCGCCGGCAGGACCCAGGCCGCGGCGTTCGCCGCGTAGATCACCGGGCGCTCGTGGTCGGTGAACGTCAATGCGATCAGGAGTGAGACCGAGACCAGGAGCAGACCCGAGCCGAAGCCCTGCAGCGCGCGGCCGAGGAGGAACGTCGGCATCCCGGTCGCCGTTCCCGCGACGACCAGGCCGGCCGCGAACAGCACCGGACCCGCAAGCAACGCCGGGGACGGGCCGCGGCGGTCGCCGATCCGGCCCGAAAGCACCGTGGCCACGACGCTCGAGATCAGGAAGATCGTGAACGGCCACGAATACAGCGACAGGCCATGGAGCTCGGCGACCAGCGTCGGCATCGCCGTCGCGACGCCCATGTTCTCGAATGCGACCAAAGTGACCACGAGCAGCAGCGCGATCGTCGTCAGCCGGTGTTCCGCGCTCCACAGCACACTTCGGCGACCAGGGGCCGAGTCGATCGTCGAGGTCATGATCCGAAGCGTGCAACCTCCAGCCCGCTGGAGGTCAAGCCGGTTCAGGCGGAGCGGTGCGTCACCGGTTCCAGCCGCAGGTCACGGGCGAGCGCGGCGGCCTCGCCGCGAGAGCTGACGTCGAGCTTGTCGAGGATGTTGCGCACGTGGAACTTGACCGTGTGCTCGCTGAGCTGCAGTTGTTCGGCGATCTGCCGGTTGCGCAGGCCCTGCGAGATTCCGGACAGCACCTCGAGCTCGCGCGGGTTGAGCCGGTCGAGGGGTCGCAGCTCCGGCGGCTCCGCGACGCCGAGCGGGAGGACCGCGGTGACCGTCGTGCCCCAGCCGGGCACGGCGTCGACCTCCCAATGGCCGCCGAGGGTCGTGAGGCGCTCGGTCAGGCCCCGGGCCGGGACCGCGTCGGCGATCTCGGGACCGTCGTCGCGGACGGTGATCCGGAGCACCGATCCGTCCGGCCGCCAGGACGCTCGGAGGCGCGTGGTCGCGGAACGGTCCAAAGCCGCGAGCACCAGGCCGCGGGTCAGGGTCCGCGCCGTGTGGGCGATGTCCTGCGGGAGGGATGCGTCGCCGATCGGGTCCACGAGGTCGACGTCGACGTCGGTGTGGCGCACGAGGTCGGCGAGCTGGGTCTTGAGCACCGCGAAGGCCGCGCCCGCCTGTTCCGCGGACAGGGCCTGGTCGCGATCGACGACACCCTTCAGCTCCAGCAACGCGTCGGCAGCGAGGTCGACAGCGGTGCGACGGGCGACGGTGTCGGAGAGCCGTCCCGAGCGGAGGACCGCCAGGAGCGTGGTCAGGGTGGCCGCGTGGGTCTGGCCCAGGTCGGTGATCGCCTGGGCTCGTGCGGTGGCCGCGGCGAGGTTGCTGGCCAGGATGTCCGGGCCCGGGTCGGTCGCGCGCTGGCCCGCGTCGGTGCTGAGGATGTGCCACAGCTGCCCGGCCAGCTCCAGCTCCGCGGGCGGCAGCTCCGAGCTCTCCGGCACGACCGCGAGCACGGCGCCCTTGCCGACAGGCGGCGTCGAAGAGAGCAGGACGAGACGCCGTTCGACGCCTCCGAGGACGCCGTCCAGCACCAGCGCCCGGCCCGGCTCACTGCGCTCGACCAGCCGCTGCAGTTCCACGCTCGTCACCGCGCGGGCGATCGTCTCGTCGCCGACGACCTTGATCGGGCTGCGGGGACAGTCCCCGGTCTGCATGGCGGCCGCGTGGTGCGGGATCAGCTTGCCCAGCTCGGCGGAGAACCGGTGGAGCAGCTGAGGCCGTGGAGCCGACAGCAGCCGCTCGACGATGCCCAAGACGTGTCGCGGATCCGACCAGGAAGCATCCATGCCGTCAAAGGTAGGCGGACTCCGCTCGGGACGGCCTGCTCGTCCGGCTAGTGAACACTGCTCGTCCGGGTGGTTCGGCGGGCCCGTCCGGCGGGTTGACTCGCTGAGGAGGACATTCGAACACCGAAGATCACCGAACGAGGAGCACCGAAACACCATGCGAGCGATCACCTTCTCCGCCTACGGCGGGCCGGACGTCCTGCAGCTGTCCGAGGTGCCGGTGCCGGAGCCCGGTCCGGGCCAGGTTCGGCTGGCCATCCGGGCCGCCGGCATCAACCCAATCGACTGGAAGATCCGCAGCGGCGCCATGCAGCAGAACTTCGGCGTCTCCTTCCCGCACACCCCCGGTCTCGAGGTGGCCGGAGTCGTCGACGCCGCGGGCGAGGGCGCGGAGTTCGCCGTCGGTGACGAGGTCTTCGGCTGGTCCGAGACCGGTGCCTACGCCGAGTACGCGCTGGCGAAGACGCTCGCGCCGAAGCCCGCGAGCCTGTCGTGGGCGGACGCGGCCGCGCTGCCGGTCGCCGGCGAGACCGCGCTTCGCGTCCTCGGACTGCTTGAGGTCCGCGAAGGCGACACTCTGCTGATCCACGGCGCCAGCGGCACGGTGGGCCGGTTCGCCGCGCAGGTGGCCGTCGCCCAAGGGGCAACTGTCATCGGCACCGGCGGAAGCCGAAGCCTCGACGACCTGAAGTCGCTCGGCGTCGTGCCGGTGCTGTACGGCGACGGCTGGGTCGAGCGGGTCCGCGAAGCCGGGGCCGGACCGGTGGACGCCGTTTTCGACGCCGCCGGGCACGGGGTGCTGCCCGGGTCCGTCGAGCTGCGGGGCACCAAAGATCGGATCATCACCATCGCCGACGCCGCCGCGTTCGAGCTGGGCGTCACCTTCTCTAGCGGCGGAGAGCAGTCGCGCGAGGTGCTCACCGGGATCGCCGGCTGGGTGACCGACCGCGGCGTCAGCATCGCGCAGGGCAAGAGCTACCCGCTGGCGGAAGCGGCGGCCGCGCAGACCGAGAGCCAGGGCGGGCACCCCGGCGGGAAGCTCACGCTCACCGTGAGCTGAGCGTTCGCCGGATTTCGGCAACACGCGCGAACGGGCCTGTCATCCCACGATGACAGGCCCGTCGTCGGAAGAACCGCAACCCGGGCCCGTCGCCGGATCGCGGCGACCGGGCCCGGATCACTTCGCGGGAGGCGAAGCCAGAGGTGCGGGCCGCGGGGCCCGGCGGCGCTGCTGGGCCGGGATCTGGACCGTGCCCAGCGCGGAATGGACGGCCGATTCGGCGAGAGCCGCCAGTTCGCGGCGGGTCTCCGCCCGGCCCGGGGCGATCTCCGGGCAGATATGGACCTCCAGCACCAGGCCGCGCAGGGACGCGACCCGCCGCAGCGACGCGATCAACGACTCAGGACCGATGAACGCCGGACGGCTCGTCTCGCGGCCGTCGGCCAGGCGGTAGCGCAGCGCGATCGGACGGACCGGGACACCGCCGTCGATGGCCGCCTGGAACGTCGCGGTTGTAAATCGACCAGAGGCCAGGCCGCACCACGTCGTCCCCTCCGGGGTGACGCTCACCAGCGAGCCCGACCGCAGCGCCTCGGCCAGCTCGGTCATCGTCGCGGGCAGCGTCTTCAACCGCTCGCGGTCGAGAAAGATGCTGCCGCCGCGACGGACCAGGACGCCCAGCACCGGCCAGCTCGCGATCTCCTTCTTGGCCAGCGCGCGCATCGGCCGCAGCGCGTTGATCGCGACGATGTCCAGCCACGAGATGTGGTTGTTGACCACCAGCGCGCCACGCCCGGCCGGCGCGGTGCGGAAGTCGGCGCCGCCCCGGATGTCCAGGCGGACGCCGAACGCCCGCAGCACGCTCTGGAAGATCAACCGAACCCGGTACTCGCGGCCCCACGAGACCAGCAGCAGCGGCGCCGTCGCCAGCGCCGCGAGCACGACGAGGATCGCCGCGGTGAAGCGCAGCACCCGTCGCGGGAAGCCGACGACCGGGTCGCCTTCGGTCAGGCAGCCGTCGCCGCAGGGCGACGTCGGCATCCAGGCGTGGCTCATACCTGGACCCCGAGGAAGAACTTCAGGTACCGCTCGTCGACGTTGTGCAGGTCGAGCACGACGAAGAAGTCCGCGACCCCGAAGTCGGCGTCGAGCGCGGGCGGACCGTAGGCCTTGGCGCCCAGGCGGACGTAGCCCTTGATCAGCGGCGGCAGGATCGAGCGAGCGGGGCGTTCGATCCCCGACGCGTCCCACGGGATCAGCGGCGAGACGCGCGTGGCCTCGTCCGAGTAGTGCTTGGTGCGCAGGACGTCCCAGACGCCGGCGGCGAACGAACCGCCGTCCACCAGCGGGACCGACGCGCAGCCGGCGAGGTAGCGGTGGCCGGAAAGCAGCATGTAGCGGGCGATGCCGGCCCAGACCAGGCTGACGACGGCGCCGCTGCGGTGGTCCGGGTGCACGCACGACCGGCCGGTCTCGACCAGGTGCGGCCGCAGGCTGTCGAGCGCGCTCAGGTCGAACTCGCTGTCGGCGTACAGCTTCCCCGCCTGGGCGGCGCGTTCCGGTGGGAGCATCCGGTAGCAGCCGACGATCTCGCCCGTGTTGTCGTCGCGGACCACGAGGTGGTCGCAGAACTGGTCGAACTCGTCGACATCGAGCCCGGGCTGCGGGGAGTGCAGGCGCGCGCCCATTTCCTCGGCGAAAACCTGGTGACGCAGCTTCTGCGCCGCGACCACTTCTTCGTTCGCGTGAGCGACGAGGAGGGAGTACCGGGGGGCGTCCGCGGGGAGCTCGGCACCCGCCTGATCAGTGCTGACGAGAAGCTGTGACGTCGTCATGGTCAAGGTTTACCTGCGCGGAGGAAACCGCGGAGAGTGCCATCCGATGACCGATTAGTGCACGTTCAGTTAATTGCGGGTTCTCAGGCTTCTCTCAGGTCACAGAGACGCGCGAAGGGCCTTCCGGGCGTACCCGGAAGGCCCTTCGGACGTACAGTCAGCCCTTGCGCTTCTCGACCGCTTCGGTCAGCTGCGGCGCCACGTTGAACAGGTCGCCGACGATGCCGAAGTCGGCGATCTCGAAGATCGGCGCCTCCGCGTCCTTGTTGACGGCGATGATCGTCTTCGACGTCTGCATGCCGGCGCGGTGCTGGATCGCCCCGGAGATGCCGAGCGCGATGTACAGCTGCGGCGACACGGTCTTGCCGGTCTGGCCCACCTGGAACTGCGCCGGGTAGTAACCGGAGTCGACGGCGGCACGCGACGCGCCGACGGCCGCGCCGAGCGAGTCGGCCAGCTTCTCGACGACGTCGAACTTCTCCGCCGAGCCGACACCACGGCCACCGGAGACCACGATCGAGGCCTCGGTCAGCTCCGGCCGGTCACCGCCGGTCACCGGCTCGACGCCGGTGATCTTGGTGGACTTGGCCGCATCGACCGCGGGGACCTCGACGGTCTCCTCGGCCGCCGCGCCCTCGGCGGGCTCGGCCTCGACCGCGCCCGGGCGGATCGAAACGACCGGAGCGCCCTTCGCGGCCTTCGACTTGACCGAGAACGCGCCACCGAAGATGGACTGGTCGATGACGCCGTCGCCGTTGACGCCCACGGCGTCGTAGATCAGGCCGGAGCCCAGGCGGACGGCCAGCCGCGCGGCGACCTCCTTGCCCTCACCGCTGGCGGTGACGAGCACCGCGGCCGGGGACGCCTGCTGCGCCAGCGCGGCGAGCACGTCCACCTTGGGCGTGACCAGGTAGTTCGCGGCGTCGTCGCCTTCCGCGACATACACCTTCGCGGCGCCGTGCGACGCCAGCGCCTGCTTCGCCTTGGCGGCGGTCCCGGTCGGGCCGACGACGACGGCCGACGGCTCACCGAGCGCGCGGGCGGCGGTCAGCAGCTCGAGCGTGACCTTCTTGACCTCACCGTCGACGTGGTCGACGAGGACGAGTACTTCAGCCATGTTCTTGGATCCTCCTCGAAGAGCCGTTGTCAGATGAGCTTCTGGCCGACCAGGTACTCGGCGACCTTCGTGCCGCCGTCACCCTCGTCCTCGACCTTCTCGCCGGCGGTGCGCGGCGGCTTCGGCGAGGACTCGGTCACCGTGGACCACGCGTTGGCCAGGCCGACCTCACCCGCGTCGACACCCAGGTCGGCGATGGTGAACGTCTCGACCGGCTTCTTCTTCGCGGCCATGATGCCCTTGAAGGACGGGTAGCGCGGCTCGTTGATCTTCTCGCCGACGCTGACCACCGCGGGCAGGTTCGCCTCGAGGTGGGTGAGGCCGTCCTCGGTCTCGCGGGTCGCCTTGATGGTCGAGCCGTCGACCGTGACCTCGCGGGCGTAGGTGACCTGCGGCAGGCCCAGCAGCTCGGCGAGGATCGCCGGGACGGCGCCACCGCGGCCGTCGGAGGACTCGTTGCCGGCGATGATCAGGTCGTAGCCCTCGACCTTGGAGATCGCGGCCGCGATGACCTTCGCGGTGGCGATGGCGTCGGAGCCGTGCAGCGCCTCGTCGGAGACGTGGATGGCCTTGTCGGCGCCCATGGACAGCGCCTTGCGGATGGCGTCGGTCGCGCGGTCCGGGCCCACCGAGATCACGGTGACCTCGCCCTCGCCGGCTTCTTTGATCTTCAGCGCTTCTTCGACGGCCTTCTCGTTGATCTCATCGAGGACGGCGTCGGCGGATTCGCGGTCAAGGGTGTGGTCGGACCCGTTGAGCTTCCGCTCCGAGTAGGTGTCCGGTACCTGCTTGACCAGGACGACGATGTTGGTCATGGGTCTTCTTCGACCTCCCGGTTGTGGCCCGCGGAAGCACCACGGGTCAGTGCTCTACTGGCCGGTAGATTAGGGGCATTCGGCCGCCAGGACCCGCCGAGGTGACGCCATTCACCTGGATGCGCAATCTAGTGGGACCATCGTCCCGGTAGTCGACCGGTTACCCCACCCGAACCGCCGTTCGTCCGATCGGACCAACTACGGCCTACTCGCAGTAGGTCGTTAGGGGTTAACCTCCCGCACCATGCCCGCGCGCATCGCCGTCATCACCGACTCGAGCTCCTGCCTTCCCGACCTCGTCGCCTCCCGCTGGGCCATCGGGGTCGTCCAGATCCAGCTGAACATGGGTGGTCATTTCGACGACGAAAACCGCTTCGAACGCGGCGAGGTGATCGACGCGATGAGAGCCGGGCAGATGATCACCACCTCGCCCCCGGACCCGGGGGCGTTCTTCTGGACCTACCAGGAAGCGGCCGCCTCGGGCGCGACCGCGATCGTCAGCGTCCACATCTCCGGCCGCATGTCCGACACCGTCCGCGCGGCCCGGGAGGCCGCCCAGCAGGTCCGCATCCCCGTGCACGTCCTCGACAGCCGCACCACCGGCATGAGCCTCGGCTTCGCCGCCGTGTCGGCGGCCCGGGCGGCCGCGGCCGGCGCGGACGCCGACCGCGTCATCGAAGCCGCCGAACGCCGGTGCTTCACCAGCACCGAGTTCATCTACGTCGACACGCTGGAGTACCTCCGCCGGGGCGGGCGGATCGGCGCCGCGCAGGCCATGGTCGGCACGGCGCTCTCGATCAAGCCGCTGCTCACGGTCAAGGACGGCGAGGTCGCGCCGCTGGCCCGCGTCCCCGGCACGCGACGGGCCCTGGCCAAGATGGTCGACCTCGCGGTCAAGAAGTCCGGCGGCTTCCGCGCCGACATCGCCGTGACCCGGTTCGGCGCGAGCGACCACGAGCTCGAGATCGGCCGGCAGATCGAACGCCGGGTGCCCGCGATGGCCGAGAGCATGGTCGTCGAAGCGAGCACGGTCATCGGCGCGCACCTCGGCCCGGGCGCGCTCGGCATCACGGTGTCGCCGGTGTACTGACCCGGCGTCCGGGCACCACCAGGAGGACGAGCGGCACCAGCACGGTCAGCCCCGTCAACGCGATGATGAGCACCTGGTCGATCGTCTCGAAATGCGACACGTGCCCGAGGTGGTAGAAGAAGTGCGGCACGCCGTAGAGCAGTGCCGCGACCGAAGCCAGCCGGGCCGCGGCTGTGGTGCCGATCACGGCGGCGCCGATCAGCGTCGCCGCGAGCGCCAGGTTGAGCCCGCCGAAGTCGCGCAGCAGGTGCTCGTTGAAGGGGCCGTCCATCGAGACCCAGCCCGTCCGGACGCCGGGAAAGTCCTGGTAGAAGCCGGTTGGTGTGATCAATGGCCACAGCCCGATCGGGACCTCGATCAGGCCGAAGAGGACGAGCAGAACGCGGGTGATTGTCCGTTGCATGACCACGGAACGACACGGCCGGGCCGGACGTGACAACCGCTAGGGTCGCGGAGGTGACCACCCCAGCCACCCGGGCCGAGGCGCTGCACCTGACCGGCGAACGGACCGTCCCCGGCATCCCCGAGGAAAATTACTGGTTCAGGCGCCACGAAGCCGCGTACGCCGCTCTCGTCCCTTTTTGCGCGAACGCGACGGTGCTCGAAGCCGGCTGTGGTGAGGGTTACGGCGCCGGGCTCATCGCCGCGACGGCCCGCCGGGTGCTCGCGCTGGACTACGACGTGCCGACCACCGAGCACGTCGCCCGCCGCTACCCCGAGGTCGGCGTCGCGCGGGCGAACCTGGCGTTCCTGCCGGTGCGCGACGCCGCGGTCGACGTCGTGGCCAATTTTCAGGTCATCGAGCACCTGTGGGACCAGGCCGGGTTCCTCGCCGAATGCCGGCGCGTGCTCAAACCGGGCGGAAAACTGCTGGTCACGACCCCGAACCGGCTGACGTTCACCCCGGACAGCGACACGCCGCTGAACCCCTTCCACACCCGCGAGCTCGCGCCGGCGGAGCTGGCCGGGCTCCTCACCGACGCGGGTTTCGAGGTCGAGACCCTGCACGGCCTGCACCACGGCGAGGCTGTGCGCACGCTCGACGAGCGGTACGGCGGTTCGATCATCGAAGCCCAGCTCGACGTGGTCATGGGCTCCCTGCCGGGTCAGGCCGTCTGGCCGCCGGCGCTGCTCGCCGACGTCGCCGCGATCGAGGCGACAGGCTTCACCATTCACGGCGAACACCTCGACGCGAGCCTCGACCTGGTCGCCCTGGCGGTGCGCCGATGAGCGAAGGCACCTTTTGCCTGGTCGTGCACAGCCACCTGCCGTGGCTGCCGCACCACGGGAGCTGGCCGGTCGGCGAGGAATGGCTGTACCAGGCCTGGGCGCACTCCTATCTGCCGATGGTCGACCTGCTGGAGCGCTTCGCCGCCGAAGGCCGCCGCGAGGTGCTGACCCTGGGCGTGACGCCGGTGCTCGCCGCGCAGCTCGACGACCCGTACAGCATCCGCGCCTGCCATGACTGGCTCGGCAACTGGCAGCTGCGCGCCCAGCACGCGTCGACGCTGTGGCGAGGCGACCCGCTGTTGCGCGAGCTCGCGGCGGCCGAGTACCGGACCGCGGTCCGTGCGGCCGACGAGCTCGGCACGCGCTGGCGCCACGGCTTCTCCCCCATCTTGCGGTCGTTGGTCGAAAATTCGACGATCGAACTCCTCGGCGGGCCGCTGGCCCACCCGTTCCAGCCCCTGCTCGACCCGCGGGTCCGCGAGTTCGCGCTGAACGCCGGTCTCGCCGACACGGCGCTGCGGCTCGGGTCGCGGCCCGAGGGAATCTGGGCGCCGGAGTGCGGCTACGCGCCTGGTATGGAAAACGACTACGCGGCCGCGGGCGTCCGGCGCTTCCTGGTCGACGGCCCCTCGCTGCGCGGCGAGACCTTCGCCGCGCGGCCGGTCGGCGACACCGATGTCCTCGCGTTCGGCCGGGACCTCGAAGTCACCTACCGGGTCTGGTCACCGAAGGCCGGCTACCCCGGCCACGCCGCATACCGCGACTTCCACACCTGGGCGCACGAGGTCGGGCTCAAGGCGTCGCGGGTCACCGGCAAGTCGGTCGAGCCCGCGGACAAGGCGCCGTACGACCCGTCGCTGGCCGCGGACATCCTGGGGCTGCACGTCAAGGACTTCGTCGACACCGTGGTGACGCGGCTCCGTTCGCTCAAAAAACAACACGGGCGCGAGGCGCTCGTGGTCGCCGCTTACGACACGGAACTGTTCGGACACTGGTGGCACGAAGGACCGGCATGGCTGGAAGGCGTGCTGCGCGCGCTGCCCGAGGCCGGGGTCCAGGTGACGACGCTGAAGGGCGCGGCCGAAGCCGGGCACGTCGGCGAGCCCATTGACCTCCCGGCGTCGTCGTGGGGGTCGGGCAAGGACTGGCGCGTCTGGGACGGCGAGCAGGTCAAGGACATGGTGGCCGCGAACACAGCGTTGCAGCGGCGACTGCTCGACCTTGTTGCCGGTTTGGCGACCACGGCCCGCGACACCGTCGCCGACCAGGCCGCCGCCGAGGCGATGCTGGCGCTCGAGAGCGACTGGGCGTTCATGGTCACCAAGGACTCCGCCGCCGACTACGCGCGGCGCCGCGCGGCGGTGCACACCGAGCGCTTCGACGCCTTGGCCAATTTGCTGCGACGCGGCGACCGCGCACGAGCCGAGGAGCTGGCGGCCGCCTACCGCTCCGACGACGGACCGTTCGGGCACCTCGACGCCCGGGCGCTGAAGCACGATTGAAAGGGACTCACCGGATGGGGATCCACGAAATTCCGCTCAAGACCCTCGACGGCCAGGACAGCTCGCTGGGCGCGCTGACCGGCAAGGCGCTGCTCGTGGTCAACGTCGCCTCGAAGTGCGGCCTGACCCCGCAGTACTCGGGCTTGGAACGGCTCCAGGAACGCTTCGGCGGCCAGGGCTTCTCCGTGGTCGGTTTTCCGTGCAACCAGTTCGCCGGCCAGGAGCCGGGCAGCGCGGAGGAGATCCAGACGTTCTGCTCGACGACCTACGGCGTCACGTTCCCGCTGTTCGAGAAGATCGACGTCAACGGCGAGGACCGGCACCCGCTCTACGCGGAGCTGACCAAGACCTCGGACGCCGACGGCGAGTCCGGCGACGTCCAGTGGAACTTCGAGAAGTTCCTGATCGGCGCCGACGGTGCGGTTCTGGCCCGGTTCCGGCCGCGCACCGAGCCGGAGGACGACGCGGTCGTCAAGGCCATCGAAGCCGCGCTGCCGGCGTGACACGGGGCGGGGGACCTCGTGTCCCCCGCCTTTCCCGGAATTCACCGGATCGGCGGGTTCCTGCGGCCATCCGGGTACCACGGAAACAGTACCGAAAATGATTTCCATGATCCGGTCGGGCGGATCACGGGTGATCAGCCTGCCGTTTTCCCCGCTCCGCACCGAATACTTTTCACGACGCCATTCCGGCGCCGAAGTGCGGAGAAGGGATCATGGGATGACTATCTCCAGGCGACGGGCCGCGCTGGCCGCGTTCCCGGTGGCACTCGGGCTGCTGCTGGCCGGCCCCGCGGTGGGCACCGCGTCGGCCGCGCCGTCCTCCGACGCGGCGAGCCAGGCTCGCCACTGCTTGCTGTGCGTCGGCCACCACCATCACCACGGGCACATCCACATCCTGGGCCTGCACCTCGGCCTCTGGCTGCACCTCTAGGTCCCGGTCGTGGGGGGGGGGGGGGGGGGGGGGGGGGGGGGGGGGGGGGGGGGGGGGGGGGGGGGGGGGGGGGGGGGGGGGGGGGGGGGGGGGGGGGGGGGGGGGGG
>NZ_JBVJON010000019.1:131342-162998 GCF_055583145.1 Amycolatopsis sp. NPDC104819 | reverse complement strand
CGACGACGGTTTCCGGTCATGGCAACACCTCTCACCTCAGGTGTTGCAACGGCCACTAGAACCCAAGCGGTTCTAACCGCCCTAAACACTCACGACCAGCCGCGGCAGACTAGCTCAGGCGAGCGCCTTCCGCAGCCGGTCCTCCTCGACGCGCCAGTAGCCGTGCTCGGCGCCGTCGACCAGGATCACCGGCACGCGGTCGCCGTACTCCGCGCGCCACTCCGGGTCCGTGTCGACGTCCTCGGCCGTCCACGCGACACCCAGCTCGCCGCAGATGCGCTCGACGTCCGCCTCCGCCACCTCGCAGAGGTGGCAGCCCGCCCGGCCCATCACCGTCACTACCTGTGCCATGACGTCCTTACTACCGCAGCCGCACGCGGCGCAGCTTGCCGGTGGCCGAGTGCGGCAGCGACTCGGCGAACTCGACCGCGTGCGGCACCTTGTACCCGGCGAGGTGGGCCGCGCACTGGTCGACGACCTGCTGCTCCGACAGCGACGCCCCGGCGACCGGCACCACGAACGCCTTCACGGCCTCGCCGCTGCGCTCGTCGACGACCCCGACCACCGCGGCCTCGGCCACCTCGGGCAGCTGCGCGATGACCGACTCGACCTCGTTCGGGAAGACGTTGAAGCCGTTGACGATGATCAGGTCGTTGGCCCGGTCGACCAGGTGCAGGTCGCCGTCGACGTCGAGGTAGCCGACGTCGCCGGTGCGGAACCAGCCTTCGGCGTCGGGCCCGTGGCCGCCGTCGGGCCAGTAGCCGGAGAAGAGGTTCGCACCGCGGATCGAGACCAGCCCGGTCTCGCCTTCGGCCTCGAAGACGTCGTCGACGTCGTCCGGGTCGAGCGGCACGGCCTGGTCAGTGCCGTCGCTATCGACCAAGCGCAGCTCGATGCCCGGCAGCGGGCGACCGACCGAACCCGGCTTCGGGTAGCCGGTGACCAGCGTCGACGTCACGACCGGCGCGCACTCGGTGAGGCCGTAGCCCTCGTAGACGTCGAGGCCGGTGGCCTCGCGGAGCGCGCCGAGCACCTTCGGGTGCAGCGGCGCGGCGCCCGACGTCATCCGCCGGACGGTGGCCAGCCCGCGGCCGAGCTCCTCGGCGCCGAGCGCGGCGAACTCGCCGTACATCGTCGGGACGCCGGTGATCGTGGTGACGCCGTGCTCGGCGCAGTCGGCCAGCGTGCGCTGCGCCTCGAAGCGTTCCGAGAGGATCGCGGTCGCGCCGACGGAGACGGCCTGCAGCAGGCCCGGCCCGAGGCCGTAGACGTGGAAGAGCGGGATGGTGACCAGCACGCGGTCGTCGTGGGTCAGGACGCCTTCGACGTGGCTGAGCTGCTCGAGGTTCGCCAGGAGCGCGCGGTGCGAGAGCATCACGCCGCGCGGCGGCCCGGTGGTGCCCGAGGTGTACGACACGACGGCGATGTCTTCGCCCGACCCGCCGGCATCGACGGGTTCGACTGGTCCATCCGGGTCAGCTTCGGGAGTGAGACCGATCACTCCGGCCGGCAGCGCCGTATCCGTGTCGCGATGAACGACAACCTTGGCGCCGCTGTGCTCCAGCAGCTTGTCGAGCTCGGGCCCCGGCGCCTGCGGCGACAGCGGCACGACGACCGCCCCGGCGCGCAACGCGCCGAAGAACGCAACCACAAAGCCGGCCGACGTCGGCAGCCGCAGCGCGACCCGGTCACCAGGTGTGACACCTGCACCCACAAGTGTCTTGGCCTGGGCTTCCACGACCGCCGCGAGCTCACGGTAGGTCAGCTTCCGGCCGTCGCCGGTCTCGTGTACGGCCGGGTGGTCCGGCCAGGTCGCCGCGGCCCGCGTGAGCAACCCGCCGACCCCCGACTGCGTCTCCTCTGGGGCACTCACCCGCGGTCCACCTCTCGTCGCCCGGCCAAACCGTTGCAAGTCTGTCATTCGGAGCGACGTCATGGGCGCAGGCCGCGAGTGTCCCCTCTTCGCAACCCCGGAGCCACTACCTACTTCGCGGTAACTACACGTATGCTGCACTGCGTCGCGGGGTGGTGTTGATCACCACCGCGACCGGAGAGAGGGAGTCGCCGTGACGAACTTGCCTGCCCACGAGGCCGTGGGGCATGCGAGCCGGCAGGCCCCTGCTCGCCCGGGTTCCGGGGGTACCGTGACCCACTGGGTCCGAGCCGCCGCCGGAGGTGCCCGCCGATGACCGTGCCGACCACCGTGGGCCGCGGGCCCGTCTTCATGTTCGCCGAGCGCGTCTTCGGGCGGTCGTCGACCGTGCCGCTGAGCAGGCAGGCGTCCGACGACGAGCGCGCCGAAGCGGCGAAGGCCGAGGCCTGGGACCTGGTTCGCGCCGCGCAGGACGGCGATTCGTCCGCTTTCGGCAGGCTCTACGACCGCTACGTCGACGTCGTCTACCGCTACGTGCTCTTCCGCTTGGGCGACCGCGACCTCGCCGAGGACGTCACGAGCGAGACGTTCCTGCGCGCGCTGCGCCGGATCACGTCGGTGAGCTACCAGGGACGTGACGTCGGTGCCTGGTTCGTCACCATCGCCCGCAACCTCGTGCTCGACCACGTGAAGTCGAGCCGGTTCCGCCTCGAAGTCGTCACCGACGAGGTGACCGAACCCGGTTCGGCGCCGTTTTCGGTCGGCGCGACCGCGCAGGCCGGCCCCGAGCAGGAGGCCATCAGCCGCGCGACCCGCACCGAGCTGCTGCGCTGCGTCGCGGAACTGGGCGATGACCAGCGGGAATGCATCATCCTGCGGTTCCTGCAAGGACTGTCCGTGGCCGAGACGGCCCAGATCATGAACCGCAACGAGGGCGCGATCAAGGCGTTGCAGCACCGCGCGGTACGCCGTCTGGCACAACTTCTGCCCACCGGATTGCGCTGAACCCCGCAACTTTTCGAGCTCTTGACCGAATCCGGTAACCCTGACGGCTTCTGGATCGTTACTCCTGCCAGACCGGTGTCAGGACCGGTCATGGGCCCGAGAGGGAGCTGGCGCAGTGAGGTTTGCGCGTGAGCGAGCCGAGATCGACCGGTTCGCGCGTGCTTTGGAGCCGTCCCCGGTACGCCGGGACGGCGAGTTCGCCGACGAACTGGCGCTCGTCGGCGCGCTGCGCGAGCTCGGTGCGGCCGGGGCCCCGGACCTGGAGACCCGGCAGCGGATCCGCGCGGAGATCGCGGGCCGCCTGGAGACGGCGGCGGCCACCCCGCGTCGGAGGTGGCGGCCGCGGACCGCCGACCTGGTGGCCGCCGCGCTCTTCCTCTTCCTGGTGCTGTCCGGGCTGACGCTCGTGCTCTCGCGCAACGCGCTGCCGGGCTCCCCGCTCTACGGCGTCAAGCGCGCCGGGGAGTCGACGGCGCTGGGCCTGACCTTCGGCGACCAGGCCAAGGCCAAGAAACACCTCGAGTTCGCGACCAACCGGATCACCGAGCTGTCGCAGCTGGCGACCGAAGGCGCGAGCGAGGCCGACTACCGGACCGCGTACGACGACTTCGCCGCCGACCTGCGCGCCGGCGTCGCCCAGACGGCCGCCGTCGCGACCAGCGACGGAAGTGCGCAGGAGCTCGCCGACGTCCGGCTGTGGGCCCGGAACCAGGCGGCGCGGCTGGCCGCGGCGCAGGCGGCGCTCCCAGCGGACGCGGCGACGGTGTTCGGCGACGTCCGCGACCTGCTCGGCAAGGTCCAGGAGCGCACGAGCGGGCTGGCCGCGCGGATGAGCTGCTACCAGATCACCACCGGCTCGTCGGACGACCTGGGCCTGCTGCCGGCGACCGGCGAGTGCACGCAGCGGCCGGCGCCGTCGTCCGGCGGGGAGCCGTCCTCGGCGCCGACGTCCCCCTCGGCGGCTGAGAGCACGCAGCCGACGCCGACCGGCACCGAGCTGCCGCCGTCCGGCACCACGGCGACCCCGGGCGCACCGCAGCCGACCGGCGGGGTCACCCCGCCGCCGGTGTACGGCGAGGTTCCGACGACCACCCCGCGGCTGCCGGTGACGTCGACCACGAAGCCGCCGCCCCTGGTGTCCATCCCGCCGCTCATCCCGGGTCTGCCGCCGATCGTGATCGGCTGAGGTCCGGGCCACACCTGCGACGGCGCGGTGGGCGGCTCGCTACGCTGTGCGAAGGACGTGGGCAGACGTGGAGGCGGTGTGCGTGTCAGCTTGGCGTGGCAGGGATAAGAGTCAGGAGCTCGAACGGCTCGCCACGCTCGCGGGCGAGGCGTCGGCCGAGGCCGCCCACGCCCGCGTGGTCTCCGAAGCCGCCGAGCCGCCCGTCCCGCCCGCACCGCCGGACCTCACCGCGGCGGCGTTCTTCGACGTCGACAACACGATGATGATGGGCGCGTCGATCTTCTACTTCGCCCGCGGCCTGGCGGCGCGCAAGTTCTTCACGTCGTCCGACCTGGCCGGGTTCGTCTGGGGCCAGATCAAGTTCCGCCTGGGCGGCCGCGAGAACAAGGAAGACATCAAGTCCCACCGCGAGCGCGCACTGTCCTTTGTGGCCGGCCGCACGGTGGACGAGCTGACGTCGATCAGCGAAGAGATCTACGACGAGCTGATGGCCGACAAGATCTGGTCCGGCACCCGCGCACTGGCCCAGATGCATCTGGACGCGGGCCAGCGGGTCTGGCTGGTGACGGCAACCCCGATCGAGCTGGCGGCGATCATCTCCCGCCGTCTCGGCCTGACGGGAGCATTGGGCACAGTGGCCGAAACCCGCGACGGCGTGTACACGGGCCGCCTGATGGGCGACCTCCTGCACGGCCGGGCGAAGGCCCACGCGGTGCGCGCGCTGGCGTCCCGGGAGGGGTTGAACCTCAAGCGCTGCACGGCGTACTCGGACTCGGCGAACGACATCCCGATGCTGTCCGCGGTGGGGACGGCGGTGGCCGTGAACCCGGATGGTGGGCTGCGGGATGTGGCCCGGGCGCGGGGGTGGGAGATCCGCGACTTCCGGACGGGTCGTAAGGCGGCGAAGATCGGGGTGCCTTCGGTGCTGGGAGCGGGGGCGCTGGCCGGCGCCGTGGCAGCGGGAATGGCTTACCGCCGCCGCTGACAGCGGCCCACCGGCCCGGAAGACAGCCCCCGCCCTGTCCCGGGGGGCGTCCCCTGGTCCAGTCTATCGCCGCCCCTGGGCAAAAACGGCCGTCGCGGAAATCTGTGGATAGCCGGACCCGATGTGGATAACTCACGACTCCGTAAGCGACTCCGGCCCGCGCGGTCGTGCACTCCGCCGGACGACACGCGTACCCAGACGGACGACTCGCGTGCCTGAACGGACGACACGCGTGATCAGGAGGTCGACACGCGTGATCAGAACGACGACACGGCCTCAGCCGCGGAACACCGACTTCCGCTGCGAAAGCCGCTGGTAGAGCGTCTGCTGGATCGACTCCCGCACCTGGTCGGTCAGCTGGAACACCAGCATCGGGTCGTCGACGGCGTCCGGGCCGTAGGAGTCCGTCGCGATCGGCTCGCCGAACTCGATGCTCCACTTCGTCGGGAGCGGGATCGCGCCGAGGGCGCCGAACAGCGGGAAGAACGGCGTCACCGGGAAGTACGGGAGGCCCAGCATGCGCGCCAGCAGCTTGATGTCGCCCAGCTTCGGGTAGATCTCCTCGGCGCCGATGACCGACACCGGGATGATCGGCACGCCGGCGCGCAGCGCGGCCGACACGAACCCGCCGCGGCCGAAGCGCTGCAGCTTGTAGCGGGAGGAAAACGGCTTTCCGACGCCCTTGAAGCCCTCCGGCCACACGCCGACCAGCTCGCCCTTGTCCAGCAGGCGTTCCGCGTCCGCGTTGCAGGCCAGCGTCTGGCCGGACTTGCGGGCGAACGAGCCCACCAGCGGCACCTGGAACACCAGGTCGGCGCCGAGACCGCGCAGGTGACGGCCGCCCGTTTCGTCGTGGACCGCCACCGCCGTCATCAGCGAGTCCAGCGGCAACGTGCCCGAGTGGTTGGACACCAGCAACGCGCCGCCCTCGAGCGGGAGGTTCTCGACGCCGTGGGTGTCGACGCGGAACCACTTCTTGTACAGCGCGCGCAGCGGCGGCAGGAAGACGGCGTCGGTCAGCTCGGCGTCGAAACCGAACTCGTCGACGGTGTAGTCGCCGGTCAGCCGGTCGCGGAGGAAGCCGAGCGCCGAGCGCGCGGCGTCCGAAAGCGGCTCGGGGGCCGGCTGGTCCGCGCGCGGGAACGCGACGACCGGAGCGTCACCGCTCTGGTCGCGCGGGTCGGCCTCCGGCTTTTCCCGGCCCGGCCCGTGCAGGGGGATGACCTGCGCCTCGGCACCGCCCACTGTCTCCGCCTCGCTTTCGAACTCATGTGGCCTGCTCACCGGCTCTGCCCCGTCGCCGCGGCGACGAGCACCTTCCCGGCCAGGCCCGCCAGCTTGCCGCCGTCGAGCACCGGCCGGAGCCCGCGTCCGACGACGTAGTCGTCGAACGCCTCACGCGTGGTCCACCGCGGGGTGTACCCGAACTCCTGCTTCAGCTTGGTGATGTCGACGACCCGGCCGAAGTTCAGCAGCCGGACCTGGTCGGCGGAAAAGTCGACGACGCGCGCGCCGCGCAGGACCTTGCCGACCGACGGCACCACCGTCCGCGGCATCGGCAGCTCGACCCGGCCGGCTCGCCGGATCGCCTGCGAAAGAGTGAGTACCCCTTCCGAGCCGACGTTAAAGACGCCGGGCTTGTCGGCCAGGGTCGCGCGCTCCAGCACGGCCAGCGCGTCGGACGAATGCAGCAGCTGGATCCGGGCGTCGTAGCCGAAAACGGTCGGCACGACCGGCAGCGCGAAATAGCGCGAAAGCACGGTGTCGGTCGACGGACCGATGATGTTGGCGAAGCGGAACAACGTCGTGGTGATGTCGGGACGGCGCCGCATCAGGCCGCGCACGTACCCCTCCATCTCGACGGCGTCCTTCGCGTATCCGCTGGTCGACGTCGGGATGAGCTCGGAGTCCTCGGTGAACACCGCCTGCGAGCGGGCGCCGGCGCCGTAGACGGCCGCCGTAGACTTGACCACCAGCTTGCGGACCAGCGGCGAGCGCTGGCAGGCGGCGAGCAGCCGCATGGTGCCGATGACGTTGACTTCCTTGATCGCCGTGCGGCGGCCCGGCCCGGCCGGGTGCGCGGTGCAGGACGCGTGCACCACCGTGTCCACTTTGGCGGTGCTGATCACCTTGGCGATCAAGGGGTTCCGGATGTCCGCGCGGACGAACTCCGCGTGGCCCATGCGCTGCAGGACCGTCTTGTCCGGGGGGACCGTGTCGACACCGATGACCCGTTCGAAGTCGGGGTTGTTGCCCAGCCGGGCGAGCAGTTTCCCGCCCAGTTCGCCGGCGACCCCGGTCACGAGCACGATGTTCGACGGCATACGACTCCCTGCGGCGTAGGGCGTGTGGGGGGTGGACGATCACCCGAAGTGCGCGAACCTGCACTCACTGGAAGCATCGCGCGGACGCCCTTGAGATGTTACCGCTCATCAGTGGTAGCCCCGGGTTGTCTTACGTGCTATTAACCGCTATTCGCCGGAAAGCGACGAAGGCAACACTCGAACGGGGGCATGGGCCCACCACATGGACGTGGCCCGTCCAGAGACTGGACGGGCCACGGTCACGCTCGGGCAAGCAGGCTTACTTGCCTGCCTTACGACGCTGCACTCGCGTGCGGCGCAGCAGCTTGCGGTGCTTCTTCTTCGACATGCGCTTGCGGCGCTTCTTGATCACAGAGCCCATGGGCGCTCCTTAGGTCGTCGTCGGTAACGCTGCCCGGCGCAGCGTCCAACGGGTGGAGCGCACAGGCACGAGCGGTCTTCCAGGTTACCCGTGACCCTTCGCGGGCCGGTCGGCGGGCACGTTGTAGCGCTGCGCGCCGCTGGCCACGGCGTGCCCGGCGACCGGATCAGCCCACGTCGTAGTAGGCGCCCTGGAGGTACTCGTGCACTGCTTTCTCCGGCACCCGGAAGGACTTCCCGACCCTTACGGCGGGCAGCTCACCCGAGTGCACGAGACGGTAGACGGTCATCTTGGAGACCCGCATCAGCGTGGCCACCTCGGCGACCGTCAGGAACTGGACCTGCCCGACTGCCGGCAGATCCTCCTTCTTGTTCGGCGACATGTTTACCGCGTCCTTCGACACGTGTCGCGCCACGAGGCTTCCCCACCTGTGGTATCGACACGCACGTGCTCTATCGAGAGTAGCGGGACTGGTGGGACTAATGCGACGCCTGTCACCGAGATGGGCTCCTACCAGCGCTAACGCACGGGCACCCGCTCGTGCAAGACCGCAGTAATCGCCCATTACGGCGAAACCGGGCGCTCGGTCCCCGGTTCGGGCGGCAGCCGCAGGGCGCGGACGGTGAACGAGATGGCGTGGTACCAGCCGCAGACGAGCAGCAGGTCGAGCGCGCCGTCCTCGCCGACGGCCTCGACCAGGGCGGTCCACGCCCCGTCGGAGAGGTCCGACGTCGTGTGCAGCTCGTCGACGGCCGCGAGCACCGCGCGGTCGCCGGCGTCCCAGCAGCTGTCGGCCGGATCGCCGTCCGCGAGCGAGCGCAGCTGGGCGTCGTCGAAGCCAGCCGTCGCGGCGAAGGTCGCGACGTGCACGCCCCACTCGTAGTCGGCGCCGCACCGGGCGGTCGTGCGGGTGATGACGAGCTCACGCTGCCGGACGCTCAGCGCCGAGCGCCGCGAGAAGTAGTACCGCCCCCAGTTCGCGATGGCGTCGACCAGGTCGGGGCGCCGCGCCCACACGCGGAACAGCTGCAAGGGCGGGCCGAGCTGCTCGATCGCGGCCGCCGCGGCGGCGTCGTACGGCGGCTCGAGGGGCGCGATCCGGGGCTGCTTCGATTTCAGAGGCATGACCGGCACGCTAACATCGGGCGCTTCGGAAAGGAAAGCACTTTGACGACTCCCCTGCCCGGCCGCCCGGTCCGCGGTTCGGCCACCGGCCGCCCGGTGATGGCGCTGCTCGACCTGCTCGGCCGGCGCTGGGCGCTGCGGATCCTCTGGGAGCTGCGCGACGACGCGAACCCGACGTTCCGCGAGCTCCAGCAACGCTGCGACGGCGTCTCGTCGAGCGTGCTGGCGACCCGGCTGCGCGAGCTCGGCGAAGCGGACCTGGTCGGCCACGCCGAGGGTTACACGCTCACCGACCAGGGCAAATCGCTGTTCGAGGCGCTGGTGCGGCTCGACACGTGGGCGAACGACTGGCGGCCGAGGGCCTAGTCCTCGTGGGCCTTGCCCAGCTCCACGGACCGGTCCTTCGCCGCCTCGATCGCCGCGAGCAGCGCCGCGCGGACGCCGTGTTTCTCCAGCTCGCGGATCGCGTTGATGGTCGTCCCGGCCGGGGACGTCACGGCCTCGCGCAGCAGCACCGGGTGCTCCTCCGACTCGGCGAGCATCTTCGCCGCGCCGACGGCCGACTGGATGATCAGCTGCCCGGCCAGCGCCCGCGGCAGGCCGAGCAGGATGCCGGCGTCGATCATGGCCTCGACCAGGAAGAAGAAGTAGGCGGGCCCGGAGCCCGACAGCGCCGTGACGGCGTCCTGCTGGGCCTCCGGCACCTCGACGACCTGGCCGACGTGTGAAAGCAGCTCACGCACGACGGCGAGGTGTTCGGCGGTGGCGTGCCGCCCGGCCGACATGGCACTCATGGCCTCGCCGACCAGCATCGGCGTGTTCGGCATGACCCGCACGACGGGAACGCCCTCGGCCAGCCGCCGCTCGTACAGCGAGGTCGGCAGGCCCGCGCACAGCGACACGACCAGCGACGACGGCCCGAGGAAGGGCGCGAGCTCGGCGAGCACGGGGTCGATGTCCTGCGGCTTCACGGCCACGACGAGGACATCGGCCCGCTTGGCGGCTTCCTCGACCTCGACGCCCCGGATGCCGTAGCGCTCGGTGAGCTCCTCGACGCGCGCGGGGTAGCGCTCGGTGAAGAGGAGGCCGTCTGGCTCGTGGCCGCCGTGCAGCAGCCCCGAGAGCAACGCCTCGCCGATCTTCCCCGCACCCAGCACCGCGATGACCGTCATGGCGTAAAGCGTGCCAAACGCCGCTCAGCCGCCCGGGGCCGGGGCGAGGCCCAGCTGCCGCGCCTGGCAGACCAGCCGCCCCTGGGAGTCCACCACCGTGGCGTCCGAGTCGAACCAGGACTCGTGGACCGACCTCGACTCCACCACCACCCGCAGCCAGCCCGGGGCCGGGCGGGTGCGCAGCAGCGCCGTCAGCTGGACCGTCGGGGCCCAGCCGATGCGGCCCAGGTTCATCACCACCGGCGGGTTGACGTCCGAGGCCAAGAGCGTGAAGTACGGGTCGACCAGGCTGTGGCGCGGCCGGACCCACAGCCGCATCCGGGGTGGCTCGCCCGTACGCCCGGCCAGGTAACCCGCGGTCGCCGGGTCGAGGCGGACCTCGCAGCCCTTGGCCAGGTTGAACGGCCCTTCCGGGCTCTCGGGCATCGTCAGCGCGCCCGGCGGTGGCTCGGCGGGCATCGACGGCACGTCCGTCCACTCCGGGCGCCGCATCGGCAGCCGGCCGGTCGTCACGCGCGCCTCGACGCAGCTGCGGCCGCGCTGCTCCAGGCGGACCTCGACGACCGTCGCCCGGCGCCCCACCTTGCGGACGTCCGTGCGCAGCAGCACCGGGCCGAGCGCCGGCGCGTGCAGGAACTCCGCGCTGACGACGAGCGGCTCGGCGTGCGGCTCCCCGCGTTCGTGGAGCGCGGCGATCGCCGCCTTGGCCAGCAGGGCCAGGAGGAAGCCCCCGTGCGGGTGCGAGCCGATGGCCCATTCCGCACGCAGCACCGCGGTGAAGGTGCCGTCCCCCAGCGACCGCGCCGCACTCGCCGTGTCGAAGGACACGGCGGTGGCGTCCATTCCGCTCACGAACGCGCCGTGCCGATGCGGGAATCCGGGAAGGTGACGAGCAACGCGCGCGACGGTTTCACAGTCGGAACTTTACGTGTTCGACCGGCGGAAATGCACTCGGGAGTAGTGGTGTCCTGTCGGAACGTGCTCAGTTATAACCCGAGGTGGAATCGCGCGAACAGCAATGCCTCCGCCAGATCACGCACGCGCTCGGCCGCGGTGACGGCGTGCCGCGTGTTGACCTCGAGCACGATCTGACCGGCAAAACCGCTGCTGACCAGCTTCTCCAGGAGCGCGGCGCAGGGCTGCCCACCCCGTCCGGGCACCAGGTGTTCGTCCTTCGGGACGCCGGTGCCGTCCGCCAGATGGAGGTGCGTGAGGCCTTCCCCCATCCGCTCGGCGAGCGCCAGCGCGTCCATCCGGGCTGCCGCTGTGTGGGACAGGTCGAGCGTGTAGTGCCGGAAACCGACGTCCGTCGGATCGATCGACGGCCGGAACGCCGACACGCGCGAATTCTTCGAACCGCCGGGCGGGCGGACCTTGAACATGTTCTCGACGGCGATTTCGATCCCGCTCGACTCCTCCAGCTCGTCGACGAGATCACCGAATGCGTCACCGTAGCGGCGCTGCCAGCGGAATGGCGGGTGCACGACAACCGTGCGCGCGCCGAGCTCGACAGCGGCGTCGACGGACATCCGCAACCGGACCACCGGATCGGGTGACCAGATCCGCTGGGTGATCAGCAGTGACGGCGAGTGGATCGACAGCACGGGCATCCCGGTGCGGCGCGACCAGCGGCGCAGGGCGGCGACGTCCTGGCTGACGGCGTCCGCCCAGACCATCACCTCGACCCCGTCGTAGCCCAGCTCGGCGGCCAGCTCGAACGCCGACCCGGCCTTGAGGGGCCACACGGACGCCGTGCTGAGGCCGACCGGCACCGGCTTCTCGTCTGTCACGCGCGCCATCCTGCCTCGTCACGCAGGGTGGGAAGCAGGGGCGTGCCTCGAAGGGGACGCGCATCGCAGTGCTCGTCCACCACCGGACGCGACCCTGAGGTCTCCGCCGCGCTGCGCGCTGACGAGACCTCGGGCCCTCCGGCGCCCCCGCCGAGGTCAGCGTCCGACGAGCAGCAGCGCAGCGGGCGAGACCGTCACCACCAGGCCGACCAGCACGGCCAGCACCGTGGTCTGCAGGTCTTCGGCGCGGCGGATCTTCCGCACGATCCAGACCAGCGCGACGACCACGAGCAGCGCCGCGACGAGGGCGGCCGCCGGGATGTTCACCCACAGCCAGTTGAAGCCGAGCCAGACGGCGGCGCCGCCGACCACACCCAGCGCCAGCTGACCGGCCAGCGCCAGCCACGCCTTGCCGGGCGAAGCCGCGGGCTCCGGCTCCGCGACCGGGCCGGGCGCGTCGTCGTACTCGTCGTCTTCGTAGCCTTCGCCCTGCTCGTAGCCGTAGTCGTCCTGCTCGAAGTCCGGGCCGTCCGCCGGGTACCCGTCGGCGAACTCGCGCTCGTACGGCTCGAGGTCGTCCGGGATCGGCGCCCGCGAGGCACGCTCACCGGGCGCGAACGGCATCGGCGGCGGGTACGTGCCGGTCGGCGGGCCCGCGTCGTAGGCGGCCTGGTAGCCGCTGCTTTCCGGCGCGAACCCGTCGGGCTCGAAGTCGTCCTCGGGGTAACCGTCGTCCGGAGCATCGGTCGGCACCACCGGCATGACGCCGATCTCGGTGTCCTCCATCTGCTCCTTCTGGCGGCGCTTGCGCCAGTTCGCCAGGCCCGCGGGCGACGACGGCGGCTCGTCCGGCTTCTTGCCCTTCGGCCCCTTGGGCGGGACGGGCGGCGCCGGCTCGTCGTCGGGGACCGCCGAGAACTGCTCGGTGTAGGCCTCCTGCTGCGGCTGCGGGCGGCGCGCCGGGCCCCGGCGCGGCCGGCCGGGCGCGGCCGGCGGCGTCGAGAACGTGCCGCTGGCCATCGGGGGCGGCGGCCCGTCGACGTCGGCGTCCGGGGTGCCGTTGAGACCGTCGAGCCGGGCCGACAGCGGGCCGGACGGCGGCGGCGTCGGCAGCTGCTGGGACGGCTGCGGCGGCGGGGTCGGCAGCTGCTGCGACGGCTGCGGCGGGCCCGGGCGGCGGCGGACCGGCGGGACGGCCCCGCGGGTCTCCTCGGCCGCGGGCGGCGGCGGGGTCGGCAGCTGCTGGGACGCCTGTGGCGGAGGCGGCGGCTGACGCCGGGGCGCGCGCGGCGGCTCCGGCGGGCTCGCGAACTGCCCGGACTCCTGCGGCGGCCGCGCGAACTGGCCCGACTGCTGCGGCGGGCGCGCGTACTGACCGGACTCGGCGCCACCGGGGGCGGGCCGGGCCGGCGGCGGGGGTGGCGGGACCGGCCGCGGCAGCGGCTGCGAGTCCTGCGGGACCGCGCGGGGCGCGGGCGGCGGCGCGGCCGGCGGCTCGGCGCGACGCCGTCCGGACGGCCGCGCGGGCGGCGCGGCCGGGGGCGGGCCTTCGCCGGCCACGCGGTCGATGATCGCCTGCGGGCCGGTGTCGCTCACGCCGGGCCGCCGGTGCGAGCCGGTCGCGCCGGGCGGGGCTTCGGGGGTGCCGGGTTCGTCGTCGTCCTCGGCCGCGCGCCGGCGGCGACGGCGTCCGCCGTCGACCTGGGCGCCGTGCTGGGCGAGCAGCTCAGCCACGGTCTTCTGCGGCTGGTCGCCTCCGGTCTGGTCCGTCATACCTGGTAATCCCCTGCGCGCTCCGGGTCTTCGGCACTTCGCGAACGGGTTCCCGACGGCACGCCGGCGGCGCAGCGCGCGCTGTGCGTTGTCCTCTGCATGTCCGTCACCCCTTCACCGTGCCCGTCTTCCTCGTGCGAAGTCCAGCCGACTGCTTTCACCGGTCCTCCTGTGCGCCGAAGCGCGCCACGAGGGCGGCTCCAGTCTCATCCGCGCCGTTGGAATGGTCCAGCCGCCGCAGGATGACACCTTCTCGCAGAGCCCACGGGCAGATCTCGAGTTCGGGCAATCCGAGCGCCCGCATCGTGGCCTGCGCGACGAGCGCACCCGCCACCAGCTGGTGCGATCGGCTCGAACTGACCCCCTCGAGCTGGGCCAGATCGGCCGAGGGCATCCGCGAGATGAAGGCCAGGAGCTGCCGCAATGCGGTATCCGTGAGCGTACGTCGCACGCGTGGGCCCGCCGCCGAGGGGGCGGCGCCGGTCAGCCGCGCGAGCGACCGAAACGTCTTCGACGTCGCGACGACCCGATCGGGTTCACCCCATTTGGTGACCTTCCGCGCAAGCTCGGTGAGCTGGTCGTCGAGCCACGCCGAGGTGGCGACGAGCTCCGAGCGCGTCGGCGGATCGTGCTTGAAGCGGGTGCGCGTGGTCCGGCCGGCGCCCAGCGGCAGCGACTCGGCCAGCTCGGGCTCCTCGTCACGGCCCATGGCGATCTCCAGCGAGCCCCCGCCGATGTCGAGCACGAGCAGCTTCCCGGCCGACCACCCGTACCACCGCCGCACGGCGAGGAAGGTCAGCCGCGCCTCGTCGATCCCGGAGAGAACCTGCAGCTCAACGCCGGTTTCCTCAGCCACGCGGGCCAGCACCTTGGCGGAGTTCTTCGCCTCGCGGACGGCGGACGTGGCGAAGGCCATGACCTCTTCACAGCCGAGCCGGGCAGCAGCTTCCTTGGCGGATTCGACGGCGGTCACGAGCTCGTCGGCCCCGGCGCGGCTGAGGTCCCCGGTCCGGGTGATCCGCTCGGCCAGCCGCAGCACGGACTTTTCGGAATGCATCGGCGTCGGGTGGGCGCCCCGGTGGGCGTCGACCACGAGCAGGTGGACGGTGTTGGAACCGACGTCGAGTACCCCTAGGCGCACGGGGGTCCAGGGTACCGGCCCCAGCCCCAGGTCTCGAACTTGTAACCGAAAACACTCGGTACAACCCCACCCCGGCGCGCCTCCCCCGTAAGAAAACCGCCCAAAAAGGACTGACGCATCGAACGTGCACCTCTGTGATGATCAGCAGGACTCGGGGGAAGCGGGCCGGATGAGCGATTTCGAAGTCATGTCGGGCGCCATCCGAACCGGAGCCGCGGCCATTCGACGCGCACAGCTGGCCGCGAAGCGCGCATCCGCAGCGCTGACGGAGGCCACCGCCGCCCTGCTCGAAGTCACGCCACGATCCCGATCGCCAACCTCCGCGGGGCCACCGAGCGGGTCCGAGATGACGTCGATGCACTCGCCGGACGGTTGGGCGGGCTGTCGCGGACCCTTGCCGACTACCTGACGAGTTCAGGTAGCTCGACTGCTCCGGTGCCTCCCCCTGCCGCCGGTCGCCGGCCGGCTGAAGCCGTTCCGGCCACCGGACGTGCCGAGGCTTTACGTGCCGGGCTGCCTCCGCCCGTGGTACCGAACACTGGCCAGAAGACACACGGAAGATGGTTTGCTGCGGGAACGGACGATCCTGCCAAGCCGATCCGCAGCGGGAAGCCGAAAACGGACGAGAGCGACCCCGACGACGTGACCTACGAAGACGCGCTCGCCTATCTCAAGGAGATCGGCTTGCGACCGCTCGCCATCGCCGCCCACGTGGAGACGAAACTCGCCGTCCGGATGGCCAAGACCGGCCTCAGGGACGTAACCGTCGTCGTGAACAACGTCCCCTGCGGCGGCTTGGCGGGCTGCGACGCGTTGCTTCCGCGTATCTTGCCCGCGGGGGCGTCCCTGACCGTCCACGGCGTCAAGGACGACGGCACCCCCACCGTCACCCGTTACACAGGAAGGCCCCGATGATCGCGGCGTGTTACCACGGCCATACGGACGCACCGGTGATCGTGCGGACGCCGGCCGAGCTCGATGCGGTACTCGACGAAGTGGCTGCGATGTCGAGCCGTCAGCTCGTCCAGCTGTTCCAGGACGGCGACATCATGAAGCCGGATCTGTCGGTCGGCCTGCACGAAGACCGTGGCTGTCTGCGCTACGCGGACGCGACGGAGGAGCTCTATAGCCGCGGCGGCATGTTCCCGCTCCCCGAGTGGGGCGAGGTGTTGTACTACCTGGGCAGCGCGGAGTTCGAGTACCCGGACGACGCAGAGATCCCAGCCGCGGCAGCCAGGAAGGCCGCCCACGAGTTTCTCACCACCGGCGGGCTTCGCCCCTCGGCGATCGTCCGCGCCGAGTAGGCAAGCGAGTCCGGTCCGGCTCGACCAACCTCAACGCGAACGAGCGCAAGAAACCAAGACAAAGGAGCGGCTGGTCATCCCGTCGCCTGAGGCCGAAAAAATCACTTTGAGCCGGGCCCGCAACCCCCAGCGCAAAGAGGGCGAAGAGCCCAAGCTTGCGGGCCCGGCTCAAAGTGATAGGCCTCAATCAGGCGTCGGGATGACCAACCGCGCCCACAACACAAAGGCGAGACAAAGGAACAAACCCAGGGGCCATCCCAGAGCCTGCCCGTCCGGCGAGGACAGTCCCTGGAAGGCGACTTACGTCTCGAACTTGTACCCCAACCCCCGCACAGTCACGAGGTGCCGAGGAGACCCAGGATCCGGCTCGATCTTCGACCGCAACCGCTTCACGTGGACATCCAAAGTCTTGGTGTCCCCGACGTAGTCCGCGCCCCAAACCCGGTCGATCAGCTGCCCCCGAGTCAGCACCCGCCCCACGTTCCGGAGCAGATACTCCAACAGGTCGAACTCCTTCAACGGCAGCGATACCTCAGCCCCGTCCACCGTCACAACATGCCGCTCGACATCCATCCGAACCGGCCCGGCGGAGAGCACAAGCGGAGCCAGCTCCCCCTCAGCCCCAGGCTCACCACCCCGCCGCAGCACAGCCCGAACCCGCGCGATCAGCTCCCGAGCCGAATACGGCTTGGTGACATAATCATCAGCCCCGAGCTCCAGCCCGACGACCTTGTCGATCTCGCTGTCCCGCGCGGTCACCATGATCACCGGCACGGCGGAGCGCTGACGCAGCTGCTTGCAGACGTCGGTGCCGCTCATCCCCGGCAGCATCAGGTCGAGCAGCACGATGTCGGCGCCGTTGCGGTCGAACTCTTCGAGCGCGGCCTGGCCGGTGCCGGCGACGGCCGCGGTGAACCCTTCCTTGCGCAGCAGGAAGGCGAGGGGGTCGGCGAACGACTCCTCGTCCTCGACGATGAGAACCCTGGTCACAGGTTTCCTCCATGATCTGGGCTGTCCTGCCCGGTAACCACGAGCCTCGGGGTGCGCTCGGGGGTCTTCTCCTGCCGTGGTGCCGGCGAGGTCTGCTTGCCGGGCTTGGCCGGCTCGGGGGCCGGCTCCGGCCGGACGTGCGCGGGGATGCGGAGGGTGAACGTCGAGCCGGTGCCGGGCCGGCTCCACACCCCGACCGAGCCGCCGTGGTTGGCCGCGACGTGCTTGACGATCGCCAGGCCGAGCCCGGTGCCGCCGGTGGCGCGCGAGCGGGCCTTGTCGGCGCGGTAGAAGCGCTCGAACACCCGGGTCTGCTCGTCCTCGGGGATGCCGATGCCGCGGTCGGTGACGGCGATCTCGACCATCCCGTCGGCGAGCCGCCGGGAGATCGACACCGGGCTGCCCGCCGACGAGTACGCGACGGCGTTCTCCAGCAGGTTCGACAGCGCGGTGACCAGCAGCGTCCGGTCGCCCTCGATGAGCAGGCCGCTGGGGGTGTCGGTGGTGATCCGGATGTCGGCCGACTCGGCCGAGAGCGTCGTCCGGCCGAGCGACTCGCGGACGACCGCGTCGACCTCGACGACGTTGAGGTCCGGCAGCCGCTCGGCGCCCTGCAGCCGCGAGAGCGCGATCAGCTCGGTGACGAGCTGGCCGAGCCGGGTGGACTCCCGGAGGATCTTGCCGCCGAAGCGGCGGACCTCCTCGACGTCCTCGGCGGCGTCGAGGACGGCCTCGGTGAGCAGCGCGATCGCGCCCACCGGGGTCTTGAGCTCGTGGCTGACGTTCGCGACGAAGTCGCGGCGCACGGCTTCGAGCCGGATGGCCTCGGAGTGGTCGACGGCCTCGACGACGGTGAAGCCGTCCCCGAGCGGCCGGACCTGGCCGAGCACCGCTTCCGGCTGGCGGCCACGCGCTTCGAGCGGCGACAGGTCGATCTCCATCGGCTCGTCGGTCTCGACGACCTGCTCGGCGGCCTTGCGGGCCCGCGGGTCGGCCTGGTTGACCTTCACCAGGCCCAGCTCGTAGGCGCGCGGGTTGTGCAGCACCATGTCGCCGAACTTGTTGAGCACGACAACGCCGTTGTTGGACGACCGGATCAGCCGTTCGAGGAGCTCCGCGACGGTCGGCCCCGGCGGCCGGGCCTCTTCGCGCCGGGTTCGTGCCCGCGCGAGGAGGAAACCGACCACCGCACCGGCCACCAGGGCTCCGATGGCCAGTGCGAGTGAAACAGGCGTGGTCACAGCCCGATCGTAAGCTGTGATGTGGTCCTTCGGCCTAGCGTTGTCCGCCTTGTCGTGAGCACCGCGACATCTGGGGAGGACATGTTCGCCGGTGCTTCAACCGGCGTTCACCCGATCGATTCCCCGGCGAGACATTCCGGGTGAATCACCCGAGGGTTTTCAAATCGTCTTCGGTGAGCTCCAGCGCGGCCGCCGCGACGTTCTGTTCCAGGTGCGCGACGTCGCCCGTGCCGGGAATGGCGAGCACGTGCGGGCCCTGGTGCAGCGTCCAGGCGAGCCGCACCTGCGCCGGGGTGGCGTCGTGGCGGCGCGCGACTTCCGCGACCCGCGCGTCCTCCCCGGTCCCGCTCGCGACGGCGAAGAACGGCACGAACGCGATCCCCCGTTCGGCGCACATCCGGACGATTTCGTCGTCTTCGCGCCGCGCGGTGAGGCCGTACTGGTTCTGGACGCAGACGACCGGCGCGATTTCCAGCGCCTCGGTCAGGTGCCCGGGAGCGACGTTGGAAATGCCCAGCTCGCGGATCATCCCGGCTTCGCGCAGTTCGGCGAGTGCACCGAAACCGTCGGCGAGGGAGCCCTCGCCGCGGTCGAGGCCTTCGCCGATCCGGTAGTTCGCGATGTCGAGGTGGTCCAGACCCAGTTCGCGGAGGTTCTCCTCGACCTGGGCCCGCAGCTGCTCGGGCCGGGCGGTGTAGAACGCGCCGGTGAAGTCGCGGCCCGGGCCGACCTTGGTGGTGATCGTCAGGTCGTCGTACGGCGACAGCGCGCTGTTGATGAGCTCGTTCGCCGACCGCGGACCGGCGAAGTAGAACACCGCGGTGTCGATGTGGTTGACGCCGAGCTCGACGGCGCGGCGGAGGACCGCGATGGACGTCTCGCGGTCGCGGATGCCACCGTCCGAAGTGGACATCAGGCGCATCGCGCCGAAACCGAGCCGGTTGACTTCGAAGGAGCCGAGCTTCCAGGTGCCCGCCGCGGCGGCGGGAAGGGTGTTCGTGGTCATGGCTCCAGCTTTCCGGCGCGGACTCGCGACCACCGGTTTTGGCAATTTGCTGCCACACTGGAATGCGTGGAGAGAGTCAGTGACGTCGTCGTGGTGCGCGGCGAGGCCGAGCTGTTCGAGCGCACCAAGCACCTGTTCGCGGCCGCGACGGAGGTCTCGTGCGCGGCCCGCGACCTGCACACGTGGTCGGTGGCGCACCCGACGATGCCGGAGCGGGAGCAGGCGGTGCGCACCACGTCCGTGCGCAAGATGTACCTGCCCGGCGTCCTGTTCGACCCGGCGCTGGCCGAGCACCTGCGGTTCATGGCCTCGCACGGCGCGCGCATCCGGATCACCGAGCGCGAGGTCAACGAGACGATCCTGCTCGACCGCCGGATCGCGATCGTCGCGGGCGACAACGTCGGCGGCGTGCGCAGCTACACCGTCGTCAGCAGCCCGGAGCTGGTCCAGGGCATCCAGTCGCTGTTCGAGGCGGCCTGGGCCGGCGCCACGGACCTGGCGTCCTACCAGGCGCGGTTCACCGAGCTGGGCGCGCGGGAGATCCTCGAGCAGCTGGCGTCCGGCTGCAAGGACGAGACGGCGGCCCGCGTCCTCGGGGTCGGCCTGCGGACCTACCGGCGGCGGGTGGCGGAGCTGATGGAGCTCCTCGGCGCGTCTTCGCGGTTCCAGGCCGGGGCCCGGGCTCGCGAAGCCGGGCTCCTGTGAAGCGGTTGCTCCTGGCGCTCGTCCTGACGACGTCGGCGTGCTCGTCGGCGATCCCCGGCACGGCCGTCCCGATCCCGGGCGCGGGAAACCTCGCGCTGGTCGACGCCTCGGGCACGGGCGCGGCGCTCGACGCGGTGAAGACGGCTGTGGAGGCGGTGTTCAGCTACGACTCCGCGAACCCGGCGGGCTTCGACCAGGCCGTCGCGGCGAACGTCACCGGCGCGGCGAAGGACCAGCTCACGACGTTGTTCGACGCGGTGCGGAAGAGCCCGCAGCCGGTCCGCCTGGTCACGAGGGTGCGGGAGGCGGCCGCGGTGGAGTTCACCGGCGACCGGATCCGCGAACTGGCCGTGCTCCGGCAGGACAGCGGCGCCACGCAGGGCCTGGCCACGGTCGCGGTCACCGCGGCCCGGCAAGGCGGGCGCTGGCGGCTCTCCGACATCGCGGTGAACCCCGCGCAGCCGCCGCCGTCGCCGCAGCCGGACGATGGCAGCCCCGGCGGGGTGCGCGACTCGGCGCTGGCCGGCGCCCGCGCGGTGGCGGGCGCGCTCTTCACGACCGACAGCGGCGATCCCGAGGGCAGCTACGCACGGGCCGAGGCCGTCCTCGCCGATCCGCTGCTGAGCGACTACCGCGCGAAGAAGGCGGCGTACGTCGAGTCGATCCGCAAGGCGGCCACGAAGGTCGCGCTCGGCCCGAACCCGGTGGCCGGCGTCCTCGCGCTCACCGGTGGGCGGGCGGTCGTGCTGTTCTTCACGACGCTGCAGGTCACCGACGCAGGCGGAAAGGTGACCAGCCGCCCCTTCACGGCCGAACTCGACGTCGTCCGCGAAGGGGCGAGCTGGCAGGCGACCGGCGTGCGGCCGGTCGTCTCGCCCTAGCTCAGCGGCCCTGGTTCGCCACCGCGGCGGCGGCTTCCTTGGCGGCCTCGGGGTCGAGGTACTCCCCGCCCGGCTTCACGGGCTTGAGGTCTTCGGTGAGGTCGTAGCGCAGCGGGATGCCGGTCGGGATGTTGAGGCCGGCGATGTCGGCGTCGGAGATCCCGTCGAGGTGCTTCACCAGCGCGCGCAACGAGTTGCCGTGCGCGGCGACCAGGACGGTCTTGCCCGCGCGCAGGTCCGGCACGATCTCGGACTCCCAGTACGGCAGCAGCCGCTCGACGACGTCCTTGAGGCACTCGGTCAGCGGCGCGCTGTCGCCGAGGTTCGCGTACCGGGCGTCGCCGGCCTGGCTCCACTCGTCCTTCGGGTCGATCGCCGGCGGCGGGGTGTCGTAGGAGCGGCGCCAGAGCATGAACTGCTCCTCGCCGAACTCGTCGAGGGTCTGCTTCTTGTTCTTGCCCTGCAGCGCGCCGTAGTGCCGCTCGTTGAGGCGCCAGTCGCGCTTGACCGAGATCCAGTGCCGGTCGGCGGCGTCCAGCGCGATGTTCGCGGTGGCGATCGCGCGCCGCAGCAGCGAGGTGTGCAGCACGTCGGGCAGCAGGCCGGCGTCAGCCAGCAGCTGACCGCCCTGGCGGGCTTCGGCCTCGCCCTGCTCCGACAGCGGCACGTCCACCCAGCCGGTGAACAGGTTTTCCGCGTTCCACGTGCTCTGCCCGTGTCGCAGCAGCACCAAGGTCCCGAGTTCAGCCATGCCGCAAGCCTGCCAGAGCGGACCACCGCGCCGACCGGTGACTCCCCAGGGTCCGCGGTTTTCCCCAGTTGTCCTACCCAGAGTGTGTTACTTCGGAGTAACACCTCACTCTTCGACAAGTCCGAGTGCCAACAACGCGCAAATTTCGGGCAACGGACTGCACACCGTTATCGCTCAGCGGTAAATTCACTCGAACGGACTAGTGAGTAGTCTTGTGATTACAGGTCGAGATCTGACAGGTTGGCTTAGTCCCGAGCGGCCGGATTCCACGCACTCCCCGGCCGTTTTCGGGCTTTGACCGCGGCTCGTCTCCCCCCTGCCGAGCCGCGGCCCGCCCGGCCCCGTTGGCACCCCCCTCGTCACCGGGTCCTGATCGGCGGGAACTTCAGCGGGGCGGCTCGAGATCGCGACTCCCCCCTCCCTCGAGCCGTCCCGCCTGTTCTCTTCACACCTCGGTCGGCACCGGCTCCGGCCGCGCGGCGCGGCGGCGCTTGTGCAGCCACCAGCCACCCCAGGCCAGCGGCCCGACGAACAGCAGGAACGGCGCGACCGCGCCCAGCACCGTCAGCAGGCCGCCGCCGAAGGTGAGGAACGCGTCCCACCCGCCGGACAGGCCGCTCAGAAATCCCGTGCTCTGTTCCTCGGCGGGCGGCGGCGGCGCGGCGACACTGCGGATGCTCATCGCCACCGTCGCCATCGCGACGCTGCCGGCCAGCGAGTTCCGTTGCTGCTCCAGCGATTCGAGCGCCGACTCGCGGCTCGTCAGCTCGCTTTCGATCGACGTGATGTCCGACACGGACGACGCCTGGGACAGCAACGCGCGGATGCGCTCCACCGACGCCCGCTGCGTGGTCAGCCGCGCGTCGACGTCGACGACCTGCTCGGTGACGTCCTGGGTGGCCAGCTCCCGCTTGACCATCGCGGAACCCAGGTGCGACAGCTGGTCGAGGACCCCGTCGAGCTTGTCCGAGGGCACCGCCAGCGAGAGGGTCGCCGAATCCTCGGCCGTGCTCTCCTGGCCGGTGTAGCCCCCGGCGCCCAGCGCGATCCCGCGGGCCTGCGCGACGACGTCGGTGACCTTGGTGGCGGTCAGGTCCAGCCGGGCACTGCGGGAAAGCTTGCGGTCGGTCGCCCCGGCCTGTGGCGGGGTCACCTTCGAGCCCTGTTCGGTCTTGCCGGTGCCGCCGGTTCCCTGCTGCGGCGCGGCCGGGACCCGCGCCGTTCCGGCACTGTCCGCCGTGGACGCCGTGTTTTCCGCCGCCGAGCAGCCGGCCAGCGCGAACGCCACCGCCGCCACCGCCAGCGCCGTTCTCCATCGAGTCCGCATCCTGGTCTCCCTCCAGTTTCGACTGGCGGTGAGACGGATGTCCGGTTCAGCCCCGTTGCACGGGTCCGGTCACGACTCGGTCAAGCCCGGTTCGTGCGGCTTCTCCGGCGCCACGAGGTGCTTGAACGCCTGCAGGTTGGCCAGCGACTCGCCGCGGGAGACACGCCAGTCCCACTCGCGCTTGATCGACGTCGCGAAGCCGATCTCGAGGAGCGTGTTGAAGTCGCCGTCGGCGGCCTCGAGGACCTGCCCGAGCACCTTGTCGAGCTCGTCGGCGCTCATCGTTTCCTTGCCGAACCGGCCGACCAGGTAGATGTCACCGAGGTTGTCCACCGTGTAGTGCACGCCGTAGAGCTTCGCGTTGCGCTGCAACAGGAACCGGTAAACGTCCTCATGGGACTCGTCGGGACGGCGGCAGACGAAGGCCTCCACGGAGAACGCGTGGTCGCCGTCGACGAGCCACGCGTTCGTCTGGAGCTTCTTCGTGCCCGGGAGCGTCACGAAGTACTTGCCCGGCGCGCGTTTGTCGTACTTCAGCTCCGCGGAGTCCAAAGTAGACTGGATCAGCTCGTCCAGGCTCACACCGCCACCTCCGCGCGCCGTTCCAGCGCGTGCCGGAAGGCGCTGGTCGCCTGAGCATAGATGTCCAGCAGCGCGTCCGTGGTGCGCCGCCAGGAGAACCGCCGCGCGTGCACGACGGCGTTGGCGCCGAGCTCGGCGCAGCGGTCCGGCCGCAGGGCGACGGCGGCGAGCGCGTCCGCCCACTCCTCGGCGCCGTGCCCCGGCACCAGCAGGCCGGAGACACCGTGCGGCACCGCCACCGGCAGGCCGCCGACCTCGGCCGCGACGACCGGTGTCCCGCAGGCCTGCGCCTCCAGGGCGACCAGGCCGAACGACTCGTTGTAGCTGGGCACCGCGACGACGTCGGCGGCGCGGAACACCCGGGCGAGCGCCTCGCCCGGCTGCGGTGGCAGGAACCGGACCTGCGCCTCGATGCCGAGGGACCCGGCGAGCTCGCGCAGCGCCTGCGGCTGCTCCAGCCCGGTCCCGGACGGCCCACCGACGACCAGCACGACCAGCTTCGACGCGAGTTCGGGACGCCGTCGCAGCAACGCCTCGGCGGCGTAGAGCAGGACGTCCGGCGCCTTCAGCGGCTGGATCCGGCCGGCGAACGCGAGCACCACGGCGTCGTCGGGCAGGCCCAGCTCGGTGCGGGCGAGGTGCTTCGAGCCCGGCGTGAAGCGCTCGAGGTCGACCCCCGGCGGCACGGCGTGCACCGCGTGCGGCTCGGCGTCGTAGAGGTCGATGAGCTGGCGCGCCTCGACGGCGGTGTTGGCGACGAGCCGGTCGGCCTCGGCGACCACCTGCTCCTCGCCGATGACGCGGATGCGCGACTCGGGCTTGTCCCCCTCGGCGAGCGCGGAGTTCTTCACCTTCGCGAGCGTGTGCGCGGTGTGCACCAGTGGTACGGACCACCGGTCGCGGGCGAGCCAGCCGACCTGGCCCGACAGCCAGTAGTGCGAGTGGATGAGGTCGTAGTGCCCGGGCTCGTGGAAGGCCTCGGTCCGCAGCACACCGGAGGTGAACGCGCACAGCTGGCCGGGCAGCTCGTCGCGGCTCAGCGGCTCGAACGGCCCCGCCTGCACGTGCCGGACGGTCACGCCCGGCGCCAGCTCGGCGACCGGCGGCTGGTCGGACGACGTCGCGCGGGTGAACACCTCGACCTCGACCCCGCGGCGGGCCATCTCCGTCGCCGTCTGGCTCACGTAGACGTTCATCCCGCCCGCGTCACCCGTCCCGGGCTGCTCGAGCGGAGAAGTGTGCACGGACAGCACCGCGATCCTTCGCGGCGCAGCACGGAACCCCCGGATGGAGCTGGTCACCTGGTCACGTCTCCCGAATACGTCAGCATTCTTCGGCGAATTGCCGGAGCACCGCGTCGAACTCGTCCGCGGACTCGGCGAAGGGCGCATGGCCCCCCTCAGCAAACCAACGCCCGACGGCACCCGGAATCTTCCCGAGTGCGTGTTCGGCCGCCGAAGGATCGATGACGCGGTCCGCCGAACCGTGCACGACCAGGGCCGGCTTGTCGATCGCGGCCAGGACCTGGTCGCTGCCGACGTCGCGGCGGAACAGGGCCGCCCGGACCGCCGGCGGCACGCTCAAACCGGCCCCGAGCAGGGCCTGGACCTGCGCGCCGGGCACCGGCCGCGCGGCCATCTCGCGGCAGAACGCCGTGAGCGCCGGGACCGCGATGTCCGGATCGTCCGAAAGCATGTCCCGCATGTGCTCGCGCATCAGCGGACCGACGCGGCCACCCGGGCGCTCGCGGCCGATCTCGGTGATCGCGCCGACGAGCACGATGCCGCGTAGCCGTGCGGTGCCGTGCACCCGGATGTGGTCGGCGAGCACCAGGCCGCCGTAGGACCAGGCGACGACGATCGCGTCCGGCCCGGCGAAGTCGAGCACGGCGGCGAGGTCGTCGGCCCAGACGACCGGGTCGTCGTACCCGGTGGCCGGGACGTCGGAGGCGCCGTGGCCGCGCAGGTCCATCGCGACGAGCCGGAACCGCTCGGTCAGCGCGGGGTCGGCGAGCTGCGCCGCCCAGCACCCGGACGACTGCGCCCAGCCGTGCACGAAGACGATCGGCCTGCTGTTTTCCGCGCCCTCGACCCGCAGGCCGAGCCGCGCCCCGCCGTGTCCGACGACCTCGGTCCGCACGGTTACTTCGCGCCCAGCGCCTGCCAGGCCGACCAGGAGAAGTTCCAGTCCTTGACGTCGGAGTTCATCGGCGCGCCCAGCTTGGACCCGGTGATCTCGACCGGGTCGCCGACCAGCGCGGAGTCGAAGTAGTCCTTGGCGTCGGCTTCCAGCAGGTTGACGCAGCCGTGGGAGTTGTTGGCCTTCCCGATGTTGGCCGCGTTGTCCTGGTTCTCGTGGATGAACTCACCGTGGTTGGAGAACCGGCAGGCCCACTTCTTGTTGACGTTCGTGTAGCCGTAGCGGGCGTTGTCGAAGATCGCCGACGGCTCCTTGCTCATCACGATGTAGGTGCCGTTGGGGGTGTTGCGGTCGACCTCGGCGTCCAGCCCGTTCGCGCACGGGTAGCTCTTGACCTGCGAGCCGCCGCGGTAGACGTGCATCTGGTGTTCCGGCGTGCTGATCTTGACGACCTGGTTGCGGCCGATCTTGAACTTCGTGGTGACGTCGGCCTTGCCGTACGCGCCGCCGCCCAGCTCGACGCCGTAGAGCTTCGCCTCGACGCTCACGGTGATGTTCTGCGGCCAGTACTCCTTCGGCCGGTAGTCGACCTGCGAGTCGGACAGCCAGCCCCAGGCGCCTTCGACGTCCTTGTCCGTCTTCACCGACAGCGCCTGCTCGACGGCCTTGCGGTCCTTGACCGGCGACTGGAACTTGACGCTGATCGGCATGGCCACGCCGACCTGGGCGTTGTCGGCCGGGTTGAGCGTGGCGCGGACCTGCTTCGCCGGGCTGATGGTGGTGAACTTGCCCGTGAAGCCGGCCGGCTTGCCGTCGCTGCCGGTGGCCTTCGCCGTGTACGTGTAGGTCTTGCCGTAGCCGAGCGGCTCGGTGCTGGTCCAGCTGAGGCCGTCCGGCGCGGTCTCGCCCTTGACGTCCTTGCCGCCGTCGGCGGTCACCTTGCACTCGGTGAGCTTGCCGTCGGCGACCTTGAGGACGACCGGCTTGAGGACGGAGGCGTCCTTGGCGTCCACGGCGGGCTCGGCGGTGAACTTCGCCACGGGCCGGGCGTTGCCCTCGCCGTCGGCGCCCGCCGCCCCGGTGGGCAGCGCGGTGCCGTCGTTGGTGCTCGAACACGCCGCCGCCACCAGGGCGGCCCCGGCCGCGAGTGCGGCCTTGAAGACCATGCGCCGTTCGATCACCGAAACCTCCTGAGTATCCCCCGCCGACCAGCGGGCACACACGCCCTTAGCGCTGGTAACCCAGCTGACGTTACCCGCTGAATGGTAAAGACCAACCGATCAGGTGGTGACGCCTTTGTCGACAAAGGCGTCCCATACACGTCCAGGTTGCCCGGTTCGGCTCAAATGACGCAGTTGATCAGGAGCGGTTCGGGGTGCAGCCGGACGCCGAAGCGCTCGAAAACGCCGTCGCGCACCTCGCGGGCCAGGGCCAGCAGGTCTTCCGTCGTCGCTTCGCCGCGGTTGGTCAGCGCGAGGGTGTGCTTGGTCGACAGCGAGACGCGGTTCCCCGGCCCGGGGTACCCCTTGGCGAAGCCGGCGCGCTCGATCAGCCACGCCGCGGACAGCTTGACGCCGCCGTCGGCCGGGTACTGCGGCGCGTCGGCGCCGACGCAGTCCACGATGCGCCGGAGAACGCCTTCCGCCTCGGCGGACGGGACGATCGGGTTGGTGAAGAACGAGCCCGCGCTCCACGTGTCGTGGTCGGCCGGGTCGAGCACCATGCCCTTGCCACGACGCAGCTCGAGCACGGCTTCGCGCGCTTCGGCGGCCGGGACGCGTGAGCCGATCTCGACGCCGAGCGTGCGCGCCAGCTCGGCGTAGCGGATGGGCGCGGAGAGGCCGTCTTCGCGGATTTCGAAGCGGACCGACAGGACAACGCCGGTGTCTGTGCCCTTGAGCACACTGGTCCGGTAGGCGAAGCCGAGCTCGTCGGCCTTGAGCGTGCGCACTTCGCGCGTCCGGCGGTCATAGAGCTCGACCGAGACGATCGATTCCGAGACTTCGCAGCCGTACGCGCCGACGTTCTGGATCGGTGTCGCGCCGACGCTGCCCGGGATGCCGGAGAGGCATTCGAGCCCGCCCAGCCCGGCCTCGACGAGCGAGGCGACGAAGGCGTCCCAGTTCTGGCCGGCCTCGACCGCCACGACGTCACCGTCGCGGCGCCAGCCCGTGTTCGCGACCTCGATCATCGTGCCGTCGAACCCCGCGTCGCCGACCACCAGGTTGGAGCCGCCGCCGAGCAGCAGCACCGGCTCGCCCGCCGCGTCGGCGTCGCGGACCGCCGTGACGAGGTCTTCGCTGGTCACGACGCTGACGAAGTGGCGGGCCGGGCCGCCGAGCCGCAGCGTGGTGTACGCGGAGAGCTTCGGGAGTGCGGGAGTTCGGGCGGGGTTCACGCGTCTGACGGTACTGTCCGGCCCATGGGATCCCGGATCGAGCACCGTGCTGAGTTCTCCGCCGACGTCGCGGCCGTCTACGCCGCGGTCGCCGGCGAAGAGGCGCTGCGGGCCCGGCTCGAGCAGCTCGGCGGGCACAGCGCGGCGTTGCTGTCGTACGAGGTCTCGGGCACGAACCTCCGGTACGAGCTGCGCCAGGGGATCAGCGCGGACAAGCTGCCGCAGGCGGTGCGGACGCTGCACAAGGGCGACCTGATGGTGACGCGCACGCAGACCTGGCGCGTCAGCAAGGACGGCACCGGCCACCAGGGTGACGTGACGGTCGAGGTCGGCGGGGTGCCGGGCGAGATCGTCGCGCGGACGGCCGTGCTGGCCAACGGCGCCAAGACGGTGCTGCGGACCAGCGGCGAGGTGACGGTCCGGATCCCGCTGTTCGGCGGGAAGCTGGAGGGCGTCATCGCCGAGCAGGTCACGAAGCTGCTGGAGCGCGAAGCCGAATTCACCGCGAAGTGGCTGGCCGAAGCCGCCTGAGCCCGGTCGGCGCGCCGACCCGCGGCACGACCAACCCGAACCGCCTCCGCCGGGTCGACCGGTGGATCACCTACGCGCCCGCGACGACCCGGCTGCTGCGCTCGGCCGCGTCGCCCCTGGTCGTCGACCTCGGGTACGGCGCTTCGCCGGTGACGACGGTCGAGCTGTCGCGCTGGGTGCGCCGCGTCCGGCCCGACGTCCGGGTGCTGGGCCTGGAGCTGGACGCCGCCCGCGTCGCCGCCGCCCAGCCGGCCGCGTCCCCGCCGCTGCTGGAGTTCCGCCGCGGCGGGTTCGAGCTGGCCGGGACCCGGCCGACGCTGGTCCGGGCGTTCAACGTGCTGCGCCAGTACGCGGAGGACGAGGTCGCCGGCGCCTGGCGGCTGATGCTGGAGTCGATGGCCCCGGAGGGCCTGCTGGTCGAGGGGACGTGTGACGAGATCGGCCGCCTCTCGACGTGGGTGCTGGTGTCGGCGTCCGGTCCCGTGTCGCTGACGTTGTCGATGCGGCTGGCGGGGCTGGACCGCCCGTCGACGGTGGCCGAGCGGCTGCCGAAGGCGCTGATCCACCGGAACGTCCCGGGCGAGCGGGTCCACGCGCTGCTGGCGGCCCTGGACGCGTGCTGGGCGACGGCGGCCCCGCACCAGGCATTCGGCGTGCGGTCGAGGTGGCGGGAAACGGTGCGGCTGCTGGTTTCCCGCGGCTGGCCGGTGCTGGGTCCGCCGTCCCGGGTGCGGCCCGGCGAGCTGAGTGTCCCCTGGGCCGCGGTCGCCCCCGCCTGAACGTTCACCGGGCCACCCCCGCTCCGTCACCCGCGGGTGACCTGCGGTGATCACCATGGGGACGTGGAACTCCTGGCGCAGGTCACCGAGCTGCTGCGCGACGCCTTGGGCTCGCCGTGGCTGTGGGTGCTCGTCTTCGCCGTGTCCGGGTTGGACGCGCTGCTGCCGTTCATGCCGAGCGAGACGACCGTCGTCACCGTCGCCGTCCTGCTCGGGCCCGACCCCGCGAATCTCGCGCTGCTCGCCGCCGTCGCCGCGGCGGGCGCGTGGGCCGGGGACTGCCTCGGGTACGCCGTCGGCCGCTCCGCCGGGCCGCGCGCGGTCGCCTGGCTGCAGCGCGGCGCCGACGGGCAACGGCGTTACGAATGGGCGCAGGACCAGGTGCGGCGCAACGGCGGGCTGCTGATCATCGCCGCGCGCTACCTGCCCGGCGGCCGGGTCGCCAGTGCCCTCGCGAACGGCAGCCTCGGTTATCCGCTGCGCCGGTTCGTGCCGCTCGACGCCGCCGGCGCGGCGATCTGGGCGGTCTACAGCGTGCTGATCGGCTTCGCCGGCGGAGCCGCCTTCGCCGACGAGCCGGCGAAGGGCCTTCTGCTGTCATTCGGCCTAGGGCTGAGCCTGGTTTTCGCGATCGAAGCCGGCCGGCGACTACGGTCGGCACATGGAGCTCCTGGAGGCGATCGACGTCCACGCCGACGCGCTGAAGCGGGCGGCGCTGAAGGCCGGTCCGGCGGCGCGGGTGCGGAACTGTCCGAAGTGGACTGTCCGTGACCTGGTCGGGCACGTGGCGTGGGTGCACTGCTTCGCCGTCGGCCTGGCGGTGAACCGGCCGGTCGAGCCTTCCCCGCCGGACGACTGGCTCGATCTCCTCGGGTGGTGGGACGGCCAGCGCCTGGCCCTGCGCGAAGCGTTCGGCCAGGCCCCGGAAACCCCGGCGTACTCCCCGTTCCCGGGCTTCGAGGTGACGGTTCGCGACTGGACGCGCCGGATGGCCCACGAGACGGCGATCCACCGCCTCGACGCCGAATCGGCCTTCGAGCCGGCGCCGCCGACGCGCTTCTCACCGGAGTTCGCGAACGACGGCGTCGACGAGTACCTGACCTACCTCGTCCCGCGCTGGCGCCGCGAGCCTCGCGGAACCGTGGGTGTCACGACGCCGGAACACACGTGGACCGTCGGTACGCCGGGCCCGCCGGACACCGAAGTGCGCGGGGACGCCGACGACGTCTACCGCGCGTTGTGGGGGCGTCCGCACGCCGCGGAGGTCACCGGAGACCCGGCGCTGCTCGCACCACTGGCGGCACCCTGAACCCCGGCGGGGGACAATACCCCGCGTGACCGCTCCCGAACGCCGCTACGTGATCACCTTCGGCTGCCCCGACCGCACCGGCATCATCGCCCGGATCTCCGGGTTCCTCGCCGAGCACGGCGGCTGGATCGTCGAGGCGGCCTACCACACCGACCCGGACACCGGCTGGTTCTTCACCCGCCAGGTCGTCCGCGCGGACTCGCTGCCGTTCGACGCCGCCGGGCTGCGCGCCCGGTTCGCCGAGGTGGCCGCGGACCTCTCGGCGGACTCGAGCTGGCAGGTCAGCGACACCGGTGAGCGGCGCCGCGCGGTCGTGCTGGTGTCGAAGGCCGGGCACTGCCTGTACGACCTGCTCGGCCGCGTCGCGTCCGGGGAGCTGGACGTCGACGTCGCGGCGGTGATCGGCAACCACGAGTCGCTCGCCGACATCACCCGCGCGCACGGCATCCCGTTCCACCACGTGCCGTTCCCGGCCGGCGACAAGGCGGCGGCGTTCGAAGAGGTCCGGAAGCTGGTCGACGAACACGACCCGCACGCGGTGGTGCTGGCCCGGTTCATGCAGATCCTGCCCGCGGACCTCTGCCGCGACTGGGCGGGTCGCGCGATCAACATCCACCACAGCTTCCTGCCGTCGTTCATCGGCGCGAAGCCGTACCACCAGGCCCACACGCGCGGGGTGAAGCTGGTCGGCGCGACCTGCCACTACGTGACGGCGGACCTCGACGCGGGCCCGATCATCGACCAGGACGTCATCCGCGTGGACCACGGCGACTCGGTCGAGGACATGGTCCGCAAGGGCCGCGACATCGAGAAGGTCACGTTGGCGCGCGGTCTGCGCTGGCACCTGGAGAACCGGGTGCTGGTGCACGGCAACCGCACCGTGGTGTTCTGACCCCGGGGGGGGGGGGGGGGGGGGGGGGGGGGGGGGGGGAAAAAAAAAAAAAAAAAAAAAGAAAAAAAAAGAAGAGGGGAGGGGGA
>NZ_JBVJON010000019.1:105862-131332 GCF_055583145.1 Amycolatopsis sp. NPDC104819 | reverse complement strand
GCTCCCGCCCAGCATCCTCTGTTTTCCTCCCCTTTTTGGTGTGTGGGTGGGGTCGCCCCCCCCCCCCCCCCCCCCCCCCCCCGGGGTCAGGCGCCGATGGTCGAGGCGTCGATGACGAAGCGGTAGCGCACGTCGGAGTTCTCGACGCGCTCGTAGGCCTCGTTGACCTTGTCGGCGGGAATCGTCTCGATCTCCGCGCCGATGCCGTGCTTCGCGCAGAAGTCCAGCATCTCCTGGGTCTCGGCGATGCCGCCGATCATCGAGCCGGCGAGCGTCTTGTTGCCGCCGAGCAGCGAGAAAGCGTTGTACGACAGCGGTTCGCCGGGCGCGCCGACGTTGACCATCGCGCCGCCGACCTTGAGCAGGCCCAGGTAGGCGTCGATCGGCAATTTGGCCGACACGGTGTTGAGGATGACGTCGAAGGTGCCCTTGAGGACGTCGAACGTCGCCTCGTCGCTGGTCGCGTAGTAGTGCTGCGCGCCGAGCTTGAGGCCGTCTTCCTGCTTCTTGAGGCTCTGGCTGAGCACGGTCACCTCGGCGCCCATGGCGGCGGCGATCTTGACGCCCATGTGCCCGAGCCCGCCGAGGCCGATCACGGCGACCTTCTTGCCGGGGCCGGCGCCCCAGTGGTTCAGCGGGGAGTAGGTGGTGATGCCCGCGCACAGCAGCGGCGCGGCGATGTCGAGGCTGATGCCTTCGGGGATGCGGCAGACGAAGGCTTCCTTCACGACGATCTGGTTGCTGTAGCCGCCGTAGGTGTTCTCGCCGTCGAAGCCGACGCCGTTGTACGTCTGGACGTTGCCCTTGACGCAGAACTGCTCGGTGCCGGCCCGGCAGTACTCGCACTCGCCGCAGGAGTCGACCATGCAGCCGACGCCGACGCGGTCGCCGACCTGGTACTTCGTGACGTTCGCGCCGACCGCGGCGACCACACCGGCGATCTCGTGGCCCGGGACCATCGGGAAGATCGCCTGGCCCCAGTCCTCCTTGGCCTGGTGGATGTCGCTGTGGCAGATGCCGGCGTAGGCGATGTCGATCAGGACGTCGTCCGCGCGCAGGTCGCGGCGCTCGATCGTGGTCGGTGCGAGCGGCGCACCCGGCGCCGGAGCGGCGATGGCGTTCGTGGTGGTGCTCATGGAACCCTCCAGGTTCAAGTACCGTTGGTCCTCGTAAGAGGTCTCTTACATGTCCTACGTAAGAGGGGTCTTACATATTTCGATCGGGAGATGTGATCCAGGTCATGGGCACGAAGTACCACCGCGGTGATCTCCGGGGCGAGCTCGTGCGCATTTCGCTCGACCTCATCGCCGAGCAGGGCCTCGGCGGCTTCTCCGTCGCGAAGGTCGCGAAGCTGGCGAACGTCAGCCCCGGCGCGCCCTACCGGCATTTCGCGACCCGCGAGGCCCTCCTCGCCGAGGTCGCCTGCAACGTCGCCTGCCAGCTCACGGACCGCGTCGCCGCGGCGGCGGCCGAGCACGAAGACCCGGCGGACGCGCTGGCGGCGGCCGCGGGCGCGTACACGCGCTACCTGATCGAGCGACGGGCCGGGATGGACGTGATCTACGCCGCGGGCCTGCACGGTCCCGAGTACGTCGGCCTGCACGAGCAGACCCGCCGCATGACCGACGAGTTCCTGCTGCGCAGCCTCGCCGTGGCCCCCGACCCGGCGACCGGGCTGGAGCTGATGGAGCAGCTGTTCACCCAGGCCCACGGCTACGGCACGTTCCAGCTCGACGGCGTGTTCGTGAAGCACGGTTATTCGGTCGACCAGGTCGTGGCGAAGTCCACCGAGGCGGCCCGGATCGCGATCCGGGGCCGGACTGTCGGTGGTGCGCGCTAGCTTGGGGTCATGGGGACCATCGACTCACACGAGGCGCTGCGCGAACTGATCGGCCTGCCGAAGGAAACGACCCAGCGGAAGATCATCAGCCGGATCGACGAGCACGCGCGCACGCTGATCGCGCACTCGCCGTTCGTGCTGCTGGCGACGTCGGCGCCGGACGGCACCTGCGACGTCTCACCCCGGGGCGACCCGGCGGGTTCGGTGCTGGTGCTCGACGACCGGACGCTGGTGCTCGCCGACCGGCCGGGCAACAAGCTGGTCGACAGCTTCCGCAACATCATCGACAACCCGCACGCGGGGCTGCTGTTCCTGGTGCCGGGCATGAACGAGACGCTCCGGGTCAACGGCGGCGCCCGGCTCGTGTCGGACGCGCCGTTCTTCGACGACCTGGTGGTGCAGGGGAAACGGCCGAAGCTGGCCGTGGTCATCGAGGTCGAAGAGCTCTACATGCACTGCGCGAAGGCGTTCCTGCGGTCGTCACTGTGGCAGCCGGAGACGTGGCCGGAGCGTGCGGAGCTGCCGACGTTCGGCACGATCCTGCGTGACCACATGGCGCTGCCGATCTCGGCCGAGGAGCTGGACGCGGACCTCAACGAGCGGGCGCTGACCCAGCAGTACTGATCCCGGCGACGACGTCGAGCAGGCCGGGGAAGCGCACGTCGAACTCGTCGCGGCGCAAGCGGACGAACGTGCCGTTGCCCGCGTCGCGCTGCCGGACCAGGCCGGCTTCGCGCAGCACCCGCCAGTGGTGCGTGCGGGTCGACTTCGCGATCGGCAGCGGGAAGGACGAGCAGGCGCGCTCGGCGCCGTCACCCTCGACGAGCTCGAGCACTACCGCGCGGCGGTGCGGGTCGGCGAGCGCGGACAGCACCGCGCCGAGGTCGACGTCGGCCATCGCCGGGATCGGCAGTTCACCGGGCATGCTGGACATGGTACGGCAGCTGTCGTACCTTCGGGCAGGTACGAACACCTTCGAACCTCCGGAGAGCCGCATGCTCTGCGTCTTCGACGTCAACGAGACCCTCCTCGACCTCGCCGCGCTCGACGGGACCATCGGCAGCCCGGAGCTGCGGCGCGAGTGGTTCGGGCTGGCGATCCACACCGTGCTGACCGTGACGGCGACCGGCGGTTACCGCGACTTCGCGGGCATCGCGGGTGAGGCCGCGACCGAGATCGCGGCCCGGCACGGGCGGGAGCTGGACCTCACGAAGATCGGCGAGGGACTCCGCTCGCTCCCCGCCCACCCGGACGCCGAACCGGGTCTCGTCAAGCTGCGCGAAGCCGGTCACGACGTCGTCGCGCTCACCAACTCGCCGCTCGCCACGGCCGAGGCGCAGCTGCAGAACTCGGGCCTGGCGAAGCTGTTCGACCGGATCTTCTCGGCCGAGCAGGCCGGCCGGCTCAAGCCCGCACCCGAGCCGTACCGGCAGGTCCTGGCCGCCTACCAGGTCGAGCCCCGGAAAGCCGTGATGATCGCGGCCCACGACTGGGACATCGCGGGCGCGCAGGCGGCCGGGCTGCGGACGGCGTTGCTCGCCCGCCCCGGCGTCCGCCCATTGCCCGGCTCCCCTTCGCCGACTTACACGATCTCGACGTTGCCCGAGCTCGCTTCGCTGCTCTAGTCGGCTTAGTCGGCTCTAGTCGGCGATCCGGACCAGCATCTTGCCGGTGTTGGCCCCGGACAGCAGGCCCAGGAACGCGTCCGGCGCGTTGCGGATGCCGTCGACGAAGGTCTCGGAGTACTTGATCTCCCCGGCGCTGACCAGCGGCGCGATCTCGCTGACGAACTGCTGCTGCAGGCCCCAGTGGTCGAGCACCAGCAGGCCGCGGATGGTGAGCCGCTTGGCGATGATCTGACTCAGGTTGCGCGGCGCCGGAGTCGGCTCGGTGGCGTTGTACTGCGAGATCATGCCGCAGACGGCGATCCGGCCGTGCAGGGTGATCGCGTCGATGGCGGCTTCGAGGTGCTCACCGCCGACGTTGTCGAAGTAGACGTCGATGCCCTCGGGCGCGGCCTGGTGCAGCTGCTCGGCGACCGGGCCGTCCTTGTAGTTGAAGGCCGCGTCGAAGCCGAGGTCGTCGATGAGGTGACGGACCTTTTCCGCCGACCCCGCCGAGCCGATGACCCGCTTGGCGCCCTTGAGCTTCGCGAGCTGCCCGACGAGCGACCCGACGGCGCCGGCCGCCCCGGAAACGAAGACGGTGTCCCCCGGCTTGAACTCGGCCGACTCCAGCAGCCCGGCGTAGGCGGTCAGGCCCGGCATGCCGAGCACGCCGAGGTAGGTCGAGAGCGGCGCGGCATCGGCGTCCACCTTGACGAAGCGCTTGGCATCGAGGACGGCATGGGTGCGCCAGCCGGCCTGGTGCAGCACGTGGTCACCCGGCTTGACACCGTCCACATGGGATTCGACAACCTCGCCGACGGCCCCGCCGTTCATGACCTCCCCGACCTGGAACGGCGGCGCGTACGACTTGACGTCGCGCATGCGCCCGCGCATCGCCGGGTCGACGCTCATGACGAGGTTGCGCACGAGGATCTGCCCGTCACCCGGGGTCGGGATCTCCGTGTCGACGATCTCGAAGTTGTCGTGCGTCGGGACACCTTCCGGCCGTGAAGCCAGCCGGATCTCGGTCGCCTGGGTGGGTGCGTTCACCGTCGAACTCCTCAAGTCTCGAAGCGGGGCAGTCGCCCCGGATTCCACCGGGTACAACCGGCTAACCGGGGCGCACATTCCGATTGTGACGGGCTACACGATTTCGGCAAGTTTTCCGAGAACGCCGTCGTAGATCTTCTTGAGCCCACCGGGAGCGAAGGTCTTCTCGAAGAAGCCCCCAACGCCGCCGGCGCCGTCCCAGCTGGTTTCGATCCGGACGAGGCTCTGGTCGCCGGCCTCGGTGACGGTCCAGGTGGTGACCATGCTGGAGTTCGCGTCGGTCTCGACCAAGGTGCCGGGCTGCGGCTCGGTGACGGTGGCTTTGACATCGCGCACACGCTTGGAGGTGGCCTGCAGCTTCCAGCCGGCTTTGGTCCCGGCGCCGACGCCGCCTTCGGTCACCTCGTAGTCGCGGTAGTGCTCGGTGAGCAGCTTCGGCCGCGTTTCGGCATAGTCGGCGACGAGCGCGCGGACCTTGTCGGCCGGTGCGTTGACGGTGCGCTCCGCGGTGGCCGTGACCTTTCCCATTTCACTCCTTTTCCGAGGTGGCTGGACGGTCCCACCCTAGGCCGCGGAGGTGAGGGCTGAGGCGTCGCGTTCACCACGGAAAACAGGGCGGCGCGCGGTGGCTGTGAGTGTGGGCGGGGTCCACTCGCGCGATGCCATCGGCGAGCGGGAGCGGGGCTCACGTGGAGCTGGCCGCGCGCCCCGCGGATCCCAGCCCGGCCAGTCGCCAGCCACGGCCGAGCTGGGCGCCGACCCGGCGGTTCCCGGGCAGTCGCCGACCCCGGCCGCGAGCGCCCGCGCGATCCCGAAGGCACCGCAGGCTGCCGCTGCTCCGAAGCCGCCGCACGCGAAGCCAGCCCTGAAAATGCGCATACCGGGCCATGCGCCCGCGCGAACCCGCTCCGCAACCCGAGCACCGGACCCGCGCAGAGCAGGCGAGCACCAGCCCGCACAGCCGCCAATCCGGGCGCGAACGCACGCGAACCCAGAGCGAGCCCCGGACCGCCTCCGGTCCGGACAGCCGCCGCCCGACCGCGAGCGCACACGCGAACCCGAACCACCCCGGACTGCCTCTAGCCCGGCCGAAGCGTTGCCGGACGCGAAGCCAGCGCCGAAACGGCGCACATGGCCATACGCCCGCGCGAATCCGCTCCGCAACTCCGAGCACCTGACCCCGCCCTGAGCAGGCGAGCACCGGCCCGCACGCCGCCGGCCGGCGGCCACGCGATCCCGAAGCCACCTCGGACTGCCGCTGGCCCGAGGCCGAAGCTCCGGACGCGAGGCGGCCCCGAAACGGCGCGCACCTGGCTATGCGCACGCGCAAATCCGTTCCGCAGCCTCGGGCACCGGAACCCGCGCGGAACTGGCAGGCGCGGCCCGCACGGCCGCGAGCCCCGCCGTTCAGCACAATCTGTTTGTCAGCAACAACTCCCTTCAGTACGCAACCGCGACGGAATGCCGCACAGTCTCGGGCATATCAACCACCCGCAACACAAAATGCGCCGCGTCCGCTCGAGCGATCCGGAATCCACCGCGAACACTCTGCTCGTAAGCGATCCGATAGCGCCCGGTCGCTGGTTTGTCCGTCAGCAGCGGCAGCTGCACCGACGTCCAGTCGAGACCGCTCACCCGGAGCTCGTGCTCCATCAACGCGACATCCTCGTAGTGCCTCCGCAGCCGCAGGTTCGCCAGCGGTGAAAGAACATTCCGCGTGAAGAACCCCACGCCCGGATCCCGTTTTGGCGGATTCGGGCGGCTCGGCGTCGGGATCGTCGAGACGCCCGCGACGCTCACCACAACCAAGCGGCGCACCCCCGCCGCCTCCATCGCGGCGATGATGGCCCTGGTTCCGCGGGAGGCGACGCCGTATTCGCCGTGGTGTCGTGGCCCCAGTGCGGAAATCACGGCGTCGCCACCGTCCACTGCGGACTTGAGCGTCGCCGGGTCGGGTGCCGTCAGGTCCGCGCCAACCACCTGGACCGGCGCCGTGACGGCGTCCGGGTCTCGGACCACCGCCGTGACCTCGTGACCCGCCGCGAGGGCCTGGGCGAGCACGTGCGCGCCGGTTCGGCCGGACGCTGCGAAGAGCGTCAGCTTCATTGTCGCGCTCCGAAGTCCGCAACATGGTCGGCTGCCCACTCGGCGAACGTGCGCGCTGGGCGGCCCAGGATCTTCTCCACCTCCGGGTTCGGTGGGAACTGTGGCTGCGCGAGGTGCGCGACGTAGCGCGCCATCATCGCCGTGATGAACGGCTCCGGCAGCCCGTTGGCCAGCATGGCTTGGGCCGCTGCCTCGGCCGGGATCTCGTGGAACCGCAACGGCCGGGCGAGCGCGACACCGAGCTGTCGCACCATTTCCGCGTGGGACAACGACTCCGGGCCGGTGAGGTCGATGCGCCGGCCGAGCAGGTCGTCGTCGACGAGCGCTCGCGCCAGGACCTCGACGAGGTCCGCCTCGTGCAGCGGCGACTCCTCGAAGCCGGCGTAGACGTACCGGACGTCGTCACCCGCGTGGATCTGGCCGCCCCACGCCGTGAGGGCGTTCAGTGCGAACGAGCTGGGCCGCAGGCTGACCCACTCGAGACCGCTCGTCGCCGCCGCGTCGTCGACCTCCTTGTTGCGGTCGCCGCGGAACCGTGACGGCTGCGCGTCGAGCCGGTCGGCGACGTTCGCCGCCGCCAGCGCGACCACCCGGCGGACGCCGAGCTCCCGCGCCCGCGCGACGACGTCGTACGCGGCATCCCCCACCGCGCGTGAGTGCAGGAACAACGCGTCTGCGCCGCGCAAGGCGGCGTCGAGCGTCTCCGGCCGCTGCGGATCACCTTCGACGACCTCGACGTCGGCGGGCAGGGCCGCGTCCTGCGGTGAGCGGGTGACGGCGCGGACGCCGTGAGCCTTGAGTGCACTGGCCAGCAGGCGGCCGACCAGCCCGGTCGCACCGGTGAGCACGATCATGGTGAAACCCTTCCCCCGCGTTACCCTGATGCCTGAAGTCCGGATGATACGAGGAGCATATCATATGAGTTCCGTATCGGGTGTTGATGGGGAGGACGCCCGCCGTCGGAGGCGGACGGCCGCGTCGGTCAAGGAGGCGCTGCGCGATCTGCGAAACCAGCTTTCGCTGCTGAACCACCACGTCAGCACGCGCTTGACGCTCAAGGACGTCGACCTCGACTGCCTCGAGGTGATCTCCCGGCTCGGCCCGATGAGCCCGAGCGCCGTCGCCCGGCGGGCCGGGCTGCACCCCGCGACGATGACCGGCATCCTCGACCGCCTCCAGAAGGGCGGCTGGATCGTCCGGGAGCGCGACCCGGAGGCGGCCGACCGGCGCGCGATCGCCGTGCGCGCGGTCCGGGGCCGCAACGCCGAGCTGTTCCGGCTGTACGCGGGCATGAACGCCGCGCTGGACGAGATCTTCGAGGAGTACAGCGAGCCCGAGCTGGAGCTGATCGCCGACTTCCTGCGCCGCGCGACGTCGGCGGGTCACGTCGCGACGGGTGATCTGGCCAACAGCTGACCAGCGGTTTTTTGTGCTGTACTCCGTGGCATGTGGCAGTCGGGCGACGCGTACGAGGCCTACATCGGGCGGTGGAGCCGCCGGATAGCACCGGTGTTCGTGCGGCAGCTGGCTGCTCCGGCGAGCCGGCGCTGGCTGGACGTCGGCTGCGGCACCGGCGCGCTGACGTCGGCGGTGCTCGAAGCGGGCGACCCCGCGGAGGTCACCGGAGCCGACCCGTCCGAGGGGTTTCTGAAGACGGCTCGCGCGAACGTGACCGATCCGCGCGCGTCGTTCACCCTCGCGGACGCCCGGGAGCTCCCGTTCCCGGACGGCCACTTCGACGTCGTGGTGTCCGGCCTGGTCCTGAACTTCGTGCCCGACCCGGCGCGCGCGGCCGCGGAGATCGCGCGGGTGACGCGCGGCCTGGCCGCGGCGTACGTCTGGGACCTCGCCGAGGGCATGGAGCTGATCCGGCACTTCTGGGAGGCCGCGGCCGAGCTCGACCCGGCGAAGGTCGCCGACCTGGACGAAGGCCGCCGGTTCACGCTCTGCCGCCCGGAACCGCTCGGTCGCTTGTGGACGGAGGCGGGCTTCGAGGACGTCTCGGTCGGCGAGATCAAGATCCCGACGGTGTTCACCGGCTTCGACGACTACTGGCGGCCGTTCCTCGGCGCCCAGGGCCCGGCCCCGGCGTACCTCGCGACACTCCCCGAGGCCCGCCGGGACCAGATCCGTGAACTCCTGCGGAGCCGCCTGCCGACCAGCCCGGACGGCTCGATCCCGCTGTCCGCCCGCGCCTGGGTGGTCCGCGGAACGGCTTAGCGCGGCGACCGGGCGACGCGCCCGCGCCGGAAGCCCGCCCCGGGTAATCCCCAGGGTTCCGGCAAAGTCGGGGCGAACGTGACCGGCGGGCCGCTGCGATGCCGTGAATGACTCATTCACCTCGCCAGAGGTCATGAATGAGTCATTCATGACCTTCCCGGGCCACTACCGCGACCTCCGGCGTGGTGTACCCGGCCGTCCGCGCTACGAGCCGACCGGCGAAACGCGACTTCGCTGAACCCTGGGGGAATCCCCAGGGCGGGCTGAAGCCCATCAGCTCAGAGACCCGCCTGCGACAGCCAGTCCTTCGCGACGTCCTCGGCCTTCTCACCATCGGAATCGACACGCTTGTTGAGATCCCGCATGACATCGGTCGTCAGCTTCGCGCTCACCGCGTTGACGGCGGTCGCGAAGTCCGCACCGCGCTCGTCCAGCACCTTCTTGTTCACCGCCGGCACGACGTTCTCCGTCGGCACGATGTTCAGGTCGTCCTTCAGCACCGTGTAGTTCGAGTCGCCGGTCAGCGGGCTGACCGAGTCGACCGGGATCACCGTCACCGCGCCCGACTTGAGCTGCTCGACCCGCGGCCCGGCCTCCTGGATCGTCTGGAAGGTCGCGTTCGTCAGCTTGTAGACGTCCTTGAAGCCCAGGAAGCACGGCAGCCGCTTCTCGCACTCCGGCGGCCCCGCCATGACGACCTTGTCCAGCTTCTTGAGGTCGCTGATGGACGCGATCCCCTTGTCCTTCGCCAGGTCGGACTTGACGATGTAGGTGTTCTTGTCTTCCGCCGGCGCGAAGTTCAGCAGGCCGACGCCGCTGGGCTCGAACAGCTTGGCCAGCTGGTCGTGCTCCTCCTGCGCGGTCTTGCCGGCTTCCTTGCCGAAGCCGGTAGTGATCGCCGCGCCCTGGTACTCCGGGACGAACTGCAGCTCGCCGGACTTCAGGGACGGGTAGATTAGCTCTCGCGAGCCCAGGTTCAGCTTCTTCGTCACCGGGTAGCCCTTGGCCTCCAGCGCCTGCGCGTAGATCTCGGCGAGGATCTGGCTGTCGGTGAAGTTGAAGGACGCGACGACGATCGGCGCCCCTCCCTTGCCCTGCGCGGCGGGCTTGTCACCGCTGTCGCTGCCACCACCACAGGCGGCCAAGCCGAGCGTGGCCGCGACGGCCACCGCCACCACGGACGCGTTCCGGAACCAGCGCACGATCCCCACTCCCTCATCACTCGAACAGACGAAAGAACCCTAGCGCCGCCCACCGACAAGCGCCCACATATTGGGAGAAGACGTCCCAGATTCCCAACCTGCGGAATTCGACCGCCCGAACGGGGTAGGGTCGGCCGGTGCATGTGACCGCGGTGACCCCGCTGGCCGCCGACAGCGGACCCCCGATCTTCCAGTGGAGATGGGTGGACCGGAACGCCGACGACATCGTCCAGCGCCTCGGCGAGCACGTCTCGCTGACCGCCGCCGCGCTCGGCATCGGCCTGGTCGTCTCGGTCGGGCTGGCGCTGCTGTCCCTGCGGTTCCGCTGGTCGTACGGCTTCATCCTGAGCACGGCCGGCGGCCTGTACGTGATCCCGAGCCTGGGCGCGTTCGCCGTGCTGGTCCCGTTCTTCGGGCTGACGTTCGTCTCGGCGGTCATCCCCCTCGCGACGTACACCCTGCTCATCCTCGTGCGCAACATCGTCACCGGCGTCGACCAGGTGCCCAACGAGGTCCGCGAAGCCGCGATCGGCATGGGCTACACCCGCGGACGGCTGCTGTGGCAGATCGAGCTGCCGCTGGCGCTGCCGGTGGTGATCGCCGGGCTGCGGGTTGCGGCGGTGACGACGATCGGTCTGGTCACGGTGACGTCGATGCTCGGCCTCGGCGGCCTCGGGTACTTCATCCGCGCGGGCATCCAGACGGCGACGCCCAACCCGACGGAGATCATCGTCGGCGTGGTGCTGTCGGTGGTGCTCGCGGTGGTCGTGGACCTCTTGCTGTGGCTCAGTGAGCGCCTGCTGGCGCCCTGGACCCGGAAGGTGCGGGGACGATGAGCTTCTTCGACCAGCTGAACGCGTGGCTCGCGGACCCCAACCGCTGGAGCTGGACGGACAAGGCCGGCATCCCGTACCGCACGGTCGAGCACCTCCGGTTTTCGCTGCTGGCGCTGGTGATCGCGGCCGTCCTGACGATCCCCGCGGCGCTCTGGCTGGCCCACTACCGCCGCGGCGCGTTCCTCGCGAGCAGCGCGGTGAACATCGGCCGCGCGATCCCGAGCTTCGGGCTGATCATCCTGTTCTGGTTCCTGGCCAGCCGCTGGGAGCTGGACACGACGTTCTGGCCGTTGCTGCTGGCGCTCGTCGCGCTGGCGATGCCGCCGCTGTTCACGAACACCTACGCCGGTGTCGTGTCCCTGGAACAGGAGCCGGTCGACGCCGCGCGCGGAACCGGCTACCGCGAGGGTCAGATCATGCTCAGGCTCGAGCTGCCGCTGGCGTCCCCGGTGATCCTGGCCGGCGCGCGCGTGTCGTTCCTCCAGCTGATCGCGACGGTCGCCATCGGCGCCATCGTCAACGACGGCGGCGGCCTCGGCCGCTACATCGTCGACGGTTTCGCGCTGGGAGCGCAGGGTTACGGCGAGATCTTCGCGGGCGGCCTGGCGGCGGTGATCCTGGCCCTGCTGTGCGACGGCGCGTTTGCGCTCATCACCCGTTTGGCCACACCCCGAGGTCTGGCGCTGCAGAACGCCCGGCGTGAGTCGTAGGAATCTCACCCTGCGCAGTCACACCTTACGATCCGTGTGTGGAGCGTAACAAGCCAAACGCGCGTAAGCGCCTGCTCGCGCGCAAGCTACGGCGCCTGCGCGAAGACGCGGGACTGACGCAAGTCGAAGCCGGCGAGCCGATGCGGTTCAACAAGAACAAGATGAGCCGCATCGAGCTGGGCCACCTGCCGGACTACAACGGCTTTTTGGGCCTGCTCGACCGCTACGGCGTGATCGTCTCGGACTACGACGACTGGGTCAGCCAGTACGACCGCGCCTGGGAGAAGGGCTGGTGGCACGCCTACGGCATGGACGACCGCGGCTACATCCCCCTCGAAGCCGACGCCGACGAGGTCCGCGCGTTCCAGCTCGGTTCGGTTCCGGGTCTGCTGCAGACCGAGGCTTGGATGCGCGCGGCTTTCGCGGGCGCGCGTGACCCGATGTCCGGTCGCCGGTTGGAGAACGAGATCGCGGTCCGCCTGCGTCGCCAGACGCGGCTCACCGATGATCCGCCGCTGAAGTTCCACGCCATCATCGACGAATCCGTGTTCCGGCGCCCCGACTTGCTCCCGGACGAGCAGTGTGCCCAGCTCGAGCACATCATCGAACGCGCGGAACTGCCCAACGTCACCGTGCAGGTCGTGCCGGTCAACCACGGCCTTCACCCCGGCCGCGACGGCAGCTTCAGCATCCTCAGCTACACGCAGCTCGCCGAGCCGGACATCGCCTACGTCGAGCACGGCTTCGGCTCACTCCAGTTCGAGAAATCCAAGGACGTCAACGCTGCTAGGCTGATTTTCCGTCACCTGGCCGATCTCGCGTACGACGAGCCGGACTCGATCCGGCTGATCCGGCAGGTGATCGCCGAGACCTGACTGGAGGCGAGCAATCGTGTCCGACTTCTCCTGGCGCAAGAGCAGTCATAGTGCAGGCGGTAACAACGCCGACTGCGTCGAGGTCGCCTTCACCGCCGAAACGATCGTGGTCCGCGACTCGAAGGCCCCGGCATCCGGCACGCTGACCGTGTCCGCCGAAACCTGGCGCCACATCGGGGAAATCACCCGCTGAACGAGCGGCACGCGGCAGCCAGCCGTTCGACCTCCGGCCCCAGCGGCCGGTCCTCCTCCACCGGCGGCACGACCGTCCGCACCCATTCGTACGCCGCGCCCAGCCCCGGAACGCCGTCCGCCGCCAGGTACCGCGCCTGCGACGCCGTGACCAGCTCGCACGCCGTGATCGCGAAGAGGTGCGTCGCGGCCGACCGGAGCTGCTCGCCCGCCGCCCACGCAAACGCTTGCACGTCCTCCTGGCCGGCCGAAGTGTCGATCGAACCGAGCGTCGCGGGCGCCGCGAGCCGGCGCAACGCGTGCAGTTCCCCCGCCGCCCGCTTGTGCAGCGGCACGAGTCCCGCGCGCGGGCCCGGGTCGGTCGTGAGCTGCGCCGGAAGCCCGCTGAACCGCTCGTCGAGCAGGCGGTGCGTCCGCTGGACCGAGAGCTCGCCGAGGTGCACGAGCGCCGCCGTCACCGCGTCCATCCGCAGGCCCAGGTCCACGGCGTGGTAGGCCGTCCCCGGGAGGAAGTCCCCGTCGACGAACGACGGTGAGTCACCCGGCATCGTTCCCCAGCGCCGGCGGGCCTCGGCCAGTTCGTCGTTGACGCGGGACGCGTGCGCCAGCGCCCGCGGCGCGACCCGCACCGACAGCGGCGCCTGCACGACCCCGGCGCGCACCGGGCCCGCGCCCACCATCCCGGTCAGGGCCGTCAGCAGGCGCCGCAGGTGGTCGTCGCCGCCCGCCATGACCGGCGAGAACACCTCGCGCGGCGCGCCGAGGACGTCGATCGCCATCGCCTCGGTGAGCGTCTGCAGCTGGATGAGCTGCCGCGCTTCGGCCTGGCCGCGCTGCGCGTGCGTCACCGCCAGCGGAGAACCCTGCAGCAGCGAAGCGCCTTCCTTGGGCCCCAGCACATACGGCTCCGCGCCGCGGCGGGCGAGCGCCTCCGCCGCAGGAGTCTCGACGCCGTCTTCGAGGACCGTGCCGATGCCGAGGAACGTCTGGAAAGCATGCGACAGCGGGATGATCTCGCCCGAACTGCCGAGGCCACCGCGCGGGACCGCCGGGGTGAAGCCGTCGTTGAGGCGGTCGACGAGGAACTGCACCAGCTCCGGGCTCACCCCCGACCACGGCTGTAGGAAGTCCCGCAGCCGCACGAGAAGCAGCGCGCGGACGTCCTCGGGCGGGAGCCACGGCGGCCCGCCGACGGCCCGGCCGACCAGCAGGTTGCGCTGGTGCTCGGCCTGCTGCCGCGCATCGAGCGCGACTCCCGCCAGCCGGCCCATGCCCGTGGTGACGCCGTAGATCGGCTCCGCACGCTTTTCCAGCGCCGTCAACAGCTCGTCCCGGCGCCGCCGCAGGGCTTCTACCAGCGGTTTGTCCAGAACCAACCGTTCACTGTCGGCGAACTCGCTTCCGTCGGTGATCATCGGTACGGCAGCATGGTGCCGACGCCGGAAGCCTCGGCGCGGGTGAGGATCAGGTCCGCCACCGCGACGTCCGTTGTGGACAGTCCGCGGTGCCAGAACAGGATCCGCTCGGCGTCGTGCTCGCGGCCAGGCTTCTTCCCGGCTACGACGTCGCCGATCTCGGCGTGGACTCCGTCCGCGGTGAGGAGGCCGGCGTTGAGCTGGGGGCGCAGGGCGCCGAACCGCGGGTTGCCGGACTGGGATTCGCGCCAGTCGTCGACGACGACCTTGTCGACGTCTTCGAGCAGCGTGAGCTCCAGTGCGCTGATCGTGCCGTAGGGCACCAGGAAGGTGCCGGGCCGGAGGAACTCGCGACGCACGAGTGCCTCGGGCTCGACCAGCCTGGATGCCTCCACCTGGATGTCCGCGCCGTCGAGGGTTTCCTCGGCCGTGGCGCAGACGCGGACGTCCTTGCCGAGCCGTTCGGAGAGCCGGCGGCCGAAGTCCTCACGGGACTCCGGGCGCTTGCTGGTCACGCGGATCTCGGCGAAGTCGAACAACGAGTCGAGGAGGACGACGTTCCACCAGGCGGTGCCGCGGGCGCCGATGTGCCCGAGCACCCGGGAGTCCGGGCGCGCCAGGTACTTCGCGCCGACGGCGGTCATCGCGCCGGTGCGGGCCTCGGTGATCATCGTGCCGTCGACGATCGCCCGCGGCATGCCCGTGTCCGGGTCCAGCAGCAGGATCAACGCCATTTCAGAAGGGAGGCCTCGTTCGAAGTTCCCCACGAAGTCACCGACGACCTTCACACCACTGACCTGCTTCGAGGACAGGTGGCCGCGAAGGATGTTGAAGTGACCCTTGCCGCCGTTGTCCGGCACGAGGTGCGTACGCGGCTCGAAGACGACCTGGCCGCGGCCGTGGTCGGCGAGCACGTCCTCGACCGCGCCGACGATATCCGCGTCGGTGATGCCGAGCGAGTCGATGTCGGCACCGGTCAGGTACCGGAGCCAGACGGACGTCACTTGGCGAGGTCCTCGATGACCTCGGCCCCGGGCAGCGCGGCCAGTGCGGCGCCGGAGATCAGCAGCTTGCTGCCGCGGATCCCGCTGCCGATGACGAGCTCGGGCGCGTCCGCGACCCGCTGGTCGACCAGGATCGGCCAGTCGGCGGGCAGGCCGACGGGCGTGATGCCGCCGTACTCCATGCCGGTCAGGGAGACGGCTTCGTCCATCGGGGCGAACGACGCCTTGCGGACGTCGAGACGGCGCTTGATCACGCCGTTGACGTCGGCGCGGGTGGTCGCGAGCACAAGCGCGGCCGCGAAGCGGACTTCACCCGAGCGCTTGCCGGCGACGACGACGCAGTTCGCCGACGCTTCGAGCGGCGAGCCGTAGGTCTCGCAGAAGGCGGCGGTGTCGGCGAGGGCCGGGTCGATCTCCGCGACGCCGAGAGCGTCCGGTTCGGCGAGCGCGGCCAGCGCCTTGGCGACGGGCTCGGCGAGCAGGTCAGTACGCGTGGGGGCGGGAACAACCGTGAGGCTCCCGGCAATCGTCCAGGTCACCTCGTCAGCCTAGCTACCAGTTGGAGCCGCCGCGCTGGACCTCGATCAGCTTGGGACGGACGTCCACCAGGTAGACCAGGGAGGCCGCGGCCGCGGGCACCCAGAAGATCATGCCCGGGCTGTTGGGATCCAGGTAGAACAGCACCATCGCGAGGGTGGCGCCACCGGTGATCAGCATCCAGACCGGCTTGGTCTTGCGGTCCGCGGCGGAGTAGGCGTCGGCACGCTGGAGCAGCGCGTGCACAAAGGCGAAGAGCCCGACCAGCGCGCTGCCCCAGTGGATGACTTCGATGATCCAGATGGCAACCAGCACAGCGACAGCTTACGGCAAACCGCCCGAACGACCCCGGCCCCGCCACCGTGGTCGGTGGCGGGGCCGGGGTCTTCACGGCGTTTTTACTTGTCGGTCTTCGGCGCGGCCGGCTTCTTGACGGCGGCCGTGGCGGTCGTCGTGCGGCGGGCCGGGGTGGCCGTCTTCGGGGCCGTCTTGTTCGCGACCTTGCGGCTCGCGGAGCGGGTCTCGTGGGCAACGTCGTCACCCAGGTCCTCGATGGCCTCGGCGGCTTCGCCGGCGACCTCGGTCACCTTGCGGGCGGTCTTCTCGCCGACCGAGCGGGTGCGCTTGGTGAAGGTGGCCAGCACGCCGTCGACGCGCTCGCGCACCTCGGCGGTGACGCCCTCGACCTGACCCTGCGCGGTGCCCAGGGCCTCCTCGAGCTGCTCGATGGCCTTCTTGACCTGCGGCTGCGCGGCGATCTTGTCCCACGCCTGCTCGCCGGACTCGGCCAGCTTGTTGTACAGCTTGAGCGCGGCCTCGGTGTACTCGTCGATGACCTTGCGCAGCTCGGCCGGGTCCAGCTTCTCGCGGAGGCTGTCGACGTCGGTCGGGAGCTCCTGCAGGTTCTTGCGGGCGGTCTCGCTGCCCTTGGTCACGTTCTCGCGGGCCTTCGCCACGGCGTCGGTGACAGCCTGGCCGGCCAGGTTGCCGGCGCCGAGCGCGGCGAGCAGCGGGGTGCGGACCTGGTCGAGGGCGGTGTTGACGGCCTTCTTGACGTCTTCGGTCTTGGGGGTGGTCATGGTGACTCCTCGGTGTCTGCGGCTGGTGTGCTGTCTGGGGTGTCCGTGGCGGGGGATCCGGCGGCCGGCCGTGCCGCGGCGTTCTCCCGGCGGAAGGACTCGTAGACGTCGAGCAGGACCTGCTTCTGCCGTTCGGTCAGCTCGGCGTCGGCGCGGATCGCGTCGCCCACCGGCCCGCCCGTCGGCAGGTCGAGGATCCCGGCCTGCACATACAGCGCTTCGGCCGAAATGCGCAGTCCCTTGGCGATCTGCTGCAGGATCTCCGCGCTGGGCTTGCGGACCCCGCGCTCGATCTGGCTCAGGTACGGGTTGGACACGCCGGCGAGCTTCGACAGCTGGCGCAACGAGATCTTCGCGGTGTTGCGCTGCTGGCGGATGTACTCGCCGATGTCGGAAGCGATGTCCGCGACCTTCTCCATGGGACTGCCGGATCCTGACGTCCCACCGGTCTCCGTCATCCGGTCACCTCCTCGCGACCATTCCGACGGTACGCCCGAGTGCTAGCTATTGCAAGCACTCTGCTTGCAATGGTGGTTGTGGTGGTGCTCACGGCTAACGTGGTCGCATGACGCGCTCGGCCCGGCTGCGGCGGCGCCTCGTCGAGCACCTGCTCGACGAGGACGTCCTGCACGCCCCGGAATGGGTCGCCGCGTTCCGCGCCGTGCCCCGCCACGTCTTCCTGCCGCGGTTCTTCGTGCCGGCCGGCGGCCTGTGGGCCGCGGTCGACCGCGGCGACCCGGGCTGGCTGGAGACCGTCTACTCGCGCGACGTCCTCGTGACGCAGCTCGACGACGACCCGGACCGCTGGGAGCTCGCCCGGCGCGACGGCCCCGTCGCGGGCACGCCGACGAGCTCGTCGAGCATGCCCTCGATCATGGCGATCATGCTCGAGGAGCTGCGGGTGCGGGACGGCCACCGCGTGCTCGAGATCGGCACCGGCACCGGCTACAACGCCGCGCTGCTGAGCCACCGCTGCGGCGCCGGCCGGGTGTCCACAGTGGACATCGATCCGGTGATCGTCGGTGAGGCCCGCGCGCGGCTGGCCGAGGCGGGCTACCACCCGGCGTGCGCCGAAGGCGACGGCGCCGACGGCTTCCCGGCCGGCACGCTCTTCGACCGGGTGCTGTGCACGGCCGCGGTGTCTTCGATCCCACCGGCCTGGCTGGCGCAGACGACGCCGGGCGGCCTGATCGTCACGACGCTGCACCGGCCGATCGGCGCCGGGCTCGTCCGGCTCGTCGCGGGCGAGGACGGCACCGGCCACGGCCACGTCCTCGCGCGCGACGGCCGCTTCATGCCGCTTCGCGCGCACCGGCTGCCGGACGCCGAGCCGCTGCCGATGCCCTCGCGCGGCGACTGGGAGCAGACGCGGCTGGCGATGTCGACGGTGCTGCAGCCCCGCAAGCAGTTCGAGTTCTTCGCCGGGCTGGCACTGCCCGGCGTCCGCCCGGTCCGCGACAGCACGGACGACGACGCGCCGAGCGTCGCCCTGGTCCACGAGGACGGCTCGTGGGTCCGCCACCGCAAGCGCGCGGGCGCGGACGAGGTGGCCCAGGGCGGCCCGCGCGCGCTGTGGGAGCTCGCGGAGGCGGCTTACGTCGAGTGGTGCGAGCTGGGCAAGCCGGAACGCGACCGCTTCGGCGTGACGGTGACCGGTGAGCGTCAGCAGTTCTGGCTCGACGCACCGGAGGGCCGCACCTGGCCACTCGGCTAAGACAGCCTCGCGCGGATCCACGTCTCCACGAAGCCGGCCGTCGCCTCTGCCGAAGCCTCCGTGGTGTCGAAGAGGTCGACGCCCAGCTCCGCGGCCGACTTCTGCAGCCAGTCGTTGAACTCCAGCATCTCCTCGATGCGGGGCTCGTCCCACTCGCGCCAGGCCGGCCGCGCCCGCAGCCGGCGGGCCAGCGCCTCCGGGTTCGCGACCAGGGCGAGGTAGTGGACGTCGCTGAAGAACGCGCGCTCCGGCAGCGGCTCGAACTCCGGGGGCGCGACCGTCCCGCACAGCACGACCGGGCGGCCGTTCTGGTGCAGCATCGCCGCCATCCGGAGCCAGACCGCGCGGAACGCCTCGACGTCGTCGCGCAGGGCGCCCGTCCAGAGGACGTCCTGCTCCAGCACGACGACGTCCCCGGCGAAGCGCGCGGCGAGCAGCGGCCCGAGCGTCGACTTGCCGGCGCCGCTCGGGCCGGTCAGGGCGAACAGCGGAAGCCGCCGGAACGGCCACCGGTGCCCGCAGCGGGCGCACTCGAGCGTCTCGCCGGAGACGACCGGGCGGTCCGCCCGGTCGCCGCACGACGGGCAGATCCGCAGGTCGAGACCCACCTCAGTCGAAGAGGTTCTCGAGGAAGCCGCGCTTGCGGTGGCCGTGCCCGTACGGCCGCGGGGAATCCGAATACCCGCCGCCGCGGTACCCCTTGGGCGAGTCCGCGTAGCCGCCGCCCCGGTAGCCCTTCGGCGAGTCCGGGTAGCCGCCGCCGCGGTACGGGCGTGGCGAGTCGGACCGGCCGTAGTGCGCCGGGCCGCCCTGGTAAGGCGGAGGCTGGTGCCCGTAGAACGAGCTCTCCGCACCGGCGATGGCTTCCAGCTCACCGCGGTCCAGGAAGATCCCGCGGCAGCCTTCGCACTGGTCGATGTGGACGCCGTTCTTGTCCACAGTCCGCATCTGGTTCTGACACTTCGGACAAATCACACATCAGAGCCTACGCATAAACGGCTCAGCAGGCGCACAGGCAGAACGGGTGCCCCACTGGATCGGCGTAGACGCGGAACGTCTTGGGCGCGTCGTCCAGCAGCTTCGCGCCGAGGCCGAGGACCCGCTCGTGCGCCGCTTCCAGGTCCGTGACGTTCAGGTCGAGGTGCATCTGCTGCGGGTTCTCCGCCGACGGCCACGCCGGCGGCCGGTAGTCGGGCACCCGCTGGAACGCGAGGCCGGCGCCACCCGCCGGGCTGGTGAGCGTCACCCAGTGCCCGTCTTCGGAAACTTCGGGCGCGTCCCACTCCAGCACCGCCCGGTAGAACCCGGCCAGGGCCACCGGGTCGGGGCAGTCCAGGGCCACCACACCCAGTGTCGGTACCGCGCTCATCGTCGCTCCCTTCGCTCGCGAGTAACCAGTGAACAGATTATGTGGGTTAGCGGCCCCGGGGGCAACCACCGTCCGCCGTACACTCGACACGTGCACACCGACGCCACCCTCGTCGTGGAGTTCCTCAACACGGTCAACGTCGAAGAGGGCACTGACCTGCTCGAAGATCCCGGTCGGTGGCGCGGGTGGGCGGCCGCGCACGGCCTCAAGGCCAATCCGGCCCCCGAAGCCCGCGCGGCGCGCGACGCCCTGCGCGCCGCGACCGGCGACCCGCGCCTGCCCGGCGGCAGCCTCGACGTCGGCACCCGCATCTCCCTCACCGACGACGGCCCGGCCCTGGTCGCGGACGACGTCGTGGGAGCGGTGTTCGCGGCCTGCGCCCGGCTCGTGGTCCGCGGCGACTGGATCCGGCTGAAGATCTGCCCCGCGGACACGTGCCTCTGGGCGTTCTACGACGAGTCCCGCAACCGCTCACGCACGTGGTGCTCGATGCGGGTGTGCGGCAACCGCGAGAAGGCCCGCGGCTGGCGAGCCCGCGCCGCCGCCGGCTGACCCGCGGATCCCGGCCGAGCGGCGGACACGCATCTTTCCCAGGGAAAGTTCCGCCCAGCCCCTCGGGACGCATCTTTCCCAGGGAAAGCTCCACCCCAACCCCCTCCGGACGCATCTTTCCCAGGGAAAGCTCGGTCTCATCCGAGCGGTGGTCGCTCGATCAGCTGTGGACAACTCCGCCCTCCGGCACCACATATCCACGCCCCAGGAGTCCCCACCCCCACACGTTGTGGACAGTCATTAGGCCATCACCGTGAAAAGCTGTGGATAACCCGGGGGATAACTCAGCTTCCTGTGGACAACTGGGTTGAGGGTCCCCCAGGTGTGGTATACGACTCGCCCCTCAGAACAGCAGCTCCGCCACGGCGTAGATGACCAGCCCGGCCAGCGCGCCGACCACCGTGCCGTTGATCCGGATGAACTGCAGGTCGCGGCCCACCTGGAGCTCGATCTTGCGGGACGTCTCCTCGGCGTCCCAGCGCTCGACCGTGTCGGTGATGATCGTGGTGATCTCGCCCGAGTAGTTCTTCACCAGGTACGCCGCCGCGCCCTCGACCCAGCCGTCGGCCTTCGCGCGCAGCTGGTCGTCCGAGACCAGGCGGGACCCCAGCGACATCAGCCCGAGCCGCACGCGCCGGCGCAGCTCGCTCGACGGGTCCTCGGCCGCCGTCAGGAGCATCTCCTTGGCCGTGCTCCACGCCGAGCCGATCAGGCGCTGGACCTCCTCGTGGTGCACGATCTGGCCCTTGACCTGCTCGGCGCGGGCCATCACGTCCGGGTTGGTCTGCAGGTCCTGGGCGAACTCGCCGAGGAACTTGTCCAGCGCCAGCCGCATCGGGTGGTTGACGTCGGTCTTGACCGCCCACGCGAACGACAGCACCTCGCCGTAGACCTTGTCCGCGAGCATCTCGTCGACGAACTTCGGCGACCAGCTCGGCGCGCGGTCGGACACCACGCGCAGCATCGTCGTGTGGTTGTCGCGCACCCACTCGTACGCCTGGTCGCACATCAGGTCCACGAGCTTGTGGTGCGCGCCGTCCGCGAACACGCCCTGGAGGATCTTGCCCAGTGGCGGGCCCCACGGCTTGTCGATGATCCGCCGCGCGACCGCCTGCTCCATGATCGCCTGGACGTCCTCGTCGCGGAGCACGCGGACCGCGGCCCGGACCATCGTGGCCAGCTCGGAGGTCACGCGCTCGGCGTTCTCCTCCTGCGCCAGCCAGCCGCCGAGCCGGCGGGCGATCTCGACGCGCTTGAGCTTGTCGCGCACGACCTCCTCGGAGAGGAAGTTGGACCCGACGAACTCGCCGAGGCTGGTCCCGAGCGCGTCCTTCTTGTTCGGGATGATCGCCGTGTGCGGGATCTTAAGGCCGAGCGGGTGCCGGAACAGCGCCGTGACGGCGAACCAGTCCGCCAGCGCGCCGACCATGCCGGCTTCGGCCGCGGCCCGCACGTAGCCGACCCAGCCCGGCCAGCCTGCCGACTGCGCCCAGCTGGTCAGCAGGAACACGAGGGTGGCGCCGAGCAGGAACGACAGCGCGACCAGCTTCATCTTGCGCAGCGCGCGCCGCTTTTCCGCTTCACCGGCTGCGCCGCCCGGCGGGTCGGCCGGGGTCACCTTGGCGGGGGTCAGTTGCTCCACACCACCATTGTCCGCGAGGATCGCTGATCGTGCGCGAACCTGCTCTCGTCCCCCGCCTGCGGCCGTTCACCTCGACCATCTTCGCGGAGATGACCGCGCTGGCCGTCGAGCACAACGCCGTGAACCTCGGCCAGGGCTTCCCCGACACCGACGGCCCGGCCGGCATGCTCGACGCCGCCAAGAACGCGCTGTTCGGCGGGGCCAACCAGTACCCGCCGGGGCCCGGGCGGCCCGAGCTGCGCGCGGCGATCGCGCGGCACCGGCTGCGCTACGGCACCGAGTACGACCCGGACACGGAGATCCTGGTCACCGCGGGCGCGACCGAGGCCATCACGGCGACGCTGATCGCCCTGACCGAGCCCGGCGACGAGGTCGTCGTCATCGAGCCCTACTACGACTCCTACGCCGCCGCGGTCGCGATGGCGGGCGCCGAACGCCGTGTTGTCGGGCTGGTCGAGGGCCCGGACGGCCGGTTCGGGCTCGACGTCGAGGGGCTGCGCGCCGCGATCACCCCGCGGACGCGGGCCATCCTGGTCAACTCGCCGCACAACCCCACCGGCACCGTGTTCACCCGCGCCGAGCTCGAGGCGCTCGCCGCGCTCTGCGTCGAGCACGACCTGATCGCGATCTGCGACGAGGTCTACGAGCACCTGGTCTTCGACGACAACGAGCACATCCCGCTGGTCACGCTGCCCGGCATGCGGCCGCGCACGGTGAGCATCTCCAGCGCCGGCAAGACGTTCAACTGCACCGGCTGGAAGATCGGCTGGGTCTGCTCGACACCGGAGCTGGTCGCCGCGGTGAAGGCCGCGAAGCAGTTCATCACCTTCGTCTCCGGCGGGCCGCTGCAGCCGGCCGTCGCGCACGCGCTCGACCACGAGCTGCCCTGGGTCGACGGCCTGCGCTCGAGCCTGCAGGAGAAGCGCGACCGGCTTTCGGCCGGGCTCGCCGACGCCGGGTTCGCCGTGCGGCCGACGGCGGGCACGTACTTCGTCTGCGTCGACGTGCGGCCGCTCGGCTTCACCGACGCCGCCGACCTGGCGTGGGAGCTGCCCGCCCGGGTGGGGGTCGCCGCGGTGCCGGTGAAGGTGTTCACCGATCACCCGGACGAGTGGAAACACCTGCTGCGATTCGCGTTCTGCAAGCGCAACGAGGTCATCGACGAGGGCGTCACCCGATTGCGCAAACTGGTCTGACGATCTCGCTACGGCTTCGCGAACGCGTCGACAGCCGAGAATCGACGCCATAGCGCGTCACAAGTGCGGGTAAGCATCGCGAGGCTGCCCGCGCCAGCCCGTCGACGGCCGCGGCGGAGCGCTCGGCACGCCCGTCGCTCGCCGCGCGTCACTGTCACGCTCCGCGACCGGGTGGGGAAATTCCGGCCGCGGCCAGAGCCGGCCGGTGGGTCACGGGCTCGCCTGGCGGACGCGGGCGGCGCGTGCGGCTGTCCGTGATCATCACCGAGCTCCCGATCACGGACCGCAGCGGTTCCGAACGACGCTCCGGCTGTCCCTTGTGGACGCCGCACGGGACCGGCGGGGCCAGCGCGCACACCCGTTCAGCCCAATCGCCGTCCCACATTCCGGGCGACTTTCCGATCGCCCAGCCGAAACCCCGTCTCGGCACCCAGTGCGCACGAGTCGGCACGCACCGCTGTCACCAGCCCGGAAACATCAGGTCAACCCCCAGATGTGCAAGTTGCAGAACTCGTCCGAATGGTCGCAGAAGAGCACCCGAACGGCACTGAGAGTGATCAACTTGTCGGCCGCACCTACCGGGCCCGGTAGGGACGTTCCGCCTTACGGGCTGGATCGAACGCGGGAGAGATGAAAGACTCCCGAGCGGTGCTAGAAAGAGTGCAGCCCCGGGGGAACTGCGACCTGGCCGGAGAAAGACCTCAGCAAGAACAAGCTCGAGCGGACGATGCGAGAGCTTCAGGCGCGGACGGTGGTGGTGGCGGTGAGCAGCACGGCGATTGCGCGCCGCGGCGCTCCCGCGCAGCCTGCGCTCACCGAGGGTGAAACCGTTTTCGCACGCGGGCGCGCGCCGCGCCCGTGGGCGGCGGCGCTGCACCGGCCCGCGGCCAAGATCCTGGTCGCCGGCGGCCTGACGCTGGCGGGCTGGCTGCTCACCGGCGCGCTGACCGGGAGCACCGCCTCGGCCGCCGAAACCGCGAGCTGCCCCAGCGCGCCGTCAGTCTCCACTGTGGACCAAGCCCCCGCGAAGTCCTTCGCGTACGGCAAGCACCGCAAGAGCCACCACCGCGAAACCGGCGCCGCCCACTGCGCGCAGCAGCCGGAGACCGGTGACGAAGCCACGAAGCAGCCTGAGGAAACCCCGGCCGCCGAAACGAAGACCGCCGAGACCCCAGCCGCCGAAAAGCCGGCCGAAAAGCAGTCCCTGGCGAAGCAGCAGGCCGACGAGCCGGCGACCGAGAAGCCCGCCACAAAGGCGACCTCCTCCGGCGGCGGCCTGCTCGGCGGGCTCGTCGGCGGGGTCCTGAACCTGGTCGGCGGCACGCTGAACACGGTCACCAGCACGGTCGGCGCGGTCACGACCACGCTGTCCCACACCGTCCTCGCGCCGCTCACGCAGCCGCCCGCGGACCACCCGGACGCCCCCGCCGTACTCCCCCTCGACGACATCCTGGCCCCGGTGCTGGGCACCGGCTCGAACTCGGGCGGCGCCACGGCGATCGTGCCGGGCCTGGTCGACGGCCTCACCGGCGGCACCGAGGTGACCACGGCCACCGTCACCACAATCGCGACCACCGCCACCGCCACCGCGCCAGTGGCGACCACCGAACCGACCTCCGCGCCGCAGCCGGGCCGGGTCGCGGTGGTGCACCTCATCGAGCGGCAGCACACCCTCCCGGCGACGCAGGAAAAGCCGCAGCCGCGCGATTCCGGCGTCCACGCCCGCAACGGCGGCGGCGACTCCACGCCCGGCCTGCCCGGGGGCAGCAGCACCCCGAGCGCGCCGGCCCCCACCGCCGCTCCCGGTCACGACGGCCCCGGTGGCGCCCGCCACCCGTTCGCCGTCCACACCGACCACGCCACCACCACCCAGCTGAAGCTGATCGGCGCCAGCCGCGACCACGACGTCGACGGCGCGGGCAGGGAAGCCGCCCTGCCCACCACCTCCCCGGACTGACCCCGTACCGGGCAGCCGGGGAGAACTGCGTCCAAAACAAGATCAACTGGACGCGCGTCCACGCCGTTGAGGCGTGAGGAATCCCCTGCAGCAGCGCACAATCCGTGGCTCTTTCACGTCTCGTGACGCCTTTTGCGCGTCCGACGTACCCCAGGGGCGAAACGCATGCGAAACCACAGTCTTTCCGACCGGCCGACCGCGCCCGGCCGGGTCGGATCCCGGTCCCGGGGGGGGGGGGGGGGGGGGGGGGGAGGGGGGGGGGAAGGGGGGGGGGGGGGGGGGGGGAGGAGGGGGGGGGGGGTGGGGTGGGGGAGGGGGGGGGGGGGGGGGGGGGGGGGTGGGGTCAGTGGGGTGGGGGGGGTCGCAA
>NZ_JBVJON010000019.1:0-105852 GCF_055583145.1 Amycolatopsis sp. NPDC104819 | reverse complement strand
CGCTCTCTATCCTGATCCAGTGGCAGGGGGTAGGATAACCCCCCCCCCCCCCCCCCCCCCCCCCCCCCCCCTCCGCCCTCCCCCCCCCCCCCCTCCCCCCCCCCCCCCCCCCCCCCCGGGACCCACACCGGGCGAGCTCCGGGAGCCCTTGCTCACCGCGCCGAGCGAGGACTCGCAGTACCGAGAGCACGCCTGAACCGCCGGCTTCCCGGCACGTCGAGGGGCTGTGCCGGGAAGCCAGCGGTTACCCGCGAACGGGGTCACGTCCGTGAGCGGGGGTGTGAACGACGAACCGGTGCGCTGGATGCACATGAACGCCGCCCATCCCTGGGAGCAGGCTCGCATCCAGCGCACCGGTTCGTTTTTTGTCCGCCTTCAGGCGATCGGCGCGGCGAGCGAGTCCGGTGTCCCGCTGACCGACGCCGCCGCGGCGCCCAGCCGGCGGACAGCCTCTTCCATCGTCTCCGGCGGCAGGGAGAACGGCAGGCGGAGCCAGCGCTCCAGGCCGCCGTGGACCCCGAACCGCGAGCCCGGCGCCACCTGGACGCCGTGGCTCGCCGCCGCGACCGCGAGGCGTGAGCTCACCGGCTCCGGCATCCGGCACCACAGCGACAGGCCGCCCTTCGGCACCGTGAACGTCCACTCCGGCAGGTGCCGGTGCACGGCGTCGGCGAGCGCGTCGCGGTAGCCGCGCAGCTCTTCACGACGGCGGGCCAGCGCGCTCTCGTCGTCGAGCAGCTCGGTCAGCACGAGCTGCTCGAACACCGGTGACCCCAGGTCGACCGCATAACGCGCCGAGACCAGCCGGCCGAGCAGGTCCTCCGACGCGCGGATCCAGCCCAGCCGCAGGCCACCCCAGTGGGTCTTCGACGCCGAGCCGACGCAGATCACCAGGTCACCGGCGAACGCGGCCAGCGGCGGCGGCCCGTCGAGGGGGTCGCCTTCGAGGTCCAGCTCGACGAGCGTCTCGTCGACGACCACCGGAGTGCGGGCGCGGGCGAGCACGGCGCCGAGCCGTTCGCGGCCCTCGGCGTCCAGGCGCAGGCCGGTCGGGTTCTGGAAGTCGACCACGAGGTACCCGAGCCGCGGGGACGCCTGGCGCAGCGCCGCGTCGATCCCGGTGATGTCCCAGCCGCGCTCGCCGGCCGGGTCGAGCGCGACCGGCACCGGGATGGCGTGCGCGGCGCGGATCGCCTCGAGGGCGTTCGGGTAGGTCGGCTGCTCCACCAGGACCCGGTCACCCGGGCCCGCGAGCATCCGCAGGACCAGGACGAACGCGTGGTGCGCGCCGTTGGTGACCATCACCTGCGCGGGGGTCGTCGGCAGCCCGCGTTCGGTGTAGCGCCGGGCGATCCGCTCCCGCAGGGCGAGCAGGCCGCGCTCCTGGTACCCGTGGTCGCCGAGGTGGTCGGCGAGGCGGACGCGGGCCGCGTCGACCGCCGCCGCCGTGCCCGGGATGGCCGGCGAGGACGCGTGGGTGAAGTCGATCGCGCCGCCCCCGGCCGGGGCGAGCGGGCCGCGGCGACGCCGCCCGGGCGCGGCGACCCACGACCCCGCGCCCCGGCGGCTCGCGACGAACCCGTTCTCCCGCAACCGGTCCAGGGCCGCGCCGATCAGCGTCCGGCTGGCGCCGAGCGCGTCGGCGAGCTCCCGCTCGGCGGGCAGCCGGGTGCCGAGCGGGAGCTGGCCGTCGAGCACCTGCAGCTCGATGGCCGCGGCGAGGTCGGCCGCGCCCTGGCGTGAGCCTTGACGCCACGAGCCCAGCATGACGGCCAATCGAGGACCAGAGATGCGTCCACCGAGTGGGACAGTGGCTTCCATAAGGCCAATATCCTGGAATTGGCTATGGTTTACAAGGCCACTTGCGGCGGATAGTGCAGGGGTGGCTCAGATCGATCTCCGGCCCGTCCGGATCTCCCGTGACCCCGTCCGCCGCAGTGCCCAGCTGCTCGGCGGCCTCGCCCTCTACGGCACCAGCGTCGCCCTGGTCACCCGCGCCGGCCTCGGCCTGGAGCCGTGGAGCGTGCTGGCCGAAGGCGTCCTGAAGCACACCGGGCTGACGTTCGGCACGGTGACCGGCCTGATCTCCGTCGTCGTGCTCCTGCTGTGGATCCCGCTGCGCCAGCGGCCCGGCATCGGCACCATCGCGAACGTCGTGGTCATCTCGGTCATGGTCGACGCCGTCCGGGCGCTGGTCCCGGACCAGCACGACCTGGCCTGGCAGATCGTGCTGCTGGCCGGCGGGATCACGCTGAACGGCGTCGCGACGGCCACCTACGTCGGCGCGCGGCTCGGCCCGGGCCCGCGGGACGGCCTGATGACCGGGCTCGCGGGGCGCACCGGCTGGTCGGTCCGGCTGGTGCGCACCGGCATCGAGGTCACCGTCGTCGCGGTGGGTTTCCTGCTCGGCGGGACCGTCGGCGTGGGCACGGTGCTCTACGCCCTCGCCATCGGGCCGCTGACCCAGGCGCTGCTGCCGCTCGTGGTGTGGCGTGAACCGCAGCGCGAGGAGCAGGAGCCCGTTCACTAGCTCGCCTTGCGCTGCTGCACCACCCGGCGCAGCGTGACGTAGTCGGCGCCGTGGCGCGCGAGGACGTCGTCGGTGCCGCGCTGCTGGGCCAGCGCCAGCAGGATGTGCTCCTGGCCCAGGTGCTTGTCGCCGAGCCGGACGGCTTCCTTCAGGCTCAGCTCGAGCGTCTTCTTCGACTGGCTGGTGAAGGGGATGTGCCCGCGTTTGGCCGGGCCGAGCCGGCCGGCGAGGGCGCCCTCGCCGTGGGCCTGCTCGATCCGTTCGACGATCTGCTCGACGTTGATGCCGAACTCGGTGAGCGCCTCGGCGTCGGCGTCGCTGACCCCGCCGCGGCGCCGGGTGCGCTCCAGTTCCGCGGCGACGTCTTCGGCGGCGATGCCCAGCTCGGCGAGCAGCGGAACCTCGGTCCGCACCAGCCCGGCGAGCAGGTGGGCCGGCGCGATCTCCACCGAGCCGGACTCCCGCGCCACGATCTGCGCCTCGACGACCGCCGTTCGCGCGTCGGTGGTGAACCTCTCGAACATCAGTGCCTCCCGTACTTCTTGTGCACGGCCTGCCGGCTGACCCCCAGCTCGGCGGCGATCTCCTGCCATGACCAGCCGTTGATCCGCGCGCTGCGGACCTGCACGGCCTCCAGTTGTTCCACCAGCCGCCGGAGCGCGGCGACCGCTCGCAGTCCCACCCGGGGATCGCGGTCGCCGGCCCGGGCGGCCAGGTCCGTCGCTTCCGTCATGCCTGTCAACCTACGTTGACAATCGACGCGTGTCAACCTGAGTTGACAGCTTCAGCGCGAAGCCTCGAGGGGTGGGCCGTACAGTCGGGTGATGCCCGAGATCGTGATCGCCGAGCGGGCCGGGGTGGGCGCCGACGGCCACCCCCGCCCGACCGAAGACCACGTCGTCGTGCTGGACAACGCGGTCCTGGTCCTCGACGGCGCCACCTCACCGGACCCCTCGCTCCCCCCGGGCGGCTGGTACGCCGAACGCCTGGCGCGGCGCCTCGCCGACGACCTCCTCGCGGCCCCCGAAGCCGACCTCACCGACGTCCTGACCCGCGCGATCGCCGCCGTGACGACCGAGAACGCGTTGCGGCCGCGGCAGTCGCCGTCGAGCACGGTCGCCGCCGTGCGCTGGCTCGACGACCGCGTCGACGCCCTCGTCCTGGCCGACAGCCCGGTGGTGGGCTTCGGCCGCTTCGGCGTCGACGTCGTCTCGGACGACCGGCTCGCCGGCCTGCGGCGCCGCGGGATGCTCCAGACCGGCGCCGACGTCCGGCGTCGCCGCAACGCCCACGACGGCTTCTGGGTCGCCGAAGCCGACCCCGGCGCGGCCGCGCACGCGATCCGCCGCAGCTGGCCGCGCGACGCCGTCGACGCCGTCCTGCTCGCCAGCGACGGTGTCTCCATCGGCGTCGACCAGTACCACCTGTTCGACTGGCGCGAAGTCCTGGCGATCACCCGCGCCGACGGGCCGGACGCCGTGCTGGCCGCCGTCCGCACCGCCGAAAAGCAGGACCCGGACGGCGAACGCTGGCCGCGGCCGAAGCGCCACGACGACCAGGCACTGGTGCTGGCCGACTTCTCTCGGGGGTGAATTCAGGGTCTTCCCCGATCACGGCCGTCCCGTTGTCCGAGAACCTGAACGCCATGGGGACGGAACAGGGGAAGCGCACGAGACCGTGGCGGCTCGTGGCGTTCGGGGCGATCGGCTGGGGGCTGTTCACGGCCGTGGTGCTGCACATCATCAGCTCGCACGACCCGGTGTACGACACGCTGTCGAGCTACACCGTCACCGACCGCGGCGAAGGGATGCTCGGGGCGAGCGTGCTGTCGCTGGCGATCGGCTCACTGGCGGTGCTGGGCGCGCTGCAGGTCGCCGGGGTGCCGTTGTCGCGGACGACGCGGCTGCTGCTCACGCTCTGGTCGCTCGGCATGGCCGCGGCCGCGATCTTCCCGGCGAGCTACCCGGAGGCGCCCGACCCGGTGAGCGGCGAGATCCACCTCTACGCGTGCCTGGTCGCGTTCCTCAGCCTGCCCGGCGCCGCGTTCTCGCTGCTGGAACCGCTGAAGGGACGGCCGGAGTGCGTGCTGCTCGTCCGCGCGATCCGGCTGACCGCGGTGGCGTTCGCCTTCTTCGCCCTGAGCTTCGTGTTCGTGCGGCTCAGCGAAGCCGGCGTCGAGCCGTTCCCCGAGGTGTCGAACCTGCTGCCGATCGGGGTCACGCAACGGCTGCTGCTGCTCGCCGACGTCGGGCTGCTGTTCACCCTGCTGCGGGTCGCGACCCGCGTGGAGTCAGCCCTCGACGGCCGCCGCGAATTCGGGGCCGTAGCCGTACAGGCCGGGCATGCCGCCGGTGTGCAGGAACACCACGTGCTCGTCCGGGGCGAAGTGGCCCGCCCACTCGACCAGGGCAGCGGCCACCTTGCCGCTGTAAACCGGGTCGAGCACGACGCCTTCCGTGCGCCCGAACAGCTTTAGCGCGTCCCAGACGGCGTCGGTCGGGATGCCGTAACCGGGGCCGAGCGTGGAGTCGCCCAGCCGGACGTGGTCGAGCGACGGCGGTTCGACGCCGAGCAGCTTGGCCGCGCCGGCGGTGAGTTCGCGCAGGTTCTCCGTGGCCTCGTCGAGCGGGTGGCTGACGCAGGCGACGCCGACCCCGAGGCCGCCGAGCAGCCCGGTGGCCAGCGCCACCCCGGCCGCCGTGCCGCCGCTGGCGTGCGGGACGACGAGGTGGGCTCGGTCGATGCCGCGGTCGGCGAGCTGGGTCGCGAGCTCGTACGTGGCACGGACGTAGCCGAGCACACCCAGCTCGTCGGACCCGCCGACCGGGATCGTGGCGACCTTGCGGCCTTCCGCGGCGGCTTCGGCGACGAGCCGGTCGTACGTCCGGCCGGTCTCCTCGCCGTCGGCGCACACGTGCACCGTCGCGCCGAAGAGCCAGTCGAGCGGGATGTTGCCGGAGTGCTCGTACGCTTCGCCGGCACGCGGGACCTTCGCGGTCAGGACGAGCTCGCAGCGCAGGCCGAGTTTCGCGCAGGCCGCGGCGGTCTGGCGGCCGTGGTTGGTCTGCAGGGCGCCGAAGGTGATCACGGTGTCCGCGCCCGCTTCGAGGGCAGCGCCGAGGTGGTACTCCAGCTTGCGGAGCTTGTTGCCGCCCGCGCCGAGCGGGTGCACGTCGTCGCGCTTGAGCAGGAGGTTCGGCAGGCCGAGCGCCTCGCCGAGGCGGGGCGCCGCGTGCAGCGGAGTCGGCCAGCCGCCCAGGTCGACGCGGGGAACGGCGTCCAATGCGGCGGTGGGGAACCCGTCGAAGTTCATGCCCCCACGATAGGGGCCGAGCACCGGTAGCGGAGCGCCGTGAACGTCCCCACGTCCCGGGCGTCGATCTTCTCGAGGGTGACGCCTTCGAGCGCGGGGTCGTCGAACAGCCGCAGCCCGGCGCCCAGCAGCACGGGCGCGACGTCGACGTGCAGTTCGTCGGCGAGGCCGGCCCGCAGGACCTGCCGGACCACGCTCGCGCCGATCGCCTTGACGGCCAGGTCGCCCGCGGCGGCCCTGGCCTGGGCGATCGCCGAGGCGATCCCGTCGGTGACGAACGTGAAGGTCAGGTTCTCGTCCTGCTTCGGCGGGACGGGCGGCGGGGTGTGGGTGACCACGAAGATCGGCGTCTGGAACTCGTAGTTGCCGACGTACCAGTCGGGGTCCTCGGCCATGTCGAACGTCCGCCGGCCCAGGACGACCGCACCGGTTTCGCGGATCAGCGCGGCCATGAACTCGCTGCCGTTCGACGCCGCGGGGTCGGACAGCCGGGCCGTCCTGCCCCGCCGGTCGGCGACAAACCCGTCGAGCGACATCGTCATGCCGGTGTGCACCGTGGCCATGGTTGCTCCTCCTGAAGTGGTTTCCCGGGTAGACGGCAGCGGCGCCGAAAACTCATCGGTGCGTCCAGGAGTAGCCGGAGACCACCGGTATCCGGTAACGTTCGTTCGAACGAACGAGACTTCCGGGGGTGCCCGTGACCGCAACGCCGAAGACCGGCCTCGACTTCACGGGCCTGACCGCCCAGGCCGCGCAGCTCGCCGCGGGTGAGGTCACCGCCGCCGAGCTCACCGCCGCGGCCCTCGGGCGCGCGCACGCGAGCCAGCCCACGCTCAACGCGTTCCGGCACCTCCGCGACGCCGAAGCTCCCCTCGAAGCCGCCGAAGCCGACCGGCGGCTCGCGGCCGGCGAGCGGGCTCCCCTGCTCGGCGTGCCCGTCGCGATCAAGGACGACGTCGACCTCACCGGCCTGCCGACGGCGTTCGGCTGCGCCGGGGACTTCCCGTCCGCGACGGCCGACGCGCCCGCCGTCGCGCTGCTGCGGGAAGCCGGCGCCGTCATCATCGGCAAGACGAACACCCCCGAGCTGGGCCAGTGGCCGTTCACCGAGGGCCCGGCCTTCGGCGTGACGCGCAACCCGTGGCACCCCGGCCACACCCCCGGGGGTTCTTCGGGCGGGAGCGCGGCCGCGGTGGCGTCGGGGGCCATCGCGGCCGCGCTCGGGTCCGACGGCGCCGGCTCGGTGCGCATCCCCGCCGCGTGGACCGGGCTCGTCGGCGTCAAGACCCAGCGCGGCCGGATCCCGACCGACGGCGAGCTGTTCCACGGCCTGACCGTGCTCGGCCCGCTCGCCCGGACCGTCGAGGACGCCGCCCTGCTGCTCGACGTCGCCGCCGCCACCGGCAGCACGTTCCGGACCGCCGCCGCGCGCGAGCCGGGCAGGCTCCGGATCGGCCTGTCGACGCGGATCCCGTTCACCGCCACCAAAACGCGGCTCGACCCGGTCGTCGAAGCCGCCGTGCGCCGGCTCGCCGAGTCGCTCGCCGGGCTGGGCCACGAGATCGTCGAGGTCGAACCGGACTACGGGCTCATCGGCCTGACGTTCCTGCCGCGCTCGCTCACCGGCGTCCGCGACTGGACGTTGCGCGTGCCGGACCGCACTGGGCTCGACAAGCGCACGCGCAGCAACGCGAGCCAAGGCCGCCTGCTGGCCGGGCCCGCGCTGCGGCTCGCCCGGGCCCTCGAGCCCGGGCTGCACCGGCGGATCGGCTCGGTGTTCGGCCGCGTCGACGTCCTGCTGACGCCGACCACCGCGACCCCGCCGCCGCCGATCGGCACCTTCGACGGGCTGTCCGGCTGGGAGACCGACCAGGCCATGATCGCCGCCTGCCCGTACGCTTGGCCGTGGAACGTGCTGGGCTGGCCGGGGGTCAACGTCCCGGCCGGGCTCACGGCCGGCGGGCTCCCGCTCGGAGCCCAGCTGCTCGGCCCGTCGCACGCCGAGGAGCGGCTGATTTCGCTTGCCGCGCAACTGGAAGAGGTCGAACGGTGGCCGGAGCGGCATCCCGAGACAAGCTGGTAAGCACCCGGGACGCCATCCTGCGCGGCGCGCTGACCGTCGTCGGCGAACACGGGGTCGGCGGGCTGACCAACCGCCGGATCGTGGCCGCCGCCGGTGTCTCGCTCGGCACGCTGACCTACCACTTCCCCAGCCAGACGGCGTTGCTGCGCGAGGCGATGCTGATGTTCGTCGAGGACGAGACGGCGAAGCTCGGCGCGATCGTCGACGGCTACCGCGCGGCCGGCCTCAGCGTCGAGCAGGCGGCGTCGGTCGTCGAGCACGTGATCGCGCAGCTGCCGTTCGGCACCGACGAGCTCGGCGCGCACGAGCTGTACCTCCAGTCCGCGCGCGATCCGGAGCTGCAGGAAGCTTCTTCGCGCTGCTTCGCGGCGTACGACGAGCTGGCCGTGACGATCCTCGAAGCCCTGGGCGTGCCCGACCCGCGCCGGCTGGCCGGGCCGGTGGTGGCGCTGATCGCCGGGCTGCAGCTGCGCCGCCTGGCCACCGGCGACACCGCGACGCCGGTCGCCGAGCCGCTGATGATGCTGATCCGCGGCGCGTGATGGCCCGGCCCGTCGTCCGCGGCACGGCGGCGTGGAAGTACTTCGGCGACTTCCGCGACGGGCTGCTGGCGGGCCAGGTCCTGGTGCTGCAGGTGGCGCACCCGGTGGTGGCGGCAGGGGTGCGTGACCACTCGGACTACACGGCGGACCCGTGGACCCGGCTGATGCGCACTGGCGCGTCACTCTCGATCTACGTCTACGGCGGTGCTGCCGGGGCCCGGGTGGAAGCGGCGCGGTTGCGTGCCTTGCACCGGTCGTTCACGGGCTCTGCGGACGGACGCCGTTACAGCGCGCTGAACCCCGAGGCCTATGCCTGGGTGCACGCGACGCTGGTGAAGGTTCCGGTTGACGCTCAACGGTTCTTCGGGCGTCCACTGTCCACTTCGGAGCTTGACGAGTACTACGCGCAGATGTGCGACATCGGCCGGGTGCTCGGCGTGCGCGAGGGTGATCTGCCGCCGGACTGGGCGGCTTTCGAGCGCTACTACGACTCGATGGTGGCCGGGTTCGCCGGGAACCCGACGATCGACCAGCTCTTCGAGACGATCCGGACGGTGGGCAAGCCGGTGCGGTGGCTGCCCGATTCGGCGTGGCGGTGGCACGCCCGGATCCAGATGTTCCTGCTGCGCGCGACGTTGCCGCCCGGCCTCCGGGACCGCCTCGGTCTACAGTGGACTCTTCGCGACCAGCGGCGGTTCCGGCGTTTCGCCGCGGTGGTGCGAATCTTCTCGACGCCGATCCCGGCCTGGGTGCGGACGGCGCACATGCGCTGGATCGGCAAGCTCAACGTCTGGCTCCGCGCCCACCCGAAGGTGTACCAGCGCCTGGTCCGCGGCAACGGCCCCGGCTCGGCGCAAGGCTCGTGAGTGGTTAGGGCGGTTCTAACCGCCCTAACCACTCACGAGCAGCCGCGGCAGGGTGCTCAGTCGCGGGCGCTGGTCCGGGCGTAGTGGGCGCGGGCCTTGGCGCGGTTGCCGCACCGGGCCATCGAGCACCACTGCCGGTTCCGCCGCGGCGAGGCGTCGCAGAACCGCAGCCCGCAGTCGTCCGCCACGCACACCCGCACCGAAGCGTCGCCGGCGGCCAGGTCGATCGCGTCCGCCGCCAGCGCCGCGAACGCCGCCGCCACCGGGTCCTTCGGCGCGGGCACCTCGCGGCGCAGCACACCGTCGGCCAGGGCCAGCCGCGGCGGGGGCGCCGGGGCCGAGGCCGCCGCGTTGTTCACCAGGTCGATGTCCATCTTGTCCGGCGGCCCGTCCGCGAGCAGCACCCGGTCCACGGCTTCCCGCAACGCCTTGGCCGCCAGCAGGTTCCCGGCCGTCACCGGCACGGGCCCGGTCGTGAACCCCGCGAGGGACAGCCAGTCCGTCAGCGCGCCGGGCCCGGTCAGCAGCTCGACACCGCCGTCGTGCCGGCTGCGCAGCGTGTTGACGAGGTCGAGGCACGGCCGTCCGCCGTCGAAGACCCACTCCATGCGCTCATTCTAACCCTTGAAGACAGTTAGAAGCACCGCTACCGTCTAACCCTATGAACCGGTTAGAGACCACCGCCACCGTCAACGGGCTCCGGATGCACTACCTCACGGCCGGCGACGGCCCGCCGCTGTTCCTGCTCCACGGCTGGCCGCAGACGTCGCACTGCTGGCACCGGGTCCTCGAACCCCTCGCCGAGACCCACACCGTCATCGCCCCCGACCTCCGCGGTTACGGCCGCACGGACAAACCGAGGACCGGCTTCGACAAGCGCACGATGGCCGCTGACGTCGCCGCGCTCGCCGAGCACCTCGGGTTCGGCACGGTCGCGGTCGCCGGCCACGACCGCGGCGGCCGGGTCGCCCACCGCTGGGCGCTCGACCGGCCGGACCAGGTCGAGCGCCTCGCCGTCCTCGACATCGCCCCGACCCGCGCGATGTGGCAGCGGCTCGACACCGGCGTCGCGAAGGCCTACTGGCACTGGCTCTTCCACCTCCAGCCCGACCTGCCGGAGCTGCTCGCCGGCCAGAACGTCGCCGGCTACCTCGGGTACTTCTTCGAACGCTGGACCTACCAGCGCCACCGCCTCGACCCCGACGCCGTCGCCGAATACGTCCGCGCCTTTTCCCAGCCCGGCGCCCTGCGCGCCGGTTTCGACGACTACCGCGCCTCCTTCCCGGACGACGCCGAGCTCGACGACGCCGACTTCGCCGCCGGAAAGCGCATTACCCAGCCACTTCTCGCGCTGTGGGGCGCGAACGGCCTGCTCGGCACCCTGCCGACGCTGGAGATCTGGCAGGAGTACGCCACCGACGTCACCGGTGCGGCCCTGGCCGAATGCGGTCACTTCCTGCCCGAGGAGCAGCCCGGGGAAGTCGTCTCCCACCTGCGGAAGTTCCTGAACCCCTGAGGACCCCGGGGGTCCCGGTCCCCCGGACTGGGGACCGGAGTTCCCTCCCCGCCGTGACGCCCGCCACCCTTCGCCGTCGCTAGGTTCGGACCCACGATGGGGAAGAAACCGAAATTCGCGTTGTTGCTGCTGCTGACCGTGCTGGGGATCGCGGCCGGCGGCGGCACGGCGCACGCCGACGGCGCGCCGTCGGGCACCGACGTCCAGGTCGCCCAGACGCTCGGCGCGCGTGAGCTGACCGTGATCATCCGCCGGGTCGACACGACGCCGTCGCCGCTGCGGATCGACGTCGTGACGCACCAGGGCACCGCGCCCGGGGTGCTGCACCTGACCGCCGCGGCCGGCGGGGTCGTGACGTCGCGGGCCGACGTCACCCTCGGCGCCGAACCCGGCGTGTACCCGGGAAGTCTCCAAGTCGACAAGCCCGGGCCGTGGCTGCTGTCGGTGAGCGACGGCGCCGGTCCGGCCGCCACGATCCCGTTCCTCGTGCCCGCGCGGGTGGTGCCGCCGTGGGAGAAGGCGACCTACGGCGGGTTCGTCGCCGCGGGCGCGTTCCTGCTGATCGCGCTCGCGGTGGGCGTTCGGGCGAAGCGGACGGCGTACGCGCTGGTCCCGGCGGGCGCGGTGGTCGCGGCGATCGCCGTCGCGGTCACCGGCGCGCTGCTGTCGGCGAGCACACCCCCGCCGCCGGCGCCGGGCAGCCAGCTCGACCCGACGTTCGACAACGTCACGGACCCGTACGGGAACCTTCCGCTGTCCACAGTGGACTACTCGCGGACGCCGGTGAACCTGGCCGTGCACGCCGAGGGCAGTGCGCTGAAGCTGAGCTTCGCCGACGGCGCCACCGGCCTGCCGGTCGACGACCTGCTCGTCCACGACAACGCGCTGGTGCACCTCGTCCTCGTCTCGCCGTCCGGGCGGATGAGCCACCTGCACCCGGTGCGGGTCGGCCCCGGCGACTACCGCGTGCACGTCGCCGACCCGGAAGCGGGCACCTACGCCGTCGCCGCGGAGCTCGTCCGGCGCGGCGGCGGTGTCCAGCTCGCCCGGTCCACTGTGGACCTGCAGGGCACCGCCGCGCCCGCGCCCGAACCGCCCGGCGCCGGGCCGCGGACGGTGGACGGCACCCCGGTCGACCTCACGATCGGCGAGGGAACACCGACCACCGTCACCGCGCACTTCCGGACCCAGGACCTGCAGCCGTGGCTGGGCATGCTCGGCCACCTCATCGTCGCCGGTCCGATCACCGGGCCGGACGTCGGCTCGGCCGCCGCCAAGGCCCCGACGTGGGCGCACGTCCACGCCATGACACCGCCGGTCGCGGGGCAGGTCGACCGCCCCGACGAGACCGTGGCCGCCTACGGCCCCTACGTCGGCTTCACCTACACCTTCACCGCGCCCGGGGAGTACCGGATCTGGCTGCAGGCCGAACGCGGCTACCGCGTGCTGACGATCCCCGCCATCGTGGAGGTCCCGACGACAGGAGCCTCCCGATGAAACGCCCCAAGATGCTGATCGCCGTCGTCGCGCTGGTGGTCGTGGCCGGTGTCACCTGGCTGCTCTGGCCCGGCGGCAGCGCGAAAGCCTCCTCGCAGCAAGCGGTTTCCGGCCCGTACACGGTCCAGTTCTCGGCGGACGAGCCGCGCATCGGCGGCAACACGTTCGCTCTCGCGGTGACCGGACCCGCGCCCGACAGCGTGCTGGTCGAACCGGTCATGGCGCAGATGGGCCACGCGTTCCCACCGGTGCTCGCCGTGGCGGAGAGCACCGACCGCTTCCGCGCCTCGGGTGTCTCCCTGCCGATGTCCGGGCAGTGGGAGATCACCGTGTCCGTGCGCGGCCCCGGCGGGCCCGCCCAAGTCGTTTTTCCGTTGCTGGTCAAGTAGAAAGGGTCGGGGGAAATGGATCTCACCGCATCCGGCGTGCGCACCACGTCGGTGGCGAAACCGGCGCGGACGGGCTTGCTGCCCGCGAACGTCGTGCTCGGGGGGTCACTGCTGTCACTGGTCGGGCTGACCTGGGACATCCAGTGGCACAGTGACGTCGGGCCCGACACGTTCTTCACGCTGCCGCACCTGTTCCTGTATTCGGGCAGCGCGGTCGTCGGCCTGGCGAGCCTCGCCGTCGTGCTGCTGACGACGGCGGCGCGGCGCGCGGGCCGTCCGGTCGACCCGCGGGTCGGCGGCCGGGTGGTCAACGTCTTCGGCCGGACTTTCGCGGCCCCGCTGGGTTATCTGGTGTCGGGGGTCGGCGCCGCGACATTCCTGCTGTACGGCCTGTGGGACCAGTGGTGGCACGGACTCTACGGCTTCGACGCGGTCATCGACTCGCCGCCGCACATCGGGCTGCTGCTGTCGATCACGGTGTCGCTGATCGGCACCACCGCGGTGTTCGCCGCGGCTCGCGAGCACCGCTGGGGCCGGATCGGCACGCTGGCGTCGTTGACCGTGCTGCTCACGTTCGGGCCGGTGCTGGCGCTCGGCCTGCAGCAAGTGCCGGACGACTACGCCGACGCCGTCTCGATCGGCTGCTCGATGATGGCGGTGCTGCTGGTCGCGGTCGGCGCCGGGTTCGTGCGCCGCCCGGGCGGCGCGCTCGGCGTCGCGGCGATGGTCGCGGCCGTCCAGGCGCTCTTCTGGTGGTTTTCGCCGTGGGCGGCGCAGACCTACGCCGACCTCGTCGGGCTGCCGATGCGCGACGCGATCTCCGGGGTGCCGGAGATGCCCGCGCTGACACCGATGGTGCTGCTGCCGGTGGCCGCGCTGATGGAGCTGGGGTACCTGCTCGGCCGGCGGCGCGGGTGGCGCGCGGGGCGTGTTTCCGTGGCCGTGGGCGGGATCGCCGGGCTGCTGATCGGCCTGAGCCTGCCGGTGCAGCGGTCCCTGCTCTACACCGGCGCGCACGTGCCGCCGGTCTGGTACCTGGCCACGACCGCCGTGCTCAGCGCGGCGCTGGGGCTGCTCGGCGGGTTCGCCGGGTGGCGGTTCGGCGGGATGCTCTGCCTGCTGGCGCCCGCGAAGAAGGGGGAAACCGCTGATGCGTAAGGCACTTTTGGCGCTGTCCGCCGTGGCGGGGCTGCTGTTCGCCACGGCGGCGCCGGCGAACGCCTACGAGCCGGTGAACATCGTGCACACCGAGCACGTGCAGGCCGGGCCGTACGGGATGACGATCGGGTTCAGCACCTGGCCGCTGAAGGCCCAGCAGTCACTGGACTTCACCTTCATCCCCGACGGCGGGATCGAGGACAAGTCGGGGACGCTCACGATGATCAACCCGGAAGGGGGCAAGAACCGCACGCAGCCGCTGGTCCGCCACCCGCGCAAGCGGGAGGTGTGGGGGCTCGACGTCCGGTCGATGCCCCGGCCGGGGGAATGGACGTTCCGCTTCGCCGTCACCGGCCCGGCGGGGTCCGGCACCGGCGACCTGCGCGGGCTGCCGGTGCTGGAACAGCCCGGGCCGCCGATGGGCTTCAGCTGGGCGATCAGCACCCTGCCGTTGATCGGGCTGGTGGTGCTGATCGTGCTGGCCTGGCGCCGGACCCGCGGGCGGCTGCGCGGCGGGGAGCTTCCGGCAATCGGGTGAGATTTCACTCACAATCGGCGTGCAGGCGTACTCACGCCGGCGCGAAGGCCTCCTTCTCCCCAGAGGGGAAGGGGGCCTTCGCCATTCTTGTACACGAGTGGGTGATCATGATCACCTCCGCGGGGGAGGGATCAGGCGGGCAGGTCGAACTGCCCCGCCTTGACGGCGATCAGGAACGCTTCCCACTCGGCGGTGTCGAACACGAAGACGGGGCTGGTCGCGAGCTTGGTGTCGCGGACGCCGATCAGGCCTTCGCGGCCCAGGTTGACCTCGACGCAGCTGCCGCCGTTGGGCTCGCTGGCGAACGACTTCTCCCAGGACGCCTCTTCGAACAGGGACACGGCCGTGCTCGGATCGTAATCCGCGAACGACGGATAATCCGCCATGGGTCGTACCTCCGTGGCTCGATGGGGGGCGCGGCCGCGACTGGGTCGAAGGTACCCGCTCCCGGCTACTCAGTGTCTCAATGGAGTACTGCGCAGGGCCAAGCGGGTGATCAACTAGCTCCGGCCTCGACATGAAGATTATTCCAGGAGTAGGATTAATCGCATCGGCCGGGGCACCGGCGTCGGTGAACGACTGCCTGCATGCGACGGGCGGTTTCGGACCGTCGCCGGACACGTCCCGGAGACCGGTCAACCCACCCACCGCAGGACCTCATGGGGGAGGAACAGCGTGATCGTCGAGGACAGCGCGCCACCGAGCGTGCTGGTCGTGGGCAGGCTCGCCAAGGGAACCGCAGGCGAAGCCCGCCGAGTGGTCCACGTCTTCGGGCTGGACTCCGCACGCAGCGACTCAACGTTGGTCCGAACCAAGTGCGGGGAAGCGCTTTCCCGCGCCGACGTGGAATGGCTGGCCCCCGGGGCCGGCATGCCGTGCGAACCCTGTCTCGGACTGACCGGCGGCGAACGCGCCCGGTCACCGCGACGAGAGCTGGGGGTGTAGACGATGGCCGTCCGGCTGAACTCGCTTTTCCGCCGTGAAGAGGAAGAACACCGTGGCCGCAAGGGGATCGCGCACGAGCTGCGCAACCGCTTCGGTTTCAGCCTGATCCAGGCGCCGCTGCGCAAGACGACGACGTGGGCGGCCGACCAGGACCTCCCGCACCAGCGGCACTCCGACGGCTTCCGCACCAGCCGGCCGCTGGAAACCGCGATCGACCTGAGCCCGCTCCTGCGCGGCCGCGTCGGCTCGCGCGCCTAGACCCGAACCGCCCGCACCACCACAGAAGAGCCCCGGTTCCCTGATGGGACCGGGGCTCTCGCCGTTGTGCGGCTACGGTTTCCGCAGCAGAAGGGCGCCGTGGCCGAAGCGCTCCTTCTCACCCGGCTCGCGGTGGATCCGCCCCACCTCGGCCAGTCCCGCCGCACCCGCCAGCCGCACCAGCTCGTCCAGCGGCCAGCGGTACGCCGTCGTGACCGCGTGGTCGAACGGCGTCACCACGTCGCCCTCGGATTCGAAGCACCCCAACAGAACGTGACCGCCGGGGGCCAACGTCCGGGTGAACTCCGCGAAGTAGCCCGGAATCTCCGCCGGCGGGGTGTGGATCATCGAGTACCAGGTCAGGATGCCCGCCAGGGACGCGTCGGGGATGTCCAGCGCGGCCATCGAACCGACGTCGAAACGCAGGTCCGGCGCGTGCTCGCGGGCCAGCTCGACCATCGCCGGGGTGAGGTCGACGCCGAACACGTCCAGGCCGAGGTCGCGCAGGTGCGCCGTGACGTGGCCGGGCCCGCAGCCGAGGTCGGCCACCGGCCCGGCGCCGCGGACGCTGTCCGCGAACGCCGCCCAGGCCGCGCGGTCCAGCGCCGACGCGTCCCAGAACTCGAGGGAGAACTCGGCGTACCGGACGGCGAGGGCGTCGTAGGCGGCCGCTGTCACGGTTTGCGGCCGAGGCCGCAGATGTGACCGACGAACGACGGGTCGTTCGCGAGCTTCTTCGTGGCCCGCGACTCGATCTCCTCCGGGTGCCACTCCGGCAGGTACACGATGCCCGGCTCGACGAGCTCCAGGCCCTCGAAGAACGACGTGAACTCCGCCTTGCTGCGCAGGTGCAGCGGGGTGCTCGACTTCTTGTACTGCTCCACGATCGACGCGCGGCTGTCGTGGTCGGCCAGCGCGTCGAGACCCTCGGTGGTCAGGTGCGAGGACAGGAAGTACGAGCCGGACGGCAGCAGCGACAGGTACTTCTGGATGGTCTGGGCCACCGGCTCGTCCTCGCCGAGGAAGTAGAGCACGCCCACGATGATCAGCCCGATCGGCCGGTTCGGGTCGAGGACGCCGGTGTCGAGCGCGCGCTTCCAGATGTCGGCCGGGTCGCGCAGGTCGCCCTGCAGCACCGCGTGCCGGTCGGCGACACCCTCCTTCTCCAGCAGCACCTGCGAGTGCGCCACCGCGACCGGCTCGTTGTCGACGTAGACGCAGCGGGCGTTCGGGTTCACCTCGGCCGCGACCTCGTGCACGTTGCCGACGGTCGGGACGCCGGAGCCGAGGTCGAGGAACTGGTCGATGCCGTTGCGCGCCAGGTAGCGGACGCCGCGGCCGAGGAAGTCCCGGCCGACGCGGGCGACGGTCTTGATCATCGGGAAGGTCTTGACCGCCTGTTCGCCGAACTGGCGGTCGATGGCCCAGTTGGCGTCGCCGCCGAGGAACCAGTCGTAGATGCGGGCGGCGTTCGGCCGTTCGAGGTCGACGCCTTCCGGGGCTTCGGGGTCCTGCGTGGTCATGCCATTCCTCCAGGCTTGCGGCCGACACCGCCGACCACGCTCGCGAGGGGGACCGTGGCGGCGCCGGGCTCGGGGCGCCACTCTCCCACAGGCACGATCCCGGGCTCGACGACGTCGAAGTTACCGAAGAACGCGGCGATCTCGTCGAGCGACCGGCACACCGCGGGTGAGCTCGACCGTTCGGACAACTTGACCAGCCGCCGGCACTGCGCCAGCTCGTCACCCGAGACGCCGGATTCGGTCGCGTGCGAGAGCACGAACGCCGAGCCCGGCGCGAGCAGCGTCCGGTAGTCGCGGATCGCTTCGCGCACACCGGTGACGTCCGGCAGGAAGTGCAGCACCGCCACGCCGAGCAGGCAGATCGGCCGGTCCGGGTCGAGCACGCCGCTGGCCAGGGCGGCTTCCCAGACTTCGACGGCGTCCCGCAGGTCGGCGTGCAGCACGGCGTGCCGCTCGGGATCGCCTTCCTCGTCGAGCAGGATCCGCCCGTGCGCGACGGCCACCGGCTCGTTGTCGACGTAGACGCAGCGGCTGTCGTCGCTGTGGTCGTCGGCGACCTCGTGGACGTTGCCCGCGGTCGGGATGCCGGAGCCGAGGTCGAGGAACTGCGTGATGCCGAGCGAAACGCAGTAGCGGACGGCCCGGCCGAGGAAGGCGCGGTTGGCCCGCGCGAGGGTCTTGGCGAGCGGGAAGACCTCCAGGGCCTGCTCGCCGTACTGCCGGTCGACGGCCCAGTTCGCGGTGCCGCCGAGCGCCCAGTCGTAGATCCTCGCCACGTTCGGCCGGTCGAGGTCCACGGCCTCGGGGAGGAAGTCGGGGTCCACGATGTCCCCTTCGGGCGGCACTTCCGGTGGACAGGGGCGCAACAGGCCCACTCTACCGACAGTTGTTCACCACCCGGGACCCTTCACACCGCCGTTCGCCCTATTGGAGCTGCTGCATCTGGCCGCGGTAACCCTCCGCGAGCTCCTTGAGGAACTGCCGGGTCTCCTGGCGCTCCAGCGCGGCCCCACGCAGCCTGTCCCACGAGTCGACGAAGATGTTGAAGTCCTTAACGTCGTCGAGGTACAGCCCGCCGGCCGAGTGCTCGATGTAGACGAAGTCCCGGGTGCGGTCCGGGAACCGCATGATCGTGAAGTCGTTGGGCACCGCGGCCAGGCGCGCGCCGAAGGGCAGCACGTGCACGTAGACCCGCGGGTGCCGTTCGAGCGAGAGCAGGTGCTCGACCTGGTCCAGCATCACCGCGGGCGCGTAGCCGCCCGGGGCGCGGCGCAGCGCGCCCTCGCTGATGATGAACCGGTAGTACGGCGGCTGCTGCTGCTCGAACACCGCCTTGCGGTCGAGCCGGTTGCGCACCAGCGACGTCACGTCGGTGGCGCCGAACTCGGTGAACTGCTTGAGCATGTAGTGCTCGGACTGCAGCGGGCCGGGGATGCGCTCACCGTGCCAGGTGAGGATCTCCGCGGCCGCGGGCTCCAGGTCCGTGAAGGTGCGGAACCAGTGCGGCACCACCGAGCGGTAGCCCGACCAGTGGCCGCGTTGCCCGGCGGCGGCCCGCGCCAGGTTCATCAGCGTGTCGGCTTCTTCGCCGTTGATCCCGAACGCGTTCAGCATCGATCGCACATCCCCGAGCTTCACCCCGACGGCACCGGACTCGATCTTGTTGACCTTGCCCTGGGTGCAGCCGAGAACCTCGGCGACCTGCTGCTGTGTCATCCGCGCCGCGGTGCGGGCATGCCGGAGCTCGTTTCCGAGCTGCTTCCGGCGCGAGGTGACGGTGCTGGCCATCGCCCTGCTCTCCCGGACCACTACCAAGCGACGGCGGCCTCCCGGTCGCCGTCGCGCGCGAACTATCGAACCCACCCAGGCTAGTGCTTGACCTTGCGGATCTCGATGATGACATCGCGCAGCGTTCCAGGAAATGACGCGGAATGCCAGTCACCTGTGTCTTCACTCGCCTGGACCAGCGGATTCGTGACCTTTCGCCCAACCGGCGGGCAGCGGTCTGGGGCATAGTGGTGCGCGTGACCGATCGCTCGCCCTCCGCCGCCGCCGTCACCCGGCTGGCCGACCGGGTCCACGGGTACGTCCAGCCGGACGGCTCCTGGTACATCAACAACTGCGGGGTCGTCGACGCCGGTGACCACACCGTGCTGATCGACACCTGCTCCACCGAGCGCCGCACGCGGGCGCTGCTGGCGGCCGTCGAAGGCGCCACCGGCAGCCCGGTGACCACGCTGGTGAACACCCACCACCACGGTGACCACACCAACGGCAACTACCTGGTCGAGGGCGCCACGGTCATCGGCCACCGCAAGACCCGCGAGCTGATGGTCGCCGAAGGCATCCAGACGTTCGAGGGCATCTTCACCGGCAGCGACTGGGGCGAGCTGCGGTCGCGCCCGCCCGAGGTCGTGTTCGACGACCGGCTGACCGTCCACGCCGGCGACGTCACGATCGAGCTGATCCACCCCGGCCACGCGGCCCACACGACCAACGACGTCCTGGTCTGGCTGCCGGAGGAGCGCGTCCTCTATGCCGGTGACCTGGTGTTCAACGGCGGCAGCCCGTTCGCGCTGATGGGCTCGGTCGCCGGCTGGCGCGCCGGGCTCGACGTGATCCGGGAGCTGTCACCCGAGGTGATCTTGCCTGGTCACGGCGGTCCTTGTGACCTGTCGGTGGTCGACACGGTCGACGCGTACCTGAAGTTCCTCCAGGAGACGGCGAAGCGCGGGAAGGCCGCCGGGCTGTCGCCGCTGGAGCTGGCGAAGGAGACGGACCTGGGTCCGTTCGAGGCGCTTTCCGAGCAGGAGCGGCTGCCCGGCAACCTGCACCGCGCGTACGCCGAGCTGGACGGCGCCGAGTGGGGCGCGCCGATCGACCTCGCCGCCGCGGTCACGGACATGGTGGCGTTAAACAAGGGCCCGATCCGCTGCTTCTCCTGAACTGAGTGAGCTGCTCCTCCGTGGCCTTCCATGAGGCGTCGATCGGACTAGGGTCTGAATCGAGAGAGTCTTCGGAAGGATGCGGATGAGCAAGAAGGCGAGCATCGGGGTCACCGGCCTGGCGGTCATGGGCCGCAACCTGGCCCGGAACCTCGCGCGGCACGGCCACACGGTGGCCCTGCACAACCGGTCCGAGGAGCGGACCCGCGCGCTGGTGGAGCAGTTCGGCGACGAGGGCGACTTCATCCCGGCGTACTCGGCGCAGGCGTTCGTCGACGCGCTGGAGCGGCCCCGGCAGGTCGTGATCATGGTCAAGGCGGGCGGGCCGACGGACGCCGTCATCGAGGAGTTCGCGCCGCTGCTCGAAGAGGGCGACGTGATCATCGACGCCGGCAACGCGCACTTCGCCGACACGCGCCGTCGTGAGAAGGCGCTGCGCGAGCGTGGGCTGCACTTCGTCGGCAGCGGTGTCTCCGGCGGTGAGGAGGGCGCGCTGCACGGGCCGAGCATCATGCCCGGCGGCTCGAAGGAGTCGTACGAGTCCCTCGGCCCGCTGTTCGAGGACATCTCGGCGAAGGTCGACGGCGAGCCGTGCTGCACGCACATCGGCGCGGACGGCGCCGGGCACTTCGTCAAGATGGTGCACAACGGCATCGAGTACGCCGACATGCAGCTGATCGCGGAGTCGTTCGACCTGCTGCGGCACGCGGGCGGCTACTCCCCCGCCGAGATCGCGGCGGTGTTCCGGACCTGGAACACCGGCCGGCTGGACTCGTACCTGATCGAGATCACCGCCGACGTGCTCGCGCACGTCGACCAGGCGTCCGGCAAGCCGTTCGTCGACGTCGTCGCGGACGCCGCCGAGCAGAAGGGCACCGGCCGCTGGACCGTGCAGATCGGCCTCGACCTCGGGGTCCCGATCTCGGGCATCGCCGAAGCCGTCTTCGCGCGTTCGCTGTCCGGGTCGACTTCGCTGCGCGCGGCGGCCCGCGGCCTCGGCGGTCCTTCGGCGTCGCCGCTGACGGGCTCCTCGCTGGAGCGCTTCGCCGACGACGTCGAGCAGGCGCTGTACGCGTCGAAGGTCGTCGCGTACGCGCAGGGCTTCAACCAGATCCAGGCCGGCGCGACCGAGTACGGCTGGGACATCGACCTCGGCAAGGTCGCCTCGATCTGGCGCGGCGGCTGCATCATCCGCGCGAAGTTCCTCAACGACATCACCGCGGCCTACGCCGACGAGCCGCAGCTGCCGACGCTGCTGACCTCGGGCGGCTTCCGCAAGGCGGTCGAGGACGCGCAGGACTCGTGGCGTTCGGTGATCTCGACGGCCGTCCAGCTCGGCATTCCGACGCCGGGCTTCTCGACGGCGCTGGCGTACTACGACGGCCTCCGCGCGGACCGGCTGCCGGCCGCGCTCGTCCAGGGTCAGCGGGACTTCTTCGGCGCCCACACCTACCGGCGCGTCGACCGCGACGGCTCGTTCCACACGGCCTGGGCCGAGGACGGCCGCCCGGAGTCCGAAGCCTGAGCCGGTGCTGCTCTGATCGGGAAGACCCCCTGGTCCCTCCCGATCAGAGCAGCGTCACCAGCACCACCGCGAGGAGCGCGGCAACCAGCAGGAGTCTCACTGCCCGCGGGCGGCGAGGATCTCCGCCAGCACCTCCTGGATCTTCGCCTCGGCCTTGTCCTTCTTGACGCCCAGGCCGTCGAGCACCTCGAAGCCCGCGCCTTCGCCCTGCTCCAGCAGCGCCAGGAGCATGTGCTCGGTGCCGATGTAGTTGTGCCCGAGCCGCAGGCCCTCGCGCATGGTGAGTTCGAGGGTCTTCTTGCCGCCGGCGGAGAACGGCACCGGGTTCGGCGCGGGGTCGGCCCGCTCCGGCAGCCGCGCTTCGGCAGCCTCCCGCACCGCTTCGAGCGTGACCCCCTGGGCCACGATCGCCCCGGCGGCGAGCGCCGCGGGCTCGGTCAGCAGGCCCAGCACGACGTGCAGGCTGTCGATCTCCGGGCTGCCGTGCTCGACCGCGGCCTTCTGGGCCGCCACGACGACGTGCCGCGCGCGGTCGGTGTAGCGGCCGTAGACGCGTTCGATCGATCCGGACGGGTCGCCGCCGGGGTCCACCTTGGGCACGAACCGCTTCTGGGCGGCCTGTTTCGTGACGCCCATGCTGGCGCCGATCTCGGTCCAGGACGCGCCCGACCGCCGGGCCTGGTCGACGAAGTGGCCGATCAGGTGGTCGGCGACTTCGCCGAGGTGCTGGCCCACGTAGACCGCGTCGGACAGCTGGGCCAGCGCGTCGTGGTCGTTGTTGCCCTTGATGGCGTTGATGAGGTCGTCGAGCTTGATGGTGGTCGGTAAGGTCATGCGTCAACTGTAGGTTGACGATCTCCAGTCGTCAACTGCGAGTTGACGCTAGGTGTCCCTTGAGGTTGAACTCGCTCGCTTCGAGGTCCGCGTACCGCGGGTGCGGGTCGGCGGTGAACAGGCGCCGGGCCGCGATGTGGTCGGCCGGGCGGTTCACCGACTCGACCGCGATGAGGACGTCGTCGCGGAAGGACAGCACCGAGAACTTGCCCGCCTCGCGGTCACCCGCGACCACCGTGCGGTCGGCGTCGGCCAGGATCCCGGCGATCTGCAGCTTCGCGCCCGCCTGGTCGGTCCAGAACCACGGCAGGCTCGCGTACGGCTCGGGCGTGCCGGTGATCGCCGCGGCGACACAGCGAGCCTGGTCGACGGCGTTCTGCACGGACTCCAGCCGGGTCGCGGCGCCCGCCTGGACACACGGGAAGTTCGCGCAGTCGCCGATGGCGAAGATCTTTTCGTCCGCCGTGCGCAGGTGTTCGTCGACCACCACGCCGTTGTCGACCGGCAGCCCGGCCGCGGCGGCGAGCGTCGTCTCCGGGACCACGCCGACGGCGACCACGACCAGGTCGGCGGGCAGCCGGGTGCCGTCGGACAGCTCGACTTCGCGCACGTGCGAGTCGCCGTGCAGCGCCGAGACGCCCTGGCCGAGCAGTACCGTGTGCCCGGCGTTGCGGTGCAGCGCGGCGAAGAAGGCCGAGATCTCCGGCGTCGCGACGCGGTTGAGCAGCCGGTCCTGCGCCTCGACGACCGTCACCGGACGGCCGGCGTGCGACGCGAACTCCAGGCCGATGAACCCGCCGCCCACCACCACGACGTCCTTCGCCTCGGCGAGCGACGCGCGGAGCCGGTCGGCGTCGTCGCGCGTGCGCAGGGTCAGCACGCCCGGCAGGTCCGCGCCGGGCACGGGCAGCGTCCGGTTGCGCGCGCCGGTGGCCAGGACCAGGTGGTCGTACGCCAGCTCGGCGCCGTCCTCGAGCCGCGCCCGCGAAGCCTCGCGGTCGATCGAAGCGACCCGGCCCGCGACGAGCTCGATGTCCTTCTCGGCGAAGAAGTCCTCACCACGCAGGTGCAGCTGCTCGAGCCCGGCCGTCCCGGCCAGGTAGGCCTTCGACAGCGGCGGCCGCTGGTAGGGCACGCCGCGTTCGTCCCCGGCCAGCACCACGCGGCCCGCGAAGCCCCGGTCCCGCAGCGAAGCCGCGGCCTGGAACCCACTCTGCCCCGAGCCGACGATCAGAACGGTGGTCTCTTCACCCATGACCTCATCCGACCACAACCCGCTCGGCTCGTCGAGGAGTTGATCAGTGGGGTTCGCCGCTCGTCCGCAGGGCCCGCGGCGCCCCGAGCACGCGCGAGATCCCCCGCGCGGCCGCGCGCACCGCCGGGACCAGCGTCCGCGGGTCCGTCCCTTCGGCCGGGACGACCACCGAGATCGCCGCCGCCACTTCGTCGGTGGCGTCGTAGACCGGAGCCGCCACCGAAAGGGCGATCAGCTCGATCTGGCCGTCGCTGACCGCGTAACCGTTGCGGCGGACGTCGGCCAGCACCCGGCGCAGCTGCTCCGGCGAACCGATCGTCTTCAGCGTGAACGTCTTCAGCGGGCCCTCGAGGACCGCTTCCTGGACGTCGACCGGCGCGTGCGCGAGCAGCACCTGGCCGACGCCGGTCGCGTGCGCGGGCAGCCGGCCGCCCACCCGCGTCAGGACGTTGACCGCGCCGCGGCCGGAGATGCGCTCGACGTAGACCACCTCGGGCCCATCGAGGACCGCGAGCTGGACGTTCTGGTGCGTGGCCTCGTAAAGGTCCTCCAGGAACGGCATCGCGCTCTCTCGCAGCTCCGCGCCGTGCGGGGCGAGCGAAGCGACTTCCCACAGCCACAGGCCGACGCGGTAGGCGCCGGCGGCGTCGCGGACGAGCGCACCGCGCTTGGTGAGCTCGCCCGCGAGCCGGTGCGTGGTCGACAGCGGCAGCCCGACGCGGCGGCTGAGCTCCGAGAGCGTCAGCCGCGGCCGCTCGGCCGTGAACGCGCCCAGCAGGTCGAGGACCCGGTCCACGACCGACGGCGGCCGCCGCGCGCTGTGCCGCACGTCAGTCTTCGTCGTCCGGCAGCAGCGGCCGCATGAACGACCGCCGGTACCGCACCACGCAGCCGCTCTCGTCGCGGATCTTGTCGGCCTCGATGAAGTCGGGGTCGACGCCGAACAGCGTCCGGTAGCGCTCGTACGCGGCCAGGCTTTCGAAGCTGAACAACGCGCGGGCTTCGTCACTCGCCCCCTCGGCCGGCAAGAAGTAGCCGTGGTGGACACCGCCTTCCCGCTGCACCAGCCGCATCCACGCGGCGGCGAAGCGTTCGAAGTCGGCGATCTTCGCGGGGTCGATGACGTAGTCGACGACGCACGTGATCACCGGCCGCCCCAGACGCGGTCGGCGGTCTCGACGATCAGCTCCAGCTTCCGCAGCTGCTCGTCCGCGGTCAGGTCGTTGCCCTCCTCGGTCGAGGAGAACCCGCACTGCGGCGACAGGCAGAGCTGGTCGACGTCGACGTACCGCGACGCCTCTTCGATCCGCCGCACCAGGACGTCGGGGTCCTCCAGCTCCGGCCGTTTGGTCGTGACCAGGCCGAGGACGACCTTCTTGTCCTTCGGCACGAACCGCAGCGGCTCGAAGCCGCCGGAGCGTTCGTCGTCGAACTCCAGGAAGAACCCATCGACGGCGAGCTCGCCGAACAGCGCCTCCGCGACGAACTCGTAGCTCCCGGAAGCGACCCACGACGACCGGAAGTTGCCGCGGCACAGGTGGGTCGTCACCGTGAGGTCCTCGGGACGCTCGGCGAGCGCCGCGTTCATCGTCGCGATGTTGCGCAGGTGCTGGGTGTCCGGGTCGCCGCCCATCCGCTCGACGAGCTCGCGCTGCGCCGGGTCGTTGAGGTAGGCGAGGCTCGTGTCGTCGAGCTGCAGGTACCGGCAGCCGAGCCCGTGCACGGCGGAAACCTGCGCGGAGTACGCCGCGCTGAGGTCGGCGAAGAACTCCTCGAGGTCCGGGTAAACGCTTTCGCTCACCGCCGCCCGGCCGCCGCGGTAGTAGACCATGTTCGGTGACGGGACGGTCAGCTTCGGCGTCACGCCTTCGTCCACATGGGACTGGAGGAACAGGAAGTGGTCGGCGAAGACCGGCTCGTCGAGCCGCACCTTGCCGTCGACCTGCAGCCCCGGCGGGCTGAACTCGAGGTCGCCGGCGAGGTTGTGGAACTTGACGTGCAGCCGCTCGTCGCTCTTCGACACCCCGCCGAGCGCGTAGATGAAGTCCATGTGCCACGACGCGCGCCGGAACTCGCCGTCGGTCGCCGAGCTCAGCCCGGCCGCGCGCTGCATCTTGATCACGTCGCGGATCGCGTCGTCCTCGACGGCGCGCAGCTGCTCCGCGCCGATCTCGCCGCTTTCGTGCCGCCGTCGCGCGTCACGCAGCACCGGGGGCCGCAGGAGGCTCCCGACGTGATCGGCGCGAAACGGCGGGCCCACCTGGGAAGTACCGCCCGAAGTCATGCACCGATGGTCACACATCGCGGGCCGTTCCGCCGCACCCGGAAACAAGATCATGACCGCCGGGACTTGCTACCGTCACGCGCGAGGCGTTGGCTGTGCCGCGAGGAAGGGGCTTGATCATGACGGAACCCGCGGTGCACCCCGTCGACCAGGGCCTGCCCGCCGGGCGGCTCGTGCTGCTCGGCCTGCAGCACATGTCGATCATGTACGCCGGCGCGGTCGCGGTGCCGCTGATCGTCGGCAGCGCGCTGAAGCTGGACGCGGCGACGGTCGGGCTGCTGGTCAACGCCGACCTGTTCGTCGCGGGCATCGCCACGATGATCCAGGCGATCGGCATCGGCAAGATCCTCGGGATCCGGCTGCCGGTGGTCGCGGGCGCGACGTTCACCGTGGTCAACCCGATGATCCTGATCGCCTCGCAGTACGGCCTGTCCGCGGTCTACGGCGCGATGATCGCCTCCGGTGTGTTCGGGCTGCTCATCGCGAAGCCGTTCGCGAAGCTGATCCGGTTCTTCCCGCCGCTGGTCACCGGGACGCTGCTGCTGGTCATCGGCGTCTCGCTGCTCGGCCCGGGCGCGGGCCTGATCGCGGGCAACGACCCCGATGCGGCGGACTACGCGGCGCCGTCGCACATCCTGCTCGCGTTCGGCGTCCTCGCCCTGCTGGTGCTGTTCACGCGGGTGCTGCGCGGGTTCGCCAACCAGATCGGGCCGCTGCTCGCGCTCGCGATCGGCCTGGTGGCCGCGATCCCGCTGGGGCTCGTGCACTGGGACGGCCTCGGCGCGGCGAGCTGGTTCGGGCTCGCGGCGCCGTTCCACTTCGGCGCGCCGACGTTCCCGGTCGCGGCGATCCTGTCGATGTGCGTGGTCATGCTGGTGACGTTCACCGAGTCGACCGCCGACATGATCGCCGTCGGCGAGATCACCGGACGGCCGCCGACGGACTCCGACCTCGCGCGCGGCCTGGCCACCGACGGCTTCTCGGCCGTGCTCGGCGGCGTGATGAACTCCTTTCCCGACACGGCGTTCGCGCAGAACGTCGGGCTGGTGCGGATGACCGGGGTGCGCAGCCGCTGGGTGGTCGCGGTGACCGGCGGGATCCTGGTGCTGATGGGGCTCGTGCCGAAGATCGGCGCGTTCATCGCGGCCATCCCCCAGCCGGTGGTCGGCGGGGTCGCGGTGGTGATGTTCGCGATGGTCGCCGTGGTGGGCGCGCAGAACCTCCGCACGGTGGAGTTTTCGGGCAACCACAACACCTTCATCGTCGCGGTGGCGCTCGGCGTCGGGCTGCTGCCGGCGTTCGCACCGGACTTCTTCCAGCACTTCCCCGCGTGGCTGCAGACGATCTGCGGCAGCTCGATCACGGTGGCGGCGGTGCTGGCGTTCGTGCTGAACCTGCTGTTCAACCACCTCGGCCGGCGCGCGGAGCCGGATCTGCTCGAAGCGCCGTGAGCAGCCGTTCGACGAGCTTGCCGCCGGTGCCCGGCTCGACCGGGCGCCGGAACAGCACCCGCAGGTAGAGCGGGGCCAGCACGAAGTCGAGGATTTCGTCGACCGTCGGCACGTCCTCGCCGCGGGCGGCGGCCTTGTCGAGTGTCGCCTGCAGGTCTGCGCCGCGTGCCTTGAGGTACTCGACCGGTTGCTTCTCCGGCCCCAGCGTGGCGACTAGCGCGCGCAGCAGGATCTGGCCGCGCGGGTCGCACATCGCGTGTTCGACGCCCTCGGCCCAGCCGAGCAGGTCACCCCGCAGCGTGCCGGTGTCCGGGATCGGCGACGTCGCGCGCAGGCGCGTCACGGCGGCGTCGAGCAGCAGCTGCTCGCGGCTGCCCCAGCGCCGGTAGACGCTCGTCGGGTTCACGCCCGCCCGCTCGGCGATCTTCGGGATCGCCGCGTTGATCTCGCCGATGGCGAGCAGCTCGACGACGGCGTCGTGCACCGCGTCGCGGACACGGGCGCTGCGGCCGCCAGGTCGGGTCATGACGCCATCTTAAAGCAAACGTGCTTGCTTTTGCCGACCGAGGGCCGCTACTGTTAAGGCAAATCGGATGGCTTTAAGGAGACTCGAGATGGCGCGCAAGATGACCCGGGACGAGCGTGAGGCGTTCCTCGCCCAGCCGCAGGTGGGCGTCCTCAGCGTGACGGCCGAAGCCGGCCGAGCACCGCTGACCACGCCGATCTGGTACCGCTACGAGCCGGGCGGCGATGTCGTCGTCATGACGTCGCCCGGGCTGCGGAAGACCCGGCTGATCGAGGAGGCCGGCCGGTTCGCGCTGTGCGTCCAGCAGCAGGACGGCGTCTACAAGTACGTCTCGGTCGAAGGTCCGGTGGTGAAGACGTGGCCGATGACCAAGGCGGAGCGGCACGAGATGGCGGCCCGCTACCTGCCGCCGGGTGTCAGCGAGGCCTACACGGACGCGACCGACGACACCCACGGGAGCAACATCGCGATCGTGATGCGGCCCGAGCGCTGGAACACGTCGGACTTCAGCGACCTCGCGGAGAAGCTGGCCTGATCACCAGCAGATGATCAGCAGGCACGTCGGCTTCGGCGGCGGCGGGGTCGTGGTGGGGTGCTGCCCGCCCGGCGGGGTCGTGGTCGACGGGGTCGAGCTGCCCGGGGCGCCGCTGGTGGGCGTGGTGGTCGGCGTCGTGGTGCCGGCACTGCTCTCGGTGGCCGGGTCGGTGCCCGGCACCTCGGTGACGGTCTCCCGGGGCACGCCGACGCCGGGGACGACGTCGCCGCCGCCGGTGCCGCCCTCCGGCGGGGAGTCGGTGGCCTGGTCCGCGCCGCCGAGGCCGGTGGTGCGCTGCGGGAAGGGGATGACCTGGATCTGGTCGACGGGGGACGCGTCCTGGCTTTCCTTGCCACCGCCGAAGGCGACCAGCACCGCGGCGGCGCCGCAGCCCATCACCACGGCGAGCATCACCGCGAGCACGCGCCACCGCGACTGAGCCGGTGCGTCGCGGTCGCCCCAGCCCTCGCGGACGAGCAGCTCGGCGACCGATACCTCGTCGTTCACCCCGAAAGACCTTCCCGAAAGGCCTTTCGGCCGACATCGTGGCCGTATTTTTACCGCACAAAGCACCCGAACGGGTGAGGTAGGGGCAAAAATTCGTCACGTAACGTCGAATCTGACCGTGAGTGACAATCCACAGCGTTTTCACAGCTGGCTTTCGTGATACTCCCAGCATGACCAGCGAGGCTCGGTCCATGCTGCTGAAAGCCGCCCGGCCGGTCCCGCGGACAGCGGTCGTCCGGCGGTGGGCGCGCTTCGTCCCGAACCCGAAGGCGACCCCCTTCACCTTCGGGTACCTCGTCCTCCTCCTCGGCACCACGCTGCTGCTCCGGTTCGCCGACCCGGCGTTGACCGACCGGCTGCTGCGGCTGTCGAGCACCGACGCCCACAACCTCTGGCGGCGGCCGCTCACCTCGCTGCTGACCAGCGCGATCTGGCTCTCGGACGAAGGCTGGCTCGCCTACGTCGTGATCTTCGCGATCGCCGTCGCCCCGCTGGAACGCCGGTTCGGCGCCCGCCGCGCGGCCACCGTGTTCTTCTCCGGGCACGTGCTGGCCACGCTCGTCACCGAGCTGCCGGTCATGGCGCTGATCAGCACGCACGTCCTGCCGAGCTCGGCCGGGCACTGGCTCGACATCGGCGTCAGCTACGGCTTCTTCACCACGGCCGGCGCGCTCGTCTTCCTGCTTCGCGGCCGGGCGCGGCTGGCGGCACTGGCCGTGCTGGAGGCGTTCATCGTGGTGATCTGGCTCGGCGACGACCCGACCGGCCTCGACTCGGTCGTCACGCTGCTCGGACACGCCTTCGCCGCGCACTTCGGGCTGCTGTTCTGGGGGCCGCGGCTGCGCGGCCCATCCGCAGGCCGGGCCCGGATTCCGGCGGGTATGCACAAGCCGGAGTCGGTGGTGTAATCGACGGGCCACAGCCGAGGAGCATGGGGGATGGACGCTCATGGAGGCCGACTCGCTCGCCGAACTGGTCGAGTTGAGTCCCGACGCGATCTGCGTCCACGAAGACGGCGTCCTCACCTACGCCAACCGCGCGGCCCTCGAAGCGTTCGCGGCGCGCTCCGCCGCTGAAGTCGTCGGACGCCGGTTCAGCGACTTCGTCGCCGAGGACGCTCGCGCCATGCTGGTGGAGAAACTCGCGCAGCTGGCCGTCGCGGGTCAGGCGAGTGAGCCCGTCGAAGCGCTGATGTCCCGGCTCGACGGGAGCAAGTTCGCCGTGGAGACGGTCCTGGTGCGCCTCGGCAAGCCGCACGCCTTCCAGGTCGTCATGCGGGACATCACCGCGAAGAAGGCGGCGGCCGACGCGCTGCGCTACCAGGCCGCGCTGGTGTCACACGTCAGTGACGCCCTGGTGGCGACCACCGGCGAAGGGGTCGTGACCAGCTGGAACCCGGCCGCCGAGGCGGTGTACGGCTGGACCGCGGCCGAAGCCGTCGGACGGCGCGCGAGCGAGCTGGTCGGCGCGCCGCTGGACCTGCCGGCCATCCGGCGCGGCGGCGGGGTCGTGGAGGCGGTGCACCGGCGGCGTGACGGCGCGCCCCTGGCGGTCCGCGTTTCGGCAGCTGAGATGAACGACGGTTACGTGCTCGTCTGCGCCGACGAAACCGCGCGCCGGCGCGCCGAACAGAACTACCGCACGGTCGTCGCGTCTCTCGACGAAGGCGTGCTGGTGATGGGCCCGGGCGGGCTCATCGAGGCGGCGAACCCGGCGGCGTGCCGGATCCTCGGCGTCACCGAAGCCGAGCTGATCGGCGTCCCGTGCCACACGCTGGTGCTGTTCACCGAGTCCGGGCACTGGATCCCACCGGACGAGACGCCGTCGGTGCAGACGCGGCGGACCGGCGTCTCGCACAACGGCCTGGTCGTGCGCCTGCGCCGGCCCGACGGCCGCGACGTCTGGGTCTCGCTGACGTCGCGGCTGCTCAACCCCGACGACCCGGCGGCGCTGGCCGTCGTCACGTCGTTCACCGACATCACCGAGACCCGCGCGATCAGCGCGCAGCTGGCCCACGACGCCACCCACGACCCGCTGACGCGGCTGGCGAACCGGACTCTGGTGCTCGATCGGCTCGCCGTCCGCGAGCGCGGCGCCGTCACGGTGTTGTTCCTCGACCTGGACAAGTTCAAGGTCATCAACGACTCGCTCGGGCACTCGGTCGGCGACCAGGTGCTGCGGATCGTCGGCGAGCGGCTGCGCCGCTGCTCCGGGCGTGACGACCTGGTCGGGCGGCTCGGCGGCGACGAGTTCGTCGTGGTCACCGGTGAGGTCACCGAGCCCGGCGAGGTCCGCGCGCTGGCCGAGCACCTGCGGGCCGCGCTGGCCGAGCCGATCGGCGTGCTCGGGCGGCAGCTGCACCTCGACGCCAGCATCGGCGTGGTGCTCGTCGGCGAGGCGGACCGGCGCAGCGCCGAGGACCTGCTGCGGGACGCGGACGTCGCGATGTACCAGGCGAAGACGCTCGGCCGGGGCCGGCACCACTTCTTCGACGTCGGCCTGCGCGAGCGGATGCAGCGGCGGCTGCGGATGGAGCAGGACCTGCGCGACGCGGTGCAGGACGGCCAGCTCTGGCCCGCCTACCAGCCGGTCGTCGACCTGCGGACCGGCGAGATGGTCGCGGTCGAGGCGCTGCTGCGCTGGACGCACCCCCGGCACGGCGCGATCTCGCCCGCGGAGTTCATCCCGCTCGCCGAGGAGAGCGACCTGATCAACGTGATCGGCAAGGCGATGCTGCGCGCGACCACCCGCGAGCTCGCCGCGCGGCGCACCGGCCAGGGCCTGGACCTGACGTTGAAAGTCAACCTGTCGACGCGGCAGCTCGACGACCCGCACCTGGTGCCCGCGGTCCAGGACGCGCTCGCGAGCACCGGGCTGCCGGCCGGCGCGCTCTGCCTGGAGGTCACCGAAAGCGCGTTGATGCGCGACCAGGAGGCGGCCGCGGAAGTGCTGGCGTCCCTGCGGTCGCTGGGGGTGCTGCTGGCGATCGACGACTTCGGCACCGGCTATTCGTCCCTCGCCCAGCTGCGGCGGCTGACGCTGGACACGCTCAAGATCGACCGCTCGTTCATCACCGGCATCGCCGAGTCACGGGACGCGGAGGCGATCGTCACGAGCATCATCGCGATGGCCCACGCCGTCGACCTGACGGTGATCGCCGAGGGGGTCGAGTCCGCGGAGCAGCTCGAGCTGCTGCGGGCGCTCGGCTGTGACCAGGCGCAGGGTTACCACCTCGGCCACCCGGTCCCGGCGGACGAGCTGTTCGGAAGTCAGTAGAGCTCTTTCAGCCGGGCGAGCTCGTCGGCGGTCAGCTCGATGCCGAAGTCCTTGAGGGTGGTGTCGAGCTCGTCCGGCGCGATTTCCGTGGTTTCGCTGGTGCCGTCGGGCTTTTCGACGGTCAGCTCGCGGCCGAGCAGCTTGCGGCTGATCCCGGGTTCGAGCGTCATGATCACCAGCCGTCCGGTGAACGGCGACTTCGGGTGGGTCGAGGTGTAGTGGTGGTAGACCTCGTAGTCGATGGGGTGCATCTCGGTGAGCCGGAACTCGAGCAGGTCTTCGTCGCCCTTCTGCAGCGTCCACCAGCCGTCCCGGTGCCGCAGCCGGTGCGGCCAGCCGGCCTGGTCGACCTCGTGGCCGTCGATCAACGGCATGGGCGCGAGGATCCCGGCGCCGAACCCGACGTCGGCCAGAAACTGTTGCCCGGCAACGTCGACGACCAGTGTCATGTGCGTGTAGGGCCCCGGCCGCCGCGGCTGCACCCGAGCGGCGAGCCGGTGCACGGGGTACCCGAGCCGCTCGAGGACGGCGGCGAAGAGGCCACTCTGTTCGTAGCAGTAGCCGCCCCGCCGCCGCCCGACGAGCTTGGCGTTCACGACGTCGAGCGAAATCCCTTGGTGCTGCTGGAAAACAACGTCGACGTTCTCGAACGGGATGGCGCGGACATGCGCCCGCACGAGGTCTTCGAGGGCCGCCACCGACGGCGGTCGTCGCTCCAGCCCGACCCGTTCGAGGTAGGCGTCGAGGTCAACGGCTTCGATGGCCCATTCAGCGCTCATGGATCGAGGATGCAACCTCGACCAAGATCGAGGTCAACCTTCGTGCACGACCTTCCGCACCTCGACGGCGGTGTACTGCGCGTCGGGGATCTTCCCGGCCAGCTCGACGGCGCGTTCCTCGCTCTCGACGTCGACGACGTAGTAGCCGCAGAAGAAGGACTCCGCCTCGACGTAGACGCCGTCCTTGGCCTGCGGCACGCCGTTTTTGACCTGGACGGTCTTCGACTCACCGGGCTCGGCGAGCGCCTTGGTCTCGACCATCTCGCCGGACTCGGTGATCAGCTTGGTGAAGTCGCCGTGGCCGGCGTAGACGCCGTTCTTCTGGTCGTCGGTGAGGGTGGCCCAGAGGGTGGGGTTCATGTGGAGGGTGAGGAGGTAGCGCATGTCGGTCCCCTTGGGGTGGGTGGCGGCCCTGGTTGGGCTGCCTTTCACCCGGTGGTCGGAGCCCGTCCGGACTTCCGGACACGGGGATTTCGGCTTCACTCGTTCGGCCTAGTGCCCCCAGCGTCCGATCGCCGGGGTTCTCGCGTATCAGCGGCGGCTGACCAGCAGATATCGCTCGTCCTCGATCGGCCGGCCCCACAACGCCGGATCGTCCAGCAGCGAGACCGTCGCCTCTTCCCGCCTTTCCCGGACGAGCCGCTCGCACTCCGCGGCGGAGATCCCGGCCCCGGTGAACCACCGGCCTTCGACGAGGACCAGCCGGCCGCCCGGCTTGAGCATCCCCAGCCAGCGCCCGAGGGCCGCGGCGGGATCGGGCAGGGCCCACAGGACATGCCGCGCGAGGACAACGTCGTAGGAACCGGCCGGATCGGCGGCATCACCCCGCCGGAGTTCAAGACGAACCCCGGCCGCCTCGGCTTTCCGGCGGGCGACGTCGAGCATCGCGGCGGAGAGGTCGATGCCGCAGACGTCATGGCCGGCCTGGGCGAGCAGAACGGAGAGGCTCCCGGTCCCACACCCGAGGTCGACGATCGCCGCCGGTTCCGGGGGCATCAGCGGGAGGAGGAGGTCCGTCCACGCCGCGCGCACCCGCGGGTCGCGCAGGCCGTGGTCGGGTTGGTCATCGAAGGTCTCGGCTTCGGCGTCCCAAGGGTTCACGCGGGGAATCCTGCCCGGTACACGAAAAAACCACCCCGAGGGATCGGGGTGGTTTTCGTAGCGGTGGCCAGGGCCGGGGTCGAACCGGCGACCTTCCGCTTTTCAGGCGGACGCTCGTACCAACTGAGCTACCTGGCCGGGAACGCCGGCAAGGAGCCGAACGATCTTGCGACCCTGACGGGACTCGAACCCGCGACCTTCGCCGTGACAGGGCGACGCGCTAACCAACTGCGCCACAGGGCCTTGCTTGAACTACTGTACTGCGTACTCCCAACGGGATTCGAACCCGCGTTGCCGCCTTGAAAGGGCGGAGTCCTAGGCCGCTGGACGATGGGAGCCCGGCCGGTTTCGGGTGACCGACCGACCGCGCTCTCAGGTCCCCCCGGGAGCGATTACAAGCATAGGGCACGCCACCACCGCTTTGCACCGGGGGTTCCTTAAGCCCCCGGCACCCCGGGGACCTGCGCAAACGCCGCCAAGTCCGCCACCCGGCGCGCCAGCTCGGTCTGCTCCGCCTCCGTCAGCGCCGCGGCCAGCAGCTCGCCGACGCGCTCGTCGGTCAGCGCCTCGGCCCGCAGCCACCGGTCGAGCAGGTCCGGCTTGCGCGCCGCCGACGCGATCAGCTCGTCGGCCGCCTCCGCCGGCCACGCCGTGCGCAGGAGCCGCGCGCGGCCGCCCTCCGGGTCCGCGACCACCGCCTCCGGCACGGACAGCCCCAGCGCCCGCAACGCCGCGAAGTGCAGGCCGCCGCGCAGCTCGCGGAAGACCATCAGCGCGAACCCGAGCCGTTCGGCGTCGCCCTCGGGGCGTTCGGCGTTCTTCCAGCCGGCGAAGAGCGCCAGCCCGCTCGCGTCCGCGGTGTCGACTACCCGGAACAGCAGGTCCGCCAGACGGCCGGACTCCGGTACGGCCGAAAGGTGGACGCGCGACCACCGGGCCGATGACTCCGTGTAGGCAGCGACGGCGGCGGGTGCGTCGAGGGCCGCCGTTGCGGGCGGCAAGACGAACTCGAACAGCCAGTGCGGGAAGATCCCGAACAGCTCCGCGGCCACCTTCGGCGGGACGTCGCCGAGCACCGCCGAGCGCCCCCGCACGTACAGCGAACGCGCCGGCAGCCCGGCCTCCGCCTCGACCGCCGCGAGCTCCGGCGACGTCATGAACCGGCCGCCCAGCACCTGCACCACCGGCCTCACGCGGCTCGCCAGCCCCGCCGCGCCTTCGATCGTCGTCATGACCGCCCCTTTCGACACCGCTACCGTAACAGTGTTACGAAACTAGCGTCAAGCAAGGCTGACCACGATGGGAATCATCGACCGGAAACGGCCACAACCTGCACGAACATCACCGGAAGAGCCCGGCGGCAGCCACCCTGCCCGCCGGGCCCACCCCGCCTAACGCTGGACGGGCGCCTGCCCGTCCTCGTCCACGTTCAGCCCCAGCATCTCCAGCAGCTGCGCACAGTCCTCGACCCCCAGCGCGCCGTTCGCCACCGCCAGCCGAGCCCGCCGCACCTGGTCGTCCGACACCCGCTGCGCGTCGGCAGCCCCGCTTCGCTGCGCCGGCAACCCCCCGGCGAACGGAGCACTCCCCCCATCGGCACCTTCGTACCGAAGGAGGAACTGCCGCACTTCAACAGACCCGCTCATAGCCCCTCCATACGGCTCACAACAACTTGGCCGCGAGGCTAACCAGCGCCGGGCGCCACACACAGCCCCCCGGAGAGTGAACCTGAGGCCACGCTCCGCTCAACGCAGCGCAATCGGCAACCACGGAGAAGAACACCACCCGAACGACGGTCACCCCCGCCCCGAAGTGACACCCGGAGCGGAAATTTCCCGCTCTCCACTCGCCCAACCAGCCAACTCGTGCAACAATCGAAGTGCTGACACACCCCCGGTCAGCGCCTGTGGAGATCCCCTCCGACCCCCGCGTTCCTCCCCCTGGCGCGGGGGTCCTCCATTTCTCGGACCCCCTCGGGCTGACGCCCTTCGTGGGTCCATTCATTCCGGTGTGCTGACCCGGGGGGCCGAGCCCCCCGGACCCCCCACGGTGCCTCCTGCTCGGCTTCCAGCGTGGTTACGCCTTGGGCGCTGGCGCGCCCTCGCTGGTTTCCGTGGTTGCGCTTCGGGCGCTGCGCGCCCTTGCTCGTTTGCGTGGTGCCGCCGCTTCGGGCGCTGCGCGCCCTTGCTCGTTGGGTCGTTTTTGGGTGATCGACTCGTTGGGTTGGTGACAGGTTGCTGGGTGTGGTTGAGGGTTGGGCCGTTTGGGGTGGGGTTGGGCTGATTGGGGATGGTTGGCGGCGTGTTGTGGCTCACAGTGGTTTGTGTGGTGAGACCTAACCGTTATCGTGGCCAGCGTGCCTCTTCCCTCCCTTGGCCGCTTGAGCAGCCGGACGAACCTCAAAGCCGCGTCCTCCGGACGCCATCGTGGTGCCGCGAAGCCTGCGGACGATGGTGTTGTCGAGGACAAGGAACTCACCTCGTATCTGGCCGCTTTGGCGCCGGATGCCGACAACGAAAGCACCGGGACCGGCAAGCGCTTCGGTGAAGCGCAGGTCTTCCAGCTGCGGATGAGCCTCATTGCCAGCCAGCAGCTGAAGGACATCGCCGAGGCCCGGGACATCTCGCCCCAGGCGCTCGCCCAGGAGTGGATCCTGGAGCGGCTCAACTGGGAAGGCCAGGCATCCTCGCTGCAGGACCAGCGGCAGGTTCAGGTCGGCGAGCTCACCGAGCTCACCGACGAGTTCCACTTCCCCGCCGACGCCTTCGACGCGCCGGTCGCCGGGCGCCGCTGACCCCAGCGGCCCCACCAGGACACACGAGAAAGGGCCCCCGGCGAAAAAGCTCGCCGGGGGCCCTTCGCTCAGGCCTTAGACAACGCAGAGGGCCTGTTTGTCAGATCGCGCGGACCTTCTGGGCCTGGGGGCCCTTCTGACCCTGGCCGACCTCGAACTCCACCCGCTGGTTCTCCTCGAGGGTGCGGAAGCCGCGGCCCTCGATCTCCGAGTAGTGAACGAAAACGTCGCCTTCGCCGCCGTCCTGCGCGATGAAGCCGAAGCCCTTCTCCGCGTTGAACCACTTCACAGTGCCTTGCGCCACCGCTGTTCTCCTCGTTACACAGATCCGCTTCGAATGCCACCGAAGCGGCACCCCGGCCGTCCCGGGCGGTTCCAACGAGACGAGTCAAGAGCGTGTCGGCTCCATGGCTCGCGTCAGAAGTTCCGCGAGTGTGAAGCCACGAACACGCAAAACGACGGCCTGCAAGCAGACTACCGGGATCTGGCCAAAGTTGAACCCCGTGATCGAGCCCAAAAATGCCGGTCCGGGCCAAGGTCACCGGAACGTCGTAGGGCTCCCCACCACGTTCTGTCGGACCCACCGGATAGTCTTGCGCAGCACAGCGACACCGTGATCACCGGATACGGCTCGGAGTCGCCCGTGCCCCCTCGGTAAGAGCCCGCTGGGACCACTGTGACCTTCGTCACGCGACTCTTGCTCAACGTCGCCGGTCCACGGGACGTCTCGATGAGGGGAAGCACCAAAGGGGCAAAGGGGAATGGGTGTGACGGTGAGGACTTCCACGCGGCGCCGGGGCGCGGCGGTGGCACTGGGCTTGGTCGCGGTGCTCACGCTGGGGGCGTGCAGCAGCGAACCGACGGTGTCGGCGAGCGGGACGTCGGGCGGGGGCCCGACGCAGCCGCCCGCGCCGACCGCGCAGCCGGCGAAGCTGACGGTGACGCCGGCCGGCGGCGCGCAGGACGTGGCGCCGGGCGAACCGGTCGGGGTCAAGGTCGACAGCGGCACGATCGTCTCGGTCACGCTGACCAACCCGGACGGCAAGCAGGTCCAGGGCCAGACGTCGGCGGACAAGAAGAGCTGGAGCACCACCGAGCAGCTCGGCTACGGCAAGACATACACGTGGACCGGGCAGGCGCAGGGCGCCGACGGCAAGAACGTGCCCATCGGCGGCGCGTTCACCACGGTCAAGCCGAAGCGGCAGATGCAGGCGAGCCTGAACGTCGGCGACGGCCAGACGTACGGCATCGCGATGCCGATCGCGCTGACCTTCCCGAGCCGCGTCACCGACAAGGCGTCCGTCGAGAAGGCGCTGTCGGTCGAGACGACGCCGAAGACCGAGGGCTCCTGGGCCTGGCTGAACGGCGACACTTCGGTGCACTGGCGGCCGAAGGAGTACTTCAAGCCCAACACGCAGGTGAAGGTCAACGCCAAGATCTACGGCGTCAAGATCGGCGAAGGCGTGTACGGCAAGCAGGACGTCTCGGCGAGCTTCGCGATCGGGCGTTCGCAGATCGTCAAGGGGAACACCACGCAGCACACGATGCAGGTGATCCGCGACGGCCAGCAGATCGCCGACTACCCGGTGAGCTACGGCCTGGACTCCGACCCGGGGCGCGTCACGCACAGCGGCACGCACGTCGTGATGGGCAAGCAGGCGACGTACGCGATGAGCAACCCGAAGTACCACTACGAGAACGTCGTGGTGCCGTGGGCGGTCCGGATCTCCAACAACGGCGAGTTCATCCACGGCCTCGCGGCGTCGGTCTGGGCGCAGGGCAAGAAGAACATCTCGCACGGCTGCCTGAACCTCTCGCCGGCGCGGGCCAAGGAGTACTACGACGGCGTGCTCACGGGCGACCCGGTGGAGATCACCGGCAGCACGCAGACGCTGACGGCCAAGGACGGCGACTACAGCGACTGGACGTACGACTGGGCGAGCTGGCAGAAGCTGTCGGCCCTCGCCGGCTGAGACCTTCCACGAACACCGGGCGGCCGGGAAGTCCCACGCGGACTTCCCGGCCGTTCGTGTTTCCGGGCCACGGCGGCCCGCAACTCCGCACCCGCTCCGAACGTCTTCAAGATCGGCCGGAATCCGATGCAACCCGGTTGATCACCCACGGCATGACTAAGGGCAGAGGCGCGACGGACCCCGCCGCGCCCGCGAGAATGAGGAGCTGTCTTGCGTATCCGCATCGCCCTGTCCCTCGGCGCGCTCGTGCTCGCCGGTGGCGCCCTGACCGGTGGCATCGCGCTGGCTTCGGAGGCGCAGCCGCCGGCCCCGACCGCGACCACCCGGCCCTCCGCGCCGCCGTCCGCGGAGCCGACCACCAGCCGCAAGCCGACCCAGGCGCCGACCGCCGTGCCCGCGCCGCCGCGTGAGGCGACGAAGGCGCCCTCCGCCCGTCCGCAGCGCGTCCCGCGTGCCGTGCCCGCCGGCCCGACCGGTGACCTGCACCTGCCGGCCATCGGGGTGACCCGGTAGCTCGGTGATCTCCCGCTCCCGTCCGTCGACCGGGCCGGGCTCGCCGTGGGACGGCGAGTTCGCCCGGTACTTCGGCGAGCGCGCGCACAGCCTGCGGTCCACGGCCTTCCTGCTCTGCGGTGACTGGCACCAGGCCGAGGACCTCACGCAGGCCGCGCTGCTGAAGCTGTACCTCGCCTGGCCGAGGCTGTCGCGCCACGACGCCTTGGACACCTACGCCCGCAAGGTCGTGCTGCGCACGTTCCTCGCCGAGCACCGGCGCAGCAGGTGGAAGCGGGAGCGGCTCACCGACACGCCGCCGGAGCTCCCGGCGGAGCCGGGCGGGAGCGACCAGGACATGCTGGTCCGGCAGGCGCTGGCCGTGCTGGGCCCCAAGCAGCGCGCCGTGCTGGTGCTGCGGTACTTCGAGGACCTGAGCGTCGAGGAGACGGCGCAGGCCCTCGGCTGCAGCACCGGCACGGTGAAGAGCCAGGCCTCCCGCGGCCTGGCAACACTGCGCAACCGGCTCGGCCCGCACTACGAAGCGCTGTCCTTCAGCGTGACCACGGAGGGGAGGTGACGAACATGGACCCCGAAGACGACGTCCGCGCGATCCTCACCGGCGCCGCCGGTGACACCCCGCCGATGCGCCTCGAGGCCGCCGACGTGATCGAACGCGGTGGCCGGATCCGGCGACGACGCAAGCGCGTGGCGGTCGTGGGCACCTCGACCGCGACGGCGGTGATCCTGGCGGTGGCCGGCTTCCTGGCCGGTCACCGCGCCGGGCCGCCGGAGCCGGTCGAGCCCGCCGGCCCGGTCCTGTCCACGGTCGGCACCTCCGTGCCCGCCCCGCAGCCGACCACCGAGGTTCCGGCGACGTCGGTGGCGCCGCCCGCGGCGCAGCCGGGCCGGACACCGCCGCCGCGTTCGCAGAAGACGACGGTGCCGACGCCGGCCACGAGCCGCAAGGAGCGGCCGTCGTCACCGCCGTCGGCGAACCCGAGCGAAACCGTCACGCAACTGCCGACCCCGACCCAGACTCGCTAGCCGTTTCCGCAGGTCGGCGACGTGGCGCAGATCACCGCGCCGATGTCGGTTTCCGACGAAATACCGGGGCTTCCCGTGGCGATGAACCGGGTGGTGTTCCGATCGGACGCCGGACAACTGCTCAGCCGGACGCCGCGTCGCCGGCCCGAGAACCCGAGGAGGAAGCACATGGTGTTCGCCGCACTCATCGTCGAAACCGGAATCGCTGTTGTGGTCGCGAGTGCACTCGCCGCCTGGTCCCGTAAGCGCTTCGCTCCTCGGAACGACGCCAGCTGACCTGCGACGCACGAGTGCCCCGCCCGGTGATCCGGACGGGGCACTCGTGTTCCCGGCGGAAGCTCAGCGCTGAGCGCCCGCGGAAGTCAGCTTGCCGCCGCTGCCCTCGGTCTCGATCTGGTCCATCGGCACCTGGGACGTCTCCGGGATCTTGATGATCGGGATGATCGCGATCAGCGCGGCCGCCATCAGGTAGTACGCCGGCCAGTCCGGGTTGCCGGTGCTCTGGATCAACGCCGTCACGATGACACCGCAGGTGCCGCCGAACAGCGACGTCGAGACGTTGTAGCCGATCGCGAACGAGCCGTACCGGACGCGGGTCGGGAACATCGCCGGGAACGTCGAACCGATCACCGCGAGCATCAGCACCAGCAGGATCGCCACGATCAGGAACCCGACGAACAGCCAGAAGATGCTGCCGGACTGCATCAGCTTCAGCGACGGCCAGCTCAGCACCAGGAACCCGATGGCCGCGGTGAGCAGCAGCGGTTTCCGGCCGATCTTGTCGGACAGCGCGCCCAGCGGGATGATGATCGCCATCTGGAGCACTTCGACCGCGATGATGATCAGCGTCGAGGTGTTGTCGTTGATCTTCAGCGTCTCGGTGAAGTACGTCGGCATCGTGGTCAGCAGCAGGTAGTCCGCGACGTTCAGCAGCAGCACGATGCCGATCAGGTTGAGGATCATCCGCCAGTTGCGGGTGAAGATCTCCTTGAGCGGCGCCTTGTGCGGCTTGTGGCCGGCGGCTTCCATCCGGCGGAACTCGGGGGTGTCCTCGAGCTTGTTCCGCAGGTAGAGCCCGACGAGGCCGAGCGGCAGCGCGACGAAGAACGGGATCCGCCAGCCCCAGGCGTCGACCTGGTCGGCCGACAGGGAGAGCGTCACGGAGAGCACCACGAGGTTGCCGAGCACGTAGCCGGCCAGGGTGCCGAGCTCGAGGAAGCTGCCGAAGAAGCCACGGCGCTTCGTCGGGGAGTACTCGGCGATGAACGTCGCCGCTCCGCCGTACTCACCACCGGTGGAGAAGCCCTGGATGATCCGCAGCAGCAGAATCGCGATCGGCGCCGCGATGCCCATGCTGTACCCACCGGAGTACGTCGGCAGGACGCCGACCAGGAAGGTGCAGCCCGACATCAGCAGGATCGTGATGGCGAGGACCTTCTTGCGCCCGATCTTGTCGCCGAGCGGTCCGAAGAACGCCCCGCCGAACGGCCGCACGATGAACCCGACCGCGAGCAGCGCCAGCGACTTCAGCACGGCGTTGCCCTCGCCCGGGAAGAACTCCGAGCCGATGCTGACGGCGATCGCGCCCGAGGTGAAGACGCCGTAGTCGTACCACTCGGTGGCGTTGCCCATGGCCGACGCCCACACCGCGCGCTTGACGGTTCTCTCGTCCGCTTGCGGCTTGCTCGTCGATGCTCCAGGTTCGCTCATGCCGGCGACGACCTCCTCCGTGCAGTGCCCACTGGGCCGTTCGAGCTCATCAACCCAGTCTTGCCCGGCCGCCGGAGCTCGGCAGCCTGAACCGCAAAACTTCTACGGTGGGGAACTTTCCGGCTACTGAGAGGTATACGTTGCCTGCATACGCCGCGGGTCGCGCGCGGGCGGGGTCTACCGGCGAGTTAACGTCAGCGCATGAGTCGTGTTTCTCAACCCTGGCCGCCGGTGGCCGTCGAGCCGGCGGTTCCGCACCCCAAGGCGCCGGCGCCGGGCACCGAGCTCGGGGTGCACTTCGGCGAGTGCTTCGGGTGCGGTGACGAGGCCGACGCCGGGCTGCACCTGCGCTCGACCGTCGGCGAGGGCCAGGTGATCCACTCGCGGTTCACCGTGACCGCGGCGCACCAGGGCGCGCCGGGGCTGGCCCACGGCGGCCTGCTGGCCTGCGCGTTCGACGAGGCGCTCGGCTCGACGGTCGGCAACCTGATGCGCCGTCCGGCGGTGACCGGCAAGCTCGAGACGGACTTCCGCCGTCCGGTGCCGGTCGGCTCGACGCTGTTCATCGAGGCCCGCCTCGACGGCATCGCCGGCCGCAAGATCTACGTCAGCGCCGACGGGCGGCTCGACGCCGAAGACGGCCCGATCGCGGTGAGCGCCCGGGCGCTGTTCATCGTCGTCGGCTTCGAGCACTTCAGCACGCACGGCGACCCGCAGGCGCTGGAGAAGCTGGCCGAGCAGCACGAGAAGAACCAGCGGCAGCGCGGCGACTGGGAGATCAACCCCTGACGCGCACGCTCACGTGAGCGTGCGCGGCCGGATCGCGTTCGCGCGGTCCACCAGCTCGACGCGCTGCTCGATCGTCGCCGCCAGCCGCGCCAGGGCGCGGTAGCACCGCTCCAGCCCGAACCGCAGCTCACGCTCCTCGAGTGAACACCCCAGCACGCGCGCGCCCTGCGTAGGCGCGCTCTGCTTGGGCCCGCGAAGCCACTCGTACGCGGCTTCGAGCACTCCGGCGCTGAGCCGGGTCTGACGCTCGACGTCCAGGCGGAGCCGCTCGAGCCGGGCCGACGCGTCGAGCAGGTCGTGCTCGGTGACCGGGGTCTCCCGGCCGTTCGCCTTGGTCGCCGTCGTCTTGATCTTGATGGCCGCGACCTGGGCGTCGACGTAGTGGGTCGAAGACGGCGGCACGGTCTCGAGCACCTCGACCGCGCTCGCCCGCGCGCCCTGCGCGAGGTAGACGCGGGCGAGGCCGAAGGCGGCGCTGACGTAGTTCCGGTCGGTCCGCCAGACCAGCTCGTAGAACCGCGCCGCGGCGAAGTAGTCGCCGACGCCTTCGGCGCTGATCGCCAGCGCCAGCTTCGGCGCGACTTCGCCCGGCAGGTCGTCGTACACGGCTTCGAACGCGACGTGCGCGACGCGGGAGCGGCCGCCGGCCAGCTCGATCAGGCCGCGGTACCAGTCGATCCGCCAGTCGTGCGGGAAGCCGTTCTTGATGGCCAGGTACTGCGCCGCCTGCAGCTGCCGCTGCGCTTCGGACAGCTCGCCCAGCTCGATCCGGGCGCGCACGATCCGCAGCCGCACCTCGATCGACTCCCGCGGCGCGCCGGCGAGGGCCTCGATGGCGCCGCGCGGGTCGAGCGCGGTCGTCGTCGCGAGCACGCCCGCCGCCGGGTCGTCGGTGTCGACCTGCGGGATCGGCAGGCCGGCGACCACTTCGGCCGCCCCGGGCAGCGGCACGCTGGCGCCGGCCTCCGGCACCACGAGCTGGACGCCGAACGTGCGGCTCTCCGGGCCGAACACCGTGGACGCGCCGGGCCGCGGTTTGCCGGTGCCGAGCGCCATGATCTCGCGCAGCACGCCGGTGAGCTGGTCGGACATCTCCTCGGCGGAGAGGAACCGGCGGTCGGGGTCGGTGTGCGTCGCGCGGCGCAGGAACCGGTAGTACGAGCCGAACAGCGCGAACAGCGGGACCGCGTCCGGGCTGGGCAGGGTCGTCTTGAACTTGGTGGTGTAGCCGGTGAACTCGAAGCTCAGCACGGCGAGCGTGCGCCCGACGGTGAACAGGTCCGACGCGATCGACGCGCCCTGGGTCGCCAGTTCCGGCGCGCTGTACCCGGTGGTGAAGAACAGCGGGCTTTCGTAGTCGTCGAGCCGGCGGACGGCGCCCAGGTCGATCAGCTTCAGCTGCTCGTTGGTCTGGATCACGTTGTCCGGCTTGAGGTCGCAGTAGAGCATCCCCTGGCTGTGCAGGTAGCCCATGGCGGGCAGGATCTCCAGCCCGTACGCGATGACCTGGCCGATCGGCAGCGGCTCGGGGCGGCGGCTTTCGCGGTGGTGCGCGAGGGCCAGCTGCCGCAGCGACTGGCCGCCGACGTACTCCATCACGATGTAGCCGACGGTCGTCTCGCTCTGGCGGTCCGGGTGCTGCACGAAGTTGTGGATCTTGACGATGTTGGGGTGCTCGACCTCGGCCAGGAACCGCTGTTCGTTGGCCGCGGCGGCCAGCGCCGTCGGGTCGCCGGAGTCGATCAGTCCTTTGAGGACGACCCAGCGGTCGCTGACGTTGTGGTCCTGCGCCAGGTAGATCCAGCCGAGCCCGCCGTAGGCGAGCGCGCCGAGCACTTCGTACTGGCCGCCGACCAGCTCGTGCGGCTGCAGCTTGGGCAGGAAGGAGAACGACGTGCCGCAGTTGTCGCACTTTCCTTCCGCCGCACCGGGTTTCCCGTCCGTGCTCCGGCCGACCTTGGCGGAACACTTGCTGCAGAAGCGCTTTTCCTCCGACACCATCGGGTTCGCCAGCACCGCCGACGCGGGGTCGCGCGCGGGCACCGGCGGGACGTCGACCAGCCCGGCGCCGAGCCGGCCGCGACGCGAGCGCGTGCTGCGTGACGACGTCCGCCGCGAAGTGCCGGGGAACGCGCCGGGCCCGGAGCCCGAACCGCTCCCGCTGCCCGTGCCCGTCCCGGTGCCGGTGTGCCGGCCTTCGCTGGGGCGCTCGGGCAGCACGCTTTCGGTGCCGGGGTCCGGCAGCGGCAGGCCCGGGCCGGTCTCCGGCCGGGGCGCCGGCGGCATGATGCTCTGGGTCTCCGGCGCGGGCGCGGCGAGCACGCTCGTCGGCTGCGGCGCGTTCGGGTCCGGGCGGACGGCCTGCGTCGGCGGCTGCACGGCCTGCGTGGGCGGCGCGACGGGCTGGAAGCTGCCCGGCGGGCGGGTCGGGTCGTCCGCACCCGGGACCGGCCCGCGCGGGGGCGCCTGCTGGCCGCGCGGCGGGGTCGGCGGGCGGCGCACGGGCGCGTGGAAGACGGTCTCCTGGCCCGGCTCGGCGTCGTCGAGGCGGCCGGAGATCGACGGCTCCGGGGTCTCCCACCGCACCGGCGGTGGCGGCTGCCAGCTCGGCGTGGCCACCTGCTGCTCGTCGTCCGGCGCGGCGTGCCGAGGACGGCGCGGCTCCTCCGACACTGCTACCTCCCAGATCCCCGGCGTGCGGAGATCGATCCTAGTCGCGTCCGGCTCACTGGTACTGCGCCGACGGCGGGGACGCCGGGCCCAGCGAGGGCTCCACCCACTTGCGGTAGCTGTCCTGCCACGCGCCCCCGGTGCGGACGTTTTCGAGCACGGCGTTGACGAAGCGGACCATGTCCTCGTTGTCCTTCGGCACGCCGATGCCGTAGTTCTCCTCGCTGAACTGGTCGCCGACGACCTGCAGCGCCGGGTCCTGCGCGGCCATGCCGGCGAGGATCGTGTCGTCGGTCGACACGGCGTCGACCTGGCCCTGCTGGAGCATCACCAGGCAGTCCGACCAGTTGTCCACCGAGACCGGCACCGGCTTCGCCGGGTCCGTCGCGATCTTCGCCGCGGACGTCGACTTCTTCGCCGCGCACACCTTCTTGCCGCTCAGGTCGGCCAGCTTGGTGACGTCGGACTCCTTGGTGACCAGGATCCGCTGCCCCGCCTTGTAGTAGACGGACGAGAACTGCACGTTCTTCTTCCGCGAGCAGGTGATGCTGAAGGTCCGGACCACGATGTCGACCTGGTGTTTCTCCAGGACCTCCTCGCGCTGGCCCGAGGTGATCGCGCGGAACTGGACGTGGCCGTCCGGTGAGCCGAAGATCGCGCGCGCGATCTGGTTCACCATGTCGATGTCGAAACCCTCGAGGTTGCCCGTGGTGGGGTTGCGGAAGCCGAAGAGGTAGGTGGTCTGGTCGACCCCGGCGATCAGCTTCCCGCGGCGCTTGATCTCGCCCATGGTCGAGCTGTCGGGGACGTTCGTGCTGCTCGGCGACAGGCTGGCCAGCGGGTTGCAGCTGGTGTCGGTGCCCCCGCCGGCGCTCGCGTCCGGCCCGCCGACGTGCGCGGGCTGCGGCCAGGCGGCGTTGCTCACCGGCGCCGGGTCGACCGGCTGCCCGGGACTGCCGCAGGACGCCGCCAGCAGCGCGACGAGCGCCAGCACACCCGCACGGACCGTGTTCCCCCGCCTGCTCACCGGTACTCCCTCAGTCGCTCCCGGACCCCCATGGTGACACCCGCCGCGGCGACGATGGCCAGCACGGCGAGGCCGGGCGCGAGGAACGTCAGCGCGCGGTCGCCGTTGTGGGTGTCGTCGAGGAACTGCTGCCGGCCGACGTCGATCGCGGCCTGGAGGCTGTCGTCGAGCCGCCGGAACGCCGGCGCCGAGCCGCCGTCCTTGCTCTCCAGCACGGCGGCGTCGACGGCTTCCTGGTAGAGCCCGCCGTTGTCCTGGGCGCGCACCTGCGCGTGGGCCTTCAGCCAGTCGTTTGCGGCCTTCGTCGCGTCGGCGACCTTCGCGGCGCCTTCGCCGTCGGTGATCAGGCCGCGGGCCTCGCCGAGCAGGCCGCCCTGGCCGTCGGGGCCCAGCAGCTGGGCCGCGTTGGTGCCGAAGTCCCGCTCGTACGCCGCGCCGTCACCGCGGGCGACCAGGGTGAGCGTTTCGTCGGCGCGGGCCTGCAGCGCGGCGATCCGCGCGCGGACCAGGACGTCGACGCGGTGGGATCCGTCGTCCTGCCCGCTGCCGACGAGCGCGCCCTGGAAGATCAGCGCGACCGCGCCCCACAGCAGCGACACCACGACGGCCGCCGTCGCGACGACGAGCCCGACGTTGAGCAGCCGGTTGGTGCGGCGGGTCAGGTAGACCTGCGCGACGACGAGCGCCGCGAGCAACGCGACCATCAGGATCGTGGCGAGCCACGGGAATCCGGTGGCGCTGTCCTGCTCTTCGACGAGCCGCGCGGTGTCGACGCGGTAGAGGTCCTGCGCGGCGGGAAGGATCTTCGCGCGCATCAGCTCGGACGCCTCGCGCAGATACGACGCGCCGACCGGGTAGCCGAGGCGGTTGTTCGCGCGCGCCGTCTCGACGAGCCCGGTGTAGACGGGCAGCTGCTGGTTCAGCACGTCGACCGGACCGGCCGCGTCGGCGACGTCCGAAGCGTCCGAAGCCGCCTTCGCGAGCGCGGCGCCCGCTTCGGCGATGTCACGCTCGTAGCGCTGGCGGAGTTCGGGCGGTTCGGTGCCGATCGAAAGGAACGCGCTCGCGGCGGTCGCGTCGGCGTCGGAGAGTGAGCGGTAGACCTGCTGCGAAGCGGCGGCGAGGGGCTCGCGGTGGTCGATGACCCCGCTGATGGTGTTGTCGCGGTCCTGCACCGACAGCGTCGCGACCAGCCCGGCGACCAGGGCCAGCAGCACCAGCCCGACGGCGATCACGGTGAGCCGACCCGGGGTGGTCGCGGCGGACCGGACGATCGCGCGCACCCCCTGCCCCGGCAGGTCCAGCAGGCCCAGCAGGCCGCTGCGGCCCCCGGCGCGGTCGCGGCCTTCCGGTGGCGACGGCGGGGGTCCCGGCGCGGGCGCCGTGGGACCCGGGGCCGTCGCAGTGCTGGTCATCCCCGATTCCTCCCCGAAAGCTGTACTCGCAGAAGGTAGCCGAGTCGCCGTGCGCGCAGCCACCGGCACCGCCCGCCGTCATCAGCACGTGATCTCAGAGGCGGTGCGTCAACGCGTACCTGACGGCCTCCGCGCGGTGCCGGGCGCCGATCTTCGCGAAGGTGTTGTTGATGTGCGTTTTGACCGTGGCTTCGCCGACGTAGAGCTCGGTGGCGATCTCCGGGTTGGTCAGGCCGCGCGCGACGAGCGTGAGGACTTCGGCTTCGCGGGCGGTCAGGCCGTCAGGCGGCTTCTGCACGGCCGCGGACCAGGTTCCGAGCGCGGCGACGAGCCGGTCGGAGACCTCGCCGGTGAAGATCGCCTGCCCGGCCGCCGCGGACCGGAGCGCGGCGGCGATTTCGGCGCGTCCGGAGTTCTTCGTCAGGTAACCGCGGGCGCCGGCACGCAGCGCGTCCGCGATCGACGCGTCGTCGGCGTACGTCGTCAGGACGACCACGGCGGTGCCGGGGTGGTCGCGCCGGATCAGCCGGGTCGCGGCGACGCCGTCGAGCTCCGGCATGCGCAGGTCCATCAGCACGACGTCGGCGGGGCAGGCGGTGAGGACGTCGACGGCTTCGCGGCCGTTGCCCGCCGAAGCGACCACGTCGACGTCGTCGAGCAGGCCGAGCAGCGCGACGAGCCCTTCGCGCACCGACTGCTGGTCGTCGGCCACGACCACCCTGATCAACTCCGCACCTCCGCGAGCACGCGCCAGTGGCCGTCTTCCGGCCCCGAACTCAGCGTGCCACCGGCGAGGGCGAGCCGCTCGCGCATCCCGGCCAGACCGAAACCTTCACCTGTCCGAGTGAATTCGCCCAGCTTGTTGCGGACGTCGAGCCGGACGGCGTCCGGTTCGTAGGTCAGCCGCATCCGGATTTCTTCGCCCGGCGCGTGTTTTCCGGCGTTCGTCAGTGCTTCGCGCGCGATGCCGACCAGCGCGACGACGACCGCGGACGGCAGCGGCCGGGGTTCGCCGTCCGCGTCGAAGGACACGGCGACGCGGTGGTCACGGGCGTGCGTGGCGGCGGTCGCGGCGAGCGCGTCGGCGAGTGGCAGGACATCCCGGCGCAGCGCGGTGACGGCGTTGCGCGCTTCGACGAGCCCGTCGGCGGCGAGCCGGCGCGACCGCCGGACGGACTTGAGCGCACCGTCCACATCGGACCGTTCTTCGAGCAGCGCTTCGGCGAGTTCGAGCTGGACCCCCAGTGCTCCCAGGGAATGCGCCAGGACGTCGTGCAGCTCGCGGGCGATCCTCGTGCGTTCGTCGAGCGCGGCGGCCCGCGCGTGCTCGGCCTGCGCGACGCGGGTCTGTTCGAGCAGCGCCTCGGCCTGCAGCGCCTGGACCTCGTACTGGCGCCGGTTGAGCCCGACCAGGACGAGCAGCAGCATCACGCCGGCGTCGGAGAACGCGTCAGCCAGGGACTGCCCGGCGACCAGGTGCGAGCCGGCCGCGAGCACGATGTCGAGCAGGCCGATCCCGAGGATCGCGGCGACCCCGACCGAGGTGAGCGTCGCGAGCCGGCCGAGCGCGATGACGGACAGCACGATCGCCGAGGAGTCCCCCGCCCAGCCGACGATCACCGCCGGCAGCGTGCCCGCCACGGCCAGCAGCACGGCCGCGGTCTTCGGCGCCCGCGACGCGAACACGACGAACCCGAGCCAGCACGCGCTCGAGACGCCGTAACACGTCCAGATCCGCGGGTCCGGCTCGTGCGCCGTCAGCAGCGTCGCGGCGAAGAAGAGCGTGCCGAGCAGCTGCACGACGAGCCAGCTCGGCGCGATGGTGTCCGGCAGCGCGGGACGTTTCGGCACACCCCCATCTTCCCCGCGCGGGCGGCTCAGCCGCGGATGGCCGGGGCGAGCGAGTGCGGCAGCACCGCTTCGGGGTCCGGCGGCCGCCGGACCAGCACCTCGACGTCGTCGGCGAAGCGGTACGGCTTCGCGCCGAGGATGCCGCCGAAGTGGCGCCGCAGCCGGGACATCTCGGCGCGGACGGTGACCGTGCGGCCGGGGTCGCCGAACAGGTCGAGCGCCAGCTCGGACGCCGAGCGGCCGTCACGCCGGCTGGCGAGCACGTACAGCATCTCGGCGTGGCGCGGGCTGAGCCGGTGCGTCCACGTCCCGGACGCGCCGGCGACGGTCAGCTCGGGCTGGCGCGGCGAACGGACGTCGAGGACGACCCGGGTGGCCGGAGCGGCCCCGTGCTCGACGACCCGGACGAGCCAGCCGCCGGGCACCGGCTCGACCGCGCAGTTGCCGTACGCCGGCAGCCAGACCCCGCCCGGGGCGAGGTCGGCGGGCAGCGCGATCCGGTCGATCGGCGCGAGCCCGGCGGCGGCCGCGACCCAGCCGTGGTCGTCGGCCACGACGGCCCGCCCGCCGACCTTCGCGAGCACCGGGACGGCGAAGCCGCGCAGCCGTTCCAGCTCGCTGAGGTGGGCGGTGCGCAGCTGCGCCTCGGCGAGCCGTGTCACGGCGTCGACCAGCGCCAACGTCGTCGCGTGCACAGTTGAGGCGGGCCCGGAGAGGTCGACGATGCCGAGCAGCGAGCCGTCACGAGGATCGTGCAGCGGCGCGGCGGCGCACGTCCAGGAGTGCTGCGCGCGGACGTAGTGCTCGGCGGAGTAGACCTGCACCGGGCGGCGGGTGACCAGGGCGGTGCCGATCGCGTTGGTGCCGACGGCTTCTTCCTGCCAGTCGGCGCCTTCGACGAACCCGAGCCCGTCGGCGCGGCGGCGGACCGCGGCGCTGCCGTCACGCCAGAGCACGGTGCCACCGGCGTCGACGATCACCATGATGTGCGAAGCCTGTTCGGCGAGGCTGATCAGGCCGCCGCGCAGGGTCGGCAGCGCCTCGGCCAGCCGGCTGGTCCGGCGGCGCGTCTCCAGCTCTTCGAAGGTCAGGACGGGCGCGGCGGCGCGGCTGTCCGGGTCCAGGCCGAGGCGGCGCATCCGCTCCCAGGACGCGCCGATCACCGCGCGCGGGCGCGTGGGCAGGGTTTTCCCGGCGAGCGCTGCTTCGTGCACCTGCGTGAGGACGCGCGCGTACCGCCGAGGGTCCGCCCCGGCCGGCAACGCTGCCTCGAGGTTCTGCTGCCCCAACCGCCGCTCCTTGCGTTCCGCCTCCTCAGTCTGCCTTTTCGGTGAGGTGATCGGAAGGTGGTGGCAAGCACGGTTGGCGCTGCATCGATGCGTATGACGCGCCGGATCATCGCCGGTACTCCACAACCGACTTCGCCGCGTTGAGCACCTTCTGCGCGTCCGGGATGTAGAGGTCCTCGAGCGCGTCGGAGAACGGGACCGGCGTGTGCGGCGGCGTCACCATCTCGATCGGGGCGCGCAGGGCGCCGAACGCCTCCTTGGCGACGAGCGCGGAGATGTCCGTGGCGAGGTTGCAGCGGGGTGACGCCTCGTCGACGACGACCAGCCGTCCGGTGCTCTCGACGCTCGTCAGGATCGTTCCGGTGTCGAGCGGGCTGGTGGTGCGCGGGTCGATGACCTCGGCCTCGATCCCGGCGGCGGCCAGCTCCTCGGCCGCCGCTTCGGCGACCGCGACCATGCGCCCGAAGGCGACGATCGTGACGTCATGACCCTCGCGGACGACGTTCGCCTCGCCGAACGGGATCGTGTAGCTGTCCTCGGGCACCTCGCCGCTGGTGTCGTAGAGCGCCTTGTGCTCGCAGAAGATCACCGGGTCGTCGTCCCGGATCGACTGGACCAGCAGGCCTTTCGCCTCGTACGGGCTCGACGGCACCACGACCTTCAGCCCGGGGACGTGCGTGAAGACCGGGTACAGGCACTGCGAATGCTGTGCGGCGGCCCGCAGCCCGGCGCCGTACATCGTGCGGATCACGACCGGCGTGCGCGCGTTGCCGCCGAACATGTACCGGAACTTGGCCGCCTGGTTGAAGATCTGGTCGAAGCAGACGCCCATGAAGTCGATGAACATCAGCTCCGCGACGGGCCGCTGCCCCCGCGTCGCGGCGCCGATCGCCGCGCCGACGAACGCCGACTCCGAGACAGGCGTGTCGAGCACCCGGCCGGGGAACCGGTCGACCAGGCCTTTCGTGACGCCGAGGACACCGCCCCGGCCGTCGTCCCCGGGTCTGCCGGCGTTGTCCTCGCCCAGCACAATGAACGACTCGTCCCGGGCCATCTCCTGTGCGAGCGCCTCGTTGATGGCCTCGCGATAGCTGATCGTCCTGGCCATGACGCGCCCTTCTCAGTAAGTCAGGTAGACGTCGGTCTCGAGGTCTTCCTTCGTGGGTTTCGGCGCGGCCTTCGCCTCGGTGACGGCGTCTTCGATCAGCTTCGCGATTTCGGCGTCGAGGTCGTCGAGGACCGGTCCGGGCAGCTCACCGCTGTCGGTGACCTGGTCCCGGAACCGCTTGAGGCAGTCGAGGTCCCCTTCGAAGTGCCCGGAGCAACGGCTGAACTTGACCTCGATCAGCGTCGGACCGCCGCCTTCGCGGGCGTGTTGGACGGCTTCACCCGCGGCCTCGTGCACGGCGAAGAAGTCGAGCCCGTCGACGATCACGCCGGGCACACCGAAGCCGGCGGCCCGATCGGCGAGGTTGTCCGACGCAACGGACCAGGAGCTCGACGTCGCTTCGGCGTAACCGTTGTTCTCCACGACGAAGATCGCGGGCAGGTTCCAGACGGACGCGAGGTTCAGCGCCTCCAGCGTCGTCCCCTGGTTGCCGGCGCCGTCGCCGAAGAAGGCGACTCCGACACCTCCGGTGTTCTGCCGTTTCGCGGCGAGCGCGGTGCCGCAGATGAGCGGCGGGCCCCCGCCGACGATGCCGTTCGCGCCGAGCATGCCCTTCGCGAGGTCGGCGATGTGCATCGAGCCGCCCTTGCCGTGGCACGACCCGGTCCGGCGGCCGTAGATCTCGGCCATCATGCCCTTGACGTCGACACCCTTGGCGATGCAGTGGCCGTGTCCGCGGTGGCTGCCGGCGATCGTGTCCCGGTCGTCGAGGTGGAGGCAGACGCCGGTGGCTGAGGCCTCCTCACCGGCGTACAGGTGCACGAACCCCGGGATTTCGCCGGTCGCGAACTCCTGGCGCACGCGGTCTTCGAAGGCCCGGATGGTCCGCATCACGCGATACGCCTCCCGCAGGGTGTCCGTCATCTTCGACGCTCCTTCCCTTGGTCGGTTTCCGTGCGCAACAGCCCTTTCCTCGCCGCTTCCGCCATCGCCGCCCGGACGTCGACGCACCACGGCCCGTCCGGCTTGAGCTCCACGAACGCGCTCTCCCCGGTCTTCAGCTCGAGTTCGCGCTCCCCGTCGAGCGCGATGACCCCGCCGGCCGCGGCCAGCTCGACCCGCACCCCGGGTTTGAGGACACCCCACCCGCGCACCCCGACGGGCCGCACCAGCCCGGGCGCGATCGGCGCCTGCACGACGTACGGCGTCTCCCCGACCGGCCCAAGCTGCAGCGCGACGCCGTCCGGGCTCGACCGCGGGCTCGGGCAGAGCTGGCCGGGCACGCTGGAGAGGCCGATGCCGTCCGGCTCGGCGAAGGTGCAGTACAGCTCGGTGAGCGACGCCGGGTCCCACAGCGCCCGAGCCCCGATGTGCCTGCTCAGCGACACGCAGACGTCGACGAGCGCGATCTCGCGGCGGGCTTTGGTGACGACCTCGAGCACGCTGACGCGGTGGGTGACGAGGTCGGGGTCGACCTGCCCGGTGGCGATCAGCCCGGCGGCCAGTCCGGCGACCGTCGCCTCCCGCATCTGCGGGAAGGCGTTGTTGGTCCCGGTCGAGAGGGCGAGGATCGGCACGTCTTCGCAGGCCGCGGCGGCGACCCGGGCGGTCCCGTCCCCGCCGAGGACCACGATGACGCCGGCGCCCGCCTCGACCATCCGGCGCACCGCGTTGGTCGTGTCGGCCGCGGTGCCGGTGATGGGGTCGTCTTCGCAGAAGTCGACCTTCGGCCAGGTGCCACCCCGGCCCAGGGCGCGCAGGACCGCGGCGGAGATCCCACCGAGATCGGTCGAGACGAGGGCGCGGTCGAGCCCGGTCACGGCGAACGCCGCCAGCAGCCGCTGGACCATGTTCGCCTTCTCCGCGGTGGGGAACACCGACGCCTGCGCGACCAGCCGGCGGATGTCCCGCCCCGAAGCCGGATTCGCGACGATCCCCGCCACCGTTTCTCCCACCTGACCTCCCGATACTTCACCGGAGGACAGGAGACTCCGCGGACGGCCGCGAAGGGAAGGGTTGCAGGGCGTTGCACTCACCGGCACACAGCGCCGTACGAGGTCATCGCGGTGGGCGCGCGCCGAGAGCGTCGAAGATCACAGAGGCGCGGTTGATCTCCAGTGGACTGTCCACCCTGGAGACGAACGCCGCACGGCCGGAGAAGAACCAACCGGGGCCGAGCCCCGGCGGCCGGCTACGAGACGAGGTCGACGGCGCCTTCGAAGGTGTAGCCCGCCTCTTCGACCGCGGCGCGGACATCGTCTTCCGCCAACGCGGTTTCGGCGCGCACGACGACCCGGCCGGCCGCGACGTCGATGTCCACTTCGGTCACTCCGGGCACCGCGGTGATTTCCTCGGTGACGGACTGGGCGCAGTGTCCGCAGCTCATCCCGGAGACGGTGTAGCCGTGCTCGATCATGGAGCGGAGTTTACGAAAAGGGCCGCCACCCCGAACGGGTGACGGCCCTTTTTCAAGATCAAAGTCAGATCACGGTGACCGACGTGGCCTGCGGGCCCTTCTGGCCCTGGCCGATCTCGAACTCGACGCGAGCGTTCTCCTCGAGGCTCTTGAAGCCGCTACCCTGGATCTCGCTGTAGTGAACGAAGACGTCGCCGCCACCGTTGTCGGGGGTGATGAAGCCGAACCCCTTCTCGGAGTTGAACCACTTCACAGTGCCCTGAGTCATCAAAAATCTCCATGTGTAACAACAAAACAGGAAGCCACTTCGGCGCCCCGGGTCACCGCCAGGACGGTTTGCTTCCTCGGCGAGGAGACACTACGCCCGCTGAATTCTGCGAGCGTGACTCAACACGAACACAAAAATCGAGACCGACAGCAGTAAAGCACACCTTGACCTGGGCGGACAAGCGGTCTTCACCCAAGCGGGGTGAGCTATTCGCCACTCGCCGGGCGCAGCCCCTCCGTGGTGAACGGCGAACGCCAGGTCGTGTCGCGTTCGGCCGCGACCACGGCGTCGTCGTGCGCCTCCGCGCTGGCGCTGAACAGCACCGGTACGACGCCCGAGGACTTCCGCGCTGGTTCGGATGCGTGCTGGTGATCGGTCACGTCGAAACTCCCCTCGTTCCCTGCCCGCTTCGGCGCGGGTCATGACCGTGATGGTGCCATGCGGCACCGACAGAAACCGGTTGTCTCCCGCCGGGACCCGGCCGGGAAAGGTTCAGCGGCGAACCACCACCGGAACACTGTCAGGCTACCTGAGCCAAGGCCGTGCTACCACACGACATTCCCGGCGTTTTCCGCCCGTGTCGGCCGCCAAACCCTTTACTGGGCGGGAGGTTGCGGGCGCGCTTGACCGAGCAGGGCCGAAAGCCGCACGTCCGGGGTCACGACATCGGGGTCGGTGCGCACGTCGATGACGCACGGCCGCTGCCGCACCAGCGCACTGGCGATGATCGGCTCGAGCTCTTCACGATCGTCCACCGTGTACCCGGCCGCGCCGAGCCCACGCGCCCACGAAGCGAAGTCGGTCAACGGGATGGAAACCCCGGACAGCCGGCCCTGCGTCCGCGCCTGGTGCATCGCGAGCGCCCCGTGAACGCCGTTCTGGAACACCACCACCATCACCGGCGCCCGGTACCGGACGGCCGTTTCGATCTCCTGGCCGGTCATCAGCGTCCCGGCGTCTCCCACCATGGCTACCACGGTCCGCCGCGGTTCGGCCAGTTTCGCCGCGACGGCCGCCGGAACGGCGTACCCCATGGCGGCGTTGCTCGGCCCGAGCTGGCTGCGCGGCGCGGTGAAGCACCAGTAGCGGTGCATGAACTGGGCGAAGTTCCCGGCATCGCTGGTGACGATGGTGTCCTCGGGCGCCAGCTTCCGCAGCGCCCGCACGACGTCCACTGGGTGGACACGCGTGTTCCCGCTCGTGTCGGGCGGCGTCATGAAGGTGTGGACGGCCGCGTTCGCCGCCGAAGCCCGCCGCGTCCGCGGCGACGCCACCTCCCGCAGCTCCCGAAGGAACGGCTCCACTTCGGAGTCGACGCGGAAGGTCAGCCCCCGCCGCCGCGGGCTGACTTCGATGCCCGTCCCCACCATGACCAGCGTCTGCTGGGCGGTCGGGTAGCGGTAGGCCTGGGTGGTCACCTCGTCGAGCTGGGTGCCGAGCGCGAGCACGAGGTCCGCCCGTTCCAGCGCGTCCAGCTGCCGGGCGGGGATGCCGAGCCCGAGGTGCCCGGCGTAGCGGGCGTGGTTCTCCGGGAAGGAGTCCTGCCGCCGGAAGGCGTTGTAGACGGGCAGCGCGAGCTCGTCGGCGACCGCGATCAGCTCGTCCCGCGCCGACCGCGCCCGCCCGCCGACGATGACCACGGGGTACTTCGCCTCGTCCACCAGCTGCGCCACGGCATCAGCCGAACGGCCCAGTGTCCCGGACGCCGGCGGCCGCACCCGCGCCATCGGCTTCGCCGCGTCGTAGGGCATGCCCCAGATGTCGCAGGGCACGCCGAGCACGACCGGCCCCGGCCGTCCCTCCTGCGACGTCGTCAGCGCGTGCGCCAGCAACCCCGGCAGGCCGTCCGGGTCGGTCACCCGCAGGGTCGACTTGGCGATCGACTCGAACATGGCCGTCAGGTCCGCGGTCGGCAGCTCACCGGAGGACGACGCCATCGGCTCGGTCGCCGGCGTCTCCAGCAGCACGACCATCGGCGTCTCGTCCTGGTAGGCCGTCTGGACGCCGATCGCCAGGCTCGCCGCGCTCGGCCCCCGGCTGGCGAGCAGCACGGCGGGCCGCTCGGTGAGCTTGCCTTCCGCCTCCGCCATGAACGCCGCGCCCGCGTCGTGGCGCGCCGAGACCAGGGTGATCTCCCGCTCGCGCTGCAAGGCGTCGAGAACTTCCAGGAAGGACTCACCGACCACCGCGTACACGCGGCGGACACGCGCCTCGGTCAGGATCCGCACGGCCGTCTGGGCGACGGTCGCTCCCAGTTGGTATCTAATGAGGAGAGCTTAGGCGGGCACCGTTCAGTGCAGTCAAGTGATCTTCGCCGAAACCCGGCAAGGATGGACCGAATGTCCGCTTTGACCGACTGCCAGCCGATCAAGGGAGCGAGGACGCAGGCTTGACCGCGACCGAACGTGAAACAGTTTTTACTTATGGCGCACCGGGGTTGAAGTACGGCACGGGAGCCAGCGACGAGATCGGCTACGACCTCACGCAGTTCGGCGCCCGCCGCGTGCTGGTCGTGACCGACCCGCGCGTGGCCGCGACCGGCTGGCCCCGCCGCATCGCCGACGGCATCACGGGTTACGGCATCGAGACCGAGATCTTCGACGGCGTACACGTCGAACCCACCGATGTCAGCATGCAGAAGGCGGTTGACTTCGCCCGCGGCACCGGCCCGTACGACGCGTTCGTCGCCGTCGGTGGCGGGTCGGCCATCGACACCGCCAAGGCGGCGAACCTGCTCACCAGCAACGACGGCGAGCTGATGGACTACGTCAACGCCCCGGTCGGCGGCGGCCGCGCGCCGAGCCGCCCGCTGAAGCCGCTGGTCGCGGTCCCCACCACCACCGGCACCGGCTCGGAGAGCACCACGGTCTGCGTCCTGGACGTGCTGTCCCTGCGCGTCAAGAGCGGGATCAGCCACCTGCGGCTGCGCCCGACCCTCGCGATCGTCGACCCGCGGCTCACCGTGAGCCAGCCCGCCGGCGTGACCGCCGCGAGTGGCATGGACATCCTCTGCCACGCCGCGGAGAGCTACACCGCCAAGCCGTACACCGAGTTCGAGCGCAAGCGCCCGGAGCAACGCGTGCCGTACTGCGGCGCGAACCCGTTGGCCGACATGTTCGCCGAGCAGTCGCTGCGCCTGCTGTCGTGGGCCCTCCCCGCCGCGGTGCGCGACGGCTCCGACCTCAAGGCCCGCGAAGCCATGGCCCTCGCCGCGACGTTCGCCGGACTCGGGTTCGGCAACGCCGGCGTGCACATCCCGCACGCCAACGCGTACCCGATCGCCGGACAGGTCAGGGATTTCCACCCGGACGGCTACCCGGCCGAAGAGCCCATGGTGCCGCACGGCATGGCCGTCTCGCTGACCGCGCCCGCCGCGTTCCGCTTCACCTTCGACGCGGCGCCGGACCGCCACCTGCGCGTCGCGCGCCTGCTGGCGCCCGACTTCGAGTGGCCCGGCGACTTCGCCGACCACCTGCCCGCGGTGCTGATCGATCTGATGCGCCAGATCGGCATCCCGGACGGCATCGGCGCCGTCGGCTACCAGGAGTCCGATGTGGACTCCCTGGTCGAAGGAACCCTGAAGCAGCAGCGGTTACTGGCCACGGCGCCCCGAGAGGCGTCCATGGAGGACCTTTCCGCAATCCTCCGCGACTCGGTGTCGCTGTGGTGAACGGGTACCCGCACTGGCAGACGGTTCCGTTGCGCTGGAAGGACAACGACGTCTACGGGCACGTCAACAACGTGGTGCACTACTCGCTGATGGACACCGTGATCAACACGTGGCTCATCGAGCAGGGCGGCCTCGACATCGAGACCGGGGAGGTGATCGGGCTGTGCGTCGAGTCGCACTGCGGGTATCACTCATCGGTGTCCTTTCCTGGTTCGCTCCGGGTGGGACTGCGCGTGGCGCACCTCGGGAAGTCCAGCGTGCGCTACGAGATCGGCATGTACGCCGCCGACGAGTCCCTGGTCGCCGAAGGGCACTTCGTGCACGTCTTCGTCGACCGCGAGTCCCGCCGGCCGACACCGCTCTCCGGCAAGCTGCGCGAGGCACTGGAAGCACTGCAGCCCGGTTGACGTGCACCGCCGGCGGGTCACCTCCTTATTGACGGTGCCGGTTCCGGGCCGTGTTCTTCCCGCGATTCCGATCATGCACGACGCCACCGACAGAACGCGGCGATCAGCCTGAGTTGTCCACAGGGGCCGTGCACATCGGCGTGTTGTCCACAGATTTGGATCACCCCCTTTCGCGGGCCGTCCACGGCGATAAAGTGCAAAGGTCCACAGTGGATGGGCAACCGGCTCACCCGGATCCGCACGCAGCGCGGAGGGCGGCCTAGGCGTCGATCGGCGTCTGCGGCGGACCGAGTGAGCAGGAAGCCCGGCAGTGGTAACGGGTCCGCCATGCGTCGGCGGCCGCGAACCCACTGCTTCATGCGGTCGACAGTGGTGACCGACCTTGTTGCCGGCAGGCGCCCCGCCCGCGGGGAAGGAACACCCACTGGCGCAGAGAGCTGAACGATGGTCGCCCGGCCGTTCGCGGAAGGCGCCCCGCCCACGGCCGGGAGGACCATCGTCCACAGGACGAAGCGACGGTGCTCGCGGTCAGTCGCCGGAAGGCGCCCCGGCGACGATCGCGACCGCACCGCCCGTAGGCGGTCCGGCGGTACCAGCCGGCCCGCCGCTCGCTGGCCCGGTGGCACCGGTGGCTCCTTTCCGAGCCGCCGGTGTCGCCCAGGCCTGCATGAGCTCCGCGTAGCGCGCCGAGCCCGCCATCAGGTCGGCATGGCTGCCCACCGCGGTCTCCCGGCCGTCCATGACGAGGACGCGGTTCGCGCGCAGGGCGGACGAAAGCCGGTGCGCGATCACCACCAGAACACCACCCCGCGCGGCGAAGGCCCGCTCCGCGCGGGCTTCCGACACCGGGTCGAGATGGGAGGTCGCCTCGTCGAGGATCACGAACTTCGCCGAACTGGCGTATACCCTCGCTAGCGCGAGAAGCTGCGCTTCGCCTGCGGAGATGCCTTCGCCGCCGTGACCGATCTCGGCGTCGAGGCCACCTAGGCGCCTTAGAAGCGCTCCCGCACCCACTGCGTCCGCGGCGGCCACGAGTGCGCCGTCCGGGGCTGACGGGGCAAAGAGACCGACGTTGTCCCGCACGGTTCCCGCGAAGACGTACGCCTCCTGCGGAATCAGCGCCACGAGCTCGTGCCGGAGCGCGGCGGGCACGTCCCGGACCGGGACGCCGCCCAGCAGCACCCGGCCCTCCTGCGGCGTGAGCATCCCGGTCAGCAAGCCGGCCAGTGTCGACTTGCCGATCCCGCTCGGCCCGACGACGGCGAGATGCTCCCCCGGCCGCAGCCCCAGGTCCAGACCACGGACCACGGGCTCGGCCGTCGCGCCCCAGCCGAACGTCAGGCCGCGGACCTGGATGTCGGTGCCGCGTGGCGTCGCCGTGCCCTCATGAGTGGTGGGCAGCTCGGCGGTCTCCGCCAGCCGGCGGAGGGCGACCAGCAGCCGCAGGACGACCGTGCCGGCCGTGGCCGCCAGCCCACGCAGGGCCGGCTGCATCGTCGTGGCCAGGTAGACCAGCGCGCCGAGGGCGGCGCCCGCGGTCAGCTCCCCGCGCGCCACCAGCCCCGGCGCCAGAGCCAGCGCGAGCAGCAACGGGACGAACCCGCCGAGCGAGATCATCAGCGACCGGAGGGCGCTCGAGCGCGCCACGCGGATCGCGGCCACCGCCTGGGCGTCGACCGCGTCGTACATCGCCAGCGAGGCGATCGGCTCGGCGCCGCAGGCCACGATGTCGCGCATCCCGGCCAGGGACCCGCCGGCCGTCGCGGCCGTGTGCTCGTCGGCCAGCGCCAGCGCGCGCTGGCGGCGAGCCAGCGAGGGAAGGAGGAAGGCGAACACGATCAACGAAGCGACCACCGGCACGGCGACCGGCACCACCAGCGCGCCGGCGACGGTCACGAGCCCGGCGAGCGCGGAGGCCGTCGTCACCAGCATGCCGCGCGCCTGCACCAGCAGGCCGGCGGTCGCGTCGCGGACCACCTCGACGTGCTGGGTGATCCGGGCGACCCCGCTGGAGTCCGGTTGGTTGCGCGGCGGGGAGTCGTCGTGCAGGACTCCTCGGACGACGGCGGTCACGAGCGCGTCGCGCAGGGGTTCGACCACCTTGCCGAGCTGGTGCCACACCATCCGCGAGCCGAACGCGCCGAGCACGGCCGCCAGCCCGAACAGCGCCAGCCAGCCGAGCCCGGCCGCCGGGTTGCCGACCGAAAAACCACGGTCCACGGACAGCTCGACCAGCCGTCCCGAGAAGAAAGCGGGGAGTCCTTCGAGCACCGAACACACGAGCAGCACAACACCGCCACGCCATTGACCGGCGAGTGCGGACCAGTACAACCGGCGCAGGCTCACTCGTCGTCCTCCGTGAAGACGCCCCGGTAGCCGGGTTCCTGCCACAGCGCGGCGTGCGGAGCTACCGCGCGGATCCGGCCTTCCTCGAGCCAGACCACCAGGTCCGCACGAGCCGCCGTGCCCGCGCGGTGCGTCACGACGACACGCGTCCGGCCGGGCAGCACGCCGTCCAACGCGCGCTCGACGGCTGCCTCGGTGACCGTGTCGAGGCTGGCCGTGGCGTCGTCGAAGATCAGGACGCGCGGGTTGTGCACGATCGCGCGGGCCAGTCCGAGGCGCTGGGCCTCACCGCCGGAAAGGGGCGTCTCCGTCAGCGGCGTGCGGTAACCCTCGGGCAGCCGGATGACAACCTCGTCGACCTGCGCCGTCCGGCAAGCGCTGCGGACCGCGGACTCGCCGGCCCAGGAGCCGTAGCCGACGGCGTCGGCGACGGTGGTGCCGAGCAGCGCGGGCCGCTCGAAGGCGTAGCCGACGACCGCGCGCAGCTCCTCGGGGCGGATCCGGTGCAGCGGGCGGCCGTCGAACAGGACCTGGCCCTCGTCGGGCAGAACCAGCCCGCCGAGCACGCCCGCCAGCACGGACTTGCCCGCGCCCGAGCGGCCGACGACGGCGAGAAAGGTGCCGCCGTCGATGCGCATGTCGATCTCCGCGAGCGCGCCAGTGACGCCGACGTGACGGACGTCGAGGGTGCCGTTGCCGGGCAGGAGCGGAAGCTTGCCGGGCACGGGGGCGGGCTCGTCGAGGACCTCGACGAGCCGTTCGGCGCAGCTGCGCGCCCGCGACAGCGTCGTGAGCAACGGAATCTGCGTGACCAGCCCGAGGCCGAGCGCGACGTAACCGAGCACAGCGATGACGTCGCCGACGCTGAGCCGGCCGGCGAGCACGCCGAACCCGGCCGCAGCGAGTACGGCGAGCTCGACCGCCGGCGTCAGCAGGCCGGCGCGCCAGACCATGCGGGCCTGGGTGCGCCAGATGCCCATCCCGGCCAGGGCCAGCTTCGGGAGCGGGCGCAGCACGCGTTCGGCTTCGCGGTCCGCGGTACCGGACGCGGCGATCGTCCGGAGACCGGCGACAGCGTCGACCATGCCTGCGGCGAGCTCGCCGGAGACCCGTTGGTAGGCAAGGACGTCGTCGGCGGTGTTCCGGAGGTGGCTTCGCGCGAGCAGCAACGCGAACGGGATGCTGCCGAGGAACACGAGCGCGAGCCGCCAGTCCAGCAGGGCGAGCAGGACGACGGCGCCGGATGAGATGACCAGCATCGAGCCGCACTGGACGACGATCGTGACGATTCCGCCGGCGCCGACACAGTCGCCGGTGAGGCGGCTGATCGCGTCACCCTCGGCGAAGCGTGATCGGGCGCCCAGGCCGAAGAGCTTGTCGGTCAGCGTGCGGCGCAGCCAGGCCGACGCGGTCGCGGTCACGCGGGTGGTGAGGATTCCCCCGACGACGTCGGCGACGATTTCCGCGCCGCCGACGATCAAGAGCCAGGAGACTTCGGGCCAGCTGGGGCGGCCGGCGACGACGGCGTCGACCGCGGCCGCGAGCGCGCTGGGGAGGAGCAGCCCGGCCGCGGTGGCGACCAGGGCGGTGACGATGATCGCGGCGAGCCTCGGTCGATCGAGGCCGGCCACCCGGGCCAGCAGCCGATCGGCGGAGCCGCGCATCTCACTCCTTCGGACGAGGTACCGCCGAGGCGGTTCCGGGGCCAGAATGAACGTGCGGGAGCGGCGCACTTGGCCTGTGCCGCTCCCGCACTGTTCACCTAGGCACTACTTGCCGGCGGACTTGCCAGGTCAGTGGCAGGTCAGCAGCGAGAGGGTGCTGTTGGTGCAGGAGGCCAGCAGGCTCAGGTTCGACGGCGCGCCGCCCCCGCCGCCGTGACCGCCGTTGAGCACCTCGGGGGTCTCCAGGGCCTGCAGCTCCAGAACGAGTTCCATGGTGTTCCTTTCCTCGGTTTTTCGTGTCCGCCGGTCGTCAGCGACCGGAGGTGTGTGGGGACGGCGTGCTGCCCAGGAAGGGCAGCACCTCCTTGCCGTCCAGGAGGGCGGCGAGTGCGAGGAGGATCCCCGCGCCGCCGGTGGTGACGTCCATCGACAGCCGCAGCAGCTGGTTGCCGGGGAAGGCGAGCCCGCCGCGGAACGGCACCGCGTACCAGGCCAGCCGGGCCAGGTGCAGGTCGATCGCTTCGCGGACGCGCTGCTCGGGTTCGGCGCCCATGCCGAGGGCGACCGCGAGCCCGAGCCGGCCGTAGAGCAGGCCGGGGTGGATCACGAACTCACCGCGGCACGACTGGCGCAGCTCGGGCAGGCTTTCGCAGGCGACGGCGTCCGGGCGGTGGCGAGCCAGCTGCTCGGCGACCAGGAGGATCCCCGCGCTGCCGATCGCGGCGTACGGGAGAGTGCGCGTCGCGCCGTCGCGGACCTGCAGGGACGCGTCGTCGGCGAGCACGCATTCCTCGAGGTCGCGACGCAGCGCCTGGTCGGCGAAGGCCAGCCACGCGGGCTCGCCGGTGCCTTCGAAGAGTCGGATGAACAGCAGCGCCGGACCGGACCAGCCGGACAGCAGGCCCGCCCGGGCGAACTTCCCCGGCGGCGCAGCGGTCTCGAGCGCCTCGGCCAGCCGGACGGCGGTGGAGAGCGCCTGGCGGCCGAACTCGTTGTCCTGCCGGGCCGCGGCGAAGTGCAGCTGGGTCAGTCCGATGCCCGCCAGCCCGCCCTCGAGCCCGTGGTCGGTGGTCTGTTCGACGAGCCGCGCCGACGACGTCAGCAGCCGACTCGCCTCGTCGTGGTGACCGAGGTTATCCAGCACGTACGCGATGCCGTAGCTGCCGTCGTAGAACCCGGGCCGGGTCGGCGGTTCACGGCGGACCGAGTCGATCAGCCAGCGCTCGTGCTCGGGGAACCGGCCGGCGCCGGTGACGTCGAGGGCGTGCAGCACGCCCGCGGCGCCGACGCCGAAGCAGGCGCCGCCGACCCGGAACTGCTCGATGTCGCCGGGGAACAGCCGGTCCTGGCGCTCAGGGGTCGCGCTGGCCAGGATCGCCTCGGCGATCTGCTTGCGGACCAGCGGCCAGTCCGGTTTCTCCTGGTCGAGCTCCGTGTGAACCGGTGCCGGCTCCGCGGTCGCCTCACGCGAAGCCAGCACCGCGACTGCGGCGTCGGCGTACCCCTCCGGCAGGCCAAACCGGCGCTCGACGAAGTCGGCGATGCCGCGCAGCTTCGCCGGTGCCAGTTCCAGCAGCGCGGACAGCGGCAGGAACATCCACAGCCGCAGCGCCGCGAGAGCGTGCTCGTCGATCTCGAAGCCGGTCCGGTCGGCCGGCGCCCGGAAGCCCGGCGCGCCGAGCGCGGGCCGTTCGCCGGACTCGAGGGTCGCGGCCATCTCGAAGTCGATCAGCGAGACGCGGCTCTCGTCGTCCTCGTCGATCAGGATGTTCAGCGCGTGCAGGTCACCGAAGACGAAGCCGCGGGCGTGGATCTCCTCGATCGTCTCCTCGACCTTCGCGAGCACGGCCAGCGCGCGGGCGGCGTAGGCGGTCAGGTCGGCTTCGGTCGTGTCGCGCCTGGTCAGCGGGTAGTTGCGGGCCAGCCAGTTGCCGAGCGACGTGCCGGGCATGTACTCCATGGCGAGGTAGTGGTGTTCCCAGACGGTGAAGTGCTCGAGGGCGCGGGGCACGCCGGGGACGCCGGCCAGCGCGTCGAGCACCTCGTGCTCGCGGCGCAGCCGGGCGACGGCGTCGATCTGGGCGCGGTCCAGGCCGGCGTGGGGCCGGGCCTCCTTGAGCACGACCTGGTCGCCGCCCGCCTTCGGGTCGGCGAGGTAGACGCCGCCGCCGTTCGAGAAGTGCAGGGAGCTCGTCACCCGGTAGGGGAACTGGCTCGGGTCACCGGCCTTGCGCGCAGCGATGCTGCTGCGCAAACAGGCCGGAATTTTCACCCATTCGGGGACAGAGAACGTCGGTTCCCGCTTGTCCGGTACCAGCCGTCCGTCCGGCTTGCGGATTGCCAGGACGCGGTTGCCGTCGTGTTCGACCCACTGCTCGGCGAATCCGCCGTAGCGCACGTACAGGGGGCCGTCACCGTAGCGCAAGTCGCTCAGGATATAGGCGCCGTGCTCCCCTTCAAGGCGAACCGACAGGTCGTCCAGCACACACTTGAGCTCGTCTTCATTCGCCGGATAAATCGTGATCAGTTTCCCGCTGCCGTCGCGGGGTGCGTATTTCGAGTTCCGGGCGAGCAGGATGAGCGGCGAGCGCAGGTGCTTGTAGGCGACGCGGTACTCGAGACAATACTCGTGCACCTGCACGAGCACGCGGCGAGCGTTGTCCAGACCAGCGGAAACGTGGATTTTCCAGCCCTGACCGGGAAGTTCGCGGCCTTCGGGGTGCAGCACCCGCCAGACGCCGCGGTCGGCGGTGACCCAGCCGGTCTCCGGCGCCGGCAGCGCGGTGGCGTAATCGTCGACCAGCGCGCCGGTTTCCTGTTGTTCGTCGTAGAACAACGGGTCGGCGAAGCAAAATGCTTCGTAGCGCAGGTCCATCCGAGATACCCCTCCGGTGCGATCCCCCGGCGCGCCTCGGCTCCGGGACGAGGAATATTCCCCCATGCCGAACGGCCCTGGGCCAATCCGCCAACCCGGGGGTTCAACTGGGCTATCCGAGGTAGGCAAAAAGGTCACTTACCAGTCGGTAGCCGAACCCAGCGTGATTCCGACGTGACCGGCAACCACTCTGTCGAGGTGTAACACGAAGCTTTTTACGACATTCCCGCAGGTCCACACAAGGGTGGTCCGGAATAAACCACCGAATTGGCAGAATGCCATCAAGGCCACCTGGTGATCAATTTTCTCGATATCCCCACGTCCCGTGACCCCTCAGGCGTCCACAGTGGACGTCGTCGTGGCGCACACCACGCCCGCGGCACGCGGCGAACGGCCCCACCGGTACTACGGAGTAAGTTGGCGGCCGGCGGACCGGAAGGAGGAACGGGTGGTCTTCGGATTCGCCGTGACGGTCGCCGTGGCGGCCACGCTCGTCGCGCTGTGGAGCTTCGTCCAGTCGGCTCGCAACCGGCTGCCCGACAACCCGCTCCTGGTCGCGCTCGCGGTCCTCGAACTGCTGCTGGTCGCCCAGCTCGTGGTCGGGATCGTGCTGCTCGCCGGCGGTGACCGCCCCGGCAGCCTGGCGACCTATCTGGCCTACCTGATCGGCAGCCTGGTCGTGCTGCCGGTCGGCGCCGCCTGGGCGCTGGCCGAGCGAAGCCGGTCGAGCACGGCGGTGCTCGGCATCGCCTGCCTGGCCATCCCGGTGATGGTGCTGCGACTGAACGAGGTGTGGAGTGGAGCAACAGCGTAGGACGGCCAGCGGGCCCGGACGGGTGCTCGTCGCCGTGTACGCGATCTTCGCGCTGGCGGCGACGTCGCGGGCGGGCGTCCAGATCGGCACGAAGTTCCACGAAGCCCCGCTGGCCTACCTGCTCTCGGCGTTCGCCGCGGTCGTCTACATCGTCGCGACGATCGCGCTGGCCCGCCGTGGTGACGGCTGGTGGCGCGTGGCCCTGACCGCCTGCTCGATCGAGCTGCTGGGCGTGCTGACCATCGGCACGCTGAGCCTCGTCGACGCGGCCGCGTTCCGGCACCCGACCGTCTGGTCGGTCTACGGCGAGGGCTACCTGTTCATCCCGCTGGTGCTGCCGGTCGTCGGCCTGTACTGGCTGCGCCGGACCGCGCCGGCCAAGGTCACGGCCTGACCCCGGCGCAGTCGAACAGCACCCCGGCCGCGGCGGCGTCCGGGCCGATCCGCGCCGCGGGCACCGGACGGCAGTGCTTCGCCTCCCAGGCGATCCGCCGGACGAGCTCACCGGCGTCGACCACGGTCTGCGAAGCCGAGCCGCTGCCACGGATCTCGAGGAACACCCGCGGCAACAGCACGAAACGCAGCTTCCCGGCCGAAACCCATTGCGGCAGGTCAGCGGCGGACGGCGCCGGGTCGAAGCCGAGGTAACCGCCGAGCGGCGCGACGCGGGCGTCGGTGTTCAGCAGGAACGGGTCCGCGCCGTACGTGCCGCCCTCGACACCGAGGACAACACCCGCGGACGGCGCCTGGGCTTCGGCGTAGTCGAGGACCTCCCGCTGGCCCGCGCTCAGCTGGTACGCACTCTCGATGAAACAGATGTATCCGGCTTCGGCGCCCTCGCCGGTGTTGACGCCGACAACAGTGCGCAAAGCGGACGCCGACGGCGGCCCGGCGCCCGGGTCGGCCGTCTCCAGCACGCTGACCGGCCGCACCGCGGTGTCGACGACGAAGGCGGCGGGACCGGCGACGATGGCGGCCAGGCCGGCCACGACCGTCGCGACCCGAGCTTGCACCAGCGCGGCGACGACGGCGAGCAGGGCCAGCGCGAGCACGGCGTAGCGCAGCCACGGCGCCCAGTCCTGCGTCCGGTCGAGGAGGACGTACGCGAACACCGCCGTCCCGGCGACCGCGGCCGGCAGCACGAACCTTGCCGGTCCTTCCGAGCGGAACCACCGCCAGGCCGTGACCAGCCCCGCGGCGGCGAGCGCGGCGATGGCCGGGGCGAGCTCGGCGGTGTAGTACGCGTGGAAGACACCACCGGTGAACGAGAAGACCACGGCGCCGACGACGAGCCAGCCACCCCACAGCGCCCAGCCCGCCTTTGTCCCCGGCGCGGCGCCGCGAGCCCGGCACGCGGCGACGACCAAGGAGATCAACGCGAGCGGCAGCAGCCACGCGATCTGCCCGCCGACCTCGGCGTCGAACAGCCGCAACGGGCCCGGTCCGCCGCCGAGCGCCGCGCCGACCGTCGCGGCGTAACCGCCCCCGACCCCGGTCGAGCCGCCGACCAGGCGCGTCAGGCCGTTGTAACCGAAGGCGAGCTGCCAGACCGAGCCGTCGGTGGTGCTGCCGACAAACGGTTTCGCCTCTGGCCAGAGGCTCACGACGACCGGCCAGGCCAGCGACGCAGCGAGCGTCACACCACCGGCCAGCCCGATCCGGGCGAGCCGGCGGCCGCGCGAGCCGGGCGCCGCGACGAAGTACGCCAGCGCGAGCCCCGGCAGCACGATCCACGCGGCGAGCATCTTCGTGAGAAACCCGAGCCCGACGAACACGCCGGCCCACACAAGCCACCGCACCTCGGCTTCTTCGACTGCCCGGGTGACGCAGTAGGCGGCGAGCAGCAGCAGGAGCACCAGCAGCGCGTCCGGCAGGTTGTCGCGGTTGACCGCGGCGGTGATCGGCGTCAGCGCGAACAGCGCGGCGGCGAGCAGCGCGGTCCGCGGGCCCGCCCAGCGACGCACGACCCGGTGCAGCACGAACACGGCTGCGACCCCCTCGACGGCCTGGACCAGCGCGATCGCCCACGGGTGGAAGCCGAACACGGCGACGCCGAGCGTCTGCGTCCAGAACGCGAGTGGCGGTTTGTCGACCGTGACGACGCCCGCCGGGTCGAAGCCCGCGAAGAAGAACGCCGAGACGTCACGGGACATCGAGTGGACGGCGGAGACGTAGTACGGCTGCAGTGGCCGGCTGGCCAGCGCCCATCCCCACAGCACCGCGGCCACAGCCAGGACCACCCCCACCGCGATCCGCTCGCCCCGCCCGGTCCGCACCTCGGCCGTCACCGTCATGGCTCCCCCTCCGGTTCCCGCCGAAAACGCTAGGGCGGCGCGACGCCGGAGTCCTCAAGCCCCGGATTGATCCCGGCGCGAGGGCCTCCACCCGTGGGTTGAGCGCGGAACAGTACGGGGTACTGCACGTAGCCCGTTCGGGGAAATAAATACGGACGCGACCGGACTTTCGTCGGTTCCGGACATTCCCTGCGAACTCGGACACTTTCGGAGTTCGGTCCCCACCGGCTTTCCCCCGTGCGGGTTCCCCGCGCGAAAAGGAGTCAGCGTGAAATTCGGCAAGTTCGTCCTGCTGGCCGCGAGCACCGCACTGGCCGTCGTCGGCCTCGGCGGCCCCGCGGCGGCCGAGAGCGTCCCGCAGGCCCAGCCGTCGATCATCGGCGGCAGCACCGCGTCGAGCGGCCCCTGGGCGGCGCGGCTTTTCGTGAACGGCCAGCAGAACTGCACCGCGACGATCATCGCGCCGCAGTACATCCTGACCGCGAAGCACTGCGTGAGCAGCTCCGGCACCTACACGTTCCGGATCGGCAGCCTGGACCAGTCCAGCGGCGGCACGATGGCCACCGGATCGACGATCACCCGCTACAACGGCGCCGCCGACTTGGCGATCGTCAAGCTCACGACCTCGGTGAACGCGACGTACTCTCCGCTCGGCAGCGTCGGCGACGTCTCGGTCGGCCAGAACGTCTCGGTCTACGGCTGGGGCGCGACCAGCCAGTGCGGCTCGGAGATCAACTGCCAGTCGCGGTACCTGAAGGTCGCAACGGTCCGCGTCAACTCGATCGGCTGCAGCGACTACACGGGCGGCACGGCGGTGTGCGCGAACCGCGTCAACGGCATCACGGCCGGCGGCGACTCGGGCGGCCCGATGTTCGCCTCCGGCCGCCAGGTCGGCGTCGCGTCGACCAGCGACCGTTCGAACAACACGGCGTACACGAACATCACGCGTTATCGCAGCTGGATTTCCCAGGTGGCCGGGGTCTGATTCCCGGGAAAGGGGCTCGGCCGGTTCCGGTCGGGCCCCTTTGCCATTAGCCGTCCGTCAGGTCGCGAGGCCGGAAGAAAGCGACGAGCTTCGCGCTGGAGAGCGCGTCCCAACTGTCGGTGGTGGCGAGCACGGCCGCGGCGCCGGTCGGGAACTTGGCCTGGACCAGCCGGGTGTCCTCGCCGTGGCCGGCCAGGTGCAGGGTCAGATCGCTGACCCCGGGCTCATGCCCGACAAGCGCAAGGGTCGTGACTTCCGGCGGCGTTCGTCGGGCGGCGTTCAGGAACTCGTCGACGTCGCCGCCGTAGAGGTCTTCGTCGAACTCGACGGGTGGCTGCGCGGGAAGTGCTTCGCTGACCAGCTGCCAGGTCTCCCGCGTGCGACGAGCGGCGGAGCAGACGGCAAACCCGGGGACACGCCCGTTTTCGACGAGCCACCGGCCGAGCTTGGGAGCATCCCGAACGCCCCGCGGCGCGAGGGGGCGTTCGTGGTCGGGGAGGTCGTCCGACCAGTCCGACTTGGCGTGGCGGAGAACGATGAGCCACCTGGTCGCGTCCATGCCCGCCACCCTAACGACGCCCGGCACCGGCCGGGCTTTGAGTGGGCCGCCTGGGGCTCGAACCCAGAACCTACGGATTAAAAGTCCGCAGCTCTACCAATTGAGCTAACGGCCCGCGGCTTCAGTTTAGCCAGGGCCGGGTCACCCACCCGCACACCGGGTCCGGCTGAGGCGTCGGCGAAGGTCAAGACTGGATCTTGCCGGGGTGGCCGCCCATGATGCGTGCATGTCTGGTTCGCTGCTGATCCTCACCGGGCCGCCCGGGGCCGGGAAGTCCACCGTTGCGCGGCTGATCACCGAAGATGCGCCGCGGGCGGCCGTGCACCTGCACACCGACAGCTTCTACCGCTGGATCCGGACCGGGTTCGTGCCGCCTTACCTGCCCGAGGCCGCGCGGCAGAACGAGGTTGTGCTCGGAGTGATCGCCGAGGCCGCGTGCGGCTATGGCCGCGGGGGTTACGACGTCGTGCTCGATGGCATCGTTGGGCCGTGGGCCCTGCAGCCCTTCCGCGACGCCGCGAAGCGGGACGGTCTGGACCTCTTCTACGTCGTGCTGCGGCCCAGTCTCGAGGTCACCCTCGCCCGCGGGACCGCCCGTGAAGGCCGGGAGCTCACCGAGGTCGAGCCCATCAAAGGGATGCACGGCGCCTTCGCCGCCCTCGGCGAGCTCGAACGGGACGTCATCGACACTTCCGGCCAGACGATCGAGGAGACGGTCGACGCGGTCCGGCGCCGGGTCGCTCTCCTCCGCGAACAACCATCCTGACCTGAGGTGATCCAAAACTGTCAGACCCCTGTGGCACGCTCCGCTCATGACCGAACACACCCCGCCGGTGCTCGCCCCGGCCCGCTTGACCGGCGACCGGATCGACCCCACACCCGTTGCGGGCGAGCGTCAGGCCCTGACCGAGAGCCTCGACTACTACCGGCGCACCTTCGAGCTGAAATGCGCCGGCCTCGACCCGGGCAGGCTGTCCGAACGCTCGGTACCACCCTCGACACTGACCCTGCACGGGCTGCTGCGGCACCTCACCGGCGTCGAACGCTGGTGGTTCCGCATCCAGTTCGCCGGTGAGGACCTCCCGAACCTCTACTACTCCGACGACGACCCGGAACAGGACTTCACGGCGCTGGACGGCGACGTCGATGAAGCCTTTTCTTTGTGGCACAGCGAATGTGAGCGATCCCGGGAGATCGTCGCGGCGAGCGAGCTCGACCAGACCGGCACGCGCATCAGCACCGGCGAACCGTTCACCCTGCGCTGGCTGATGCTGCGCATGATCGGCGAGTACGCACGGCACATCGGCCAAGCAGACCTGGTCCGCGAACGGATCGACGGCGCCACCGGCGAATAGGACTCAGGCTGCTGCCGCCCGGCGGCGGCGAAGCCGGAAGAGGAGGCTGCCCAGGAGGGGAACGACGATCCAGCAGGCGTACGCCCAGCGCGTGAAGAAGGCGACCGGGATCGAGATGACGAAGGCGGCGGTCATCGTGCCGACCCCGCGGTAGATCTGGCCGAAGCGGTTCGGCGGGGTGTCCGCGCGGTAGAGGTGGTGCCGCTGGATCTGCCGGGCCATCACGAGGAACAGCGTCAGCGCGACGACCTGCACGAGTGCGTAGAAGACGAAGCGGAACTCGAACGCGCCGTCTTCGGCGATCACCTTTGTGGCGAAGGGCATGAGCACCTGCATCAGCAGCCAGCCGAAGCTGAGGTGCACCAGCCCGCCGCCCAGCGTGGTGACGTAGTGGAAGAGGCGGTGGTGCGCGCGCCAATGGCCGCCGATCACGGCGAAACTGATCAGGAAGGAGATGTATTCGGACTGATGATCCCCGAGTGACCGCAGCAGCTCGGCGCTGGTGGCGCCTTCCGGCAGCGGCAGCTCGAGCGAGAGCAGGGTGATCGCGATGGCCACGACGGCGTCCGAAAAGAAGGTGAGCCGCTCCGCGGCGATCCCCCGGCTTTCGGAGTCGACGGTGTCTTTGTCGGACGTGACGCTGCTCATGGCCGGGGAGCGTGCCAGACGCGGTTGCGTGGGCGGTCGCCGAGGTGGGTGCGTGCGATGCTGGCGCCATGAGCGTCGACCCCGATTGCGGACTCTTGTCCCCGGTGCGGGCCGGTACGCCGGCCGAAGCGTCGACCGGTGACGAGGCCTGGCTGCGCGCCATGCTCGACGCCGAAGCTGCGCTGGCCAGAGCGCAGGCGCGGCTCGGCACGGTGCCGTCCGGGGCCGCGGCCGCCATCACCGAGGCGGCGGGCAGCGCGCGGATCGACGTTGTCGAGCTGGCACGCGGGTCGCGGGCGACCGCGAACCCGGTCGTCGTGCTGGTCAAGGCGCTGATGTCGGCCGTCGGGGAGATCGCGCCCGATGCGGCGGAGTACGTGCACCGCGGCTCGACCAGCCAGGACATCTTCGACACCGCGATGATGCTGGTCGCCGACCGGACGCTGCGGCCGCTGGTGGCGGACCTCGACGCCACCGCCGAGGCCCTGGCCGGGTTGGCGCGCGCCCATCGGAACACGACGATGGCCGGCCGGACGCTGACCGCGCACGCGGTGCCGACGACGTTCGGGCTCAAGGCGGCGGGCTGGCGGCAGCTGGTGCTGGACGCGGCCGTCCGGATCCGGCGCCTGCTCGACGGTGGGCTACCGGTCTCCCTGGGCGGCGCGGCCGGGACGCTGGCGGCGTACGTCGAGTACGCGCGCCTGGCCGGCGACGCGCAGGCCGGCCAGACCAGCGCCGACGACGACCGCAACCATGCGGAACGGCTGACCGCCGCGTTCGCCGAGGAGACCGGGCTGGCCGCTCCCGTGCTGCCGTGGCACTCGCTGCGGACGCCGGTCGTCGACCTCGCGAACGCGCTCGCCTTCACGGCCGGGGCGCTGGGGAAGCTGGCCGTCGACGTCGAGACGCTCACGCGGACCGAGCTGGGTGAGGTCACCGAACCTGCCGCGGATGGGCGGGGCGGCTCGTCAGCGATGCCGCACAAGCGGAACCCCGTGCTCGCGACGTTGATCCGGTCGGCCGCGCTGCAGGTTCCGGTGCTGGCGGCCGGGGTCACGCAGTCGATGCTGACCGAGGACGAGCGCTCAGCCGGGGTCTGGCATGCCGAGTGGCAGCTCATCCGTGAGTGTCTCCGGCTGGCCGGGGGTGCCGCGCACACCGCTGCCGAGCTGGCGCGCGGGCTCGGCGTCGAGCCTGGCCGGATGCGGGTGAACCTCGCGTCTACGCACGGGCTGATCGTCTCCGAGCGGCTTTCCGCCGTGCTCACGCCGCTGCTGGGGAAGGCGGAGGCCAAAGATCTGCTGGGTGAGGCGTCCAAACGAGCAGTGCGGGAGGACCGGCCGCTGCGGGACGTGCTCGACGAGCTGCCCGCCGTCACGGCGGTCCTCACGCCCGCCGCGCTGGACGGGCTGCTTGACCCGTCCGGTTACACCGGCGCGGCGGGCGCGCTGGTCGACCGTGCCCTCCGTGATGACCGCGGGCCGGGCGGCGCTTCGACGTAGGGCCGGCGGGGACGTCGCAGCTCAGCGGCCCGGGCCGGCCCCGTCGGGAACCGCGGGAAATTTCTTTGAACCGCCTCCGGCGGGGGTCCGTGTAGTGGGTATCAGGCAGCCGCACCGAGCGGCGGGAAACCCCAACGGACACAAGGAGAACTTCCATGCTTCGCACGCGCATCGCCGTCTCCGTCGCCGCTGCGGCAGCCGGGCTGGCAGTGCTCACCGCTTGCTCGGGTGCCGAAACTGCTCAGCCGGTCATCGCCCCTGCGGCGGCGGGTGGCACCGGTGGCGGCCAGATCGCCAACGGGCAGGTCGGCAACGCCGCTCCGGCGTCGAACGAAAGCAAACTCGTCGTCGCGGATGTCGCGGACGTCGGGCAGGTGCTCACCGACCAGAACGGCATGACCCTCTACCGCTTCGACAAGGACACCGCCAAGCCGCCGAAGTCCAATTGCGACGGTGACTGCGCCAAGGCCTGGCCGCCGATGCTGGCCACCGGGGACGTTCAGGTGCAGGGGGTCGACAAGAGCCTCGTCGGGAAGGTGACGCGGGCCGACGGCACCGAGCAGATCACCGTCGGCGGGTGGGCGCTCTACCGCTACGCCAAGGACACCAAGGCGGGCGAGGCGACCGGCCAGGGTGTCGGTGGCGCCTGGTACGCCGCGAACGCCAAGGGCGGGAAGGCCGGGCAGGCCGCTGCCGAAGCCGGCGTCGTCAAGCTGAGCGCCAGCAAGATCGACGGTCTCGGCGACGCGATCGTCGACCAGAACGGCATGACGCTCTACCTGTTCACCAAGGACACCAAGAAGGCCAAGACCTCCGCCTGCAACGGTGACTGCGCCAAGACCTGGCCCGCCGTGCTCTCCAACGGCAAGGTCGAGCTGCAGGGCATCGACTCGAAGCTGCTCGGCAGCATCAAGCGCGCGGACGGCACCGAGCAGGTCACCATCGGCGGCTGGCCGGTCTACACCTTCGCGAAGGACCTGAAGCCGGGCGACGCGAACGGCATGGGCGTCAACGGCACCTGGTTCGTCATCGAGCCCAACGGGTGCAAGGTCGGCACCACCCCCAGCTCCACCGCCAACCAGGCTCCGGCTGACAGTGGCGCTGGGAGCAGCAGCAACTCCGGCTCGGGTGGCACCACCTACTGAGCCACCCAGAACTTCCTCTAGTGCGCGAGGCCCGGCGGACGCTCTTCACGAGCGACTTCCGGGCCTCGCTCGTTGTTGCGACGCAGGAACGAGCGGCGGCGCGGCGCCTCGGGCTCGGCAACACGGTCGGTGTCGGTGACGCGGTCGGTGCGCTGCTCGACGACCGTGGGCTCGTCGACCGTCTCGTCTTCGGGGACGAGGATCGTGCGGCGGGCCGGGAGGACGGCGATCAGCAGGCCGAGCGCGGCGACGCCGAGATGCAGCCAGGTGTCGGCGGGGCCCATGTCCATCGGGTTGCCGGCGGTGGCGAGCGGGTTGCTCGAGATGAGGCCGTCGATCATCAGGCCCCACACGAACAGGGCGCCATAGCCGATGAAGAGCAGCCAGCCGAACGTGCGGGCGCGGCCGGAGCCGAACGCCAGCAGCAGGCCGACGACGCCGGTCACGACGCGGACCAGGCTCATGAGTGGATTGCCGGAGAACCGCCAGATCCCGGCGTCGTGGTGGCCGGCGAAGTTGCCGACGCCGGTCCTGGTGAACCCGATGATGCCGACGACGAGGAACGCGATCCCGGCCAGTCCGGCCAGCACCTGCGCCGGCTGCAGGCCGCGAACCCGGATGCGTGCGCCTTTCGCGTGAGTCATGACTCCAGTCCTTCCCAGCATGTGGTGACGACCGTCACCGCACACAGGTACCCCGCGAACACGGGCAGCGAAACGACGCGCTCGCCCGCGGGCCCGCGCGGGCGTTGCCGGAGCCGCCGACAACGATGTCAGGAAGCCCCGGCCGCGCTACTGGTCCGTGTCCGCCAGCGACCCCTGGGCTCCCGAGCGGGGCAGCGGCCACGGCTGCACCCCACCGGTGGTCTCGACCTGCCGGCCGGAAGGAGCCGGCGCGATCGTGTGGGCGCCGATCCACGTCAAGATGTCCGGGATCTGGGACTTGAAGGTGTTCATGTTGTGCCCCGCGTCGTGCACCCGCCACGACGAAAACTGCAGCGGCGGGCGCGCCGCGGCGCGGATCTGGTCGATCGCGAAGCTCTCGTAGCTCTCCTTGTCGCCCGAAACCGCCAGGATCTCGACCGGGGACGGGTGCAGGCGGACGTTCACGCGGACGTTGTTGGCGTCGTTGATGTCCTGGCGGCCCTTGAACAGGTCCTCGGTCTCGGCGTCGATCTGGGCTTTGTCGTACCCGCTGACGCTGACCGCCTGGCCGTACCACTGCGGGTGGCGGGTCACCAGGTTCATCGCGCAGTAGCCGCCGGACGACCAGCCCGCGATCGTCCACGCCCGGCGGTTCGGGGAGACGCCGAGCTTCTGCAGGGCCCAGTCGCGCAGGTCGGCCGTCAGGTACGTGTCGTTCGCCGTGCCGTTGACCTCGTCGACGCACTCCGTGTCGTGGCCGACCTTCGGGACGCCCGTCGGGTCGGGGACGATCACCACCGTCGGCGGGAGCGCTTTCTTCGCGATCGCCGTGTCGAGCTGCTGCGGCATGCCGTAGACGGCGAAGACCTCGGGGCCGGACGGGTAGTTCGGGATCCACTCGACCGCCGGGAAGCGCAGCTCCTTGTACGCCGCGTCGAAGTACTGGGGCGGCAGGTAGACCGTGACGTCGCGGGTGAGCTTGGTGCGCCGGCCGGTCACCTTCATGTGGACGACCGTGCCCTTGCCCTCGCGGGCGTGCGCCACCCCGGTGTCGCGCAGCTTCTCGAGGTCCTCGCCGTTCTGCGCCGCCTCCGCGTCGGTGCCCTGGCCGGCGTAGACGCCGGTGCCGATCAGCGAGCCGACCGTCGGGAAGAAGCCGCCGATCATGTTGCCCGCCAGGCCGGTGCTGAGCACGACGAGCACCACGCCGAGCAGGATCGTGGCGCTGCGCCACAGCCGCTTGCGCTTCCACCGGTCCCAGAACCACGGGACGGCGATGATCGCGAGCAGCGTCAGCACGAGCACCACGATCATGGTGACCGGCGAGTCGAGCCGGATGCTGCTCAGGTGCATGGGTTCGGTCCTTCCGGGCGGGCAAGAATGCGCGCCCGGGTCGATCGGGAGTCGCGTATATATCACGTTTGAGCGGGCATGCACGTTGCGGCCCTGTGACTTGCGCCATAGGGCCGCAACGCCGTGCGGACTCAGCGATTTCTCAGTTATCGAGCCAAAGCGCGGGACAACACGGTGATCGCCTGGGTGATGGCGGCCTCCGCGGCGTGGGTCTCACGCAGGGCGTTCACCATCACGAAGTCGTGGATGATCCCCTGGTACCGGACGGCGGTGACGGGCACTCCGGCCTGACGCAGCTTCGCGGCGTACGCCTCGCCTTCGTCACGCAGTACGTCGGCCTCGCCGGTGATCACCAGCGCCGGCGGCAGCCCGGCCAGCTCTTCGAGGGACGCGCGCAGCGGGGACGCCGTGATCTCGGCGCGCTGGGCGGGGTCCGTCGTGTACTGGTCCCAGAACCACTTCATGCCCTCACGGCCGAGGAAGTACCCCTCGGCGAACTTCGTGTACGAATCGGTGTCGAAGTTCGCGTCGGTGACCGGGTAGAAGAGCACCTGCTGCCGGAAGGTGACGTCGCCGCGCTGCTTGGCCAGCAGCGTCAGCGCCGCGGTCATGTTCCCGCCGACGGAGTCGCCGGCGATCGCGATGCGCGAGGTGTCCAGACCATGCGACGCGCCGTGCGAAGCAACCCACTTCGCGACCGCGTAGCTCTGCTCGATGGCGACCGGGTAGCGCGCTTCCGGCGAGCGGTCGTACTCGGGGAACACGACGGCCGCGCCGACGCCGGCGGCGAGCTCGCGCACCAGGCGCTGGTGGGTGTGGAAGTCGCCGAACACCCAGCCGGCGCCGTGGATGTAGAGGATCACCGGCAGCGGGCCCTCGACGCCCTCGGGGCGGACAATGCGGGTCTCGACCTCGCCGGTCGGGCCCCCGGGCACCTTCAGGACCTCGATCGACGCGGGGGCCATGGCGACCTCGCCGTCCTGGACGCCGTCGACGGCCTTGCGCCCTTCCTCCGGCGGCAGCTGGAACAGGTACGGCGGCTGGTCGGTGGCCTCGGCGAACGCCTGCGCGGCCGGTTCGAGGGCGAGGTTCTGCGGGTTGGCGGTCATGACGTCCTCCTCGGGGGCGGTACGAGCTGATGTCATGAAGGTAGCTCCCAACTGAGTTGTACACAACTCAATCACGTCCAATGAGATTAAGGGCACTTAGGTTGCCGCGCCGGTCCGCGGCCGGGATCATGGAGAGTTACGAGAGAGGAGGACGCCATGGCGTCACTGCGGCTGGACGACCAGCTCTGCTTCGGGCTGTACTCGGCGTCGCGCGCGGTGACGGCGCTGTACCGGGTCGTCCTGGAGGACCTCGACCTGACCTATCCCCAGTACCTGGTGATGCTGGCGCTCTGGGAGCGGGACCACCGGCTCGTGAAGGAGCTCGGCGCGGAGCTGAACCTCGACTCGGGCACGCTGTCGCCGCTGCTCAAGCGCCTGCACGCCGCCGGCCTGGTCGAACGCAACCGGCAGGCCGACGACGAGCGCGCGGTCCGGGTCAGCCTCAGCGAAACCGGCAAGGCGCTGCGCGAGAAGGCCGAAGGCATCCCCGGCGTGATCGGCACGGCGATGGGCCTCGACGACGCCGGCGTGGCCCGGATGCGCGCCGAGCTCGACCGGCTGACAGAGTCGGTGAACGCCTATCGGGAGGCCCGGTCATGATCAACCACGACGACGCGCTCAAGGCGGTCGAAAGCAGCCTCGACCGCCCGTCGGCCGCGCGGATCTACGACTACTTCATCGGCGGGAACACGCACTACGCGATCGACCGCGACTTCGCCGAGAAGGTCCGCGCGCGGCTGCCGCTGATGGGCGAGTACTGCCTGACCAGCCGCCAGTTCCTCGGCCGCGCGGTCCGCGAGTGCGTGCGCGCCGGCATCCGGCAGTTCGTCGACATCGGCTCCGGCCTGCCGACCGCGGGCAACGTCCACGAGGTCACGCGTGCGCTACATCGACAACGGGCCCATCGCCCCTCGCACCCGACGCTGCTGCTCGCCGCCGCCCCGGAACGCCACCACGCGATCGCCGCGGACTTCCGGCGGCTGGAAGACCTCTAAGACTGCGTCGCGACCTCGGACATCATCAACGTCCGTGAGCCGGTCGCGCTGGTGGTCAACGACGACGAGCGGCAGGCGCTGATCGACCTGCTCGAGTACTACGAGACCACGACGAACCCCGGGTTCCTGCGCCCGATGGCCGAGTTCGAACGCTTCTTCGGCGACTGGCCGATGCTCGAGCCGGGGCTGGTCTACGCGCCCGCGTGGCACCCGGACGAGCACACCGTCTTCGCCGCTTCGCCGTCCGAGTCGCGGGTTATCGGCGGCATCGCGCGCAAGCCCTGATCCACCTGGCTTCAACCCCCGGGTTGACGTCTTCACGCCGGCACGCGGGCACCGTGGTGATCGAGAGATCGACACGGAAAGGGAACGCTCGTGAACAGCTCGGTCAACATCCTCATCGGACTCGTGGTGCTGGCCTGGCTGCTGTGGCGCCAGACGCAGAAGCGCCTGGTGCGCGAAGACCGCAAGCCCACCGTGCTGCTGGTCCTGCTGGTGCTCGGAATCATCCAGCTGAGCAACTACCTCAAGTCCGCCTCGACGTCGGCCCTGGTGATCGTACTGCTCGTGGCCAGCCTGGTGCTCGCGGCGGGCTTCGGCGTCGTCCGCGCGCACAGCGTCAAGCTCTGGCGGGAGGACGGGCAGCTGTGGCGCCAGGGCACCTGGCTCACGATCGTGCTGTGGGTGGTCGCGATCGGTGTCCACATCGGACTCGACGTCCTCTTCGACAGCAGCGCCAAGGGCCTGTCCGGCGCGTCGATCCTGCTCTACCTGGCGGTTTCCCTCGGGGTGCAGCGGCTGGTCGTGCAGTCCCGCGCCACCCGGCTAGGAAGCTTCGCGTAGGCCTTCCAGGAGGTCGAGGACGGCCGCCTTGCCCAGATCGACGGCCCGGTGCAGCACGGCGGGATCCCGTTCCAGCACCACGACGTCGGGTGACCCGGCGGGCGGGCGGATGCTGAGGATGCGCGGATCGGTGGCCAGCACGTCTTCGTCCTCGACGTCACGCCGGTAGGTGTCGCGCCACGCGGGGATCGCGCCGGGGGCCTGGCGGCGCAGGAACCGCGGGACCACGACGTCGTACGCCCTCGGTGGCGGGACCGGCAGCTCGTCGGCTCGGCGGGTGCGCAGGACGAGGACGTCGGTCGCGTCCTGGGCCAGCGCCGTGCGGTACGGGATCGGCTCGGCGACACCGGCGTCGACGAACCGGCGGCCGGCCATCGGGATCGGCGGGCCGGCCAGCACCGGCATGCAGGACGACGCCGCGAGCGCGACCTTGATCGCGTCGACGTCGTCGAGAAAGGGGTGCAGGTCGGTCGACTCCCCCGTGTCGGCGTCGGTGGCGAGCGGGTGGAACGTCACCGGGTTGGCCAGGATCGCCGGGAAGTCCATCGGCTCCAGCACCGAATAGACCTGGTGGACGAGGTATTCGAGGTCGATCACCGCGCGGCCGCGCAGGGTGTGCAGCGGGTTGATGATCCGGCGCATGACCACCGGGTTCCACCAGGTCCGCACGCCGGTGGACGACCGGCCGCAGAGCAGCCAGGCGCCGTTCAGCGCGCCGGCCGAGGAGCCGTAGACGGCGTCGAACGCGGGGGTGACGCCGAGCTCGTCCAGCGCCAGGACCATGCCGCTCGAGTACGTGCCGCGGCTGCTGCCGCCTTCGATGGCCAGCGCGAGACGACGGCCGTCGGTGCGTTCGCCCGGGACGCTGCCCGTCGCCATCCGTTCGGAGATCAGTTCGAGTACCGGGTGCACCCTGTCCATCCTGGTCTTTTCCCGGATGAAGTCGACCCGATTTATCCCACCCGGCCGGGTGAAGTGATGCGCGCCTCGTTGCACTGCACCTAGTTGCATATGCATCCTGATGCGCATGGCACTGGAGCACGCGATCCTCGTCTCGCTGTCCGAGCGCGCCGGCTCGGGCTACGAGCTCACGCGCCGGTTCGAGAAGTCGATCGGGCTGTTCTGGAGCGCCACCCACCAGCAGATCTACCGCGTGCTGAAGCGGATGGAAGAGGCCGGCTGGGTCGCCGTCGACGTCGTCGCGCAGTCGGGGCGACCGGACAAGAAGGTCTACACGGTCGGCGACGGCGGGCGTGCCGAGCTCGTCCGCTGGCTGGCCGAGCCGGACCCGTCGGCCGGGCCGGTCGAGCTCGCCCTGAAGATCCGCGGCGCCACCTTCGGCGACCCCGGCGCGGTCGCCGACGAGATCGTCCGGCACCGCGCGAGCCACGCCGAACGCCTCGACGTCTACCGCCAGATCGAGAAGCGCGACTTCCCCGCGCCCGCCGGCCTCACCGGCCAGCACCTGCACCAGTACCTGGTCCTGCGCGGTGGCATCCGCGCCGAAGAGGGCCAGGTCGAGTGGTTCGACGAAGTCCTCGCCGCCCTCCACCACCCGAAGGACGCCTGATGAGCCAGTACCCGAACCTGCTGTCGCCGCTGGACCTCGGCTTCACGACGCTGCGCAACCGCGTGCTCATGGGGTCGATGCACACCGGCCTGGAGGACAAGGCAGCGCACTTCCCCGAGCTCGCCGAGTACTACGCCGAGCGCGCCCGCGGTGGCGTCGGGCTGATCGTCACCGGCGGGTTCGCGCCGAACAAGACCGGCTGGCTGCTGCCGCTCGCCTCGAAGCTGACGACGTCCGCCGAGGCCCGGCAGCACCGGCAGCTCACCGCGCCGGTGCACGAGGCCGGCGGCAAGATCGCGCTGCAGGTCCTGCACGCCGGGCGGTACGCCTACCACCCGCTGAGCGTGTCCGCGTCGAGCATCAAGGCGCCGATCAACCCGTTCCGGCCGCGCGCGCTGACCGGCCACGGCGTCCGCAAGCAGATCAACGCCTTCGCCGACTGCGCCGCTCTCGCGCGCGAAGCGGGCTACGACGGCGTCGAGATCATGGGCTCCGAGGGGTACCTGATCAACCAGTTCCTGGCCGAGCGCACCAACAAGCGCACCGACGCCTGGGGCGGCACACCGGAGAAGCGCCGCCGGTTCGCCGTCGAAATCGTCAAGCGCACCCGGGAAAAGGTCGGCGACGACTTCATCATCATCTACCGGCTCTCCATGCTCGACCTGGTGGCAGGCGGCCAGCGCTGGGAAGACGTCGTCGCGCTCGCGAAGGACGTCGAAGCCGCCGGGGCGACGATCATCAACACCGGCATCGGCTGGCACGAGGCCCGGGTGCCGACGATCGTCACGTCGGTGCCGCGCGCGGCGTTCACCTGGGTGACCGGGAAGCTCAAGCCGCACGTGACCATCCCGGTCGTCACCTCGAACCGGATCAACATGCCGCAGGTCGCCGAGGAGGCCTTGGCGGGCGGCGACGCCGATCTCGTGTCGATGGCGCGGCCGTTCCTCGCCGATCCCGAGTGGATCCGCAAGGCCGAGACCGGCCGCGAGGACGAGATCAACACCTGCATCGCCTGCAACCAGGCCTGCCTGGACCACGCGTTCAAGCGCAAGCTCGTGTCCTGCATGGTCAACCCGCGCGCCGGCCACGAGACCACGCTGACGCTCGCGCCGACCCGGCGTTCGAAGCACGTCGCCGTCGTCGGCGCCGGGCCCGCCGGGTTGTCGGCCGCGACCGCGCTCGCCGAACGCGGCCACCGCGTCGAACTCTTCGAAGCCGACGACGAGATCGGCGGCCAGTTCGGCATCGCTCGGCGGATCCCCGGCAAGGAGGAGTTCGCCGAGACGATCCGCTACTACCAGCGGCGCCTCGAAGTGACCGGCGTGAAGCTGCACCTCGGGACGCGCGTGACGGCGAAGGACCTGACCGGCTTCGACGAGGTCGTGCTGGCCACCGGTGTAGCGCCGCGGGTGCCGTCGCTGCCCGGCATCGACCACCCGAAGGTGCTGTCCTACGTCGACGTCGTCCGGCACGGGAAGCCGGTCGGCGAGCGGGTCGCCGTGATCGGCGCCGGCGGCATCGGCGTCGACGTCTCCGAGTTCCTGACCCACGCGGACTCCCCCGCGCTCGACCGGGACGCGTGGATGGCCGAATGGGGTGTCACCGACCCGGAACAGGCGGCGGGCGGGCTCACCGAGCCGAAGCCCGAGCCCTCGCCGCGGCAGGTCTACCTGCTGCAGCGCAAGAAGTCCGGGATCGGCGCCGGGCTCGGCAAGACCTCCGGCTGGGTGCACCGCGCCGCGCTCAAGGCGAAGGGCGTCGAACGCATTCCCGGGGTCACCTACGACCGCATCGACGACGCGGGCCTGCACATCACCGTCGACGGCCGGCCGCGGCTGCTCGAAGTCGACACGGTGGTCGTCTGCGCCGGTCAGGAACCCGTGCGGGACCTCGACGACGAGCTGCGCGCCGCCGGGCTCGCCGCGCACCTGATCGGCGGCGCCGACGTCGCGGCCGAACTGGACGCAAAACGCGCCATCGACCAGGGGACGCGGCTCGCGGCGGCGCTATAGCCCGGAAGCGGCCCGGCACTGGCAGGATGGGCCCCGTGCGAGACGTATGCGTGATCGGGCTCGGGCTGATCGGCGGTTCGCTGCTGCGCGCGGCCGCCGCGAGCGGCCGCACGGCGTGGGGCGCCGCGGTTTCCGAAGTGGACGCCGACGCGGCGAGCAGAGCGGGTTTCGACGTCACGACCGACGTCGAAGCGGCCCTGCACCGGGCCGCGGCCGAGGACGCCATGGTCGTGCTGGCCGTGCCGCTCCCGGCGGTCGAGGACCTGCTGCGGCTGGTCGGCCAGCACGCGTCGCACTGCCTGCTCACCGACGTGACCAGCGTGAAAGCGCCGGTCCTGGACGCCGTCCGCCGCCGGGTGCCGTACACGCGCTACGTCGGCGGGCACCCGATGGCCGGGACGTCGAACTCCGGCTGGCTCGCCGGGGACGCCGGGCTGTTCCAGGGCGCGGCGTGGGTGGTCGGGGTCGAGGAGGACACCGACCTCGACGCCTGGGCCGAGGTCGCGCAGTTCGTGCTGGACGTCGGGGCGCACGTCGTCCCGCTGCCCGCGGAGTCGCACGACGAAGCCGTCGCCCGGATCTCCCACCTGCCGCACCTGTTCGCGGCGATCCTCGCCACGATCGGCGCCGAGGGCGGGCCGCTCGCGATGTCGCTGGCCGCCGGGTCCTACCGCGACGGCACGCGCGTCGCGGGGTCGAGCCCGCAGCTCGTGCGCGCGATGACCGAAGGCAACCGGGACGCGCTGCTGCCGATCGTCGACGAGGCGCTCGGCCGGCTCGGCGCGGCGCGCGGCTCACTGGCGTCGACCGGCGGCCTGGCGGCCACGATCAACGCCGGACACGAAGGCGCGCAAGCACTCGTGGCCAGCCTCGACGTCGAGCGCGCCGGGGTCCGGATCAGCCTGGCGGCCCCCGACGCGCGCGACGGCCTGATCGCGCTCGGCGAACGCGGCGGCCGGGTCACCGGCCTCGCGGACGGGATCGCGACCGGCGAGGTGCAATAGCTACTGGGCGGGCGGCGGGGTCGGCTCGTCCGGCTTGCTGTCGAACTTGTTGAGGAAGTCCTTCGCCTTCTCGACACCGCCGTCGATCTGCGAGTCGTGGCCGGAGAACTTCGACTTCGCGAAGTCCGCCGCCTTGTCGAGCCCCTGCTCGATCTTGTCGTTGTGCTCACGCAGGGCCTCTTCGGCCTTGCCCTTCAACGCGTCGAAGTCGATTCCCATGCCCCCAATTGAACAGCACTCGCCTCACGTGCGCCTGTGGTAAGGCAGGAACCGCCGCACGAGCCGCAGCGGAGTGCGTTCCACCAGGTCGGGACCGCGGACGGCGTCGAACGCCGACTCCAGCTGGTCGACCACCCCGGCCAGCCGCGGCGCGTCCGGCAGCGGCATCGACCGCGGCTCCCGCTGCTCGCGGATCGACGCGGCCAGCTCGTCGATCGCCGCGGTGAGCAGCTCGACGTCGCCGGGCTCCGGCGGCCGCACCCCGCGCCCGATCGTCACGCCGACCTCGGTGACGGCGTCCGCGACCCGTTCCTGCGCGGCGATCACCGGCCACCACGCGACCGCCTGGCGGCCGTTCGCGGACGGCTCGACGACCACCTGCTGGAACGCCGTCCGCAGGTCGGCCAGCGCGCGGTAGGCGCCGCGGCGGGCCCGCGACCGTGCGAGCCGCGCGTCTCCCGAGGAGGCTTCGACCAGCGCGCACGAGACGTACTTCGCGACCGCGTCCAGCCCGTCGGCCAGCCGCCCGCCGACCTGGGGACGCCGGCTGCCCGGCCACAGCAGGTACCCGAAGACGAGCACGATCACGCAGCCCAGCACGGTGTCCAGCAGCCGCGCCACCACGACGTTCCAGCTGCCGGTGTTGGCCAGGTCCATCTGCAGGATGATCAACGGCGTCACGAACGCGCTGAGGATGCCGTAGTTGCGCACCTTCCCGACCGCGACACCGCCGGCGAAGATCGCGATCAGCGCGACCAGCACCCAGCCGTGCCCGCCGACCCCGAGCACCACGGCGCCGACCCCGACACCGACCACCGTGCCGATCCCGCGCAGCACCGCTCGCCCGAAGACCGAGCCGAAGTCGGGCTTGAGCACGATGCCGACGGTCAGCGTGATCCAGTACGACCGCTCCAGCGGCACGAGCAGGCCGACCACCTCGGCGATCGCGACGCACAGCGTCAGCCGCAGCGCCGCGATCCAGGTCAGCGGGCCGGACGCCAGCGAGCCCGCCCACTCGCGCAGGCGCCGGTACCAGGGGGTCGGCTCGCGGCGCTTGCGGTCGTCGCCCTTGCCGATCCGGACCAGGCCCGCGTGCAGCGCGGCGCGCAGCGGGTCGGCGTCGTCGCCGGGCTCCGGCGGGGGTTCGGGTAGCGGCTGGCTGGCCAGGACCGCGGCCGACAGCGCGACGAAGTGGTCGATGACCTCCGGCGTCGTGCGGCGGCCGGCGTTGACCATCGCCACCGACGCCTCGACCGCCGGGGTGGTCGCGGAGAGCAGGTTGAGCAGCTGCCGGTAGGCGGCGTCGCGGCCGGACAGCCACGAGCGTGCGGTGAGCAGCTGGTCGTAAGCCGTGTTCATCGCCGTGGTCAGCCGGTGGCGGGCCACCCGCGAGACGGCTTCGTCGGTCGCCGAGAGCATCGCGGCCAGCTCGACGTAGACGTGCGCGACGGCGGTGCGCTCGGGGCTGGTCGCCCGGAACGTCCAGCTGGCGAGCGCGACCACGAAGCTCCACGCGGCGCCCAGGCAGAAGAAGCCGAGCAGGACCTCGACGCGGACGCCGGTCGCGTGCTGGCCGGTGCCGAGCACGCAGAACACGAACATCTGCAGGCCGGCGACGGACGCGTTGCTGCCACCGGCGCTGATCAGCGCGGACACGCCGGCGACCACGATCACCGCGGGCACCGACAGCGCGGGCGTGCCGCCGGTGAGCAGCCCGACGAGGTAGCCGGCGGTCGCCGCCAGCGTCGCGCCGCCGAGCCGCCGGGCGCGGTAGCGGTAGGGCCCGGCCGACTCCGACAGCACGGCCGGCAACGCGCCGGTCGAGATGAGCGCGCCGACGGCGATGTCGCCGGCCGCGTACGCGACCGCGAGCGGGACGGCCAGCGCGATGACCGCCCGGGCGACCATGTTCCACGGCACCGGGACGGGCTTGCTGCGCAGGAGCTGGACCAGCCAGTGGGGCGCGGCGAGGTCGGGGCGCGGCGTGCTCACGTTCCCATCTTGACCTACGCTGCCGGGAACGCTTAATTATCAGTCTGTCAACAACGCGGGAGGTTCCGGTGGGCCGCAAGTTCTCCTTCGAGGTCAACCGCACGAGCAGCGCGCCGCCGGAGGCGCTGTTCGAGCGGGAGACCGACGGCCCGCGCTGGGCGGAGTGGGGAAAACCACTCATCGTGCAGGCCCGGTGGAAGCGCCCGGGCGCCGACGACCCCAGCGGCGTCGGCGCCGTTCGTGAGGTCGGTCTCTGGCCGGTGCTGATCCGCGAGGAGACGCTCGAGTACGAGCCCGGCCGCAAGCACGTCTACACGTTCTTCGGGGCCAACCCGATCAAGGACTACCACGCCGAGGTGCTCTTCACCCCGACCGCCGACGGCGGCACGCACCTGCGGTGGACCGGGTCGTTCACCGAACCGGTCCGCGGCAGCGGCCCGGTGCTGGCCGCCGGCCTGCGCGCCACGATCCGCCTGTTCTCGGCCAAGCTGGTCAAGGCGGCCGAAACCGGGCGCTGACCTGGGTGGCTCCGGCCACACAAGATCACCGGACGCAACGTGGTCCCCCTCTGGAACGTCACCCGATCGTGTAGTTCTGCACTACACGAAAGGGGGATGTGGGATGAAGCGCGTGGCAGCGGTGGTAATGGCGGCAGCACTGGCACTGACGGCCTGTTCGGCGGCCGAGCCGGACCACCGGGAGTTCGGCGCCAGCCAGCCGAACCCGGCGCCCGGGGCCGGCCCCGGCGTCAAGACGTCCGGGCCGTACCCGTTCGGCACGGTCCAGCAGAAGGCCCCGGCGATCACGAACGGCCAGGTCCCGGTGGTCAAGCGGATCCCCACCGACAAGCCGTACGTGTTCCTGACCATGGACGACGGCGCGGTGAAGGACCCGGACGCGCTGAAGCTGATGCAGCAGAACGGGACCCATCCGGTGCTGTTCCTGAACCAGAAGTACGTGAAGGGCCACGAGGCCTACTTCAAGCAGATCCTCGACGCCACCGGCGCGACGCTCGGCGACCACACGGTCGACCACCCGAACCTCAAGGGCAAGCCGTACGAGTTCCAGCGCAAGGAGATCTGCGAGGACGCGGACGACTTCCAGGCGTCGCTCGGTGTCCGGCCGTCGCTGTTCCGGCCGCCCTTCGGCAACTACGACCAGAACACGCTGCGCGCGGCGGCGGCGTGCGGAATGCGCGCGGCGGTGCTGTGGACGGCCGCGGTCAACGACGGGCACGTCCAGTTCCAGGCCGGGGACAAGCTCAAGGCCGGTGACGTCGTGCTGATGCACTTCCGGAAGACGTTCAAAGAGGACTACACGGCGTTCGTCGAGCAGGCGAAGAAGGACGGGCTGACCCCCGTCCCCCTGGCCGACTTCCTGGGTTGAAGCGCTAGGAGCAGAACCTGAGGTACTGCTCCTTGAGGATCATGGCCGCGGTGACCTTGGCGATGCAGCCCTTGAAGCCGAAGACGCACCAGTCGTCGTCCTCGCCCCGGACGAGCAGGACGCCGTACGGCCCGAGCTGACTTTGCTCACGGGTCAGCAGCACACCCGCCACGTCGTCCTTGGCCTCGATGGCGCTCACCGAAACGGGACTGGGCGCCGTGATGAGCGGAACCGGCACGGGTGGCAGGGAGGGCTCGCGGGGGCAGAACAGCGCCCTCAGGCCGGGATCGTCGCCCGCGGTCAGCAGGTCCGCGACTTCACCGGCCGTCCCTTCCGCGGTCGACCGCGGATTCGCGAACAAGGCGAAGTAGACGGTCACGGCGATCGCGACGACCACCACCGCGATGGCCGGCAGCACCAGCCGACGACCCCGTCGCCGCCCTTGACCGGCTTCAGACGGTTCGGACGCGTCCACGCTGGCGTTCCCCCTCGATCACGGTCTTCGCGATCGAGTCTGCCGGACCGGTCAAGCGGGCGGGCGGGTTCCGTCGGTCAAAGCACCACCGTCGGTGTGACGACGGTCCGCCGGCACGTCACGTCGCCGAGGTGCACGAGGATCTGCGTCGTCCCGCGCGGCACGTTGTCCAGCACGAACCGGCCGCCTTCGTCGGCGGTCGTGGACGACGTGCCGTGCTCGGCCACGCGCACCTCGACGCCGAACTGCCCGGCCGGCACCAGCCAGCCGTCGATGCGGTGCAGCTTGCCATTTTTCGTCAGGTTGATCATCACGGTCAGGTCGCTGACGGTGAAAGTGATCGTCCCGGTGCCGCCGCCGCGGACGCCGGCGAGGTTGTCCAGCCGCTCCCACCGCGCGACCTCGACGTCGAGGTCCTCGAGGGCGAGCGCGAACTGGACCCGCTGCACCAGATCGTCCGGCGGGGGATCGAGCTCGTCGAGCAGGCGGCCGATGTCGGCCAGCAGGATCTCGTCGTCTCGGAAGGCTTGGCCTTCCGGCGCCCCGACGTCGTTCATCGGCTTCCCCCTTCGCTGGCGAGGAGATCTCGCATCTGGTCGAGGCAGCGCCCCCTGGTCGGCCCGACGCTGCCGCGCGGCATGCGCAGCGCCTCGGCGACGAGCTGGTACTCCGCGCGGCCCGCGAGGACGGTCAGCCGGAGCAGCTCCTGACAGCGGTCGGGCAGCCGGACGAAGGCGCGCCAGACCCGGCGGTCGCGGTCGGCGCGGACGGCTTCGTCTTCGGGTGCCGGTTGGGTGCTCGGCATGGCTTCGGCGACTTCGTCGCTCAGCGGCACGGCCTGCATGCGGCGGCCGAAGGGGTGGGTGGCCTCGCGCCGGGTGGTGGTGATCAGCCAGGCGGCGAGGGCTTTGGGGTCGCGGAGCTTGCCGAGCTGGCTGAACAGCGCCAGCCACACGGTCTGGACGACGTCTTCGGCGACGGCGCGGTCGAGTCCGTTGGCCCGGGCGACGTGCCACACGAGCGGCGTCAGCTCGGCGACGAGGCGGTCCATGGCCCGGCGGTCGCCGTCACGGGCGGCCTGCATGCACGCGGCGTGCAGCTCGGCGCCGGACAAGCCCTCCCAAGGCGGGTCTACCTCTGTGGTTTGCACGTCGGTCACCGTATCTGCCCCTCTTCGGAAACGTCTTCGAGTCGGCTTCGGCAGTATCGCGGGTCCTTCGGGGGGAAGGAGCGTGCAGGTGGATCTCGGATGCATCAAGTCACTTACTTCGTCGGTCGCTACCGGTCACTGACGGGAGGTACCGGCCGACGCGAGCGGGTGGACCCGCGCCGGCCGATACTCCCCTCCCTCACGGAACCCGCTCCCCAACGGGTTCCCGCCGGATGACCCCTCCCCCGAAAGGCACCCGGCCGACGGTGTCCGGGAGCCCCCTCGGCTCCCGGCCACCGCGTTCCTCCGGACCCGGCACCCCCTGCCGCGGTCCCTCTCCGTGCTTGGCTGCTCCACAGGACGCAGTGAGGGGGCGGCCAGATACACGAGCCGCGAACTTTTTCCGAAGATCGACGCTGTGCCGCTAAGCGATCACTGGGAGTGCGTCGGCAAGCGTTTGCGCCCAGCGCGCGTAACCGGCCGGGCCGGGGTGGAAGCGGTCGGCCGCGAAGGCCGTGGGGTCGAGCAGGCCGGGATCCATCGGCAGGTGCGTGACGCCGGGGACGCGCGCGAGGGTAGCGGCGGCCGCGTCGAGGGCCGTCGAGCGCGCGGAAAGGACGTCACGCAGGGGCCGGGGCAGTGCCGGGAAGCGGGACATCGGCGGCACACCGGCCAGGAGGACGTCGACCGGGCCGAGCCGCCGCCGGAGGTCGATCACCAGTTTCAGCAGGTCACGGCGGTAGGCGGGAGCCGAACGCAGCTCGAGGGTGTCGTTGACGCCGAGGGCGATCACGACCAGGTCGGCCGGGCGCAGGAGCGGGACCAGCTCGGCGCGGACGACCCGGGCGTTCGCGCCGGTACGGCCGACCGCCTGCCAGCGCACGGCCCGGCCGTCGCGCGCGAGTTCGCGGGCCAGACAGCCGGTGAGCGCTTCCTCGTGGTCCTTCGCGCCGACGCCGTCCACTGTGGACTCACCGAGCACGGCCAGCCGGAACGGCTCGCCGGCCCCGGGCACGAGTCCTTCGGCCGGGCCGGCGGCGCCGGGGAGGCGGGGTGTGGTGCGCTTGACGTAGAGGGCCTGGGCGAGGATCACCATGGCTCGAAGCTAGCCGTTCTTCTCCTCGCGGAGCTTGTGCCAGCGCTCGTACATGCCGTTGAGCTCCTCCAGCATGAACGACAGGAAGTCGCGCATCTCGGCGAGCCGCTTGCCCGACGGCGAGTCCTCGCCCAGCGCCTCGATGCCGTTCTCGGCCGCGTCGCGCCACATGATGATCATGCGGTCGCGCTTGAGGAACGTGGCGTACCAGAGGTCGTCGAAGAGGCGGTAGTGGTCACGGCGTTCGCCGGGCTCGCGTTCCTTGGCGACCAGGCCGATCTGCTCCAGGAAGCGCACCGCGCCGGAGATCGCCGCCGGGCTGACCGACAGCTGCGAGGCCAGGTCGGCCGCGGTCAGGCGGCCTTCGTCGGTGGTCATCAGCGCGGCGAACACCCGCGCGGACATGCGCTGCATCCCGATCTGCGAGAGCACGAGCGCGAGGCTCTCCACGTACCGGCGGACGGCGTCTTCGTCTCTCTTGGTGTCAGGCGTCGTCATCGGGCCATCCTCTCGTACCACCCCGGCAAGATCACTCCATCTAGACATTTTCTTAACTTCACAAGTTTGTGAAACCAGTGTAGCTTCCGAAGCATGGAAAACGCCATCGCGATCTCCGGCCTCCACAAGTCGTTCGGCCGGACCAAGGCCCTCGACGGCCTCGATCTGCAGGTACCTACTGGGGAAGTACACGGCTTCCTGGGCCCGAACGGCGCCGGGAAGTCGACCACCGTCCGGGTCCTGCTCGGCCTGCTCCATGCGGACTCGGGGGACGTTCGCCTGCTCGGCGGCGACCCCTGGAAGGACGCCGCGAGCCTGCACCGCCGCCTCGCCTACGTGCCCGGCGACGTCAACCTCTGGCCCAACCTCTCCGGCGGCGAGGTGATCGACCTGCTCGGCCGGCTGCGCGGCGGGCTCGACCAGAAGCGCCGCGCCGACCTGATCGAGCGGTTCGACCTCGACCCGAAGAAGAAGGGGCGGACGTACTCGAAGGGCAACCGGCAGAAGGTCGCCATCGTCGCCGCGCTCGCCTCGCGGGTCGACCTGCTGATCCTCGACGAGCCGACGTCCGGGCTCGACCCGCTGATGGAGGCGACGTTCCAGTACGCCATCCAGGAGGAGCGCGAGCAGGGCCGGACCGTGCTGCTGTCCAGCCACATCCTCGCCGAGGTCGAGGCGCTGTGCGACAAGGTCAGCATCATCCGCAACGGCAGGACCGTCGAGTCCGGCACGCTGGCCGAGCTGCGGCATCTCACGCGGACGTCGATCACCGCCGAGCTCGCCGCGCCGCCGAACGGGCTGGCGAAGCTCGAGAACATCCACGACCTCAAGGTCGAAGGCAACCGCGTCCGGTTCGACGTCGAGACGCGCTCGCTCGACGAGGCCCTGCGGCAGCTGACCCAGGTCGGCGTGCGGAGCCTGGTCAGCCAGCCGCCGACGCTGGAAGAGCTGTTCCTGCGGCACTACACGACCGAGGCGAGCGCAAAATGACCGCGACCCTCTCCCGCGCCGAAGCCGAAGTGGCGCCGGCGCACGAACTGGCCGGCACCTGGCACCTCACCCGGCTCGCGCTGCGCCGCGACCGCGTGGTCCTGCCGATCTGGATCGTGCTGCTCAGCATCATCCCGGCCAGCACCGTCAAGACGTTCGCGCAGTTCTACCCGACCGAAGCCGATCGGCTGGCACTGCAGGCCGGCGCGAACACCAACCCGTCGTACGCGCTGCTCTACGGGCCGCCGTTCGACCTGACCACCGCCGGCGGGTTCATCTCCTGGCGCATGTGCGGGTTCCTGGCGCTGCTGACCGGCCTGATGGTCGTCTTCACAGTCACGCGGCACACCCGCGCCGAGGAGGACACCGGCCGCGCGGAGCTGCTCGCGTCCGCGGTGGTCGGCCGGTACGCGGCGCTGACGTCGGCCGTGCTGGTGGCCGGCGGGGCGAGTGTGCTGATCGGCCTGGTCCAGTACGGCAGCATGGTCGGCGCCGGGCTGCCCGCGGCCGGCTCGCTCGCCTTCGGCGCGTCGGAAGCGTTGGCGGGCTTGGTGTTCACGGCCGTCGCGGCGGTCGCCGTCCAGCTCGCCGAGTACTCGCGCACGGCCAACGGGATCGGCACCGCCGTGGTCGGCGCCGCATTCCTGCTCCGCGGCGCCGGTGACTCCACTGTGGACGCCCGCTGGCTGTCGTGGCTGTCGCCGATCGGCTGGGTGCAACAGAGCCGCCCGTTCGCCGCCGAACGCTGGTGGGTGCTCCTGCTGCCGGTGGCGCTGACGCTCGTGGTCGGCGCGGTCGCGTACTGGCTGCTGCCCCGCCGTGACGTCGGCGTCGGCATCCTGCCGCCGCGGCCGGGTCCCGCGACGGCGGCGCCGAGCCTGCGCACGCCGTTCGCGCTGGCCTGGCGGCTGCACCGCGGCCCGCTGATCGGCTGGACGATCGGCACGGCGGTCGTCGGCGCGGTGTTCGGCTCGATCGCCAGCGGCATCGGCGGTCTGGTCGGGTCGAGCCCGCAGGCGCAGGAGATCATGGCGCGCCTCGGCGGCAGCGAGGCGCTCACGCAGGCGTTCCTCGCCGTGATGGCCGGCCTGTTCGCGATGGTCGCGTCGCTGTACGGGATCCAGGCGGTGCTGCGCATGCGCGCCGAGGAGACGGCGATCCGCCTCGAGCCGGTGCTGGCCACCAGCGTCGGCAGGCTGCGCTGGGCCGCGGGCCACCTGGTGTTCGCGTTCTTCGGCACGGCGGTGCTGCTGCTGGCCGGCGGCCTGTTCATGGGGCTGGCCAACGGGTTGCGCGCCGGGGACGTCGGCGGCTCGGTCGGCGACTCGCTCGCCGGGATGCTCGTCCAGCTGCCCGCGGCCTGGGTGGTCATCGCGCTCGCGGTGACGATCTTCGGGCTGCTGCCGGGCTTTTCGGCCGCGGCCTGGGGCGTCGGCGCGCTGGCGTTGCTGCTGAGCCTGTTCGGCCCGGTCGTCGACCTGCCGCAGGCGGCGCTGGACGTCTCGCCGTTCCAGCACCCGCCGAAGATCCCCGGCCAGGCGTTCGTCGCGACGCCGCTGGTCTGGCTGCTGGCGGTCGCGATCGTCGCCCTGGTCGCCGGGCTGGCCGGCTGGCGCCGCCGCGACGTCGGCTAGCGCGGCTTCAGCTGCCGGTCGGCCCCGGCCACGAGCTGGGCCTGCGGCCCCGCCTTCCCACAGGCGGGGCCGCCCGGTTCGGAAAAGGCCGGCGTGACGACCGCGGTGTGCGGCACGCCGTCGTCGAACCGGACGGTGACCCGGACCGGGTCGGCCGGCAGCCCCGGGATGTCGGCGAACCCCTGCAGCCCACCGGTTTGGACGGCCGAGGCCCCGCAGGCGCTGTCCGGTCCGGTGCCGTCGCAGGTCGTCGCCCCGGCCGTGGTCTCCGGCATCAGGTCGACCGGGCGCGTGACGCACTGGTCGCCCCAGCACGCGTCGAGCGTCGCGCGGGTGACGCCGGCCGGCTCGGGGATCGTCAACCCGATGCCGATCCGGGTGCCGATCGCCGGGCAGGCGACCTCCGAGCCGGCCTGGCCACAGCCGGCGGTGAGGGCGAGGACCACCGCGACCCACGGAACACAGCGCATACCGGACAGACGGGCCTCAACGGCTTGCCGGTTGCATCGTCAGTCCCGCCAGCCGCTGGTGAGCGGCAGCACGGGCGAGGGCGAGGTCGGGGTGACGCTCGTCGAGGTGGTCGGTTCGACCGTCACCTCGACGAGGCTCGTGGTGGTGGCGGCCGGAGCCGTCTCGACGGTCGTGACGGTCGCCGCCGGCGGCCCCGGCGCGGTCACGGTGACCGGGACGACTTGCGTCGCGCTGGTCGTCGGCGGGGTGGTGACTTCGGCGGGCCGCGGAGTCGGCCGGCCGGCCACGAGCAACGCGGCCACCAGCAGCCCACTGGCAAAACCCGCCAGCCCGGTGACCGCGGCGGAGCCCCAAGTAGGTCGGCCACTCATCCGGGCACCCCCTCGCCACGCGTAGCGCAGGTTCGAGGACTAACTCGCGTTGATCTTAGCTCTTGTTACACACGGTGCACATTGAGTCTGCTTGACTCAAGTTTGTTGAGTGTGCGACGTTGAAGCCATGGGGGCACTGGGGAACCGCGACTTCCGGCGGCTGTGGCTCGCCGACCTCGCCAGCCAGCTCGGCACCCACATCGACGTGCTCGCCGTGCCCCTGCTGGCGACCACCGCGCTCGGCGCGTCGGTCTTCGAGGTCTCGCTGCTGCGGACCGCGGAAACCCTGCCGTACCTGGTGCTCGGCCTGCAGGTCGGCGTGTGGTGCGACCGGGTGCGGCACCGCCCGGTGCTGATCGCCGCCGACCTCGGGCGCGCCGCGCTGATCGCGTCGATCCCGGTGGCGGCGCTGTTCGGCGTGCTCGGCCTCCCCCAGCTGCTGGGCGTGGTGCTCGGCGTCGGCGTGCTGGCGGTGTTCTTCGACATCGCCCACCAGACGTACCTGCCGCGGCTCGTCGCGCCCGAGGACCTGCCGGACGCCAACGCCCGGCTCCACACGAACCTCTCGATGGCGGCGGTCGCCGGGCCGGGCCTGGCCGGGCTGATCATCTCGGCGCTGGGCACGACCGTGGCGTTGGCGGTCGACGCCGTCAGCTACCTGTGGTCGGCGCTGTGGCTGCGGCGGATCAGGACACCGGACGTGCGTCCCGAACCTCGGGACCGGCGGCTGCTGCGAGAGATCGGCGAAGGGCTGCGGGTCGTCCGAGGCAACCCCGTGCTGCTGGCGATCAGCTCGCACGGCGCGTTGTCGAGCTTCTTCCAGTCCGCCCACCTGGCGATCGTGATCGTGTTCCTGGCCAGGGACATCGGGCTTTCGCCGTGGGCGATCGGTCTGCTCAGCACGTCGACGCTGACCGGCGCGCTCGTCGGCGGGCTCACCGCACGCCGGATCGGCGCGCGTTTCGGCGGGGCGCGGGCGCTGTGGGGCGCGGCGGTGCTGTTCGGCCTGGCCTACCAGCTCTACCCGCTGACGAGGCCCGGCTGGGCGCTCGCCTGTTACGTCGTCGCCGGGTTCTTCGCCAGCTTCGCCGTGATCGTGCTGAACGTCTTCAGCGCGAGCTTCCGGCAGACCGTGGCACCGCCGGAGCTGCTGGGCCGGGTCACGTCGATCACGCACACGGTGATCCTCGGCGTCGTCCCGCTCGGCAGCCTCCTCGGCGGCGCGCTGGCCGCCGCGCTCGGCACGCGGACGACGTTGCAGATCGCGGCGGCCGGCGTCCTGGCCTCGGCGGTGGTCATGGCGCGGGTGCGGAAGCTTCCGTTTTGAGGCCGTCGACGACTACCCGGACCAGGTGCGCACTGCCGGGCGCGTACCGCTCGACGGCCAGGCAGCCGACGATCAGGGCGCGCAGGTCGTCGGCGTCGATGTCCTGGCGGACGGCCCCCGCGGCCTGGGCGCGCGCGAGCAGCTCGCCGTAGGCGGCGCGGAAGTCGTCCCCCGCGCCGGCCTTGAACGCGTGCCCGCCCGACTCCGCGAGGGCGTCGCAGATGGCGCGGTTGAGCGACGCCTGCTTGATCACGCGGACGAAGTAGTCGAAGAACGCCTCGCCGGGGTTCTCGGCCGTGGCGAGCTTGCGCGCTTCGTCGGCGAACTGCTCGATGCGTTCGAGGACAACGGCCTGGAAGAGCGCTTCCTTGCTCGGAAAGTGCCGGTAGACGGTCCCGGCGCCCACCCCGGCCAGGCGCGCGATGTCGTCGAGGGGCACGGCCAGCCCATCGGCGGCGAACGCCTCTTCGGCGGCAGCCAGGACCTTTGCCCGGTTGCGCCGCGCGTCCGCGCGCATCTTTTCCATGTTCGTCTCCTCGTTGACAACCGGAACGCAGGCTCCGTATCGTCGGAAGCGGGTGCACCGTTCCGATTCAACGTCCGGCTTCCCAGGAGAATTCCGATGCCCGTGTCCTCGGCCCGCGCCGTCTTCGACCGCTTCCTGACCGCCTCCGTCGAAAACCGCTGGGACGACCTCGCCGACTGCTACGCGGAGGACGTCGTCCTCGAAATGCCGTTCACGCTGCCTGGGGTGCCTCGCGTGACGAAGGGCCGCGAGGCGATGCGCGCCCGCTTCCGCCGTGCGGGCGCGACCCGCCGGATCACGAAGGCCGACCAGGTCGTGGTCCACGAGACGACCGACCCCGAGGTGCTGGTCGCGGAGTTCGACCTGCACCAGGAGATGGCGGGCGAGAGTTTTGTGGCCACGTACGTGATGGTGCTGACGGTGAAGGACGGGTTCATCACGCACACCCGCGACTACACCGACACCGCCGCCGTGGCCGAGCGGCTCAAGGTGTGGTCGCCTGCTGGCTCGTCGGGGGAATGAACAGCCGCTCGAACGTCGCCGTCGTCCAGTCCCACACGCCCGGGACCAGCAGCACGCCGAGCACCACGAACACCGGGAAGATCAGCCGCTTCTCGACCTTCTTGCCCGTCTTGAACCGCAGGGCCTTCGGGGGTCCCAGCTCGTACCACGTCTCGCCCGCGATCGGGATCGGGAAGAGGAACGGGCAGCCGGACTCGGTCAGCGCGTCACCGAGGCAGTGGGTCAGGCAGCCCGCCGCCACCGCGATGCCGAGCCAGCCCGTGATCGACGCCAGCTCGCCCGTGCGGTCCGGCGGGGACGTGAAGAACCACCACGCCACCGCCGCGCCGCTCACCGGGAGGAGCCAGTCGCCCAGGGCGCCTTCCGCCAGCATCAAGCCGAAGATCACCACGCCGACGACCGCCCACGGGCCGCCGGCCGTGGTGCCCCACGACGTCAGCAGGCCGAGGCCCGCGGCGAATAACACCGTGTGCGAGAGGTGGCGGTGCTGGCCCGTCACCTTCTCGTCGCGCGGGCCCTTGGTCAGCGCGTAGAACGCCGCCGAAACGCGGCGCAGCAGCCACGACAACGCGCCCGTCAGCCAGCCGAGGAGGCGGGACGCGCTCGCGCCGGGGTGGTCCAGGTCGGGCAGGAGGGCGAACCCGGCCGTCGTGGCCGCGAAGACCACCGCCTGGTGCACCGAACCGGCCCCGGCCGCGGGCGCCAGGGCCAAGCCCGCGCACCAGCCGGTCAGGGCATGCGTCCGCCCCATCATCGTGCCGCCCCCAAGGTCCACGCACCGAAATCAGTCCGCGGAACCGTAGCGGGCGGTCAGGCTTGGGGGTCCTCCGACACGCTCAGGTGTTCGGCCACGCCGGTGAGCTCGATCACGCGGCTCACCGCGGGGCTCGGGACGACCGCGAGCTCGACTTCCTGCTCGCCAGCCTGGCGTTGTGCGCGGAGCACCACGTTCAGCGCGGAGGAATCGAAGAAGGTCACCCCGGTCAGATCGGCCACGACCCGCTGCGAACGCTTGTCCGCGATCAGCCCCGCCAGGGCCTCCTGCAGCTGCGGACTGGTGAGCAGGTCGAGCTCGCCGGTGACCACCACCCGCGTCGCGTCGGTGTCCAGCGTGATGCCGAACCCGGGCGGGGTGGCGTTCTGGTCGGCTGCGGGCATGCAGTTTCTCCTCGTCAGGCGCTGCTCCTGCGCCGGGTACGCGCCTGGTGTCTCAAGCGGCATCCGTGTCACCGTGCCTTCCCGAGCTCGCTTCGGGGCACGGTCAAGGCAACTCCGGGGCCAACCCTAGCCCAGGAAGCGGCCGGGCCCGCCACGGCCGCCGCCCTTTGGTCCTGACTCTTCACTTGTGGTCTGATCCTGCCTGGTCAGAGCACTGTTCAGTGCGCACTCATCGCCTTCCGGGCCGCCCTGCGCTGACGCAGGAACAGCTGCCGCCGCTCGATTTCACCGAGGCCACCCCAGATGCCGTACGGCTCCTGCACCGTCATCGCGTGCGCGCGGCACTGGGCCAGCACCGGGCAGGCCTGGCAGATGGCCTTCGCCCGCGTCTCGCGCCGCTCACGCGCCGAGCCCCGCTCGTTGTCGGTGTGGAAGAACAGGCTGCTGTCCGCACCTCGGCATGAGCCGTTCAGCTGCCATTCCCACTCTTCGGCAACCACGTTGGGCAGCCGGCTCACGTCAGCCATGTCTTCCCCGCCTTTCCCAGGATCAGCACGTCGATCGCTACATGCCCGCCGGTGGAGCGGATCAAACGCGGGTTTGGTTTGCTCACCCCACGGGCATCTCGCTGACCGGGCGTCGGAGGACACCGCCTCCTCCCCCAGCGCGAGTGCGGAGAAAGGAACAAACGTGGAGGAAAACGCCCCGCTCGTGCCGGAAGGCGCGCAGGTCATCGAGGTGCGGACGGCCGCGATCCCGCATGTTGTGCCGACCCTGCGAACCATCGTGGCCGACATCGCGATGCGCCAGGACTTCGACCTGGACGCCGTCGAAGATCTCCGGATGGCGGTGGACGAAGCCTGCTCGCTGCTGCTGCCCGCCAGCTCGGACGGCAAGCTCACCTGCGTCTTCTCCTGGAACGGGCCCCGGATCGAGATCTCCGTCTCCGTGGTCTCCGACACTCCGGACCACGAGGACGACTCCGGCCTTTCGTGGCAGCTGCTCAGCGCGCTCGCGACGTCGGCCGAGCGCACCGTGACCCCCGAGGACGGCCGTTACCTGTCCCGGGTCGACCTCGTCCGGGAGAGCCAGGCGGCGGACTCGTGACCGATCCCGCCGTGCGCAGCGGGGACGAACCGGACGTCGGCGCGCTTTTTGCCCGTTTTGCCGCGCTGCCCGCGGACGCCCCGGAGCGCGAACGCATCCGCGACACGCTGGTGCGCACTCACCTCGAGCTGGCGCGCAACCTGGCCCGGAAGTTCCGTAACCGGGACGAGGCGATGGAGGACCTGGTCCAGATCGCCACGGTCGGGCTGATCCACGCCGTCGACCGGTTCGACCCCGAGCAGGGCACCGACTTCCTGGCGTTCGCCGTGCCGACCATCTCCGGCGAGCTGCGCCACCACTTCCGGGACAACAGCTGGTCGGTGCGGGTGCCGCGACGGCTCAAGGAGCTGAACGCGAACATCTCCGCCGCGCGTGAGGAGCTGACGGTCCAGCTGGCGCGTGCGCCGAAGCCGAGTGAGATCGCTTCCCGGCTCGGGGTACCGGTCGAAGACGTCTACGAGGGCCTTCGCGCTGGTCAGGGTCGCTACGGCGCGTCGCTCGACCACCTGCTGGAGAACGCCGCGCACACGCGGTTCGGGGCGCCGGACGCCGAGCTGGGCCAGGCCGAGCTGCGTGAGGCGCTGCGGCCGATGCTGGACAGCCTGCCGGAGCGGGAACGCAAGATCGTCGCCCTGCGCTTCGGTTCCGGGATGAGCCAGTCGGACATCGCGCGCCGCGTCGGGGTCTCCCAGATGCAGGTGTCGCGGTTGCTGGCTGCGACCCTGAAGAAGCTGCGTTCGGGCCTGGACGAATCCGAGCTCGCCGACGGCACCTGATTAGCCGCTGGGACGCTTGGGTACTTCGCGGACGGTACCGAACCCACGGGAGGGGGACCATGACGATGTCGAAGACGCCGCAGCGCACGGCCGGGCCGGCCGTGCCGCTGACGGTGTTCCTCCCGGCCGACGTGACGGCCCCGGCGCTGGCGCGCCACGAAGTCCGCCGGGCGCTGCTCGGCTTCGGCCTGACCGAGCGGCAGCTCGCGGACGTCCTGCTGGCGACGTCGGAGCTGGTCACCAACGCCTTCGAGCACGGCGAAAAGCCGGAGCGGATGGAGCTGACCTACACCGGCGAGCACCTCACGCTGCGGGTCCACGACACCGGCCGGATGCTGCCCGAGCTGCGGGCGCCGTCGCCGGCCGAAGCACGCAGCCGCGGGCTGGTGCTCGTCCAGGCGCTGTCGGAGGACTGGGGCTTCGAACGCTGCCCCGGCGGCAAGTTCGTCTGGGCGGTCTTCCGCATCCCGGCCGCCTGATCAGCCGTCCAGGAGCTCCCGCGCCGCCTCGGTCTCCCCGATCCGCTGCCGGAACGGCTTCCGCTCGAGCGCGTCGACGATCGCTTCCAGCACCCCGCGCAGCGGGTACGGCAGCTCGGCTTCCAGGGCTTCCGACGCCTGGGTCGTCGCCGTCCACTCCGCTTCGATCAGCGGGAGCAGCTCACGCGTCTTCGCGGTGAGCGACACGATCCGCTGGCGGGCGTCCGCGCCCGGTTCGAGCCCGACGAGCCCGGCGCGGCTCATCTGCGCGACGGTCTGGCTGGCCGCCGAGTGCGTCACGCCCATCTCCGCGGCGAGGTCGCGGATGGCCAGCGGGCCGCGCGCGAGCAGCGCCCGCACCACCCCCGAGTACCGCGGGCGGTAGTCGTCGAGGCCGATGTCGGCGAGGAACTTCGCGACGTCGCCCTCGAGGATCTCGAGGACGTGCCGCATCCGGGTTCCGAGCCCGTCCGGACCCGATGTCATCGCCATGACCGCCGATCATAGGTGTGCTTGGATCGCGGCATGGAGAACCGGAAGATCACCCGGCTGGGCCGCGAGGTGTCCGTCGTCGGGCTCGGCTGCTGGCAGCTCGGCGCGGACTGGGGCGAGGTCGACGAGAGCGACGCGCTGGCGGTGCTGCACGCGGCGGCCGACGCCGGCGTCACCTTCTTCGACACCGCGGACGTCTACGGCGACGGCCGCAGCGAGCGGCTGGTCGGCCGGTTCCTCGCCGAGCGCGGCGACGTCTTCGTGGCGACGAAGATGGGGCGGCGCGTCGAGCAGGTGCCGGCGAACTACGTCCGCGCGAACTTCCGCGAGTGGAACGACCGGTCGCGCCGCAACCTCGGGGTCGACACGCTCGACCTCGTCCAGCTGCACTGCCCGCCGACGCCGGTGTACTCCTCCGACGCGGTGTACGACGCCCTGGACGAGATGGTGGCCGAGGGCCGGATCAAGGCGTACGGCGTCAGTGTCGAGACTTGTGACGAGGCGCTGACGGCGTTGGCGCGGCCGCACGTCGCTTCCGTCCAGATCATCCTGAACTGCCTGCGGCTCAAGCCCCTCGAGCGGGTGCTGCCCGCGGCCGAGTCGGCGGGCGCCGGGATCATCGCGCGGGTGCCGCTGGCCTCGGGCCTGCTGTCCGGGCGCTACACGGCGTCGACGACGTTCGCCGAGAACGACCACCGCACCTTCAACCGCCACGGCGAGGCGTTCGACGTCGGCGAGACGTTCGCGGGCGTCCCGTTCGACGTCGGGCTGGCGGCCGTCGAGCGGCTGCGTGGGCTGGTGCCGGCGGACCAGACGCTCGCGCAGTTCGCGTTGCGCTGGATCATCGACCAGCCGGGCGTGAGCACGGTGATCCCGGGCGCCCGCAACGCGTCGCAGGCGTCGGCGAACACCGCGGCGGCCGCGCTGCCGCCGTTGCCGGCCGAGGCACTGGCGGGTGTCCGCGAGACTTACGACGAGCTGGTCCGGCCGCTGGTGCACGATCGCTGGTAGGCCCGGCATGATGGGCCGATGATGACGCCCGAAGAGCTCCTGACGACCACCAGGACCGTGCGCAAACGGCTCGACTTCGACCGGCCCGTGCCGCTCGACCTGGTCAAACACTGCGTCCAGGTCGCGCTGCAGGCGCCGAGCGGCTCCAACACCCAGCGGTGGCAGTGGCTGGTCGTCACCGACCCGGGCCAGCGAGCGGCGCTCGGCCGGATCTACAGCCGGGCGTGCCACGAGTACCTGGAGTCGCCGAGCGCGGCCGGCAAGCAGTTCGCGGACGACCCGACGCGCGCGCCGGTGCAGCAGCGGGTCGGTGACAGCGTCGCGTACCTGGCCGACCGGATGGGTGACGTCCCGGTGCTGGTGGTGCCGTGCCTCGAAACGCCGTCCGCCGAGCTGCCCGCGGGCAACCAGGCGGGCCTGTGGGCTTCGCTGCTGCCGGCGGTGTGGAGCTTCATGCTGGCGGCGCGGTCGGTGACGCTGGGCACGGCGTGGACCACGCTGCACCTGAAGTACGAGCAGGAGGCGGCGGAGGTGCTGGGCCTGCCGAAGAACGTCCACCAGGCAGCACTGATCCCGACGGCGTTCTACACGGGCGACACGTTCAAACCCGCGGCGCGGCAGCCGCTCGAGGATGTGCTGCACCTCGACCGCTGGTGAGCTGGGAGTCCGGCGGCGGGCATCGCGGAGTCCGAGGTGCGGCACGGCGTCACGCTGCCTGAGGATTACTGCGACTTCCTGCTCACCGCCGGGGAAAACGGCGCCGGGACGTGCAACGGCCTGTACCGGCTCGGCGCACCGGAACGCTCCGACGAAGTGGACCGGCGACCGGGCTTTCTCTCGACGGCGTTCTATGTTCTGGAACAGACGACACGCGTACCCGGCCGGACGACACGCGTACTGGGACGGACGACACGGTGGGCGGGCTCGGCCGGCGCGTGTCGTCCGGAACGTGAACGCGTGAAAGCCTCCTTGCCGGGGCATTGGGGACGTCGGCAAGGAGGCGATCACGGCCCGTCGGCCGTCTGGGTGGCTCAGCCCGTGTATGCCTTGAAGATGTTCGTGAACTCGTACAGCGACTGGGAAATCCCCGAGCACGTCGCCACCGCGCCGCCGCCCGGGCAGCCGCCGTTGTCGCGGCCCGCCGACCAGAAGCCGATGCTGGCCACGTGGTTGGCCTGGGCGAACGACAGCAGCTGACGCGCCGCCGCCTGGTCCGTCACCGAACCCGTGTCGTTGCGGCCGATCATCGGGGTCAGGCCGAGCAGGCCCTTCACGTCAGAGTCGGACTTCGACGGCCAGATCGTCTTCATCTGCCCCAAAGTCGCGTTCGCCGCGGACACCAGCGCGTCGCCCCAGGAGCCGCTGTAGCCGAAGTCCATCAGCATCGGGTTGACCACCACGTTCAGCCCGCGTGACGCCGCGTCCTGCAGGATCGACACCGAGAACGGGTCCATTCCGTAGTCCTGGCCCTGGATCCGCATCGTGTAGCTGATGTGCGTCCCGCGCTGCTGCTGCAGCCGCAGCAACGCCTGGTTCACCATCGCCGTCGGGATCGACGCCTCGACATCGACGTCCAGGCTGTTGCTGCCCACCGCGTCCAGCGTCTTCACGTACGCGTTGTACAGCGCGTCCACCGAGCCGCAGACGTTCTCCAGGTACGGCCCCAAAGCGCCGCCCGAAGCCACCGTGACCCCGCCGCCCAGGCCGCGCAAAGCGTTGACGTCGTTGATGATCCGCGAGTCCAGCAACGGGACCGTGCCGCCCCACTCCGGGTCGCAGCCGAGGCTGCTGCCGAGCGCGAAGGCGAGCGTGAAGTTCTTCTGGCCGGTCGCGTTCGCCACCGAGACCAGCGACGGGGTCGCCATCGTGATGTCGATGTACGGCGAAACCCGCGCGCTGCCCCCGGTCGGCGGCGGCGTGGTGGTGGTCGTGGGTGGTGTGGTGGGCGTGGTCGGGGTGGTGGTCGGCACCGACGTCCCGGCGCACGGCTGGCCGTTCAGCTTGCAGTTCGCGGGCAGGCCGCCGCCGCTGACCAGGAACCCGAAGCTCGTCGACGCACCCGCGGCGACGCTGCCGTTGTACTCGCGGTTGGCGAACGAGTGGTGCGAGCCGGACGGCGTGTCGAGCGCGTCCCAGTAGGACCCGAGCGTCGAGCCCGACGGCAGGTCGAACTCCAGCTTCCAGCTCGTCAGCGCGGACGTGCCCGCGCTGATCGTGTACTTCGCCTGGTAGCCGGAGCCCCAGTCGGAGTCCTTGGCGAACGCCGCCGACGGAGCGGTCGCGGCCGTCGCCGGGGAGACGACGAGGACCGTTGCCACCGCGAGCATCGTCGCGGCGAGTGCGAGCTTGGCTTTCACAGCGCCTCCTCAGCGCACGGTCAGGGTGAGCCGCTGGATGCCCCAGGCGTCGGCCTGCGAGCCGGGCAGCCAGACGTCGACGATGTCATCCTTGATCCAGCTGCCGATGTCCGCCGCGTAACACTCGCCGTAGCCCGGCACCGAGAACCTGGTGCCCCACGGGATGATCCGCGCGTCGACCGCGCAGAACCCCGGCCCGGCGCTGTACCCCAGCGCGGTCTGCGCGACGTCGTTGTAGGACGTGACGCGGTAGTTCAGCGTGGTGCCGGCCGGGATCCGGTACGCGGCGAGGTGGTTCGCGCCGTCGAGGCGGTACGCCGTGGACATCTGGCCGAGCGAGCCGGGCGAATTGTCCTCCGCCGTCATCGCGTAGAGCTGGTAGTTCGCGTTCTGGCACGGGCTCGTGTCGGTGACGGTGAGCGTCGGCTGACCCCAGTCGCTGATCCACTGCAGGGCCTGGCCGTTGCGGAACGCGCGGTAGGCCTTCGCGCCGGAGACGCGCGCGAAGGTGAAGGTGACCTTGCCGTCGGCACCCAGCCCGCCGGCGACCGAGCCGGGCGCGGGCAGGCGGTTGCCGACGTTCACGGCGCCGACGAGCGTGCCGGGTCCGTGGCCGCCGGTGACCGGCCGGTCGGGGATGGTGCCGGAGTAGAAGTGCTGGCAGGCGGGCAAAGCGGCCGCCGACGCGGGCGCGGCGGGAGCGACGAGGAGGCTGCCGGCGGTGAGGGCCGCCAGCCCGAGGACCCTGGCGAAGCGCATGACGGAGAGACCTCCGTGGTGGGGACCGGGGTGGAGGTGACGCAGGTGGGGAGGTGCGGGTTCGCCGCGCACCTGACGTTAAGTGGCCTGGACCACACAGTCAATAGGTCTAGACCTTTAAGTTTTCGAACGGCGCAAGCCCTCGTGAGTGTTTAGGGCGGTTAGAACCGCTTGGGTTCTAGTGGCCGTTGCAACACCTGAGGTGAGAGGTGTTGCCATGACCGGAAACCGTCGTCG
>NZ_JBVJON010000018.1:130825-186870 GCF_055583145.1 Amycolatopsis sp. NPDC104819 | reverse complement strand
CGAGCGTCGCGCCGCCGGCGAACACCGTCAGGCGGCGGGCGACCTCGTGCTCCTCCTCCCTCACCCCCCCCCCCCCCCCCTCTCCCCCCCCCCCCCCCCCCCCCCCCCCCCCCCCCCGCGCCGTGTCGCCCCCTCAATCACGCGTGATGCCCCTCCAGTCACGCGTGATGCCTCCCGGATCACGCGTGATGCCTCTTTCCGCCCGCGCGTGTCCACCTCACGCGCGGGCAACGCCCCGGCATGGCAGCATGGAGATCGTGGTGAGCCCTGCTGAACTGCCGACCGCCGAGGTCCGCGACCTGCCCAAGGACGGCCTCGTGCTGCTCGACGTCCGCGAAGACGACGAGTGGGCCGCCGGGCACGCGCCGGGCGCGGTGCACATCCCCATGGGAGAGCTGCCCGTCCGCGTCGGCGAGCTGACCGACCTGCCCGACGACCAGCCGATCCACGTGATCTGCCGCAGCGGCGGCCGGTCCGCGCGGGCGACGGCGTGGCTCAACCAGAGCGGCTGGGACGCGGTGAACGTCGCCGGCGGCATGGGCGCGTGGCACCGCGAAGGCCGGCCGATGGTCGGCGAGCACCCCGGCATCGATCCCGAAGTGATCTAGCCTTGCAGCCGGGTCAGCCTCCGCAGTACCCCCCGGGGTACTGGCCGCGCCAGGTGCCGCCGCCGAACGCCCCGCAGCTGCAGGGCCGGACGCTGGCCGCCCAGCCGGAGCCGTACCCGTATCACCGCCGTCAGGCCCACCGGCCGAAGCTGCGCTGGGTGGCGACCCCGCCACCGGGCGCCTGGCCGCGACGCCGGGTCGTGCCGCCCGAGCGGTACTTCGGGCCGCCGTCGTACCCCGTGCCCCCGCGCTGGGGGTTCCCGAACCTGGTCTGGCGCCGTCCGACGTCGGTGCCCGGCACGGCGTCCGACGAAATCCGCCCCATCGACCGCGTGCCGGTGCTCAGCCGGAGCCTGATCGGTGTCCTCTTCGGGTTCGCCGTGCTCTCCGTGGTCGCCGCCGGCGCGGAAATCTGGCGTTACGTGCTGCTCGTCCAGGGCCGTGACGCCGCGCTGACCCGCTCGGTGGTGGCGTTCTCCGACGGGTTCGTGCTCACCGCCGGCCTGCTGGCCTCGATCCTCGCGCTGCTGCCCGCCGGGCTGTCGGTCTGGTGGCTGCTGGTCACCCGGCAGGCGGCGTCGGACCTCTCGGGTGACGCCTCGCCGCGCCCGGTGTGGCAGGTGCTGGTCGGCGTTCTCGTGCCGGTGGCGAACCTGCCGATGGCGCTGTCGATCGTCGGCGAGCTCGAGCACGCGGTGCTGGGCCGCCCGCGCGACATGCGCCCGAAGCCGTCCCGCCAGGTCGTCGTGTGGTGGGGCGCCTGGCTGCTGAACTGGATCCTGCTCGGCGCGACGATCGTCTGGCGCTTCCGCGAAGACGTCCAGTCGATGGCCGACAGCGTCATCCTGGTCGCCCTGACCGACCTCTCCGCGGCCGCGCTGGCCGTGGTGACGGCGCTGGTCGTCCGGCGGTTCTCGGCGCTGCTGGCGCCTTCGGACGCGCGGGCCGTGCGGTCGATGCGCGTGCTGAAGGTCGCGGACGCGCCGGAGCCCGAGCTGCGCACCGCACGCCCGGCCGGCGCGGCCCGCTAGTACCTCCCGAAAACCGGTTCCAGCTGGTCGAAGGCCAGTTCCGCGAGGGGCCACACCGCGTCGGAGATCTGCTTCTCGTCCTCGACGGTCCGGTCGAAGACCTCCTCGAAGAGCACGCGCAGCACGGTCGTGAGGTGCGCGGCGGCGAGCACCGGCGAGAGCCCCTCTTCGGGGTGGCGCCGGATCAGCAGGTGCGTGAGGGCGGCCTCGCGCTCGCGGTGCATCTCGTGCAGGGCGTTCGTCAGGACCGGGCTTTCCTTGATCATCCGCACGAAACCGGGACCCGAGAAGCCGACCAGCGCGTGCTCGGCGCCCAGCGCTTCGAAGTAGAGCTCGCGGGTGTCGTGGAAGACGCTGTCGCGGACCAGGGTGGCCGGCCAGGACGTGAAGTCCGTGCGGATGTCGAAGACCAGGTCCTCCTTGCGCGGGAAGTGGTTGGTCACGGTCATCTTGGCCACCCGCGCCTCGGTGGCGATCTCCGCGATCGTCACGTCTTCGAAGCCGTTCCTGATGAAGAGGCCCGTCGCGACGTCGGAGATGTTCCTCCTGGTCTCGTGCTTCTTCTGGGCCCGGAGTCCCTCGCTCATGGGGTCACTCTACTGGGTCGGACCCAAGTTTGTGCTTGACCCATCGACTGGGTTCGACCTAATCTGAGGTCCGACCTAGCCAACGGGGGTGGAGATGACAACGGCGGTACGTCCGGACGCGGCGTTGTGGCGGCTCGGCGGGGTCCTGATCATGGGCGCGGTGCTGTCGATCCTCGACGCGACGATCGTCACCGTCGGGATCGACTCGATCGCCCGCGACCTGGGCAGCACGCTGCCGACGGTGCAGTGGGTGGCGAGCGCGTACCTGCTCGCGGCGTCGGCGGCGATCCCGTTGTCCGGCTGGCTCGCCGACCGGTTCGGCGGCCGCGCGGTCTGGCTGACGGCGGTGGCGATCTTCACGGCGGGCACGCTGCTGTGCGGTTTCGCCTGGTCGGCGTCGGCGTTGATCGTGTTCCGGGTGCTCCACGGCCTGGGCGGCGGGCTGATGCAGCCGGTAGGCCAGGCGGTGTTCGCGCAGGCGGCGGGCCCGGCGCTGGGCCGGATGATCGGCGTGATCACCCTCCCGGCCACGGTGGCCCCGGTGCTGGGCCCGATGCTCGGCGGCGCCCTGGTGGCGGACTTCGGCTGGCGCTGGATGTTCTTCGGGATCGTCCCGCTGGGCGTGGCGACGTTCGTCTTCGCCCGGCGGCTCCTCCCGGCGCCGCCGCCGTCCGGCACTCGCGAGCCGCTGGACGTCCGCGGGATCCTGCTGCTCTCCCCGGGGCTGGCAGTGTTCGTGTACGGCCTGGCCGAGGGCCTCACCGTGGCGTGGGTGGCCGGAGCGGTGCTGCTGTTGGCGTACGGCGTCCACGCCTCCCGGGTGCGTTTCCCGGTGCTCGACCTGAAGCTGTTCCGCGACAAGGGGTTCACGGTGTCGAGCATGAGCACGTTCTTGCTGGGCGCGTCCCTGTACAGCTCGATGTTGCTGCTACCGCTGTACTACGAGCAGGTCGAGCACGCGAGCCCGCTGCAGGCCGGACTCCTCCTGGCGCCCCAAGCGGTGGGATCGGCGGCGGTCCTCCTCGCGGGCGGCCGCCTGCTGGCCCGCTTCGGCCCCCGCGCCATGATGCTGGCCGGCATCACCCTGTCGTTGCTGGGAACGGTTGCCTTTACCCAGCTGGGTTCGGCGCCCAGCGGCGTCTGGCTGACGCTGTCGTTGCTGATCCGCGGCGCCGGCCTGGGCGCGGCGACCACGCCGGGCATGACCACGCTGTACGGCTCGCTGGAGCGCTCACGGATCCCGCGCGCGGCCAGCGCGTTCAACGTGATCAACCGCATCGGCGGCTCCCTCGGCACCGCTCTGCTGGCCGCGATCCTCCACACCGAACTGACGGTGTCGGCCGCACCCACGGCCTTCGGAACCACGTTCACGTGGGCGCTGGCGCTGTCCGCCCTGACGCTGATCCCGGCGGCGCTGTTCCCCGGCCGAAGCCGGCTCGCTTAGCCCTTCCCCAAGGAGAACCCGATGACCCGACGCCTCCTGAGCGTCCACGCCCACCCCGACGACGAGTCCAGCAAGGGCGCGGCCACCCTGGCCCGCTACGCCGCCGAAGGGGTCGACGTCCTCGTCGCCACCTGCACCGGCGGTGAACGAGGCGACATCCTCAACCCGGCCCTCAACACGGAGAAGACCCGCGAAGACCTCCCGGCGGTCCGCCGTCGCGAGATGGCGGCCGCCGCCGAAATCCTCGGTGTGCGCCAGCGTTTCCTCGGCCTGGTCGACTCCGGCCTGCCGGGCGAAGGCGAGCCACTGCCCGAAGGATGCTTCGCAGCGATCCCACTGGAAGAGGCGGCAGCGCCGCTGGTCGCGCTGATCCGGGAGTTCCGCCCACAGGTCGTGATCACGTACGACGAGACGGGCGGTTATCCCCACCCGGACCACATCCGCACCCACGAGGTAACCCGCGAAGCCTTCACCGCGGCCCCCGACCCCACCCGCTACCCGGGCACCGGCGAGCCGTGGCAGGCCCAAAAGCTGTACTACCAAGCAGTCCTGAGCCGCGCCTGGTTCCAGGCCCTCCACGACGCAACGCTCGCGGCCGGCCTGAAGTCATCGATGGGCACGGTCCTGGACGAACTCCCGAAGGAGGACAAGCTCACCGTCACCACGAGGATCCGCTGCGAAGCCCACTTCAGCACCCGCGACCGCGCCCTCCTAGCCCACGCGACCCAGATAGATCCCACCGGCCCGTTCTTCACCCACTCACGCGAAATCGAGCGCAAGGTCTGGCCCTACGAGGACTACCACTTGGCCCACCCCACCCCCAGCCCCGCCCCAGAAGACGACCTATTCACCGGCGTAACCCCCTGAGCCCCGCCTCCAATCACGCGAGTTCGGCGTCCAGTCACGCGAGATCCGCCCCGGATCACGCCGAGCCAGACACCCAGCGGGTCAGACGGTGACCCGGAGCCCTTGCAACCCGCGGATCACGACCCCGGCCGTCACGCGAGGTCCGCTCCGGGGTCACGCCGAGCCGGGCGCCCAGCAGCTCAGTCAGTGACTCGGCGTTCCGCAGCCCGCGGATGACGAACTCCGGCCGTGGCCGCGGGATCTCCGCCAGGCGCAGTCCCGGCAGCAATCCATGAGTTCCGCGTTCAGTCACGCGGATCCGTCCCGGATCGCGCCAAGCCGGGCGCCCGCGGGTCAGGCGGTGACCCGGAGTTCCCGCAGTCTGCGGATGACGAACTCCGGTCGTCGCCGCCATGCGCAGCCCCGGCGGCAGTCCGCGAGTTCCGCTTCCAACCACGCGAGATCGGCACCCAATCACACGAGATCCGCCCCGGATCACGCCGAACCAGGCGCCCAGCGGGTCAGACCGTTACCCGGAGTTCCCGCAACCCGCGGATCACGAACTCCGGCCGTCGCCGCGGAGCCTCCGCGAGCCGCAGCCCCGGCAGCTTCACCGCCAAAGCGCTCAACGCCGCGGCGATCTCCACCCGAGCGAGAGGAGCACCAACGCAGTAGTGAATCCCAAGCCCGAAGCCCAGATGGGCATTCGGCGTCCGCCCGATGTCGAGCCGGTCCGGTGAGTCGAACACCTTCGGGTCTCGAGCCGCGGCACCCAGTAGCGCCCCGATCTTCTGCCCGCGGGAGACGACGTAGTCGCCGATCGTCACGTCCTCTGTGGCCGTCCGTTCGAACAGCTGCAGGGGCGAGTCGAACCGGATCAACTCCTCGACGCACGAGTCGAACAGCTCGGGGGACGCCAGCAGGCGCTCCCACTGGTCCCGGTGCGTGAGGAGCGCGGTGATGCCGTTACCGAGCACATTCACGGTGGCCTCGTGGCCGGCCATCAGCAGTAGCACCGCGGTCGCCACCAGCTCGTCCGGTGTCAGCTCGCTGCGCAGGAGGTCGCTGATGATGTCGTCGCCGGGGGACTCGGCGCGGGAAGCCGCCACCGTCCGGATGTAGGCGACGAACTCCTCGGCGGCCCGCTCGGCGGCGTCGCGGCCGTCCTCGGGCAGGTCGAACTCGTACATCTTCACGATGCTGTTTGACAACTCCACCATGCGGGGCCCGTCGGATCCCGGCACGCCGAGCAGTTCGGCGATCACCGCGACCGGCAGCGGCTGGGCCAGGTGCTCCAGCAGGTCCGCGCTGCCGTCGGCGGTGATGGCCGCGGCGAGGTCGTCGACCATGCGGGTGGCGAGCGTCGCGACCATCGGACGCAGCCGCTGGACGTGGCCGCGGCCGAACGCGCCCGCGATCACGCGCCGCAGGCGGGTGTGGGCCGGCGGCTCGTTCTCCAGCAGGGAGTTCCGGTGAAGGAGGTTGAACGAGGCGAAGCGTTCGAGCGGCTCGGCGTCCTGCCAGATCCGGCCGAGCCCGCGGTGGCGCAGCACAGCGGACGACGCGGCGTGCGAAACCGCCACGGCCAAGCCGAGCTTGTCGTGGAAATGGACGTCGCCTTGTGCGCGCAGGGCGGCGAACGCCGGGTACGGGTCTTCGAGGAACTCGGGATCGCGGGGGTCGAACACGTCGCGAGACTAACCCTTCGATAGCGTCTCAAGCCGAGCCAGAGGAGGCAGCAGTGGGCAAGGGCGCGCGCAAGAAGGGTCCCAAGCAGGCGTCGGACCGCAAGCCGAAGGTGCGCGACGTCTTCGTCGGCCAGCCGTTCGAGGGACTGGCGGCGGAGCCCGAGCTGATCGCGCTGCGCGAGTTCGTGCCGTCCGCGACGGCCAAGCTGACCCTCGCCGACGGCGGTGACGTCACCCTCGGCACCGTGCTGCCGATGGCGGCGGCCGCGTTCGTCCGCTCGGACGGCGAGCGGTACCTCGGCCTGCAGGTGCAGACCCGCTCCTCCGACATCAGCCGCGACCTCGGCCGCTCGCTGAAGTGGCTGCTGGACGCCAAGGAGGGCGACGTCCTCGGCGTGCCGGACACCACGACCCCGCCGGCCGCCGACGAGCACGCGCGCCTCCAGGACCTGCTGACCCCGGGCGCCGAGCTCGACGTCACGCTGCACACCGACTTCGCGTGGTGGCTGCCCGAGGACGCGGACGCCACCGGTGACGTCGCGGTCTCCCTCGAGCGCGCGAACGCCGCCATCATGCCGACCGAACGTCTCGGCTCGGGCGCCTACTGGGTCCTCGCGGGGGAGAAGGCGCACCTGCGCTGGGTCCGTCCGGAGCCGGAGAACCTGCTGCTCCAGGCCCTGGCCCGGCTGTCCGCGGCCGGCGAGCTGGGCCTCGGCGAAGGCTCGCGCTACGCGGGCTCGTTCCGCGCGCACGGCCTGCTGGTGCCGGTGTGGGACCTCGACCCCGAGGCCCACGCCCGCGAATGGGCCGACGCGAAGGACGCACTCGGCGCCCGCCTCGACACGGCGTTCAAGTCCCTCGACACCGAGCCCCTGAACGCCGCCGAGCGCCGTGCCCGCGACGGTCTCATCGGCCGCCAGCTCACCCTGCGCTGACCTCGGCCCGCCGCCGACCGCGAGCACCAGCCACGCCGCGTCAACAAGCGCCGGACTACCGGTCCGAACCGGTGGTCGGTGACCGCCTCGATGAGCGTTCAACCAGGGCTTTTGTGGCGCACGAGACACCGCCGCCGGCTCGCGCCGGTGGGACCATTCTTCGCGTGATACTTCACATCTGCGGGGCGGCCGACTGGGCCGGAGTGGGCGAAGACGGCGAGTACCGGCCGCCGTCGCTGGGGGAAGCCGGGTTCATCCACTGTTCCGACTTCGGCACGGCACACCTGCCGGCCAACGCGCTCTACCGGGGGCGGACCGATCTGGTCCTGCTCGAGATCGACCCGGCGAAGGTCGGGGCGCCGGTCCGCTGGGAGGACGGCGAGCCGCCGCACCCGGCCGGGATCTGGTTCCCCCACGTTTACGGCCCGATACCGCACGCGGCCGTGGTCGGCGTGCACGAATTCGGCGAGACGGCGGACGGCGGCTTCACGCTGCCGGCCGCGCTCGCGCTCCGTTGACGTGGGCAACTCATCACCCGCCTGGGCGGCTACGAATCCAGGCGGGAACGCAGGCAACCTGAGGGGGCTGTGATGCGTGTTGGGGAGGAAGGCGACTCGGCTTCTGGCTACCCGACCCCGATGGGAGGCGATACGGTGACCGCTGCGGCACCCGTCTTCACCGGGGGAGATACCTGGGTGACCAGCGCAGGCCGAGGGAGGGCCGCGACGTTGCCGGGTGAGCTGGCGGACTTCGGCGACTTCGTGCAGGCGACACTGCCGGGGTTGCTGCGGTACGGCCACGCGCTCACCGGCAACCCGCACGACGCCGCGGACCTGGTCCAGACCGTGCTCGAAAAGATGGGCTCGCGCTGGAGCTACGTGCACGAGAAGACCGGCGACCCGCTGGCCTACGTCCGCCGCTCGATGGCGAACGCGCACGTGAGCCGGTGGCGTCGGACGCGCCGCGAAAACCTGGTGGCCGACCTGCCGGACACCGATCCGCACGTGCCGGCCGACCCGTTCGAGCACGAGCCGCTGTGGCGCGCGTTACGAACGCTGCCGCCACGGCAACGTGCCGTCATGGTGCTGCGTTACTACGAAGGTCTCTCGGAAGCGGAGATCGCCGGTGCCCTCGGTATCACGCAGGGGACCGTCAAGAGCCAGGCGAGCAAGGCGATCGCGTCGCTGCGGATGAAGTTGAAGTCGGCCGACGACGAAGGCGAAGGGAGTGCAGCGGGTTGAACATCTCCGAGGACGAGCTGGAGCAGCGCCTGCGCGCGATGTTCGCCGACGAACGGCTCGACCTGCCGCCGCCACCCGACGCCGGCACGGTCATCGTGGCCGGTGCGCGACGGCGGCGCCGTCGTCGTCACGCCGTGCAGGCCGTGGCGGGAGTCGCCGCGGCCGTGGTCGCCGTGGCGGGCGGGCTGACCATGGTCCGCCTCCACACCGAAGACGGCACCGCGGTGATGTCCGCCGACGGGTCCGTGATCAGCGTCAAGCCACCCGAGAACCTCACGCCCGGCCGGCAGCCTCAGCCGTCGACGCCCGGGCCCACGAGCACCCACGACATCCAGGTCTCCCCGCCGCCGACCGCGGTGACGTCGAAGCCGGGTCGGCCGCCGTCGACGCCGAAGCCGTCGACGCTGCCGGGCGTGATGAGCGGCCCGCTGCTCGCCGCCGACGGCTTCGGCCGGCTGAAGCTGGGCATGTCCGAGGCCGACGTGACCGCCCAGGCCGTCACGCTCAGCGAGACCCAGGCGGGGACCGCCTGCAGTGTCTACACGGTGGACGGCAGCGGAGTGCCCGCGCCGGCGACCGTCGTGATTTCGAAGGCCGTCGGGCTGACCGTCGTCACCCCGGCGCAGGTCGCGCACACCGCGGAGGGCATCGGGGGCGGGTCCACCAAGGCGGACGTCCTCGCCACCTACCCGGCCGCGAAGGAGGAGCCCGGCGGTATCGCCGCTCCCGCCGGCGGCGCGGCCGACTACCACTTCCGGCTCGGGGAGAGCGGCGTCGTCGAGACCAGCCTCATGAGCGTCAACCAGGACTGCGCCGGCTGAGCGCCGGCCGCATGCGAAAACCCGGGCTGTCCACAGGGGGAGAGCCCGGGTTTTCGGCTTCTGTGGTGGGAAGCAGTCAGAACGTCAGAGTGCCCCGCCGGCCACCGGCGGCATCTGCGAGTCGGAGCCGCCGTCGCCGACGGACTCGCGGTGCAGGTGGTTCTCGACCTCGAACAGGTTGCCGTTCGCGCGCTTGACGACGTTCAGCAGCGTGCTCATCTGGGAGATCTCTTCGACCTGCTCCTTGAGGAACCACTGCGTGAACTGCTCGCTGATGTAGTCCTCTTCGGCGCGGGCCGCCTTCGCCATCGCGGAGATGTCGGTGGCGACTTCCTTCTCCTGCTCGAGCGCGAGCTCGATGACCTCGGTGACGCCGGAGAACTCGTTGCGCACCTCGCCGGTGCCGGGGATCTCGACGTGGTGGTCGCGGTCGAGCATGTACTGCACGAGCGCCATCGCGTGGTTGCGCTCTTCGACCGACTGCTTGTAGAAGTGCTTCGCCAGCTGCGGGAGGTCCTCGGCGTCGAACCAGACCGCGAGCGAGATGTACTGCTGGGACGCGTTGAACTCGTTGTGGATCTGCGCCTGCAGCAGTTCGTAGAACTTCGAGCGCGGTTCTTTCTTCTTGGTGAGGGCCATGCGAACCAGAATAGGTCAAGATTGGCGGTAAAGCCACTTCGGACTGGTGATCTACCCCCTATTAGGGTTACCATTCCTAGAGAAGACAACCCTTATTTAAGTTAGCCTTCCCTCAATGCACAATGCATTAAGGGAAGGCTTACCTCTATTACTTGAGGGGGTCGCGGCGGACCGGGCAGGACATGCACCGCGGGCCGCCCCGGCCGGAACCGAGCTCCGAACCGGTGATCGGCAGCACCTCGATGCCGGCCGCTTCCAGCCGCTCGTTCGTCTCGACGTTGCGCTCGTACCCGACAACCACACCGGGCGCCAGCGCGAGGGTGTTGTTCCCGTCGTCCCACTGCTCGCGCTCGGCCGTCACCGGGTCGAGCCCGGTGTCGATGACGCGCAGGCGGTCGATCTCCATCGCTTCGGCGGCGGCCACGAGGAACGGCGCCGGGCCGGCGACCTTGACCCCGCCGTCGCCGGTCGGGCGCAGCGTGAACGCCGTCAGCGAGTCGCGCGCCAGCGGGTACATCACCACGGCGTCGGCGTCGACCATCGTGCACACCGTGTCCAGGTGCATCGTCGCGCGGGACTGCTCGATCGGCACCGCCAGCACGGTGTGCGCGATGCCGTCGGCGAACACCGACCGCGCGAGCGACTCGGCACCCGCCGCCGTCGTGCGCTCGCCGACGCCGATGGCGAGCACGCCCGGCGCCAGCAGCATCACGTCGCCACCCTCGATCGGCGCCGAATGCGCGCCGTACGCGCGGGCCGCGTGCCGGAAGTACGGGTGGTAGGCGTAGATCAGGTCCAGCACCGCGGTCTCGCGGCGGCGCGCGGGCATGGTCAGCGACGAGATCGCCACCCGGTCGGCGATCCACGCCGACGAGTCCCGCGTGAACAGCAGGTTCGGCAGCGGGTCGACGGCGAAGTCGTGCGGGTGGTTCATCATCCGCACCAGCGACGCGCCCTCGGCGGACGGCAGCTCCTCGAACGTCATCCCGGCCATCAGCACCTCGGCGAGACCGGCCGCGTCGACGCCGGAAAGGTGGGAGCGCAGCGAGTCGCCGAGGTCGCCGCCGAGCCGCCGGTCGTCGACCGCCGCGTGCACCCCCGCCGTGTGGGCGCGGTCGTCCTCCAGCGCCGTCCGGAGCGCGTCGGCCAGCAGCAGCACCTCGACGCCGCGGCCGCGCAGCACGTCGGCGAACGCATCGTGCTCGGCCTGCGCCCGGTCGACCCACGGGATCGAGTCGAAGAGAAGCTGGTCGTTGTTGCGGGGCGTCAGCCTTTTGAGCTCGTTGCCGGGCCGGTGCAGCAGCACCGCGCGCAGGGGTCCGACTTCGCTGTCCACCCGGGGAGGTGTCGTTTCGTCGATCACCACCCGAGCTTAGTCAGGGGAGCCAGGAAATGTGCCCCTTGAGCAGCGAGTACCCGACGAAAGAGACGAAGTCGAACAGCGTGTGGGCGGCCACCAGCGGCCACAGCCGGTTCGTCTTCTGCCACAGCCGCCCGAAGACGAGCCCCATGATGAAGTTGCCGACGAACCCGCCGAAGCCCTGGTACAGGTGGTACGACCCGCGCAGCACGGCGGCGCCGAACACCGCGTTGTTCTCCCGGACGCCCAGCTGGCGCAACCGGGTCAGCAGGTACCCGATCACGAGCACCTCCTCGGCGAAGGCGTTGCCGAACGCGGAGAGCGTCAACGTGATCGGCCGCCACCACGTGTTGCCCAAATTGGACGGTTGCACCGCCAGGCTGAACCCGAGGTGGTAGGAGAGGAAGTACAGCCCCAGGCCGGGGATCCCGATCAGCGCGGCGAGCACCACGGTCAGGAGCGTGTCGCGGCGGGGCGCGGTGCGGTCCAGCCCCACCTGCGTGATCTTGACGCCCGCGCGCCACAGCAGGTAGAGCCCGAGCGCGCCCCAGCCGATCAGCTGCGCCGCCGACAGCAGCTGCTTGAGCAGGTCGATCAGGCCCAGCGTGGCCTGGGGGACGTTGAGCTTCGCCGGCTGCTGGGCCAGCGGGATCGGCTTCAGCAGTGAGTCCACAAGGGACAGCAGGCTGCTCACGCCGGACAGGCCGAGCGTGATCCCGAAGACGATCAGCAGCTCGAGCTTGACCGCCTTGCGCTCCCGCGGGTCCTCGATCGTGACGGGGAAGTCCGGCCGGGCCGGGGCCAGCCACGATCGCGCGGTGAAGGTCATGTCCGCACGCTACCTTCGGGGTATGCCCAGGACTATCGCCACCAACAAAACCGTCGACCGCGCCGCGCTCGTCGAGTTCCTGTCCACCCGCCACCGCGCGATCCTGCTGGCCACGAAGGCCGACGGGAGCCCGCAGCTCTCGCCGGTCACCTGCGGGGTCGACGCCGAAGGCCGGCTGGTCATCTCGACCTACCCCAAGCGCGCCAAGGTCGTGAACATCAAGCGCAACCCGCAGGTGTCCGCCTGCATCCTGTCCGACGAGTGGAACGACCAGTGGGTCCAGCTCAACGGCACCGCCGAGGTGCTGGACATCCCGGACTCGGTCGAGCCGCTCGTCGAGTACTTCCGCGCCATTTCGGGTGAACACCCGGACTGGGACGAATACCGCGAGGCCATGGTCAAGCAGGGCAAGAGCATCATCCGCGTGACGATCGAGAGCTGGGGCCCGCTGGCCAAGGGCGGCTTCCCCGCCGAACTAGCCTGACGTCCCCCGCAGGAACGGGCAGCCGACCAGCCGCCGCAGCTCCATCGCGAGCTGCGGCGGGCTCTCGACGGACTTCGAAAACGCCAGCCGGACGTCGTGGTCACCCGCGTCGGACTCGACGCGCAGCCGCAGCCCGAAGCGGTCCAGCCCGAGCGGGCGGATCCGGCCGCCGCGCAGGTCTGCCGGCAGGTGCTTGGCCAGCTGTTCGACGACGTCGGAGTGGTCGCTCTCCAGGTGCCGCAGCCACTGGGCCTCGTAGTCGTGGAACGGGTCCGGCGGCGCCGCGCTGAACATGTGCGGCCGCAGCGAGTGGGTGCCTTCGGCGTCGGCGAGCACGAGGGACGCCGGCGTGAGCCGCAGCAGCGTCACGCCGTGGCCGACGTCGAGGAGCCGCTCGTCCGGCCGGGACTCGGCGATCGCCACCGCCCGCGCGCGGGCCGAAACCGGCGAGAGCGGCCGCAGCCAGCCGGTGATCCACAGCAGCCCGCGGATCGGCTCCCGCAGCTCGACCGGCGCCTGGTCGGCGAGCTCGACCATCACGGCCAGCTCGCCGCGCTGGGTCTGCTTGGCCGCGGCGACCATCGGGTGGTCGTCGGGCAGCAGCACGCTGACACTCCCGCTGTGGTGCACGTGGTGCAGGACCGGGACGACGCGCTCGCCGTCGAGACCGGCGCGTTCGCACGTCGGCATGAGCGACGCCGGCCCGTTGCGGGTGGCGATCGTCTTGGCGCGCTCGGCGGGGTTCGGTGCCGGCGGGCGGCGGATGGATGTCGGTGCCTCGGTCACGGCTCACCTCCTACTTAGGTGAGCCTAACCTGAATCCGGTGGTCTGGATAGTCACCCGGTTGCGGTGACGGTCACGTCGGCGCTCCGCTGAACGGAGCATCGGGTAACGCCGATGACCGCTTTCCCGAAAAGGCCGGTGACCAGTGCCGACACGGTGGGGGCTCAGCGTGCAGATCGTCCCGGTTCCCGAACGCGTGCGCGCGTTCGAGTTCGACCCCGCCATGCCGTCCGGCGCCGTGCCGATCTTCGGCGAGTACCTCGACCGGATCGGCCGCAGCGCGGCGAACGGCCGCCTGCTGACCTGGGTCCTCCCGCTGGTCGGGATCGCCCCGTTCCTCAGCGGCGCCGGGCTCGCGCTGACGCTGGGCACGATCGCGCTGGCCGGCTCGGTCGTGACGTGGTGGCTCTACCGGGCGCACCTCTGGGTGCCGGAAACGCGGCTGAAGCGGGAGCCGTTCCGCCAGGTGGAGATCGCGCCCGACGGGCTGGTCGCCGCCGGGCGGGCGGTCGGCGTCCGCCTGCCGGACGGCCGCTGGCTGCGCGTCCGGCTCGACGAGGCGGACCGGCTGCTGCTGGCCGGGCACCGGCGGGTGTGGCTGCTGGGCCGCGGCGCGAAGGTGTTCGTCGGCCTCTCCGGCGTGGTCCGGGTGCGCCGCGCCCGGATCTTCGACGCGCCGCCGTCGGGTGCGGTCGCCGTGCCGCCCGTGGTGGCGTCCGGCTCGCCGCGGCTCGACCCCGTGCTGGCCGCGCACCGCCGCCGGATCGCCCGCGAACTGCGCGCGACGGCCGCTTTCCTGCTGGTCCTGGCCGGGTTTGCGGTGTGGGTGCGGTACGACTTCCCGGTGACGAAGTGGGCCGCGCTGACCGTCACGGCGGGCGCGCTGCTCGGCGCGCTCGTGACGGCGTTGCGAGCGGTCGCCCACCGCCGTCCGCTCCCGGCGGACCACTGGACGGAGCTGCGCGCGGTCCTGGACGGTCCGGTCCGCATGGGCCGCCACGGCGCGGCCCGGCTGAGCGGCCTCACGATGCTGGCCGACGGAACCGTGGTCGGCTTCCGCCTGCACAAGGCGGACCCGTCTATGGCGGCCAACATCGCGGCGACGGGCCGGCTGTGGATCGCGGGAGTCCCGAGGCCGGGCGCGGCGAAGACAGGCGTGCCCGGCTACCCGGTGCTCGGCACGGTCTGGCTCGGCTGAGCGGGCGTCCGGTCCCGGCGCGGCAGGAACAGCGGCGTCACCAGCACCAGCACCCCGGCAACGCCGATCGCGACGCGCGGGCCGGTGAAGCTCGCGAGGACACCCCACAGCGCGGTCAGCGCGGCGATCGACGCCTTGGTGCTGACCGACCACGCCGAGAGCGTGCTCGCGACGCGGTCCGCCGGCAGCTGCTCGAGCCGGTAGGTCGCGAGCACCGGGTTGAACACGCTGCAGGACACGATCAAGCCGAGCTCGACGACCATGACGAAGGCGAGCCCACCGGCGCCGGCCGGAAGGAAGGCCAGCGCGAGCAGCCAGCACGCCCGGACGGCGCCGGAGACCAGCAGGATCGGGTGCTTGCCGAACCGCTGGACGAGCCGTGGCGTCAGCCGTGAACCGGCGAGCCCGCCGAGGCACGGCACCGCGAAGGCGAGCCCGTACTGCCACGGCGTGAACCCGAGCTGGTTCAGCATCAGCACGGCGAGCAGCGGTTCGGTGCCCATGATCAGGCCGTTGAACAGCAGGACGTTGAAGTACAGCGGCCGCAGCCCGGGGTGCGTCAGGATCGTGCGCCACCCCTCGGCGAGGTCCCGCGCACGCAGCCGGCTGGTCTGCCGCGGCCGTGGTTCACCGCCGCCGATCGCCCGGATCCCCAGCGCGGAGAGCAGAAAGCTGACGGCGTTGGCGGCCACCGACGTCACCGGCCCGAAGAGCGCGAAGGCGGCCCCACCGAGCGGCGGCCCGAGCGCGGTGGCGGTCCAGTTCGTCGACTCGAACCGCCCGTTCGCGACCAGCAGATCTTCGGGCGGCACCAGGCCTTTCAGAAAGGCACCGCTGGCCGAGGTGAAGGTGATGTCCGCCGCGGCGACGACCACCGAGACGACGAGAAGCTGTCCGAAGCTCAGTGACCCGAGGGCATAACAGGCGGGCACGCTGATCAGCGCGGCGAACCGGACGAGGTCCATGGCCACGAGCACCGGCCGCTTCCGCCGCCGATCGACCCAGGGCCCCATCGGCACGGCCACCAGAGCCCCGACCGCGGGCCCGACGGCAGCGAGCGCGGAGACGGCCGCGGGTCCGACGTGCAGCACGAGGATCGCGAGCATGGGAAAGGCCCCGAAGCCGAGCCAGGTCCCGAACGCGCTCACGGCATAAGCCGTCCACAGCCACCTGAACCGCCGCCCGAGCCGCCTGCGCATCACCGGAGGATCAAAGCGAAGCGAGGTGCGGGGATCAAACAACCGTGCCGTCGGCGCGCCACAACCCCGCGTTGTGCGGCCCGGTCCGGCTCGCCCGGGAGAGGCAACACTCGGGGCGGCGCACGTAGGGCGATCGTCGAGTCGGCCGGCACCGACCAATCCCTTCGACCCCGCCCGGGCATCGGAGAACCGGCGGACCTGTTCGCCGGTGCGGACCGGGAGCAGGTCCTCGATCAACGCCCATTGATCGTCTGAGAGCAACTGAAACCTTTGTCGGACACGCCCTAGAGTCGTCCGCTGTGGACCTCGTTGCCGTGCGCACCTTCGTCACCGCCGTGGAGACGGGGCGGTTCCAGGACGCCGCGGCCGACCTCGCGATCACGCAGCAAGCCGTGTCGAAGCGCATTGCCGCGTTGGAGAAGTCGCTTGGGGCGCGGTTGTTCACGCGCACCGCGCGCGGAGCCGTGCTCACCCGTGAGGGTGCGGCCTTCCTGCCGCACGCCCGCGAGCTGCTCTCCGCCGAGGCGCGAGCACTCGCGTCGGTCCGCACCGGGCCGCTCCGGGTCGACGTCATCGGCCGGCGGCTGTGCCCGGCGGCGCTCCTGCGCGGGTTCCACGAGGCTCATCCGGACGTCGCGCTGGAGGTCGTCACGCTGTTCGACACCGCGATCGCCGCGATCCAGGAGGGCTCGGTCGACGCGTCGTTCCGCGCCGTCGCCGAGCTCCCCGATGACCTCGACGCGCAGTGGGTGTTCGACGAGCCGATCCAGCTGTTGTGCGGACCCGCGCACCCGCTGGCCGCGGCGACTTCGGTGACGCTGGCGGAGCTGGCCGGCCACCGGATCTGGATGCCCGGCGTTGTGCCCGGAACCGAGTGGGGTGCCTACTACGCCGAATTCACCACCGCGTTCGGGCTGTCGATCGACGCCGCCGGGCCGAACTTCGGCACCGAGGTCGTGCTCGACACGATCGCGGAGTCGCCGAAGGTGGCCACCCTGGTCGGGGCCGAAAGCCGAGTTCTCTGGCCGGCGGAGCACGACCTGCGACGCGTCCCGATCGAGCGTCCGACGCCCGTGTACCCGCATTCACTGCTCTGGCGCCGAGGCAACGCGCACCCGGCGCTGGCGGCCCTGCGCGGACACCTCGGAAAGGGCGAGCGCGCGGCCGGCGCGTGGCGGCCCGGCTGGGCGCACTAGCCCAGGGATTTCCGCGTCGCCTGTTCCGTCTCGAGGACACCCTGCCGGATGCCCTCCAGCTGGTCGCTCAGCTCGCGCACCGCGCCGGTGTCCACCGCGACGTCCGTGGTCGCCGCCGTCAGCTCGGCGACGCGCGCCACCAGACTGTCCAACCCGAGCGCCCCCGACTGCAGCTGGGCCAGCAGCTTGTCGCGCGCGCCGGACAGCCGTGCGTGGACGTCCGCCTGGGCCTGGACCGCCGCCAGTGCCTGCTCGAGGTCGCCGCGGACCTCCTCGGGAGCCGACGGCAGTGACTTCTCCAGCCGTCGCCGTTCCCGTGTCACGGCCTCGAGGTCGACGCGGGCGAGAGCGTTGCCGGTGGCCGAGGCGCGGCCGGCCAGCCGCCGGAGCGTTGTCAGCGTTTCCTGTACCACCGGCTCCATGTCCGCGACGCGGTCGGCGAGCGGGCCGGGGTCGAGGGACGCGCTGAGCGAGCCGAACCCGTCGGCCGCGCCCTCGGCTCGGCGCAGCCAGTTCGCTTCGGACGAGCCAGGTACGACGTCGAGCACCCGCGCTTCACGCCGTTCCGGCTCCGGCTCACGACCCAGCGAAGCCACCCCTGCGCGGGCGGCCAGTACCGCTATGCCGATGCCGACGGCGGCGACGACCGGCAGCTGCACGGCCCATGCCACCCCCGCCGAGGTGGCGGCGAACAGCAGTCCCCACGGTTCGGCGAGCTCACGGGCGAACTTCATCAGAAGTTGGAGATCACGGACGTGAACACCTGGTTGATCGAGTCCGGTTTGGACGAGTCGTACTCCGATCCTTCGGTCGCTTCCGCGATCTGCTTCAGCACGTCCTGGTCGGCGTCCGCGCCGTAGGCGATCGTGAACAGCCGGACGGTCTCCGAGTTGCCCTCCGGGCGCAGCTGCGGCAGCAGGTGCTCGATGTCGACGCCGCCGGAGTCCTCGTTGCGGCCGTCGGTCAGCACGACCACCGCGTTGATCGCCGACGGGTCGACGTGCGCCTTCATGTACTCGTACGCGGCCAGCGACGAGTCGTACAACCCCGTGCCGGACTGCGGGGTCAGCCCGCTCAGCCGCATCGCGAGGGTCTCCTTGCCGCTGGTCCCGAGCGCCTGGACCGGCACCAGCTCCTGGTAGTCCTTCTCCCCGTCGAGGCGGGTCGAGAACTGCCAGAGCCCGACCTGGTCTCGCGGCACGAACTGGCCGAGCGCGTCGATCGCGGCCTGCTTGGCCAGGTCGATCTTGCTCTTGCCGGTGCCCTTCGCCTCTTCCCCCATCGAGCCGGAGACGTCGACGACGAGCAGCACGTTCGCCTTCTTGCGCAGGTCCGTCCAGGTCGTCAGCAGCTTCGCCAGCACCGAGGGCCCCGGCGGCCGGAGGAAGGTGATCTTCGCGTCCGCCTGGACGCCGTTGGCCGTCGTCGCCTGCGGGCCGGGTTTGCCGTCGAAGGTGCGGAAGCCGAGGTTGAGGAACTTCGGCTGCGCGTCCGGCCCGCGCAGGTAGTTCAGGAAGTCCGCGGCGATCTGCTTGCGGGTCGGGTCGGCCCAGTTCAGCGTGACGAACGGGTGGTCGGAGTTGAGCGTGCCGTCCGCCGGGTAGATCGCGACGAGCGGCACCTTCGGCGGCGCGTGCTGGCCGACCTTCGCGGGGTCGTTTGTCGGGTTGCCCTGGTTGTAGCCGATCAGCGAGCTCTCCTCGACGGTCACCGCCGAGATGTAGGACAGCGCCGCGCCGCGGTCGTCGGCCTTCTGCAGGTTCGTCAGAAACGTGAGCGTGTTGTCGCCGTAGTGCACGATCGCCTGCTCGATGTTCGAGACGAACTGCTTCGCCTCGGGCTTCTCGAGCGCGGCCGCGGTGAGGTCGGACGACGTGCCGGTGGCCGCGTAGTACGCGCCGATGGTGGCGTTCAGCCCGGCGGTCGAGATGTTCGGGTTCGTCTTGCCCAGCCGGAACTTCCCCCACTCCGGGTGGCCGTACTTGGCCCAGCCCGCCGGGTCGGTCGCGAGCGTGGCGAGGTCCTTCCAGCCGATCGGCTTCGCCGGCCAGCCCAGCGCTTCGGCCATCGGCTTCGGCATGGCGACGGTCAGCGGCGAGTTCGCGATCGACTGCGGATCACCGTCGGGCACGATCGTCCCGGTGTCGCCCTTCGCGTTGACGCGCAGCAGGTTGACCCAGCCGCTCGCGGCCGGCGTCCAGACGTCGGGGCGCGGCCCGTCGGTGGCCTCGTTCCAGCCGTTGGCGAGCGCCTGCATGGCGATGCCCGACGACTTCGACTTCACGACGACGTCGACGCAGTGCCCGGCGACCGTCCGGCCGGAGTAGGCCTTCGCGACCTCCTGGACGATGCCGACCTTCTCGGGCGACGACGCGACGTTCAGCGCGATCGCGTCCGAGCCGGTGCACTTCGGCGCGTCGGCTTCGTCCGAGCCGCTGGTCCAGGCCCGGATCCCGATGATCAGTCCCGCCGCCACGACGATGGCGGCCAGGAACGGGAGAATCTTTCTCTTTCGGCGGGCAGGCTGGGAATTGATCATCGAACCCCCACTTCACGTCGGATGACCATTATCCGGCGGGAGCGGGGTGGCCGGGGGTGTGTTGCCGAACCGTTGCGCGGAAAACCCGGCAGGAGCGGGCGGGGTGACGGCCTTTTTGCCGCCACCCCATTTTGTTTCGCATTCACAACTATGCGTTCGTCGAAACCCTCGATCGGCCGCCGCGGCGGTGCGTCCTTTCTTCGGCGCCGCGCAGCCGCACCGAAGCCTGGAGGAACCCGCGTTCGGCCGCGCGTCGGCCCGCTGCGCCCACGTCAGCGCTTCGTCGAGCCGTGCGCCCGGTAAAGCGTGGCCGGTTCGCCGCCCGCGGTTTCCCACAGCGTGGTCGCCTCGGTGAGCCGTCGGTGGACGCGCAGCGCGCCGCGATCCGCCGTCAGCCAGCCGCGCAGCCGGGACCAGCCGTGACCAGCCGGGCCCGTACGAACCGCTCCACGAGCGTCGAGTCCAGCTCGGCGTGCGGGACGCGCCGCCGGGTGTCCGCGGTGCCTTCGCCGAAGGTGACCAGGCGCAGGAACAGGTCCCTGGCCACGGACTTCTCCGGCGGCGTCGTAACCGGCGAGCGTCAGCGTGACCCCCGGAGTCTCCCGCCAGGTCCGGCGCAGGGCCTCCGTTGCGAACGGCAACGCTCCCGGCTGCCGCGCGACCTCGGCCACCAGCGTCGCGACCAGCGCGTTCTCCAGTCCGCGGCCGGCGTCCGCCGCGGGGCCGAGAACGAGATGCCGGAGACAGGAGTCCACGAAGTCGTCACGCACCCCGAGGACGACCCGCGCCGGGGCTTTCCGCCCGCCCGCGGCGTCGGACAATGTCCCCGCCGAGTAATGCGCCCGTTTCCCCAGTTCGCGATAGGGCGGGCTGCCCGCCTTATCGCGCAATCGCCGTAAATCATCGGCGAACTGTGACAAAACCTCGTCGTCCGTATCGATCGGCCGTTCCCACGCGGCATTACGCCACCCCCGTTGGCGTATTCCATACTGGAGGGGAACGATGAACAGCAACACGATGAAGCGGGCTGGCGGGGGCCGCCACGGCCGCGGCCGCCGAGGCGCCGAGGCGCCGAAGAATCCGACCGTGCACTCGGCGCTGCCGGGCTCGGGCGTGCGTCCGGGTCGACTACGGCCGCAGCGGCGCGTGGACGCACTGCTCGGACGCCGCCGACTACGGCCCGGGCCCCTCCTCGCGACCGCGGGGAGGGGCCCCCGCCGTCAGCTCTTGGGCCCGCGGCGCGACCACGTCCACGCGTAACCGGGGTCTTCGGACGCGTCGGCGGCCTCACCGAGCTCCAGCGGCGCGAATGTGTCGACCATGACCGCGGTTTCGTCGAAGAACTCCGCGCCGATCGACGCCTCCGCCGCGCCCGGCTGCGGGCCGTGCGTGAACCCGGACGGGTGCAGCGAGAGCGAGCCGACGCCGATCCCCGAGCCCTTGCGGGCCTCGTAGTTGCCGCGCACGTAGAACATCAGCTCGTCGGAGTCGACGTTCGCGTGGTTGTACGGCACCGGGATCGAGTCTTCGTGGTAGTCGACCTTCCGCGGGCAGAAGGAACACACGACGAAGTTCGGACCCTCGAACGTCTGGTGCACGGGCGGCGGCTGGTGCACGCGCCCGGTGATCGGCTCGAAGTCGTCGATGTTGAACACCCAGGGGTAGAGGCAGCCGTCCCAGCCGACGACGTCGAACGGGTGCGTCGCGTACGTGTAGCGCGTCAGGCCGGCGCGGTGGCGCACGAGCACCTCGACGTCCTCGCCGTCGGCCAGCAGCGGCTCGGACGGACCCCGGACGTCGCGCTCGCAGTACGGCGAGTGCTCCAGGAACTGGCCCTTCGCGGACAGGTACCGCTTCGGCGGCCCGATGTGCCCGCGCGCTTCGAGCGTGAAGAGGCTGACCTCGCCGTGGGGCAGGACGCGGTAGGTGCACGACGTCGGGATCACCAGGTAGTCGCCGTCGCCGACCTCGAGGCTGCCGTAGATCGTCTCGACCGTCGCGGAGCCGCCGTGGACGTAGAACAGCTCGTCGCCGGCCGCGTTGCGGTAGAGCGGGCTGGGCGCGGTCGCCGTGACGAACCCGATGGTGACGTCGTTGTTGCCGAACAGCCGCCGCCGGTCGGTCACTGCGTCGGTGTCGCCGCCGAACTTGAGGTCCTGGGTCTTGAACGCGCGCGGCTTGAGCGGGTGGTTCGGCGTGAGCGAGCCGCGGTCCTCCTCGACGGCCACGGCGTCGACGATCGCCGTCGGCAGGCCGCGGTGGTAGAGCAGCGCGGAGTCGGCGGAGAAGCCCTCGACGCCCATCAGCTCCTCGGCGTAGAGGCCGCCGTCCGGCTTCCGGAACGCGGTGTGCCGCTTGTGCGGGATCTCGCCTACCCGCCGGTAGTAAGGCATCGACAACCCCTTCTGAAGCGTCCGCTTTGCGAACGATTTTGTCCTCATGTCGTACGCTACTAGCGTGTCATTCGTGTCAAGCGCTGTGGAACTCACGCCCCCCGGCCCCCGTGGGATTCCTCCCCTGTTCGCGAGGCTCGTCGACGACTCGGCGCTGTTCCCTCCGGGCGATGCGGCCATGCCCGAAGCCCTGCGCGCGCACTTCGCGAGCCGGGAGTCCGAACACGCAGGTGTACTGGGGGTTTTTCTCTGTCAGGCCTCGCGGCTGCCCGAGCTGATCACCGAGCTGATCAAGATCAAGCCGAAGCAGCCGCTGCCGCTGTCGCTGATCATCGACACCGGTCTCGGCGGCGTGCCGAAGGCGATCTCGATCGTCGAGTCGCGCAGTGAGCTGCTCGCGCTGCGGATGGTCGAGATGCCCGCGCCGTCGGACGTCGACGAGGTCTGGCTGGAGCGGGTCTCGGAGTTCGTCCCCGAGGACGTCATCCGCGTCGTCGAGCCGCGCCGCGGCGTCGGCTGGCTGGACGGCGTCCGCAAGGTGATCGAGCACGGCAGCTGGCCGAAGATCCGCTGCGGCGGCCAGGCCGGGGAGAACTTCCCCAGCGTCGACGAGGTCGCGGACTTCCTCGCCGTGGTCAGCGGGTCCAGCGGTGCGTCGTTCAAGGCGACGAACAGCCTGCACCGCGCGGTGCGGCACGCGGACCCGGACACCGGGTTCGTGCACCACGGCTTCCTCAACCTGCTGGTGGCCTCCGGGCGCAGCCTCTCCGGCGGCGACGTCCGGGGCGCGCTGGAGTCGACCGACGCCGAAGCGCTGGCCGACGAGGCTCGCGGGTTGTCCGAGCAGGCCGCGAAGGCCGTCCGGGCACTCTTCGCGTCGTACGCAGCCGCGTCGTTCGAGCAGCCGGTCGCCGACATGGGCGAACTCGGCTTGCTGTGACCGGCCGGGAGGGGTCACTGACGCTCGACCGGGGCTTGGCGCTGCTGCAGGCGGTCGCCGACGCCGGCGGGGACGCGGCGACCATCTCCGAGCTGGCCGTGGCCATCGGGGCCAGCCGCGCCGCCGTCTACCGGCTGCTCGTGCCGCTGTCGGAGCGCGGGCTGGTCTGGCGCGACGGCACCAAGGTGCGGCTCGGCGTCGGCCTGCTCCGGCTGGCCGGGCAGGTGCTGCCGCAGCTGCGGGACGCGGCCGGCCCGGTGCTGCGCGAGCTGGCCGAGAAGGTCGGCGCGACGGCGCACCTGTCGGTCGCGCAAGGGGAGCAAGCGCTTGCGGTGGCCGTCGTCGAGCCCTCCTGGACGAGCTTCCACGTTGCCTATCGCGTCGGCAGCCGGCACGCGCTGAGTGCGGGCGCGGCCGGCAAGGCGATGACCCTGCGGCCCGGCGGTGACGGCTGGGTGACCTCGGCCGGTGAGCTCGAAGCGGGCGCGTCCGGCGTCGCGGCGCCCGTGCGCGGGGTGCCGGGGCTGAAGGCCAGCGTGGGAGTCGTCTCGATGGAGCCGCTCAAGGCGGCCGAGGTGGGCCCGCAGGTGCTCGCGGCCGCCGTCCGGCTGGCGGACATCCTGCGCGCTTAGCGGCGCGAGACCGCCAGCAGCGGCCGGACCATGGTCAGCAGCAGGGCGACGTCGATGCTGAACAGCAGGCGCTCGAACAGGCCCAGCGTGACGTCCTGCTGCGTGGGGCCGACGACGAGCGTGATGACGAACCCGCCGAGCACCACGGCGATGCTGGCGAAGCTCGCCGTCGCGAGCCGCCGGATCGTCGTCCGCCGCGGCTCCCACGGGCAGCGCTCACGGCCGCGCCTGGTCAGCACGAACGCGGCGGCGGGCAGCGCGACGAACGCCGTGAGCGCGGCGATGTTGTGCACCTGCCCGGACAGCGTGCGCGCCTGCCCGTCCGGGTCGACGGGCACGAGCCCGCACACGAGCAGCCCGGCCGACCAGACGCCGAGCAGCACGCAGACGGCGGTGGTGCCCGGCCGGTGCGCCTTGGCGATGCCGGCGAGCAGGGCGACCGAGCCGAGGGAGAGCGCCAGGCACATCACGCTGAAGAGCGGCGCGGCCGAGCCGTGCCCGAGGCGGCCGTAGACGTACTCCGACAGCGTCTGCCAGACCGGGCTGACCTGGCCCGACAGCCGCAGGTGCAGGTCGATCGAGATGGCCACGGCGAGGCCGATCCCGCCGAGCGCCAGCCGGCCGTGCACCGGCGAGACTGCGGCGGACCGGGGCTTCACTGCGGTCACCTGCGTTCTCCTGGCCTGTCGGGGACACGGCTGAGGGCAAGGTGGTGTTCACCTTGCCCTCACCCTTTTGTTCCCGAAAGGTTACCGCGTGACCCTGTGAAGGAGCTGTACGCCTCCGTGCTCAGAATGCGAGCTGCAGCAGCGCGAAGGCCGCGAACCCGGCAAACAGGAACCCGGCGCAGCGCTGGATCAGCTTCGGGCGGATCCGGTCGCGGATCTTCGCGCCGATGAAGACGGCCAGGCCGGCGACCACGACGAGCGCGGCGAAGGCGCCGACACCGACCGCGACGGGGTTGCCGATCCGGGCGGCGAGACTGGCCGTCGCGAGCTGGGAGGCGTCACCCCACTCGGCGGCGAAGAGCACCCCGAAGGACGTCATCGCGGAGCGCATGAAGGACAGCGGCGTGGGGCCGACGCGCGAAGCGTCGTCGCCGGCTTCGTCCCCTTCGCGGAATCCCTCGCGAAGGAGCATGAAAGAGCCGAGACCGAACATCGCGGCGACGACCAGGGAAAGGACCAGGTCCGGCAACAGCGTCAGCACACTGCCGAACGCGACGGCGATGACACATTGCACGGCGAACGCCGCGCACACCCCGGCGAAAACCGGCCAGCCGCGGAAACGGGTGGTCAGCACCAGGGTGGCCACCAGCGTCTTGTCCGGCAGCTCCACGGCGAGGACCAGGCCGAACGCGCTGATCAACGCCACCATCGCGGCAGTCATGAGTAATTTCGCCCCTTTCACTGCAACGATAAAGGGGCGATTCGGAACGCCGCAAGCTGATGGCTTCCGCGAATTCGGCCGATCGGCGGTCATGAATTTGTCATCCAGCCGGGACGCACAATTTTCTTCGGTGCGCCGAATTTTGGTTTGTGCCCTGCGGTAGGTTGACGGGCATGGGGTCAGAGGCGCGTGTCGCGCAGGTCAACGAGGTCATCCGCCGGCTGGAGGAGCACTACGTGTTCCCCGACGTCGCGGCGAAGCTGTCGGAGGTGCTTCGCCAGCGTCTCGGCGACGGCGCGTACGCCGGTCTGAGTGACGCCGAATTCGCGACGCTCGTCACAGCCGACCTGCAGTCGGTGAACGGCGACCAGCACCTGCGGCTGCGCCACCACCCCGAGCCGGTGGCCGAAGACGGCGACGAGGCGATGAACTCCGAGGGGTTCCGGATCGAAGCCGAGCTCGAGGGCTTCGGCATCGCGGAGGTGCGGCGGCTGCCGGGCAACGTCGGCTACCTCGACACGACGCTGCTCTACCCGCCCGAGCTGGCCGGGCCCGCGATCGCGGCGGCGATGACCCTGCTCGCGCCCACCGACGCGCTGCTGCTCGACGTGCGCCGCAACCGCGGCGGCACCCCCGGGACGAGCGCGTTGCTCCAGACCTACCTCGTCGACGAGCAGGTCCACTACCTCGACATCTACGAGCGCGAAGGCCACCGCACGACGCAGATGTGGACCCTGCCCTACGTCCCGGGCCTGCGGTTCGGCAGCACGAAGCCGGTCTGGGTGCTGACCGGCCCGAAGACGTTCTCCGGCGGCGAGGACCTGGCGTTCTCGCTGCAGCAGCAGGGCCGCGCGAAGACGGTGGGGGAGGCCACGCGCGGTGGCGCCCACCCGCGTGAGCAGTACAAAGTGGACACCTACCTCGACGTGACCGTGTCGATCGCGCGGTCGATCCACCCGGAGACGGGGGAGAACTGGGAAGGCGTCGGCGTCCGCCCGGACCTCCCAGTGGCCGCGGACCAGGCGTTCGACACGGCGTACGAGCTGGCGCTCGCGCACGTGCTCGAGCTGGGTGACGAGGGCCCGCGCCGGGCGGTCGCCGACGAGGCGCGGCTCGCACTCACCCGTTCGTAGCTCACCCAGGACGTTGGTCCTGGGCGGAACGGGACCACTTGAACTGGTCGGGTCCCGGCCTCCGGAGCACGCTGGACCACGTGGAGGTCCTTGAGCTAGCGCGGTGGCAGTTCGGCATCACCACCGTCTACCACTTCCTGATGGTCCCGCTGACCATCGGGCTGTCGATCCTGGTCGCGGCGATGCAGACCCGCTGGGTCCGCACCGGCGATCCGCGGCACCTGAAGATGACCAAGTTCTGGGGCAAGCTGCTGCTGGTCAACTTCGCCATGGGCGTGGTGACCGGCATCGTGCAGGAGTTCCAGTTCGGGATGAACTGGAGCGCGTACTCGCGCTTCGTCGGCGACGTCTTCGGCGCGCCGCTCGCGATGGAAGGGCTCGTCGCGTTCTTCGTCGAGTCGACGTTCCTCGGCCTGTGGATCTTCGGCTGGGACCGCCTGCCGAAGAAGGTGCACCTGGCGTGCGCGTGGGCGTTTTCGCTGGCCACGATGGCCTCGGCGTACTTCATCCTGGCCGCGAACTCGTGGATGCAGCACCCGGTCGGCGTCACGTTCGAGAACGGCAAGCCGACGATGAACTCGATCTGGGCGGTGCTGACGAACAACACGGCCCTGGCCGCGATCCCGCACACCCTGGCCGGCGCGTTCTCGGTGGCGGCGGCGTTCCTGGTCGGCATCGCGGGCTGGCACCTGTGGCGGCGTCGCACGAACCAGGACGTCTGGCGGTCGTCGCTGCGTCTCGGCGGCTGGGTCGGCATCGCGGCGTTCGCGGTGCTGGCGATCACCGGGGACACGCAGGGCAAGCTGATGTTCGAGCAGCAGCCGATGAAGATGGCGTCGGCGGAAGCCCTGTGCCACACGGAACAGCCGGCGAGCTTCTCGATCATCGCGATCGGCGACGTCGCGGGGTCCAACTGCGAGGACGTCAAGACGTTCAACGTCCCGGCGCTGCTGTCCTTCCTGGCGCACAACGACTTCAAGACCGAGGTCAAGGGCGTCGAGGACCTGGTCACGGAGTACCAGGCGAAGTACGGCACGAACTACCCGGACGACCCCTCGCTCGGCTCGCTGGCCGGCAAGCCGATCGACTACGTGCCGAACCTGCCGGTGACGTACTGGGGCTTCCGCATGATGATCGGCTTCGGCGCGATCTCGGCGGGCATCGGCCTCCTGGCGCTCTGGCTGACGCGCCGAGACCGGATTCCGACCGGCCGCTGGTTCCCGCTGCTGGTGCTGCTCGGCGTGGCCACCCCGTTCCTGGGCAACAGCGCGGGCTGGATCTTCACGGAGATGGGCCGTCAGCCGTTCGTGGTGGTCCCCAACCCGAGCGGTGTGGACGGGGTCTGGATGTTCACGGCCCAGGCGGTGTCCCGGCTGACGACCGGCGAGGTCTGGACGTCCTTGATCGCCCTGACCACGGTGTACGCGGCACTGGGAGTGGTGGAGCTGTACCTGATGCGCAAGTACATCCGCGGCGGCGTCGAAGCGGTGATGCCCCCGGAGAAAAAGGACTCCGACCAGGCCGACGGCGACACACTCGCCTTCGCGTACTGAGGGGGACACCATGTCAAACCCACAGGTCAGGGGCTGTGCAGCAGCCCCCGGCATCCCCAGACCAGCCCCCACCCTTCCCGGGGGGCGTCCCCGAACCCAGCGTATCGGCCTGGTCACTCTCGCGGGTTACCCACAGCAAATCTGTGGACAACTCGCCCGGATGTGGATAACTCACGGCCACCCTGCGAAAGGCGGGTTCCGATGACCCTCGCCACGGTCTGGTTCGTCGTCATCGCCTTCTTCTGGCTGGGCTACCTCTTCCTCGAAGGCTTCGACTTCGGCGTCGGCATGCTGCTGCCGATCCTCGGGCGCGACAACACCGAACGCCGCGTCATGGTCAACACCATCGGGCCCGTCTGGGACGGCAACGAGGTCTGGCTCATCGTCGCCGGCGGTGCTATGTTCGCGGCCTTCCCCGCCTGGTACGCGAGCCTCTTTTCGGCCGCCTACCTGCCGCTTCTCGTCCTGCTGCTCGCCCTCATCGGCCGCGGGGTCGCCTTCGAATACCGCGGCAAGGTCGACTCCGACCGCTGGCGCCGCACCTGGGACCGCGTGATCATGGCCGGCTCGTGGATCCCGCCGCTCGCCGTCGGGCTCATCCTCGCGACCACCGTTCTCGGCCTGCCGCTCGACGCCGAAGGCAACCGCGTCGGCTCCGCGTTCGCCGCCTTCCGGTGGGACACCCTGCTCGGCGCGGTCGCCGTCACCGCCTTCTCGCTCACCCACGGCGCCGCGTTCCTCGCCCTCAAAACCAGCGGTGAACTGCGGGAACGCGCCCGCGGCCTGGCGCTGAAACTGCTGCCGGCGGCGATGGTGCCGATCGTCGCGTTCCTGTCGGTCGTCCAGTGGCGTGCGGGTAATCTGTGGACACTGCTCGCGTTTGGGATCAGTGCTCTCGCGGCGGTCATCGCCTGGCTGCGGCTGCGGGCCGACCGTGACGGGCAGGCCTTTGCCGCGCTCGGTGTTGTCATCGCCGGGGCCGCGGTGCTGATGTTCGGCGCGCTCTTCCCGAACGTCCTGCCCTCGACGCTCGACGCCGCCAACACGCTCACGATCGAAGGCGCCGCGTCGAGCCCGTACACGCTGACCGTGATGACCTGGGTCGCCGTCTTCGGCGCGCCGGCCGTGCTGGTCTACCAGGGCTGGACGTACTGGGTGTTCCGCAAGCGCATCGGCACTCAGCACATCCCGGCGGTCCACGCGCCATGACCGAACTTCCCGGCCGCGCTCCTCTTCCCGCCTCGGAGTCCACAACGGACTCGGTGCGGCCGGGAAAGGGCCCGCTCGGCGCATTGCCGGCCCTCGTGCCGGCCGTGCGCCGAGCGCTGGCCCTGGTGGGGTTCCTCGCCTTCCTCAACGCCGCCGCGCTGGTCGCCCAGGCGTTCCTGCTCGCCGACGTCCTCGCGGCGATCGTCGGAGCAGGCTCCGGGGGACGCACCGCCCAGCTGGCCGCGCTGCTCGCGCTCGTCGCGACGCGCGCGCTGACCGGCTGGGCGGTGCGCACGGTCTCCGCCCGCGCGGCCGCGACGGCGCAACGCGAACTCCGCGCGAAAGCCGTCGACCACGCGCTCCGCCTCGGCCCCGAGTGGATCGCCCAGCGCGGCCACGGCGAGCTGACCGCGCTCACCACCCGCGGCCTCGACGCGCTCGACGCCTACTTCCGCGAATACCTCCCCGCCCTGGTGACGGCGGCCGTCGTGCCGCTCGGCGCCGGCGCGGCGATCCTGTTCGCCGACTGGCCGTCCGGAGTGATCGTGGTGCTGACGGTGCCGCTGCTCCCGATGTTCGCGATCCTCGTCGGCAAGTACACGGCCGGACGCGTCGCGGACGCGACCGACGCGGCCCACCGCATGTCCGGCCGGCTGCTGGAGCTCGTCCGGGTGCTCCCGGTGCTGACCGCGTTCCGCCGCGCCGCCGCGCAGGCCGAAACCGTCCGCGGGCTGTCCGAACGCCACCGCCGCGCGACGCTCAAGACGTTGAAGGTCGCGTTCTCCTCGGCGTTCGTGCTCGAACTGATCGCGACGCTGTCGGTCGCGCTCGTCGCCGTGGTGATCGGCGTCCGGCTCGTCGGCGGCCACCTGCCGCTGGCCATCGGGCTGGGCGTGCTGATCCTCGCGCCGGAGTGCTACCAGCCGCTGCGCGCGGTGGGCGCGGCGTTCCACGCCAGCGAGGACGGCGTCGAAGCGGTCCGGCGCGTCGCCGACCTGCTGGCCGTGCCGGCGCCCGCGTCCGGCACCGCGGTTCCTTCGCGCGGCGAGCTGCGAGTGACTTCGCTGCGTGTCGCCCGACGCGGCGGTTTCGCGCCGGACGGCGAGACGTTCGCGGTCCGGCCCGGCGAGACGGTCTGGCTCCGCGCGCCGAGCGGCGGCGGCAAGTCGACCACGCTCTCGGCCCTGCTCGGCTTTGTCCCGGCGCACGATGGTGCCATCACGGTCGGCTCGACCAACCTCGCCGACGCCGACCTCGCGCGCTGGCGCGAACAAGTCGCGTGGGTGCCGCAGTCGCCGGTGTTCACCGGCGGCACGGCCCGCGAAGAAGCCGGGTCGGACGCGGTGCTCGCCGAACTCGGCCTGGCCGGGCTCGCGGATCGGCCGGTGGCGAAGCTTTCGCTGGGACAACGTCAACGCGTCGCCGTCGCTCGCGCGTTGCACCGGGTGCGCGACGGCGCCTGGCTGTTGCTGCTCGACGAGCCCACAGCACACCTCGACGAAGCGAGCGCGCGCCTGGTGCTCGACGCGGTGCAGCGCGCCGTCGACAACGGTGCCGCGGCGGTCATCGCAGCCCACGAACGCACGGCTGCGGTCGATATGTCGACTTCCGACGCGGTTGTCGCTGAGGTGTCCACAGAGGACGCTTCGAGTGCGCCGCTGAGGTGGCGCGCGCTCCTCGACGGACGGCTTTTCGGCGGCGCTGTGCTGGGTGCGGTGGCGTTGCTGGCCGGGGTGGCGCTGACCGCGACGTCGGGCTGGCTCATCGCCAAGGCGTCGCAGCAGCCGCCGATCCTGACCCTGACGGTCGCCGTGGTCGGCGTGCGCGCGTTCGGGCTCGGCCGCGCCGGGCTCAGGTATGTCGAACGGCTGGTCACGCACGACGCCGCGTTCCGCATCGCCGGCCGGCTGCGGGTGCGGTTGTGGAATTCGCTGGTGCGGCTCGGGCCCGCGCGGAGCCTGCGCGCGGGGGAGGGGCAGCGCCGGCTGGTCGCCGACGTCGACACCGTGCGCGACCTGCTGCCGCGCGTCGTGTCGCCGCCGCTGGTGGTCGCGCTGGTCGCGGCCGGGGCGATCGCCGTCCAGACGTGGGTGCTGCCCGCGGCGGGGCTGACCCTCGCGGGGGCGGTGGCGCTGGGGTTATGCGCGCCGTGGGTCGCTTTGCGCGCCGAACGCCGGGCGACGTCGGTGCTGGCGACTGGCCGTCGCGAAGTGGCGTCGAGGGTTCTGGTGCTGTTCGAGGCGGCGGCCGAGCTGCTCGCCTTCGGCACGGCTCGGGAGCACCGCCGCGCGCTGACGGAGGCCGACACCCGGCTGGTGACCCAGGCGCGTCGCCAGGCGTTCGGTGTGGGCGCGGCGGAAGCGCTGGTGACACTGGTCTGCGGCGCGGCGATGGTCGTGAGCACGGCGTTGGCTGCCCAGGCGGTCTCGAGCGGACGGCTCGACCCGGTCCTGGCGCCCGTGCTGGCGTTGGTGCCGCTGGCGGTGGCGGAGGTGCTGGCGCTGCTCCCGCCGGTGGCGCAGCACTGGGACACCTTGCGACGCGTTCGTCAGCGGCTGGCCGACACACCGGCGTCCGGTGCGATCGAGGCCGAGCACGGTGCCGGGGTGGTCCTGCGGGGAGCGGATCTCGGCTGGCCGGACGGTCCGACGGTGTTGCGCAAGGTTGATCTCGACCTGGCGCCGGGGACGTATGCCGCGGTGGTGGGTCCGAGCGGCGCGGGCAAGTCGACGCTCGTCGCGGCGTTGCTCGGGTTTCTGGCACCTCGGCGCGGCGCGGTTGTCGTGCCGGAGGGGGTGGCGTGGGCGCCGCAGGAGCCGATGCTCGCCGCCACGACGGTCGCCGAGAACCTCCGGCTCGCGCGCCCGACCGCGTCCGAAGCCGAGCTGCGGCAGGCGTTGCGCCAGGCCGCACTCGACAACCTCGACCCGGCGACGCTGCTGGGCAGCGGCGGCAGTGGCTTGTCCGGCGGGCAGGCCCAGCGGGTCGCGCTGGCGCGGGCACTGCTCGGGGCGCCGTCGGCGGGGCTCGTGCTGCTCGACGAGCCCACCGCACACCTCGACGAGCCGACGGCGCGGGTGGTGCGCGAGCAGCTGCGGGAGGCGCTGGCGGGCCGGACGGTCGTGCACGTGACGCACCGAGCCGACGAAGCGGACAACGCGGACGTGGTGCTCGAGGTCCGCGACGGCCGGGTGGTGGCGCGGGTGCCGGTGCCGTGATCGATTCCCGCCGTGTGCTTGCCGGGCCGCCCGCCCGCCGCGCGATAATGACGGAACTCATGGATCCGACGCTTGCCGCGCGGGCGCTGTCCGCCGCCACCGAGATCACGAGCACCGCCCTGTCCGGCGACGACCCGGGCGCGGTGCTGGACACGGTCGTAGCCAGGGCGGCCGAGCTCGCGGACGCGGACCTGGGCTTGGCAATGGTGAGCGCCGACGACGGCCGGGTGGTGGTCGAGGCCGCGTATTACGCCACGCCGCATCCGTCCGCGGAGACCCGGCCGGCCGAGGCCTTGGCGGCGCAGCCGGGCATCGAACCGGCCGCACCGAGCGGCGAGCCGGCCGCGAACAGTGGGGCGACTGCGGCCAGCTCGGCAACCGGCGGCGCGAGTGCGACCGCGGCCACCAAGTCGGGCGCAAGCGCCGAATCTGCCGCAGGCGGCCCGACGCGCGGCGAGGCGAGTGCCGCCGCGACCGCGAGCTCGGTCACCAAGTCGGGCGCAAGCGCCGAATCCGCAGTGGGCAGCGAGGCAACCGGGGACGCGAGTGCCGCCGCGACCGCGAGCTCGGTCACCAAGCCGGGCGCAAGCGCCGAATCCGCGGCGGGCAGCGAGGCAACCGGGGACGCGAGTGCGGCCGCGACCGCTAGCTCGGCCGTCAAGTCGGGCGTGAGCACTGGGTCAGCCGCAGGCAATGCGGCCGCCAAGCTGGGCGCCAACCCTGGATCGACCGCGGCCGGCCCAGCACCCGGCCACGCGAGTTCGCCTCCCGGGCCGCAACCCGCCCAGCCGGGCGTTGCCGCCGGGGAGTCTCTCCGTGGCCTCTCCCTCCCCGCCGACTCCGCCGCCGGCCGGGTTGCTCGGGGTGGGGAACCCGTGGCCAGTGCCGACTTCACCGTCGACCCTCGGACCGCGCCCTTCGTCCCCGCCGAACTCCACGGCTACGGCCCCTTCGCCGCCGCGCCTTTCGGTTCGGGGGGTCGGGTTCTCGGGGCGCTGACCGTCTACCGGAAGCAAGGCCGTGAGCCCTTCTCCGCCGGGACCGTCGAGATGCTTGTCGCCTTTGCCGCTCAGGCCGGGGTTGTCCTGGCTCTTGCCGAAGGCGCCAATGCTCGTCACCGCGTCGCTCTCTACGAAGAGCGTGAACGCATTGCCCGCGAGCTCCACGACGTCATCGTGCAGCGGCTCTACGGCGCCGGGATGCAGCTGGACCGGGTTCGGCGCAACATGCGCAAGCGATTCGCCCAGGCCGATGGCGCGCGGCTGTCCGACGCGATCGACCAGCTGGACCAGACCATCGAGGAGATCCGGGGCACCGTGCGCGCGCTGCGGTCGCCGGAGCCTCGCCACGACACCGGCACGCCCACCGACCTCGCCGAGTCGGCGCGCGGCGAGGTCCGGATCGCCGGTGAGCTTCTCGGTTACCCACCGACCTTGGAACTGTCCGGCGAATTCGCCGACGTCCCCGCGGAACGGGCCGACCACATCCGGGCCGCTCTGCGCGAAGCACTGTCCAATGTGGTCAGACACTCCGGGGCCAGCGAAACCCGCGTGACACTGACCAGGGACTCCGGCGGCGTGAAACTCCGTGTCCGCGACAACGGTTCCGGTGTCCCCCAAGGCGTCGCCACCCGTGGCCTGCGTCATCTCGCCGAACGCGCGGACGCCGCGGGCGGGAAGTTCTTCCTGAACTCCTCGCCCAGTCTCGGCACGCTCGTCGCGTTCGACCTGCCTCTCGACTGACTCGGCCTCACCCTTCTCGGGTCATCCAAGCCTCCCTTCCTCGCCCTCGGGAAGGATCTTACCGAATTGTCGAACATATATTCGACTCACGTTCGAGTGAATCTAGCCTCGGTTTACCGGTGATCGAGATGGCGGTCCGTGACGACGGCTGAAAAGGACGCAGCGAACGGCGGCTTGCGGACGTGATCGTCGCGCGGAGTCACTTCTCCCGGCGCGCGATCCACGCGGCGGCCTGCGTGCGGCGCTGCATGCCGAGCTTCGCCAGCACCGACGTGACGTAGTTCTTGACCGTCTTCTCGGCGAGGAACAGCCGCTCGGCGATCTCGCGGTTCGACAGGCCCTGGCCGATCAGCTCCAGCACGTCGCGCTCGCGCTCGGTCAGCGTCGCCAGCTCGTCCGTCGGCGGGTGCCGCATCTTGTCCAGCACCCGCGCGGTGCTCACCGGGTCGAGCAGCGACCGGCCGGCCGCGACCTCGCGGACCGCGTTCACGACGTCCTGCCCGCGCACCTGTTTCAGCAGGTAACCCGCGGCGCCGGCCATGATCGCGCCGACCATCGCCTCCTCGTCGTCGAACGCGGTGAGCATCAGGCAGGCCGGCGGGTTCGGCTTGGACCGCAGCTCACGGCAGAGCGTGACGCCGTCGCCGTCGCCGAGGCGGACGTCCACCACCGCGACCTCCGGCTCGACGTGCATCGCCACCGCGAGCGCCTCTTCGACGCTGCTGGCTTCGGCGACGACCTCGATGTCCGGCTCGTCGCCGAGAAGGTCGCGAAGTCCGCGGCGGACCACCTCGTGGTCGTCGACGAGCAGCACCTGGATCGGCATACCCCGAGGTTACGGGGTAGTACCCCAACGTGTGACCGCGGACCCGTAACATTCTCACCGGTACGTATTTCCGGCGCTGATTCCGCAGGTCAACGGCCACTGGGGAAGAATCACGAAACGGCCCGTTTTTCGTTGGGCGCTGGCATTTCCGAAATTCCGGAATAGTCCGTAACAGCCTTGACGGCGTCACGATAGTAACCACGCAATCGCGGCACCAACCGCCGCGTTCATCCCCGATTCTTCCCTCGAAAGGACTTCCGGTGTCCTTGTTTCGTCGCGCCCTGACGACGGCTGCCGCCGTTGCCGGGCTCGCTCTCCTCGGCCCCGTCCCCTTCGCCTCCGCCGCCCCGGCCGGGGACAAGAACTGCTCGGACTTCACCTACCAGGAAGAGGCTCAGGCCGTCCTCGACGCAACGCCGGGCGACCCCAACCACCTGGACGACGACAAAGACGGAATCGCCTGCGAGAAGCTCCCGCACCGCGGCCAGCAGAGCACGACCGCGACCTCCGAAAAGCCGTCGACGACCACGAAGACCCACACGGTCCCGAAGTCGACCGCCACCAAGAAGCCCGCCACCACCGGCGGCCAGGTCAAGGTCAAGCCGGTCGGCGGCGTCGCCACCGGTGGCGGTGAGCCCGACGAAGGCGCGCCCACCTTCCTCGTGCTCAGCGGCACCCTGCTCGCCGCGGCGGCGTCCGGCGGGATGGTGCTCTACCTGCGCCGGCGGCCGAGTTGAGGCATCCGCGCCTGTGGCCCGCGGTCACGGCGGTCGCCGCCGCGCTCGGCGCGGTCGTGGTCGTCGCCCTCATCTTCGCGTTCTCGGCGCCGGCAGCGCGCCTGCCGGAGCCCGTACCGGTCACTGGCCCACCGTCGGCCGTCGCGACGCAAACCGGGCTGCCGGCTGCGAAACCCGCGTCCCTGACCATCCCGGCCATCGGCGTCGCGGCCCAGGGCATCAAGGACCTCGGCCTGACCCCGCAAGGGGAGCTCGAAGTCCCCGGTGACGCCAAGACGGTCGGCTGGTTCACCGGCGCGCCGTCGCCCGGCGAGGTCGGGCCGGCGGTGCTGGCCGCGCACGTCGACTACAAACACGTGCCCGGCGCCTTCTCCCGGCTGAAGGAGCTGCACGACGGCGAAGAGGTCCGCGTCGGCCGAGCGGACGGCCGGATGACGGTCTTCACCGTCTACCGCGTCGACCGCTACGCGAAGGCCGGTTTCCCGACGGAGCAGGTGTACGGCGACACGGCCGACCCCGAGCTGCGGCTCATCACCTGCGGCGGGGAGTTCGACCGGTCGAGCGGCAACTACCTCGACAACGTCGTGGTCTACGCGCGGCTCACCGCCGTCGAAGCCTGAGTGAGGTCGATCCGCGCCACCGCCAGCCGGCGGTACGCGCGGTCGCCGAGCGACCAGACGTCCAGGACGTCGCCGTCGAGCTCCGGGTGCGCGATCACCAGCCGCGTCGCTTCGCCGCCGTCCGCACGGTAGCCGACTTCCGCCGGGAGCCCGGCTTCGAGCTGCCGGCACAGCTGCTGCTGGGCGGGGGTGAGCCGGCCCGCGTACCGGTCGCTCAACACCCGCGCGAGCTGCCCGCGCAGCAGGCCCGGGCCGATCGCCGGGGCCGCCAGCAGCCGGTCGGCGTGGTCGAGGGGATCGGGCGGCCCGTCGCCGGGCTCGGCGTCGCGGACGACGACCTCGGGCTCGGCCTGCTCCCGCGCGGGGAGCACGATGCTGCCGTCGGCCGCGTGCCGCGTCGGCGCGTAACCGGCTTCGCGCAACGCCTCGAGCGTGCCGGATGCGTCCACAGTGGACGTCAGCACGGTCGGCGCCACCGCGCGCAAACCGAGTTTGCCGAGCTTGCGGTGCGCAGCCAGCTCGGCGAGCACCGCGGGTTCGCCGACCACGACACTCGCGACGTCGAGGACCTGCGCCTCACCGTGCCGCCGCGCGACGTCGTTGACCAGGTACACCAGCGGCTGCGGCAGCTCGCCGGTGGCGATCGCGGCCAGCTCGTCGAGCAGCTCGGCGGCCGTCGCGCCCTGGTCGAACGCGCGCCGGACGGTCGACGGCGCGAACCGCCAGCTGGTCGCGGCGCCCTGGGCCTCGCGGTCGGCGACGCGGTCCAGCAGCGCCGCGAGCCGCGCGTCGGGGGAGCCGGGGACGATCGCGGTCAGGTCGGTGCCGAACAACGCCGTCGTCCGCGCGCGGGCCACCAGCTCGTCGGTGACCTCGACGAACCGCTCTTCCGAGAGCAGGGCGCGGCCGGCCGCGGTGACGGCGCCGTGTGCGACGACCCCGAGGAGCTCGGCGTCGGCCACGGCGTCTTCGATGTGCCCGGCGAAGTCTTCGGTCGGCAGCATCGGCGCGTGCCACCGGGCGAGCCGGGTGAGCTCGCCGACGTCGGTGATCGCGCCGCCCGGTTCGAGCCGCGCCAGCAGCCGCACGACGGCGCGGCGCACCAGCGTCATGACGTCGGTCTCGTACGTGGGCAGCTCCCACCAGGTGCTCAGCAGCAGCCGGTAGAGCAACGCGGGCGCGGGCCGGGCGAGGCCGGGGTTCGGCGCGAGCGTGGGGGGCGGCGCCTTCTGGCCGCGACGCGGGGGCGGCGGCTCGTCGGCTACCAGCAGCCCGGCCTGCGCGGCGAGGTCGACGGCCAGTTCGATCTCGCCCGGCGTGCCGCCGGTGTCCTTGGCGAGCTTCTTGACCAGCCGGGTCCCGATCGTGCCGTCCTTGAGCAGCGGCAACGGCTCCGCGGCGGCCAGGTCGAGGATCGCCGAGACGCGGTCGAGCAACCGCAGCGCGGCGGCCGACGAGAGGGCTTCGACCGCGTCGGCGCCGCTTTGCGTGACGGGACACTGCGGCTCGTCGGGCGTGAAGGGCAGCTGGTGGTCCGGGCCACGCAGCGCCAGCGCCACCTCGAGCGGCATCGCCGTGCTGCCGTAGTAGGTGCCGAAGAGGAAGCCGTGGTCGAACGCCCAGGTCCCGGTGCCGTCGAACGGCGTCATCCCCTCGACCTCGGGGACGCCGCCGGCCATGTCCCGCAACAGTTTCCGCGTCGCCTCCGGCGCCGTGGCGAACAGCTCGCGGACGCGGTCGCCGTCGCGGAAGAACCGGAGGAGCTCCGCGCGGCCGTCCGGCAGGCCGAGGGCCCGCGACAGCTGCCCGATCCGGGCCCGGCCGAGCTCCTCGAGCAGGTCGGCCAGCGGCGGGCCGAGCCCTTCGGCCTGGAAGCTGGTGCGCTGCAGCAGATCCGGCAGGACGACGTCGCCTGAGTCGTCGACCCACACCAGCGCCCGCTCGGCTAGATCGTCCACAAAGGACTCGACGGTGCCGGGACCGGCGCCGAGCAACCGGGCGGCGCCGGCGACGGACGCCGGCCCGATCGCGTGGCAGACCTGGAAGGCGCGCAGGACCTGGATGTGCGGCAGCGGCAACCCGAGCAGGGCTTCGTCCACGGACTCGGGCTCGGCCAGCCGCGCCGCGACGACGTCGAGCCGGCGCGGCCACGGGTCCTGGAGCACGTCCGGCCGGTGGGCCAGCACTTTCGCCAGCCCGGCCCGGTCGAGGCCCGCGAGCCTGCCGAGCAGTTCGTCGGCGGTGGTCATCCGTCCAGGCTAGATCACGTCTCGCAGGCCACGCCGTCACCGTCGCGGTCGAGCGCGGGCCGGTAGCCGGGCTCACCGCGGTGCAGCGGCGCGGCGCCGGCGGCCTTCGCGGCGGTGCAGTTCTTGTAGTACGCGGCGGAGGTGTCGGGCTCCGGCGCGGGCTCAGTGGTCTCGACGATGACGGGCGGGGGCTTCGGGGCCGCCTTCGTGGCCGGGGCCGCCGGAGTCGGTGCGGGCGCCGGGGCCGAAGTCGGCGCGGGGGCGTTGATGGTCCCGTTGCACGGCGGGCCCCAGAGTCCGCTGACCGCTTGCTTCGCGACGTTTTCGGCGGCTTCGAGCGCGGGCGAAGCAGCGGTCGTGGCGTACTTGAGATAACCCTTTTGCAGCGCGAGAGCCGCGTAATCCTGGCCGTCGGCGAGGGTCACCGTGATGCCCTGCGCCGTTTCCGCGCCGAGCGTCACGGCTTTGCCGGAAAGGGTCGTGAGGGCCCAGCTCTGCGATTCCGTCCAGTAGCACCCGGAGCCGGCCGGTGCCGTGAGACCGAGGACGTGCACTGTTCTGGTGGTGCCGTCGCTGCCGTTCACGACGACGGTCGCGCCGTCGGTCACGGTCGCGACCGTGTAGGTCACGACCACCGGGGTCGGCGTGGCGGACGTGCTGGTCGGCGGCGGTGTCGAGGACGCAGGCGCGGCCGCCGCCACCGGCTTCGGCTCCGGCGCCTCACCGAAAACAGCGCCGAGCACGAACAGGACGGCGAAGGCCGCCAAGACGATCTTCAGCCAGCTGGGAAAGCGTTTCATCCCGGGATTCCTCGTTCCTCGACAGACGTGCCGACGGTGTACTCGCGAAATCCACCACCGTTGTTACGCGGCCGCCGGTGATGGACCACCAGTTGTTATCCGGCGGATTGTCACCGTCACGATCACGTCACGAACAACCGTTCCCCGCCGAAAAGGTGTCACAAGGAACCGGTCGCGAACGACCAGCGGGGCGTGATCGAATCCCTCCCGCTGCTCGGCGCCGGCGGCCACCCCGCGCGAGGCGTCGACTTCACCGCACTGGACATCCGGACGACCGGGCTGCGGCCCGGGCACGTCGTCGAGCTGGCCGCGGTGCGGGTCCGGCCCGACGGCGTGGTCGCCGGCGAGCTGTCGACGCTCGTGGACCCCGGGCCCGGCGTCTCGCCCGGGCCGGCCGTCGTGCACGGCCTCACGCGTGAAGATCTCGACGGCGCGCCGTCGTTCGGCGCCGCGCTGAGCGCTCTGCTGAACTTCTGCCGCGGCAGTGTGGTCGTGGCGCACGACCTGCGGTTCGTCACGGCGTTCCTGGACCGGGAAGTCGCGCGGATCGGCGCGCGGGTGCCGGTGCTGCCGGGGGTCAGCACCGTGGACGCCGCGCGGACCGCCGTCCGGCTGCCCAACTACCGGCTCGCGACGGTGGCGCACGCCTTCGGTGTCGCGGCCCGGCCCGAGCGGCCGGCGCTGTCCGGCGCGCGAACCGTCGCGCAGCTGGTCGTGAGCCTCTTCGGCCGCCACGGCTTCACGTTCGCGGCCGCGCCGGTGCTCCCGGCGCTGCCGCAGTTCGCCGTCGGCCCGTTGCGGCCGCGGGCGGACACGCCCGTCGCCGAGCCGAGCTGGATGGCCGAGGCCGTCGAGCGGGTGGTGGCCGGTCCGGACGCGGACGCGTACCTCGACCTGCTCGCCGGAGTGGTCGCCGACCAGCACGTTTCCGCGGACGAGGTGGCGGCGCTGGCCACGCTGGCGACCGAGGCGGGCTGGCCGGACGACCGCGTGCGTGCGACGCACGAGCGGTTCGCCGGCGCCCTGCGCGAGATCGCGGAACGGGACGGCGTGGTGACCGCCGCGGAGGCGCGCGAGCTGCGTCAGGTGGCGACCGCGCTCGGCGTCACCGGTGTCGACGTGCGGCCCACCGACGGCGGGAAACCGACACGGGTGCTGGTGCTCGGCACCAGCGTCGCGGCCGACCGGCTGCGGGCGCGGGTGCTCGCCGAGGGCGTCCAGCTGGCGAAGAAGCTGACCGGGAGCGTCACGCACCTGGTGGCCGACCCGACCGTGCCGCCCAACGAGCCCCGGCTGGCCCGGGCCGCCGAGCTGGGCGCGACGGTGCTGGACGTCCACACCGCACCGGTCGCGCTCGGCTTCGAGCCGCCACCCGCCGGCGCCGGCGCCGGCTCGTTCGGCGCGGGTCCTCGGCGGGCGGGTGCTCATGGGTGTCGGGCTCGTGCTGATGTTCTTCATCGTGATCGCGATGTTCGCCGGGTCGCCGGTGGTCGCGGGGATCTTCCTGAGCGTCTTCGGCGTCGGCGCCCTGCTCGGCGGCTGGTGGATCGCCGAGCCCGCGCCGCGGTGAGCGGAGTTTCGGTACCGTCGGCCCGGTGCCACGACTGATCCACCTGAACGGCCCGTCCGGGATCGGGAAGTCGACGATCGCGCGGGCCTACGCCGAGCGGCATCCCGGCGTGCTCAACCTCGACACCGACCGGGTCGTCTGCCTCATCGGCGGCTGGCAGGAGACCTTCTTCGAGACCTTCAAGGCCGCGCAGCTGCTCACGCTCGCCATGGCCGAGACGCACCTGCGCACCGGCCACGACGTCGTGATGCCGCAGCTCGCCACCCGCGTTGTCGACATCGAGGCGTTCGAAGCCGCGGCCGCGGGATGCGGGGCCGAGTACCGGGAAATCCTGCTGACCGCGGCCAAGCCGGTCGCGCTCGGGCGGTTCGCCGCGCGGGCCGCGGCCGGGGACGAGGTGACCAAAGGCGTCGACGACGTCGTCCGAGGCCGCGGCGGCACCGCCATCGTCGAGCGGATCCACGACCAGCTCACCGCCTACCTGCCGCAGCGGCCGCGGTGTGCCGTCGTGCCCACCGACGGGCTCGCGCCCGAGGCCACCTACGCCGCCGTGCTCGCCCACCTGCGGGCGGGCTGAGGCTTTCCGGTTCACTGGTCGGTATGGCGGCGATCCCCGAATTCGCGATGCGGCAGATCGAGCGGTGGTGTGCCCAGCGCGGTTCCGTCGGGTGCCGCGTGCTGGAGCGCGCCGTGGTCATCGTCGAATCGGCGGGCGGCGCCGGGGAGCGGGAAATCGCGCGGTTGTCGCTCGACGAGTTCGGGATCTGGTCGATGCTGCGGCCCGACGGCGCCGGCGGGTGGCTCGCCGACCCGGACGCGCCCGTCGCGAGCACTCCGCCGCCGTTGCTGGCGCAGCTCTGACTCAGGACGGCGGCGGGAAGCGGACCTCGTTGCGGTCGATCTTCGCGTGCGCCGCCTCCGCCAGGTCGACGCCGAGGCGGTCGGCCAGCTGGAGCAGGTACAGCGTGACGTCCGCGATCTCGTCGAGCACGTTCGCCTCCAGCGCCGGGTCCGTGCGCCACGCGTCCGATTCCTCCGGCGTCAGCCACTGGAACAGCGAGGTCAGCTCGCCGACCTCGCCGGACAGGGCCATCACGAGGTTCTTCGGGGTGTGGAACGGCTCCCAGGCTCGGGCGGCCGCGAAGCCGCGGAGGCGCTGGGTCACGTCGTCGAAGGTCACGGGCCGATTGTCCCCGGCGGTCACGGACCGCTAACGGCCGTATGGCGGACTGCCGTTGACCGGTGAATCTCTCACTCAATAGGTTGACGTCCGTCGGGATGACAGCGGGGCCCAGGGCACGGGAAGGACCGTCTTGAAGTACCTGCGATCCGTCCGCGGACGCATGCTGTGCATCGCGCTCATCCCCGGCGGTGGGCTGGTCGTCGTGGCCCTGGTGATCGCGTTCTTCCTGGTGCAGCAAGCGGTTCGGACCAGCGACCTGGCCATGGAGACGGCGGGCGCCGCGGACCGGACGGCCCGCGCCGTCGTCGTGTTGCAGGCCCAGCGCAGTGACGCGATGGCCGCGCCCGACCACCGGACCGGGGCGTACGCGAATTTCACCCAGCGGATCGACGGCGCGATCGCCGGGCTGCGCGACTACGCGCGCCGCGCGCCGAACGCGGAATCCGGCTACCAGCAGACAACCGCCGTCGAGCTGCTTTCCGCCGCCGAAGGGCTGGATCGCTCCGATTCCCTCGCTCTGGCGGGGATCGACGGGGTGACGCGGCGGCCGTTCGCCGCGGCCGTGGCCGCCTACCGCGCGGACCTCGCCCGCGTCGCGCCGCAGCTGACCGAGAGCGGCCGAATGGCGTACGAGGCGCTCACCCGCAGCGCCGACTGGAGCAGGCTGGCCGCCGCCGAGGACGCGTTCGCCACCGACGAACCGCTGCCCGTGCCCGAGTCCACCTGGCGCAGCGCCGCCTCCAGCGTCTCCGACCAGCTCGGGCGGCTGTACTCGCAGCAGAGCCAGTACGCCGTGCAGCTCACCCTCGACGACGGCCGCCGCACGCTGGCCGGCGCGCTCGCCGCGGGCACCGCGCTGCTGTTGTTCGCCGTGCTCCTGCTGGTCGTCGTGCGGCGGCTGGTCGCGCGGGTGCCGGTGCCGGTCGTCCCGATCATGGTGCCGACGGTCCACCCGGCCATCCCGCGACCCCGCCACGCTCGGTCACGACGGCCGCGTACCCCCGAGCCGTGGCCGCTGAAAGCCGTGCTCGACGACTTGCGGCGGTTCTGAGCCCATGACGGAGAGTCATGAACTACTCCGAAAAGAGCACGCGGTTGGCCCACCCGCCACGCCGTCGCGGTCGGGCAGACTGGTCCGCGTGAGTCCCCCCTCGGATCTTCGCCCCTACCTGCGCACTTTGGACGCGGAGACGCTGGCGGACCTGCTGCACGCCCACGCCGAGCGTGACCCTGAGCTACGGCATTCGCTCGAACTGCGCGCGGCCACCCAATCCGGTGACGTCAGCGAGGCGCACCGGCTGCTGGACACCGCGGTGACCGACGGGAACGTCGAGTACACCGCGAAGATCGGCGCCGTGCTCGACACGCTGCAGCGGCTGCTCGACGCCGGCAGCCCCGCCGACCTGGCCCCGCTCGCCCGTCGCACGGTCGACGACGTCAGCGAGGTGCTCGAGCAGTCCGGCGACCACACCGGCGACCTCGGCGACCGGCTCGAACGCGCCGTGGAGCTGTACGCCCGCGCGTGCGCCGCCCGGCCGCCGGACCCGGAGAAGCTCGCCGACTGGATCCTCGAGGTGGAGTTCGACGGCCCCGGCCGGCCGGTCATCGACCTCGCCGAGTTCGCGACGGCGCTGGGCGAGCCCGGGCTCCACCGGATCAAGTCCACTGTGGACGACGTGCTCACCGCGAGCGGGTCCGGGCACCGGCGTGACGTGGCCGAACGGCTGCGCGAGCAGCTGGCCGAGGTGCTCGGCGACGTCGACGAGCTGGTCGCGATCCTCTCGGCGAAACCACCGCGGCGCGACGTCAGCCTGAAGATCGTCCGGGTGCTGCGCGCCGCGGGCCGCCACAGCGAGGCCATCGCGCACGCCGCCCGCGCGCTCACCCACGACAAGAACCCGAAGCCCCCGGAACCCGACGACGAAACCTCCCGCCGTCGCAAGGACTTCGACGCGCACCCGGACCGCGAGACGTTCGCCGCGTTGCGCGAAGCCGCGACCGGCGACGGGAAGTGGACGACGCAGCGCCGGGCCGCGCTCGCCCGCCTGCGCGAGCTGGCCGCCGAGGGCGCCGCGCACGCCGACGAGCTGGCTCGCGTCCTGCTCGACGACGGCCGTCCCGACGAAGCGTGGCGCGCCTGCGTGCGGTTCGGGGCGTCGCCGGAGCTGAAGCTCGAACTGGCCGAACAGCGCGCCGCCGAGCACCCGGCCGAGACGATCCCGGTCTTCCGCGAGCACGTCGAGGAGCTCATCGAGCGCAAGGACCCGCAGGCCTACCAGGAAGCCGCGCGCCGGCTGAAGCTGTTGCGCACCTTGCACAAGCGGGCGGAAAGCCCGGAGGAGTTCACCGCCTACCTCGCCGGGCTGGTGGAAACCCACCGCCGGAAAACCCGGCTGATCACGGAAATCCGCGTCGCCCGAATCGCCATGCCGAAACCCGTAACCCCCGCCCGCGCACCTCGTTGACCGAGGTGAGCCGGTGTGCACGTGCACCGCTCATCGAGATCCCGCCAAGGCGGTCTTCCGCTCTGGCCAGCTACGTCGCGGTGGCCCTGTTCCGCCGTCCGGCTCGGCGCCTCCCCGTCGAGCACGCGGCGGGACCCGCGCCAGGGCCACCGCGACCAGCTCTGGGACATCCGGGGCTTCGCCCCGGGCCGGGGGCTCCGCCACCCGGAACCCCCGAAAGCCCGCGTGAAAGCATGGGCCCATGAGCCCGGTGAGTCGCGCCCGCAAGAAGAACCCGCAGCCGGTCACGCACAGCGTGACCGGTCTGTTCAAGGACGTCCTGAACGACTTCTCGGCGCTGGGCGCCGACCCCTCGCCGGTCGACGTCGAGCTCCTCGCGTCCGAAGTCCTCGGCCAGTTCCACGACGTGCCCCTCGAAGCGGGCGACGAGCCGCTCGGTCTCGAGCTGATCGCCTTCGCGCAGCGCAAGATCACGCCGGGCGCGGCCGCGCTGCTGGCTGCGCTCAAGGTCGTCGCCGAGACCGACGTCGAGCGCAAGGCCGCCGAAGACGGCCTGCAGGTCGTCCTCGGCCGCGGCATCCCCGCGCCCGACTGGGCCCCCGGGCTGGGCCGGGTCACCGCCGGCGAGTGCTGGCGGACCGGGGACGTCTACGGCGACGAGTCGTCCCTGCTCTGCGTCTTCTCCCACGGCGACGTCCAGCACGGCCTGCTCGCGCTGCTCGACTTCAGCGAGACCGGCCGGGTGCGCGACCTCGTGGTCATCGAGCAGCCCGGTGAGGTCCTCGCCGAGATGCGCGCCCAGGCCGAGGCGGACCCCGAGCTCGTGCTGTTCGAAGCCGTCGAGCCGGCCGAGGCGCACCGCCTGCTCGCCGACGGCCTCGCGGCGACCGACCACCTCGACGAGGCCGACGTCAGCGAGGACTACGCGCGCTTCCACGCCGTCGCGCTGACCTGGAGCCGCGCGCTGCCGGAGCCCGCGCTCGTCCCGGAGATCGCCGAATGGTCCGACACCGAGCGGGCGGCCGTCGTCGAGCAGTTCGTCGCCGCGAGCGGGGAGGACGCCGGTGCCGCGCGCGCCATCGGCGGCCTGCTGCTGGAGCACGGGGTGCGCACCGACCCGGCGAGCCCGCTGCGCGTCGGCCCGGAGAAGCTCGCGCGGTTCCTCGAGGGCCTGCTCGGCGAGGAGTACGAGCTCGACGCCGAGTACGAAGACGCCGTCGAGCCGGTCGTCCTGGCCTGGGTGCAGTGGACGGCGGAGCGCGCCGGGCTGACCGGGACGGCGATCGCCGCGCTCGACGAAGCCGTCGCCGACTACCTGAGCGAGTACGCCGACGAGGACGACTCCCCGCTGGAGCGCTACTTCGGCGACATCGGCGAGCTGTCGCCCACCGAGTTGGCGGACGCGCTGGAGCGCCGGATGTTCGCCGTGCCGTCGCTGACCACCGAGATCGAGGACGAAGAGGTCGACCTCGACCCCACCGACCCCGAGCAGCGCCGCGCGCTCGTCATCGCCGAAGCCGACGAAGACGAGGAAGAGCAGCGGCTGGTGCTGCGCGCGACGATCGTCGACCAGCTGTGGGACGACGAGCCCGCCGAGGCCTGGCAGGCCGTGCAGCGCCTGCAGGAGGGCGAGCTCGACCGCGACGAGATCTTCGAGCAGCTGATCGACGCGCTGGAAGGCAGCCTGCTGGATTCGGAAACGCTGGAATACGACGCCGACGGTTACGTCGAGGCGCTCACCGGACTCTGACGCTCAGGGGAGGGGGCCCGCCGGCTCGGCGGGCTTCACCTTGCGGCGGCGCTCCTGCAGCCGGTCGTCGAAGTCGACGACGAACGTTCCGGCGGCCATCGCGATCAGCAAGGCCAGACCGAGCACCGCACCGACCCACGTGAGGATCATCGTGAACATCGTGGGCCTCCTCCCCAGCTCAGAGCCGTGTTTCTGTCTTCTTCAGGGTCGCTTTCCCGCCCCCGCACCGGTATCGGCCAACCGGTTACGGCACCTCGGCCGATCGGCCGGGTTCCGGCGCGGAGAGTCGCGAGCGCACCACGATGCGTGCCCGGTCGTTCGCCGAGCGTGGGAATGAGTCGCATGTGGGTGACGGGCCCGTCGTGAGTGGTAATTGGGGTTCTAACCCGAATTACCACTCACGACCGGTCAGAGCTTGCGCAGGCGGACCCGGTTGATCGTGTGGTCGGCGTCCTTGCGCAGCACCAGCGTCGCCCGCGGCCGGGTCGGCTTGATGTTCTCCATCAGGTTCGGCTCGTTGATCGAGTGCCACAGGTGCCGCGCCTCGGCGCGGGCCTCGTCGTCCGGCAGGCCGGCGAAGTGGTGGAAGTGTGACGCCGGGTCCGCGAACGCCGTGTGCCGCAGCTCCAGGAACCGCTCGACGTACCAGCGCTGGATGTCGTCGGTGTGCGCGTCGACGTAGAGCGAGAAGTCGAAGAGGTCGGACACCATCAGCCGCGGGCCCGGCTGCAGCACGTTCAGGCCCTCGACGATGAGGATGTCCGGCTGCTGCACGACCTGCTCCTGGCCGGGCAGGATGTCGTAGGCCAGGTGCGAGTACACCGGCGCGGCGACCCGCTCGGCGCCCGACTTGACCTCGGTGACGAACCGCAGCAGCGCGCGGCGGTCGTAGCTCTCCGGGAAGCCCTTGCGGTGCATGATCCCGCGCCGCATCAGCTCGGCGCGCGGGTAGAGGAAGCCGTCGGTGGTGACCAGGTCGACGCGGGGGTGGTCCGGCCAGCGGGCGAGCAGCGTGCGCAGGATGCGGGCGGTGGTCGACTTGCCGACCGCCACGCTCCCGGCGATGCCGATCACGTACGGGACCTTCGTGCCGCGGGAGTCGTCACCGAGGAACGTCGTGGTGGCTTCGTAGAGCCGCTGGCGCGCGGCGACCTGCAGGTTGATCAGGCGGGACAGCGGGAGGTAGACGTCGGCCACCTCGGCGAGGTCGACCTGCTCACCGAGACCGCGCAGCTTCAGCAGCTCCGCCGCGGTCAGCGGCAACGGCGTCGAACTCCGCAGTTCTTTCCATTGTTCCCGGTGCAGCTCGACATACGGGCTGAGTTCGCGGACCCGGGTCATCGCACACTCCTCCGGCCGTCGCCTGCACTGGCGCACGTTCACCTGCGTGATTAACGGTAGGGCTTACGGCCGGTGAACGCGCTGTGATGTAGTCCACCCCACTAACTTCGGGTGATCACCGAGGGTGGCGGCCGAAGACCTCGTCCCAGGCCGCGGCGACCTGGCGGGCGCAGGTCGCGGGATCGACCCCGCCGATCCCGGTGCCGAGGCCCGGCATCGCGATCGTGTCGACGTACTCGCGCACCGGGCCGTGGTCGAGCCGGCCGTCCCGCCAGTTCAGGAACACCGCGCGGGCGGCGAGGTAGGGGTGCACGGTGTCGGCGGGCAGCCGCTCGCCGGGCTCGCGCATCGTCGGCGCGCTGATGAGCCACGCCGGCTCGGCTTCGCCGGTCGGGACGATCACGGCCTCGCCGATGGGGAGCTCGCCGCCGTGAAACGCCAGCACGGCGCTCCGGACGCTCTGCTCCACACCGGGGAACGCCTGCGCGTAGACGGCGTCGATGCCGCCGCGCATCCAGCCGTAGGAGTTGGCCGGGCTCACCACCGCCTGGGCGACGACGTCGAGCACCGACCCGCGGTGCACCTGGACCCGGCCGGCCAGCTTTTCGGCAGCGGCGGTCCAGGCGGTGGCGAGTGGTTCGTCAACGGCGCACAGCACCAGCTCCGGGGAGCGGGGGGAGACCGGCGGGTGTGCGCCCTCACGGCCGGTGTGCGTGCCCGAGTCGGCGGTCACGCGCTTAAGCATCGCAAAAAATGCCACCCGGCGTAACCGGTTCACGTACCGGCTGTCCGAGTGAAAGTCGCCACCCCCGTAGCCTGGGCCGGTGTCACGGATCGCATACTTCGGCCCCCAGGGGACCTTCACCGAACAGGCCGCGCGGATCCTCGCCGACGGCGACGAGCTGGTCCCGCTGGAGACCGTCCGGCTGGCGATGACCGCCGTCCGCACGGGCGAGGTGGACGCCGCGTGCGTGCCGATCGAGAACTCCGTCGAAGGGGTGGTGCCGGCAACGCTCGACGCGCTCAGCGAGTCGACGCCGCTGGTCGCCGTGGCCGAGGCCATCCTGCCGATCCACTTCAGCGTGCTGACGCGGCACGGCGCCGGGGAGATCAAGTCCGTCGCCAGTCACCCGCACGCGCTCGCTCAGGTCCGCGAGTGGGTCGAGGCGAACCTGCCGGGCGCCCACGCGGTCGCGTCCTCCTCGACGTCGGCGGCCGCGGTCGGCGTGCTGGAGGGCGAGTTCGACGCCGCGGTCTGCGCGCCCGTCGCGATCGAGCACTACGACCTCGAGGTGCTGGCCACCGAGGTCGGCGACGTCTCCGACGCCGCGACGCGGTTCCTGCTGGTGCGGCAGCCGGGTGCGCTGCCGGCCGCGACCGGCGCCGACCGGACGTCCGTGGTCGCCGCGGCGGTGAACCGCACCGGCACGCTCGCCGAGCTGCTCACCGCGCTGGCCGACCGCGGGATCAACCTGACCCGTCTCGACGCCCGGCCGACGCGCAACAACTTCGGCGAGTACCGCTTCTTCATGGACTTCGAGGGGCACGTGGCCGAGCCGCGGATCCACGACGCGCTCACGGCGCTGCGCCGGCACTGCCACCACCTGCGTTTCCTCGGCTCGCACCCGCGGGCGGACGGAACCCGCTCGACGATCGAGCCGGGCTTCGGCAACGACGAGTTCACCGAGGCGGCCGCCTGGGCCGACGCGGTCCGCAAGGGGGAGCTGGCGTGAAACTGCTGCTCATCCGCCACGGCCAGACCGACGGCAACGTCCGGGGAGCGCTCGACACGGCGCTGCCCGGGCCGCCGCTGACCGAGCTCGGCCAGTCGCAGGCCGCGGCGCTCGCGGGGCGGCTGTCGGGCGAGCCGGTGGTCGCGGTCTACGCGTCGCAGGCGACCCGCGCCCAGCAGACGGCGGCGCCGCTGGCCGCGCAGTTCTCCCTCGACGTGCAGGTCGTCGACGGTGTCCACGAGGTGGTCGCCGGTGACCTGGAGGGCGCGACCGACCACGGCTCGATCCGGGTCTACATGGAGACCGTCCGGAAGTGGACGCTCGGCGACCTGGAGCCGTCCCTGCCCGGCGGCGAGAGCGGCACGAGCGTCCGCACCCGGATGCTCGACGCCGTCGCCGGGCTGCGGGCCAAGCACGAGCAGGCCGACCCGGACGGTGTGATCGTCCTGGTCAGCCACGGCGGCGCGATCCGGCTGGCCGGCGAGTGGCTCGCGCCGAACGTCCACGCGGACATCGCGAACGCCGCGCTGATCCCCAACACCGGCCTGGTGGAGCTGGACGCCCGCCCTGACGGCCGCTGGCACTGCCTGAGCTGGGCCGACACCCCGCTCTGAGCGGTCACCGGAACGTGTTCGCGCGATCGCGGAAGTGCACCACATGGAAATAGAGTGCGTGGGTAATTAACGGGTGGGAGCCAACCCATCCGGGGGCCGGTACGTCTACCGACCAGGAGCACCCAACTAGGGAGGCGAGTGGAATGCAGCTTTCACGGTTGTTCCCGGTCGTAGCGGCCACGGCGGGCGTCTTGGCGCTGTCCGCCTGCGGTGGGGGAGCCACGCCGGCCGCCAGCAGTTCGACCCCGACGACGTCGGAGACCCCGAGCTCGACCACGGCCACCACCGCCGCGTCGAGCCCCAGCAGCTCGGCCCCGGCGCCGTCGCCGACGGCCGCGCCGGTGGACAACGGGCTCTGCAAGGCCGGCGACGTCACGCTGTCGCTCGGCCAGGGTGACGCGGGCGCGGGCTCGGTGTACCGGCCGCTGGTCATCAAGAACAGCAGCTCGAAGCCGTGCGAGATCCAGGGCTTCCCCGGCGTCTCGTACGTGGCCGGCACCGACGGGCACCAGGTCGGCAAGGACGCCTTCCGCGAGGGCACCAAGGGCAACGCGGTGAAGCTGAACCCGGGGCAGTCGGCGATCGCGGACATCCAGTTCGTCAACGTGCGGAACTTCGACTCGGGCACCTGCCAGCCGACGGCGGTGAAGGGCCTGCGGATCTACCTGCCGCAGGAGACCGCGTCGAACTTCGTGCCGTCCGACGGCACCGCCTGCGCGAGCACGAAGATCCCCGGCAACCAGCTCGCGGTGAAGACGGTCCACCCCGCCTGATCAGATCCGGGCGCAGATCTCCTTCGCCTGGACGAGGTGCCGCTGCCCGGAGATGTCGTTGAAGTGCAGGCTGAGCACCATGCGGCTGACGCCGTCGATGTGGTCGGCCAGCGGCTGGTAGGTGGCGTTCACCTGGGCGGCCGCCGCGGCGAGCTCGCGCGCGGCCGTCATCCGGTGCAGCCGCTCCCCGGAGAGGCCGGGGGTCAGCGACGGCTGCGCGTCCCGGCTCGTGTCGGGCAGCTCGCCGACGCGGTCGAGCGCCTGGCACGCCGCGAGCGCGTCGTCGAGGGCGCCGGCGTGCACCCCGGACAGGCCCCAGAGCAGGCCGAGCACCCCGCCGCCCAGCACGAACCCGGCGACCGCCGACAGCACGAGCAGCCGGCGCGACGGCGGTGGGCCCGCCGCGACCTCCTCGGTCTCGGCCGAAGGCTCGTCGAAGTCGGGATCGGCGTCGGTGCCGGTGTCCACGGTGCGCATAAGCCGCCTCCCACCACCTGGGTGATGAGACATTTCAGCTCATGAACCCGGATTCCGGGGCAGGAGCGCCGTGGCTGAGTCCGATTCGTCATCCAGCGAGGACCGCCACAACGCACCCGCCGCGAAGCCGGCGATCACCAGCATCGCGACGCCGGACACGGCGAACGTCCGTGCCGCCGTGCCGAGCGCCTCGGTCAGCACCCCGCCGAGCAGGGCGCCGAGCGGGATCGCGCCCCAGACGACCGTCCGCCACACCCCGAGCACCCGGCCGAGCAGCTCGCCGGGCACCAGCCGGTGCCGCGCGGTCGCGAGCACGACGTTCACCGCGACCACGGCGGCCGCGAAGAGGCCGAACAGCGCCGCGCTCGCGACCGGCGAGCGCACCAGGCCCATCCCGCCGAACCCGGCGGCGCAGCCGACGATGCCGCCGATGACGACCGCGCGCCGGCCGGCGGCGCGCACCAGCCGTGGCGCGAGACCGGCGCCGAGCAGCCCGCCGATCCCGCCGACGAACGCGAAGAGCCCGAAGGTCGCTTCGGACAGGTGGAGGTCTTCGAGCGCGTAGAGCACCAGCTGCGCCTGGGCGAGTTCGCTGACCAGGCTGAGCAGGCCCGCGATCGCGACCAGCCGCAGCAGCAGCCGGTGCCCGCGCAGCCAGCGCAGGCCGTCGGCCAGGTCGGCGCGCAGCTTCGCCGGGCGGACGGCCGCCTCGGCCTTCGCCCGGTAGGTGCCGGTGAGCCCGAGCAGCACCGCGGCCGCGATCGCGAACCCCGCGGAGTTGAGGACGAACGGGAAGGCCGCGAAGACCGCGAAGGTGAGGCTGCCGATCGGGCCGCCGAGGAACGTCTGGCCGACGATCTCGCACGCCTGCAGCTTGCTGTTGGCCGCGTCGAGCGAGCCGTCCCCGACCACGGCCGGGATCAGGGCGTTCGCCGCGCTGTCGGCGATGGTCTCGGCGGTCCCGATGACCAGTGCGGTGAGGTAGACCAGCCAGATCGTCATCCCGCCGGCGGCGACGAGCACCGCGAGCGCGCCGACCGTGACGGCCCGCGCGGTGTTCGCGACGATCATCGCGCGCCGCCGGTCGATCCGGTCGACCAGCGCGCCGGCCACCGCGGCGAACAGCAGCCAGGGGAGGAACTGGGTCGCGGAGAGCCCGGCGATGAGCACGGGGTCGCGCGTCAGGGTCGTGGCGAGCAGGGGCAGGGCCACCTTGCCGACGCCGTCACCCAGATGGGACGCGGCACTCGACGTCAGCAGCCACCTGAGTCTTCGCGCACCGTCCATCGGGCCCCCCGGCACTGATCGCAGCCACCCCATGACTTCGGGTAACAGGATAAGCGCGAGTTCACCCGATGGTGGTCACAGTGTCACTACTGGTGCGGGTCAGCCCCAGCCGAGCTCGTGGAGCCGGGCGTCGTCGATGCCGAAGTGGTGACCCAGCTCGTGCACCACCGTGATCAGCACCTCTTCGACGACCTCGTCCTCGTCTTCGCACATCGAGAGGATCGGCTGCCGGTAGATCGAGATCCGGTCGGGCAGCACCCCGCCGTAGGACGACGTCCGCTCGGTCAGCGCGATCCCGTGGTAGAGCCCGAGGATGTCCGGCGCCTCGTCGTTGAACTCCTCGACGAGCACCACGACGTTGTCCATCGCCTTGGCGAACTCCGGCGGCACCTCGTCCAGGGCCTCCGAGACCAGCTCTTCGAACCGCTCCCGGCTCATCTCGACGGGCATCAGCCGCTCGTCTTCGACGTCGGCGGCGCGGAGCTCGACGCGTCCGGACCGCCGCCCCCGTCCGAGGGCGGGCCGTCGGCCGGGGGCCCGTCACCCGGCTGGCCGCCGTCGGGACCCGCGGGCGCGGCCTTGACGCTGCCGGTCACCGCCTGCAGGCCGCTGTTGTCCGGCAGCTTCGCCGCGACCTTGCAGTTGACCTTGGTCGAACCGGCGTCCCAGCTCTCCTGCTCCCGCAGGTCCCAGGTCAGGATCAGGTGCTTCGCGTCCAGGTCGGCCCCGCCCGTGTAGTCCGCCGCCTGCTTGGTGCACTCGGTGTCGAGCCAGCTCTTCTGGTCTTCCTGCGACGGGTAGGCGTCCTTGAACTTCGTCTTGAGGTCGAGGGTCGCGATGATCTCGTAGGAGTGCGGCTTGGTGCACTCGACCGGGTCGCCGACGCCCTTGCCCTGCAGCGCCAGGCACGTGCCCGGCTCGAAGACCAGCGACTGGTCCTGCCCCTTCGCCGGCCCGGTCGTCGGCAGCAGCTTGCCGCCGGGGCCCGCCCACTGCAGGCCACAGCGCAGCTGGCGGTCGCCGTCGTCCCACTGGGACGGTGTCGGGCGCAGCAGGTTCGTCGTGAGCTTGCCGTACGGGTCGAGGCCGTGCCCGAGGTACGGCTTCACGTCCGCGGTGCACTTCTGCTGCGCGATCTGCTGCCACTGCTCCAGCGACGGCACCGGCGCGCCCTCCGGGAACTGGGCGCCGATGTCGACGAGCGTGGTCACCTCGAACAGGTGCGGCTGGGCGCAGTCGACCTTGCGCGCGTCACTCGCGTCCGGGTTGTCCCAGGTCAGGCAGCTGCCGGGCGGCGAGTGGAAGGCCTCCTGGGCCGCCGGGGACAGCTTGCCGGCGCCACCGCCGGCGCCGCCCGCGATGTCACCGCCCCACGAGAAGACGACACTGAGGGCGAGCGCGATCAACGCGCCCGCGAAGATCCCGCCCATCACGACGCGGGTGCGCAGCGTCTGCGTGGCGGTGGGGAACCGATCGGCGCTGGGAGACATCGCAGTCCATGATGCCCGCGCCGCGCGAGACGTGCGCGACCTAGGGTGGTTAGGGTGGGTCACGGTTTCGTGGTGGCCGGGATTACGGAGCGCACATGACGCAGGACAACAACACTGGGGACCAGCCGCCCCCGGAACCGCCGAAGCGCGGTTCCATGAGATTCCAGGACTCGAACACACAGCCCCGCCAGCCGTCGGTTGCGGAGCAGCGGGCTCGTCAGCAAGCCCTCAAGCAGGAGGAGCAGGACGCCGAACTGGCTCGCCAGGCCGACGCGAAGGCGGCGACCCGGCGCAAGATCCTGATCGGCAGCGGGGTCACGGTCGGGCTCGTCGGGCTCGTCGCGACGTTCTACGCCGTCGCGAAGCCGGCGGGAGACGTCACAGCCGTCTGCACCGACAACAACGGTGTCATCCAGAACGACGACAACTGCGACGAGAACTACGTGACCAGCCACGGCGGCTACCACAGCGGTGGCTTCCTGTTCCTCCCGATCCCGGGCGGCGGTTACAACAGCTACCGGTACAACTACGGCGGCACCGGTGTCATCGGGCAGCGCGTGACCGGCGGCTCGTACGACGCGCCGTCGTCGCGGACCAACGTCAACACGAAGTCCGGCAAGTCCGTCCAGCGCGGCGGCTTCGGCATCAGCGGCAAGAGCGGCAGCACCGGGAGCACCGGCGGCGACAGCGGCAAGAGCGGGGGATCGTAGGTGTACCGGGACCGGCGTGAGCCGCGGCGCGACTGGCAGCGGATCGTCGAGGAGCAGGGGCTCGTCTACGGCACGCCGGCCCGCGACGCGAGCGGGCGGATGCGGCCCTACTGGGACGAGTCCGTGCACTACGTCTTCGACATGGACGAGGTCCTCTCCCTCGAAGCCGACGTCGAACTGCTGCACTCGATGTGCCTCGAAGCCGTCGACAACGTCGTGACGACCGAGGGCTACCAGCGCTTCGGCATCCCGGAGTGGGTCTGGCCGCACATCGCGGAGTCGTGGAAGCGGCAGGACCCGCACGTCTACGGCCGGTTCGACCTGCGCTACGACGGCAAGTCGCCGGCGAAGCTGCTCGAGTACAACGCGGACACGCCGACGACCCTGCTGGAGGCGTCGCTGCTCCAGTGGCACTGGAAGACCGACGTCTTCCCGGACGACGACCAGTGGAACTCGATCCACGAGAAGCTCGTCGAGCGCTGGGCGTTCCTGCAGGACAAGCTGCCGTCGAACGAGCTGCACTTCACCTGGTCGGCGGCCGACCCGTCCGGCGAGGACAACGTCACCACGGCGTACCTGCAGGAGACCGCGGCCGAGGCCGGGCTCGACACGGTGGGCCTGGCGATCGAGGAGATCGGCTGGGACCCGCTGCTCAAGCGGTTCGTCGACCTCGAAGAGGCGCAGATGGCGACAGTGCTGAAGCTGTACCCGTGGGAGTGGGTGGTCGACGAGGAGTTCGGCCGCAACGCGGTCGAGTCGCTGCCGCGGACGCTGTGGATCGAGCCGCTCTGGAAGATGATCCTCTCCAACAAGACGCTGCTGGCGATCCTGTGGGAGAACTACCCGGGGCACCCGAACCTGCTGCCCGCGTTCGCCGACGACCCCGGCATCCTCACCGAGTACGTCCGGAAGCCGAAGCTGGGCCGCGAGGGCGCGAACGTGCAGATCGTCGCCACCGGTTACGAGACCCAGACCGACGGTGTCTACGGCGCCGAAGGGTTCGTCTACCAGGCGTTCGACCCGCTGCCCGAGTTCGACGGCTACCGGCCGGCGCTCGGCGCGTGGATCGTCGGCGACAGCTCGGCGGGCCTGGGCATCCGCGAGACCGGCGGCCTGGTCACCGACGACGGTGCGGCATTTGTCCCACATCGCATCCCCGAAGCGTGATACAACACCGTCGCTGATCAGCTCTTTCCTCCTGGGAGACAACTCGTGAACACGACCCTTGCGCTGTCCGACACGTTCGGCTCCGACCTCGTGCGGGGGATCGGCGCGATCCTGCTCTACGGCGTCATCGGCCTGCTGCTGATGTTCGCCGGGTTCTACGCGATCGACTGGACCACGCCGGGCAAGCTGTCGAAGCTGGTCACGCAGGGTCTGCCGAACGCGGTGATCGTGACCGCGTCCGGGATGCTCTCGATGGCGTTCATCGTCGTCGTGGCGATCTTCAACTCGGCCAGCGACCTCACCGAGGGCCTGATCACCTCGCTCGTCTACGGCCTGCTCGGGATCATCGTCCAGGTGATCGCGGTCCGGCTGCTGGAGTGGGCGACCCGCATCGACGTGGCGTCGACCATCGAGAGCGAGCACTTCGCCCCGGTGAGCATCGTCGTCGCGGCCGCGCACCTCGGCCTGGGCCTCGTGGTGGCGGTCGGCATCTCCTGACCCCGGGTGTGGGGCGGGGGGGGGGGGGGGGGGGGGGGGGATGGTGGTTTTGCTCTTGTTGGTGGGGTGTTGTCGTGGTGGGGGGGCTAAACGAAAGGGGTAGAAAGGCTCGCACCC
>NZ_JBVJON010000018.1:0-130815 GCF_055583145.1 Amycolatopsis sp. NPDC104819 | reverse complement strand
AGAGCACTTCCCCCGGGGGAGCGTTGTCGTCGAGGCCACGCACCTTGGCTTGGCTCTTTTGGTGGCGGGCGACATCTCTTGCCCTGGGTTGGAACCCGGGCCACGCGGTGCGTGCCCCGCCTCTTCCGTTCGCACTAGCGTGGGGTTCGTGCGCCTGCTGAGGACACCGGACGACCGGTTCACGGACCTGCCCGACTTCCCCTTCGAGCCGAAGTACGTCGAACTCGACGACCCGCACGGCGGCGTGATCAGAGTGGGGTACGTGGAGGCGGGCCCGGCCGACGGGCCGCCGGTGCTGCTCCTGCACGGCGAGCCCAGCTGGTCGTTCCTCTACCGGAAGATGCTTCCGGTGCTGGCCGCCGCCGGGCTCCGCGCGATCGCGCCGGACCTGGTCGGCTTCGGCCGCTCCGACAAGCCCGGCGACATGGTCGACCACACCTACGCCCGGCACGTGAACTGGATGCGCGGGTTCGCGTTCGACGCCCTCGACCTGCGGGACGTCACGCTCGTCGGCCAGGACTGGGGTGGCCTGATCGGCCTGCGCCTGGTCGCCGAGCATCCGTCGCGGTTCGCGCGCGTGGTGGCGGCCAACACCGGCCTGCCGACCGGCGACCACGACATGCCGGCGGTGTGGCACGCCTTCCGCGAGGCCGTCGAGAAGGCCCAGGTGCTGGACGTCGCCCGGCTCGTCGAGTCGGGCTGCAAGTCTGCTCTGTCGGATGAGGTCCGCGCGGCGTACGACGCGCCGTTCCCGAACGAGATGTACAAGGCCGCGCCGCGGGCGATGCCCGGCCTGGTGCCCTACCGGCCGGACAACCCGGCGTCGGCGGCCAACCGCGCGGCGTGGGAGACGCTGACGGAGCTGGAAATCCCGTTCCTGGTGGCCTTCTCCGACGGCGACCCGATCACCGGCGGGATGGCCCCGGTCCTGCAGCGCTCGCTGAAGGGCGCGCAGGGGCTGGTGCACCCGGTGATCCAGGGCGCGGGGCACTTCCTGCAGGAAGACGCGGGTGAGGAGCTGGCCGAGCACGTGGTGCGGTTCGTCCGTGGCTGAACCCGGCTACGTGATCGAGACCCGGACGGCGTACGACACGGTCGCCGACTCGTACGCCGAGACGCTGCGGGACGCGCTGGACGCCAACCCGTGGGACCGGGCGATGCTGGGCACGTTCGCCGAGCTGGTCGGCCCGGCCGGCCCGGTCGGCGACCTGGGCTGCGGCCCGGCCCGGCTGACGGGCCACCTGGCGTCGCTCGGCCTGGACGTCTTCGGCGTCGACCTCTCACCCGGCATGGTCGCCGCGGCCCGCCGGGCGCACCCGGAACTGCGCTTCGAAGTCGGTTCGCTGGAGGCGCTGCCGCTCGACGACGGGAGCCTCGCCGGCGCGCTGGCGTGGTACTCGCTGATCCACACCCCACCGGAGCGGCTGCCGTCGGTGGTCGCGGAGCTGGCGCGGGTGCTGGCCCCGGGCGGCCGCCTGCTGACGGCGTTCCAGGTCGGCGACGAACGCCGTCACGTCTCCCAGGGGTACGGCCACGAGGTCTCCCTGGACGCGTACCGCCTGCAGCCGGACTTCGTGACCGGCCTGGCCACCGCGGCGGGCCTGGCGGTGGAGGCCCGGCTGGTGCGAGAGCCCGAAGGGCCGTTCGAAAAGACCCCGCAGGCGTACCTGCTGTTCCGCAAGCCCGGCTGAGCAGGCCCGAAAGTGTCGGGCCTGCTCAGTAGGCTGGAATCGGGGGCTGCTCAGGTCAGGACAGGGCCGCGTGGGTGGCCGCGAGCGCGTCGACCAGGATGTCCAGGCCTTCCTGGGCCTCGTCCGCCGTCAACGTCATCGGCGGCCCCAGCCGGAGCACGTTCCCGTGCAGGCCGCCCTTGCCGATCAGCAGCCCGCGCTTCTTCGTCTCCTCCAGCATCCGAGCCGCCGCGGCCACATAAGGCTTGGTGGTCCCCGGCTCGACGAGCTCGACGCCGATCATCAGGCCCTTGCCGCGCACCTCGGCCACGATCGGCGACCCCGCGGCTTGAAGCCCGGAGATGAGCTGCGTCCCCCGCGCGGCACAGTTCGCCTGCAGGTCGTGGTCCTTGATGTAGTCGAGCACCGCCGTCGCGCCGGCCATGGACACCGGGTTGCCGCCGAAGGTCGAGAACGACTGGGCCTGGAAGCAGTCCAGCACGTCGCCGCGAGCCACCACGCCACCCACGGCGAGGCCGTTCCCGAGGCCCTTCGCGAACGTCATCATGTCCGGCGTCACGCCGTGCGCGTCGATGCCCCAGAAGTGCTCGCCGGTCCGGCCCCAGCCGGTCTGGACCTCGTCGGAGATGAACAGCACCCCGTAGGAGTCGAGCACCTCCTTCATCGCCCGGAACAGCCCGTCCGGCGGGAGGCTGAAGCCGCCGACACCCTGGATCGGCTCGGCGATCAGGCACGCGACGTCGCCCGCCGTCGCCGTGTCGAGCACGTCGACCAGGTCCGCGACGCAAGCCTTGATGTAGTCCGCGTCCGACATGTCCCGGAACGGGCTGCGGTACCGGTAACCACCGTGGACGTAGTTGACCTTCACCGGGCTCAGCGCCGACGCCGACCAGCCGCGGTTGCCGGTGATCGCGACCGTCCCGAACGACCGGCCGTGGTAGGAGTTGCGCATCGCCAGCACCTGGTTGCTGCGCCGGAACTGCGTCGCGAGCATCAACGCCGTGTCGTTCGCCTCGCTGCCGGAGTTCGTGAAGAACACCTTGGCGTCCGGGATGTTCGACAGCTTCGCGATCCGCTCGGCCAGCTCGACCTGCGAGCGGATCAGGTACAGCGTCGAGGTGTGCAGGATGCCGGTGTCGAGCTGCTTGCGGACCGCGTCGCCGATCTCGGCGACGTCGTAGCCCATCGAGTTGGTCAGCACCCCGGCGAAGAAGTCGAGGTAGGTGCGGCCCTGCGAGTCGGTCATCCGCCGGTCGTGCGCGTGCACGATCTCGATCGGCTCTTCGTAGAGCAGCGACATCCAGGACGGCATGACTGCGCGGTGCCGGGCCAGCAGCTCGTCGGACATCAGACGCCTCCTCCGGTGGTTTCCCTGGAGTATGAGGAGCCCGCGAACAGCGCTTCAACGATCAGACTGTCGGGATAACCCAGTAGGGACGCACAGTCTGTACGGACTACCCTCAGTCCTCGTGATTGACCCCAGGACTCTGCGCGATGACCCGGAAGCCGTGCGCGCGTCGCAGCGCGCCCGTGGTGAAGACGAGGGAGTGGTCGACAAGCTGCTCTCCCTCGACACCCGGCGCCGCTCTTCCATCGCGGCCGCGGACAAGCTGCGCAACGAGCAGAAGCTCCTGGGCAAGCAGATCCCGAAGGCCCCGCCGGAAGAGAAGCAGCAGCTGCTGGCCACGGCCAAGGAGCTCGCCGCGCAGGTCAAGGCGGCCGAGGCGGAGCAGAACACGTCGTCGGAGGAGTTCGACCAGCTCTTCCGGACCGTGCCGAACCTCGTCCACCCGGATGCGCCGGTCGGCGGCGAAGACGACTTCACCGTCGTCAAGCACGTCGGCGAGCCGGTGAAGTTCGACTTCACCCCGAAGGACCACCTCGAACTGCTCGAAGCGCTCGGCGGCGTCGACATGGAACGCGGCGCGAAGGTCTCGGGCTCGCGGTTCTACTTCCTCACCGGCGTCGGCGCGCAGCTGCAGCTCGGCCTGCTCAACATGGCCATCGCGCAGGCGCTCGAGAACGGCTTCACGCCGATGATCACGCCGTCGCTGGTGCGTCCGGAGATCATGGCCGGCACCGGCTTCCTCGGCCGGCACTCGAGCGAGATCTACCACCTCGAGGACGACGACCTGTACCTCGTCGGCACGTCGGAGGTGCCCCTCGCGGGCTTCCACGCCGACGAGATCCTCGACCTGAACGACGACGCGAAGCGCTACGCGGGCTGGTCGTCCTGCTACCGCCGCGAGGCCGGCTCGTACGGCAAGGACACCCGCGGCATCATCCGCGTCCACCAGTTCGACAAGGTGGAGATGTTCGTCTACACCAAGCCGGAGGACGCCGAGGCCGAGCACGAGCGGCTGCTCGGCTGGGAAGAGCAGATGCTCGCGAAGATCGAGGTGCCCTACCGGGTCATCGACACCGCGACCGGCGACCTCGGCACGTCCGCGCATCGCAAGTTCGACTGCGAGGCGTGGATCCCGACCCAGGACACCTACCGCGAGCTGACCTCGACGTCCAACTGCACGACGTTCCAGGCCCGCCGGCTGTCGGTGCGCTACCGCGGCGAGAACGGCAAGCCGCTGATCGCCGCGACGCTCAACGGCACGCTGGCCACCACCCGCTGGATCGTCGCGATCGTCGAGAACCACCAGCAGGAGGACGGCTCGGTCCGCGTGCCGAAGGCGCTGCGGCCGTTCGTCGGCGGCCAGGAAGTCCTCAGCCCCCGCTGAATCGGGGTTATGCCACGTGCGCACCCGTTCGGCCCAGTAAGGTCCGGGCCGAACGGGAGAGGACTCTTCGCATGCGCATGAAGTGGCAGGTCGCGGTGGCCCTGGCGGCCCTGACCGTGGTGTCCGGCTGCACGGTGGCCGTCGGCGGCTCGGCGTCGCCGGTGCCCGGCCAGGGGCCGGTCGTCAAGAACGTCGACGCCTGCACGCTGCTCGACGAGTCCCAGCTCGACGCGCTCGGTTACGAGACCAAGGGCCGTTCGGTGCCGGAGGTCAAGGACCGGAACCAGACAGCGATGTGCCTGTGGAACACGAAGGACGACATCGAGCCGTCGGCGATCCTGAACGTCGGCTACACGACGGACATCGACTTCAACGAGTACATCGCCGGCGCCGTCCCGAAGGGCGAACCGCAGCAGATCGCCGGGTTCAGCTGGCGGCAGTACCCGTCGATCCTCGCCGACGACTGCGTGCTCTACGCCATCCTGGGTGACCAGTCCTTCGCGTACGTGAGTGTGTCCGAGCCGCCGCTCGAGAAGTCGTGTGAACTGGCGAAGACGGTCGTCCCGCAGGTCGCGGCGCACCTGCCGGGCGGGCAGGACGCGCCGTCGATCACGCCGACCGCCCCGGCGAAGACCGAGCCGGGCGGGCCGCTGCTTTCGGCCGACCCGTGCGCGATGCTCAAGCCCGACCAGGTCGCGCAGCTGAAGAACATCGCGCCCACCGGCGAAAAGGACACGTCGTCCACGGTGCCCAACGCGTCCTACTGCCTGTGGGACGACACCGACGGCAGCGAGGGCCAGAAGGCGTTCGAGGTCTGGTTCGGCCCGAGCACCCCGGTGGCGGACTGGCCGGGCGTGAACGGTGTCAAGCCGCAGGAAACCGTCGACGTCGGCGGCAAGCAATGGGGCGTCTACCCGAACCTGGGCGGCCTGCGCGTGACCTGTGGCGCGTACCTGCCGATCACCGAGACGTCGTCGGTGCAGGTGGTCAGCGGGTTCATCGGCGACGACACCAAGACCTGCGACCTCGTCAAGCAGGGCCTGCCGCTGGTGACCGCGAACCTGCCGGGCTAGGCCGACACCTGGTCCGCGATGTGGCGCGCGATCTCCAGCGCGCTCGTCGCGGCCGGCGACGGCGCGTTCAGGACGTGCACCTGGTCGCGCGCGGTCTCGATGAGGAAGTCGTCGACGAGCGAGCCGTCACGGCGCATCGCCTGCGCGCGCACGCCGGAGCCGTGCCGCACGATGTCGTCCTCGGTGACGGCCGGGACGAGCCGCGCGAGGCTGGCGGCGAACCGCTTCTTCGAGAACGAGCGCCGGACCTCGTCGAGCCCGGTCGGGAACGCGTACTTCTTCGCGAGCCGCCAGACGCCGGGGAAGACCGCGACCTCGGCGACGTCCTTCGCGGAGAAGTCACCCCAGCGGTAGCCCTCGCGGCGCAGCGCGAGCACGGCGTTCGGGCCCGCGTGCACACTGCCGTCGAGCATGCGGGTGAGGTGCACGCCGAGGAACGGCAGCGTCGGGTCCGGCACCGGGTAGATCAGGCCCTTGACCAGGCCGCGGCGCTCGGGCTTGAGCTCGTAGTACTCCCCGCGGAACGGCACGATCTTCGCCGACGGCGTCAGCCCGGCCAGCCGCGCGACGCGGTCGGAGTGCAGGCCGGCGCAGTTGACGAGCCCGTCCGCGACGATGACGTCTTCTCCGGTCGCGACCTCGACGCCGCCGTTCGCCCCGGCGCGGATGGCCAGCGCGGGGCTGTTCAGGCGGAGGTCGACGCCGGCTTCGTCGAGCAGCCGGACGAGGGCTTCGCAGACACCGGGGAAGTTGATGATCCCGGTGGATTCGACGCGCAGCGCGGCGACGCAGGCGACCTCGGGCTCGTACTCGCGGGCTTCGGCGGGAGAGATCTTCTTCGCCGGGACGCCGTTGGCCTCGGCCCGCTCGGCGAGCGTGTTCAGCGCCGGGAGCTCCTTCTCGTCGGTCGCGACGACGAGCTTCCCGCACACCTCGACCGGCACGCCGTACTGGCGCGCGAAGTCCACGATGGACCGGTTCCCGGCGACGGACATCCGCGCCTTGAAGGAGCCGGGCTTGTAGTAGAGCCCGGCGTGCACGACGTTCGAGTTGTGCCCGGTCTGGTGCGCCGCCCAGCGCGGCTCCTTTTCCAGCACGGTGACGTCCAGCCCGCGCCTGGTCAGCTCCCAGGCCACGGCCAGTCCGACGATCCCGCCCCCGACGACCACCACGTTGCGCACGATCGACCAGGCTACGCGAGTGCCCGCCGGGTGCTGTTCCCTGGCGGAACCTGACAGCTGTCAGGTACGATACCTAACAAATGTCAGGTAAGCGATTGACCCGAGAAGCGCGCCGCGAGCGGATCCTCACCGCGGCGGGCGAGGTGTTCGCGTCGGCGGGATACGACGCGGCGGGCATGCGTGAGGTCGCCGCGGCGGCCGGCATCAGCACGCCGGTGCTCTACGACCACTTCCCGGCGAAAGCGGAGCTGTACGCGGCCCTGCTGGAGTCCGAAGTGGACGGCTTGCTGGCGGGCTGGGCCGCGCTCCCGCCGTCGGACGACCCGGAGGTTCTGCTGCGCAGCCGCGTCTCGGCGATCTTCGCGTGGATCGAAACGCACGAACGCGGCTGGCGGATGATCTTCGCCGAGACGCCGTCGGACCCGGCGGTGGCCTCGGTGCACCGCACGGGCCAGGCGCGGGCGACGGCCAACCTGGCCGCGTTGTTCCACGGCGTCCCGCTCGACCTCACGGCCCGCATCCCGCGTCCGCTGGCCGACGAGGTCCTGGCGGAAGCCTGCAAGAGCGCGCTCAACGCGGTCGCGACGTGGTGGTGGGGCCACCGCGAGGTGCCGCGCGAAGAGGTGGTCGCGCTGACGGTGGACCTGCTCTGGCGTGGGCTCGCCACACTGGTCAAGGGGGAGAGATGAGCACGGAGAACTACCGGCTCGCCGCGGAAACGGGCGACGTCGACCTGGCGATGACGGCGTTCGCGCCGGCCGCGGTGCTGCATTCACCGCTGACGTCCCGGGTGCGCTTCACCGGCCACGCGCAGCTGCGGCCGCTGATCGAGGTGGCGTACGCGCACCTGTCGGAGATCCGCTTCCACACGGACATCGGAGACGCCCGAACGCGAGTGGTGGTCTACACGGCCCTGCTCGGCGGCGAGCCGATCGAGGAGGCGGCGCTGCTCCGGCTGGACGGCGAGGGTCTGATCGAAGAGGCGACGCTCTTCGTGCGGACGTTGCCGGGGCTGGTGACGTTGATGGACCGCTTCGGCCCGGACATCGCGAAGCGCAACGGCCGCCCCCTGGCGGCGCGGGTGGTGAGCGTGCTGACCAAGCCCCTGCTGGCGATGGTGCGCTCCGGCGACCGGCACGCGGTCCCGCTGGTCAGCGGCCGGGCCGGCTAGGTGTCCGAACTCGTGGACACTGCTCGTCCACGATGTCCCAGGATTCAGCGCCGTCGAGTTCCTTCGCGAGTCGCGCGATGAAATCCGCGGACTCGTGCGGGCTCATCGCGACCGCTTGGATCCCCCTGACGGCGGAGCGGTACTTTTGAACATCGTGATCGTCGGGCACGAATGCGCCGGAACTCAGGTGTTCGAAGTACACGACGGCGCTCTTGTCCGGGAACGAGTACAAGATGAAGGGCCCGGCGATTCCCGGATGCTCGGGCTCGACGATGATGCGCCGCCGCTCCATCCGCACCATCACCTTGTGGTCGATCTCGTACCCGGATGACGACCAGGAGCGGAAGAGCGCGCGGGCGTAGTCGGGCGTCTGGAGCAGGCCGGGAATGCCCATCGCCGACCACTCGATGATCGAGCTGGCCGCCTTCTCGCATTCGATCACGGCCGCGAGCTGCATTCCGGGCCTGCCGCAGGTGATCCAGCCCGGTTCCGAAGCCCCTTTGACCAGGCCGAGGATCTGCTGCTTCCGCGCGCCGACCACGCCCAGCGCACCAAGGACCGCTGTCACGTCCTCCAGGCGAGGGGTTCGCTGGCCGTACTCCCACTGGCTGATCAGCTGGAAGTCGACCCCGATCCGGCGGGCCAGTTCGCGGACACCGAATCCCGCCTCCGTGCGCGCCTCGCGCATCGATGCCGCGAGAGTTCGTATTCGCGGCGTGACGGTGACCGTCCTCGGCATGGTGGCATTTTAGGTGTCCGGACGTGCTGACACCGCTGCGTCGATCGAGTGCTGCGCGCTCATCCCCAGCCCGGCTCCGTAGGCCCGCTCGAACCCGGCCGGCCCCAGCGACTCCCGCGCCCGGAGCCGCACCGAGGACACGTCCGGGTCGCCGCTGATCGCCGTCCCGCGCACCGCCACGGCCGCGCCCAGCAGCACCGCCGCCTCTGCCGGAGCCGAAGCCGCTCCCGCCAGGCCCTCCAGGGCGAACGCCACGACGTCACCCGCGTGCCACTGCCGTCCGGTCAGGAGGGCCGAGCGGTGCAGCTCGGCCGCCTCCGCCGGGCGGCCCTCGGCCGAGGCCAACCAGCCCAGCGAGATGAACGCCGTGGCGCGCGCCGTCTCCGCCGCGAACGAGCCGCCCGGGCATTCCGACAGCGCTCGCTCGCACAGCTGACGCGCCGCCGCCAGGTCGCCTTCGTGCCGGGCGAGGTTCGCCAGCCCGACGTACGCCGCCGCGCGGGACTCGGGCATGCCCGTGCGGCGGGCCGTCGACGCCGCCAGTTCGTAGTCGGCGCGGGCGCCGGCGTCGTCTCCCGACAGCAGGCGGGTCCACGCCCGGCGGCAGACGAGGTCCGCGGCGTCGTCCGTCGCGCCGATCTGGTGCATCAGGCCGAGCGCCTCGTCCATCAGCGGCAACGCCGCTTCGGCGTCGCCACGCCAGGTCAGCAGCTGCGAGAGGTGGTCCAGCGCCATCGACAGGCCCCACCGCTCGCCCAGCGCGCGGAACTGCACGGCGCCCTCGCGCAGGTTCTCCTCGGCGTCGGCCAGGGCGCCGTTCATCATCGACCGCAGGCCGATGCCCGTCGGCAGCAGCGCCCAGCTCCACGCGTCCCCGCTGGCCAGCATGCTTTCGCCGCGGCCGGTCACCTGGTCGTCCTCGCCCGGCGGGCCGGCGACCACGCCCAGCAGCATCACGAGCATCGGGTGGTGGACGGCCAGCGTCCCGTCCGTCGCGTAGCGCCGGACCAGCGGCAGGTACTGCTCCAGCGACTCGTGCGGCGCCCCCGACATCGCCCCGAGCACGCACATCACGAACTCCTCGGGGTGCCGCTCGCGCAGCTCCGGCGGGCACCGCGACACCACGGCCAGCGACAGCCCGGCGCCCTCGAACCGGCGTCCGCGCATCCACCAGTACATCGCCAGCAGCGGCACCAGCCGCAGCGCGAGCTCGACGTCGTGCTCGGTCGCCCAGCGCAGCGCCGCCAGGACGTTGTCGTACTCGGCGTCCACGCGGTCCAACCACTCCAGCTGCGACGCCGTCCGCAGCATCGGGTCGGCTTCTTCGGCGAAGCGCAGGAAGTACTCCGCGTGCGCGCGGTGGACCGTCTCGGTCTCGCCCGCTTCGGCGAGCTTCTCCGCGCCGAACGCGCGGATCGTCTCCAGCATCCGGAACCGGCCGCCGACGGCCTCGGCCAGCGACTTGTCCGCCAGCTCAAGCAGCAGGTCCGCGTCCGCGCCGCAGACCTCGGCCGCCGCGGCGAGCGTCGCGCCGCCGGCGAACACCGTCAGGCGGCGGGCGAGCTCGTGCTCCTCCTCGCTCAGCAGGTCCCAGCTCCACTCGACAACACCGCGCAGCGAGCGGTGCCGCTCCTCGGCCGTCCGGCTGCCGCGGGCCAGCAGCCGGAACCGGTCGTCGAGGCGGGTCGCGATCTCGCCGAGGTCGAGCGCCCGGACGCGCGCCGCGGCCAGTTCGAGGGCCAGCGGCAGGCCGTCGAGGGCCGCGCAGACGTGCTGGACGTCGCCGATCGTCGTCTCGTCGACGGTGAACGCGGGGTCGCTCGCGGCCGCGCGGTCGGCGAACAGCCGGACCGCCGGGTACGTCAAGGCTTCCGCGGCGGAGGTCCCCGGCGGCGGGACGGCCAGCCGCGGCACCGGCGCCAGCTGCTCACCGGTGATGCCCAGCGGCTCGCGACTGGTGGCGAGCACCCGCAGCCCGGGGCACGCGACGAGCAGCCGCGCGGCCAGCCGGGCCGCGACGTCGACCACGTGCTCGCAGTTGTCGAGCACCAGCAGCGTCGACCGGTCGCGCAGCGCCGAGATCAGCCGGTCGGCCGGGTCCTGGGGGCCGCCGCGCGAGCTCTCGCGCAGGCCGAGCGCGCCCAGCACCGCGCCGGGGACGTCGGCGCCGCTGTGCGGGGCGAGCTCGGCGAACCCGACCGGCCCGGACTCAGCCGCCGCGATTTCGATGGCCAGCCGGGTCTTGCCGGTGCCACCCGGCCCGGTCAGCGTCACCAGCCGGCTGTGCGCGAGCAGCTCCGCGACCTGCCGCAGCTCGCCGTCCCGGCCGACGAAGGTGGTCAGCTGCGCGGGCAACGCCGAGATCATCGGCTTCTCGGTCTCGCCGCGAAGCACGGTCAGGTGGGCTTCGGCGAGGTCCGGGCCCGGGTCGGCGCCCAGCTCGTCGGCCAGCGTGCGGCGGGCGTCCTCGAACGCGGCCAGCGCGTCGGCGGACCGACCGGCCGCACCCAGGGCACGGACCAGCTGCGCGCGCGGCCGTTCCCGCAGCGGCTGCGCGGCGACCGTCTCGCGCAGCCCGGCGAGGACGTCTTCGGCCTGCCCCAGCGCCAGCCGGGCCTCGACGTGGTCGTCCGCCGCGTCCGCCCGCAGCTCCTCGAGCCGGGTGGCCCGGGCGGCGGCGAACGGCGCGTCGGCCAGGTCGCTGAACGCGGTGCCGCGCCACAACGCCAGCGCTTCGCCCAAAGTGGACGCCGCGCGGACGTGCTCGCCGTTCTTCAGCAGCGCCCGGCCTTCGCGGACGAGACGGTCGAAAGCGTGAACGTCCACTTCGTCCGGTTCGACGGCGAGCCGGTAGCCCGCCGCGGTGAACTCGACCGGCGCCAGCTCCTTCAACGCCGTCCGCAGCCGGGACACCTGGGACTGGAGGGCGTTCGCCGCGCCGTCCGGCGGGTTTTCGCCATACATCCCGTCGATCAGCCGCTCGGCCGGCACGAACCGGCCCGCCTCGAGGGCGAGCAGCGCGAGCAGCATCCGCGACCGCGGGCCGCCCACCGCCACCTGCGTGCCGTCCTCGCGCCACGCGGTGACAGCCCCCAGTACCCCGAATCGCATGCGCCCAGCGTAGGACGTCTTTCGTCGCCGGATGGGCGTCACTCGAAAGTGGTCTTCGGCGTGGGCCTGTGAATCACCTGAGCGCGCGTCTATACACTTCGCCGGGTCCCCACGCAATGGGAGAGGTATGTCGACCGACAGCATTGCCCTAGGTCAGCCGACCGTGGGCGAAGAGGAGCTCGCGGCCGTCGCCGAGGTCTTCCGATCCGGCTGGCTGGCCGGGGCCGGACCGGCGTGCCGCCGCTTCGAGGAGCGGTTCGCGCAGGTCACCGGCACTGCGCACGCGTTGACGACCGCGAACTGCGGCTCGGCGCTCTTCCTCGGCCTCAAGGTCCTCGGGGTGCAACCCGGCGACGAGGTCATCGTCGGCGACTACACCTTCCCCGCCACCGGCCACGCCGTGGTGCAGGCCGGCGCGACACCGGTGTTCGCCGACATCCGCCCGGACGTCTTCAGCGCCGACCCGGCCCACGTCGAGTCCCTGATCACCCCGAAGACCGTCGGCATCCTCGTGGTCGACGTCGCGGGCCAGCCGGGTGACTTCGACGAGTACCGCGCGATCGCCGACAAGCACGGCCTCTGGCTCTTCGAGGACGCCGCGTGCGCCGCGGGCGCGACGTACAAGACGCGCCCGGCCGGCAGCCTCGCGGACCTCGCCGCGTTTTCCTTTCACGGCCGCAAGGGCATCACCGCGGGCGAGGGCGGCGCGCTGGTCTCCGACCGCGCGGACCTGATCGCGCACGCCCGCAAGCTGCACACCTACGGCATCGAGCCGGCGATCAGCCGTGAAGGCTCGAACACGCTGCCGATCCCCGAGTTCCACGAGCTCGGGTACAACTTCCGCATGTCGGACGTGCAGGCCGCGATCATGAACGTCCAGCTGGACCGCCTGCCGGACCTCCTCGCCGCTCGCCGTTCCGTCGCGAAGCGCTATCACGAGGCTTTCGCCGACGTCGATGCGTTGACCGTCCCGGTCGAACTGTCCGATCGCGAGCACCCGTGGCAGGCCTACCTGCTCACGGTCGTGCCCGAGGTCAGCCGCGACACCCTGGCCCTGCGCATCCGCGAGCAGGGCGTCCAGTGCAACTTCGGCACGTACGCCTCCCACCTCCAGCCGATCTACGGCCCCCAGACGCCGCTGCCGGTTTCGGCCGACGCGTTCGCGCGCCAGCTCGCCATCCCCATGCACGCCAACCTGACCGACGCCGAGGTGGCGCGGGTCGGCGAGGTCGTGCGCGCCGCCGTGCAGTCCCTGTCCTGAAGCCCCTGACCGAGGAGAAATTGGTGTCCGACAAGAAGGTGCTCTTCACCGGGGCTGGTGGCTTCATCGCCGCGCACGTGATCCCGCTGCTGATCGAAGGCGGCTACACGGTGCGCATCTTCGACAACATGACCCGCGGCGACCGCGCCCGGGTCAACGAGTTCGTCGCCACCGGCAAGGTCGAGCTCGTCGAGCAGGACGTCCGGTACGGCGGCGCGGTGCGCGAGGCCATGCGCGGCTGCACGCACGTCATCCACTTCGCCACGGTGTCGATCAACAAGTCGATCGCCGACCCGGCCGAGTCGATCGACATCAACATGGTCGGCAACCACAACGTCTTCGCCGCGGCGGCGGACGAAGGTGTCCGGCGGCTGGTGTTCGCGTCGACCGCGTCGGTCTACGGCGAGCCGAAGCGGCTGCCGATGCACGAGGACGACGAGCTCAAGCCGCTCACGCCGTACTGCATCTCGAAGCGCGCAGGCGAGGACATGCTCGGCTTCTACGAGCGCACCAAGGGCCTGTCCTGGAACGCCCTGCGCTTCTTCAACGTGTACGGCCCCGGCCAGAAGATCGAGGCCTACTACACGTCGGTGATCAACCACTTCATCCAGCGCCTGCGCGCCGGCCAGCCGCCGATCATCGACGGCCGCGGTGACCAGTCGATGGACTTCGTGCACGTCACCGATCTCGCGCGGGCCGTCGTCGCCGCGCTGGAGTCCGAGCGGGCCAACCTGCCGATCAACATCGGCACCGGCATCGACACCTCGATCGCGGCGCTGGCGAAGATCCTCATCGAGGCCGTCGGCGTCGACGTCGAGCCGCTGTTCAACGACCGTGACGTGCTGGTCTCGCGGCGCGCGGCCGACATCACGCGCGCCCGCGACGTGCTCGGCTGGGAGCCGCGGATCACCGTCGAAGAGGGCATGCGGCAGCTGGTCGAGGAATCCGAGTGAGTGCCACCGCGGGGCCGGCCCGAGGACGTGCGATGCGCATCGCGGTGGTGAACAACTTCTTCCCGCCCCGCGTGGGCGGCAGCGCGCACATGTCGGCGTCGCTGGCGGCGCAGTTCGTGGCGGCCGGGCACGAGGTCCTCGCGATCACCGCGGCGTACGCGGATGCCCCGGCCGAGGAGGAGCGCGACGGTTACCGCGTCGTCCGCCTCCCGGCGGTGAAGATGCCGCAGATCGGCCTGTCGATCGACTTCGACATGAGCTTCGCCTCGCTGCGGCCGGGCAACTGGCGGCGGCTGTGGAAGCTGCTGGACGAGTTCAAGCCGGACGCGATCCACCTCCACGGCCAGTTCTTCGACCTGTCGTGGCTGGCCGGGATCTACGCGCGGCGCCACGGAATTCCGTCGCTGCTCACCATCCACACGCTCCTGATCAGCGACAACAAGCTGTACGGCGGCGTGTTCCGGGTGCTCGACGCGCTGCTCGTGCGGCCGATCCTCGCCTACATCCGGCCGCGGTACGTCATCCTCGACAAGCTCGGCGTCGACTACTGCGTCGACCGCTACGGCACGAGTGACGCGAACTCGGAGTACTTCCCGATCGCCGTCGACACCGGTCACTTCGCGAAGCCGGTCACGAAGGACGTCCGCGCGGAGCACGGCATCGGGGACGCGCCGCTGATCGTCTCGCTCGGGCACGTCATCCCGCTGCGGAACCGGCTGCCGCTGATCGAAGCCCTGCCGTCCATTTTGGACAAGCACCCCGGGGTGCGGGTGGTCGTCGTCGGGCGTGTCTACCACGACGCGTTCCTGAAGCGGGCCGCCGAACTGGGCGTCTCGGACGCGCTGGTCGTCACCGGCGCGGTGCCGAAGGAAGACGTCCCGGCGTACTTCGCCGCGGCGGACATCGTGACGCACGACCTCAACGGCGGCTGCGGCACGGCGTCCCTGGAGGCGATGCTCTCCGGCACGGCGACGATCGCGTCGGTCACCGAGGACAACTACCCGGGCATCGAGCTGCGCAACGGCGAAAACGTGCTGCTGGTCCGCCCGGACGACTCGGAAGCCGTGGCGTCGACGGTGGTCGAGCTGCTCGACGACCCGGAGCGGCGCGCGGTGATCGCCCAGCGCGAGAGCGAGATGGTGCGGGCGAACTTCGGCCTCGACGTCGTCGCCGAAGAGCACCTGCGGACCTTCGAGAAGCTGGTGTCGGACGCTCATGTTCTTCGATGACGAGCGCAGCCACCGGCTGCGCCCGCAGATCCTGACCGAGCTCGTCTCGCAGTACATGAACGACGCCGAGCGGGCGCAGTTCTACGGCCTGCCCTCGACGTGCCGCGTGCGCGAGCGCGTCAAGATCATCAGCCCCGAGAACCTCAAGATGGGCGACCACTGCTGGATCGGCGAGGGCGCGGCCCTCGACGCGAGCGGCGGCCTGGAGATCGGCGAGCACACCAGCATCGGGCTGAACACGCTGATCTTCACGCATTCCAGCTGGCTCGCGAACATGACGCTGCAGAACCACTCGGGCAGCGACCTGATCGAGCGCAAGCCGGTCAAGATCGGCAAGGGCTGCTTCATCGGCGGCCTGGTGGTGATCATGGCGGGCGTCACGATCGGCGACTTCGCGACGGTGCAGCCGAACTCGGTGGTGGCCAAGGACGTCCCGCCGCGCACGCTGGTGGCGGGCAACCCGGCTCGGGTTTTCCAGCGCTACGACGAGGAATACATCCAGTCCGAAGTGGACCGGATCCGCACGGAGAACGCCCGCCGCCGCGCGCTGACCGAGGAACGCGGCGGTGACGCTTCCGGCTGGGGCGCGCCGTCCGGGGACTTCTCGGAGTAGTTCAGAGCCGGTCGCCGAGGAGTTTTGCCAGGGATTCGCTGATGTCGGCGCGGTTGCGGCCCATCTCGATCTCGGCCACCCGCAGCTGGCCGTGCGCGTGCTTGGCGACGAAGACCAGCGAACTGGCGCCCGTGCCGTAGCAGTACCCCGCGGCCTCACCCGCGCCCGGAACCGGCTTCGCGGGCTCGTCGCACTCCGACTGCAGCTGCTTGAGCATCGCGCTCGGTGACTTGCCGCCCGTCGCCGCCAGGACGTACAGCTCGCCGAACGCGTAGGAGCAGCGGAACGCCTTGCCCGGGCCGAGCTGCTCGGGCGGCATCTCGCTGGGCTCTCGCACGTTCCACGCGGTGCCCAGGAGCTGCGCGAACTCGACGTTCCCCAGGTACGGGCAGGCCCCCGTCACCTTCGCCGGTGAGACGGCCGGCGTGAAGGCGGGTGGCGCCGGGGTGGTCGGTTTCGGCTTGCTCACGGAAGTGGATGACGGCGGAGCCGACGTGACCGCCGGCGCCGCCGTCGTGGAACCGCCCGAACACGCTGTGACGCAGGTCAGCAGGCATGCGGCGGCGAAGATTCCCCCCAAGAAGCGCACGAAAGACAATCTAGCGCTCCGTAACCGAGCGCAGGATTGCGGTTACGCAACGTTTCAGCCGCGCCCGACGCCGAAGTTGCCCGAGGGCAGCCTGGCGCCCGCCGCGTCGTAGGCCTTGAGGCCGTCCGGCTCGCCCGCGTCGAACCAGAACGCCACAACGTTCGGGTCGACGCTCCACCGCGCCTGGTGCGCGACGCCGGGCTTAGCCGTGATCTTCGCGGCCGGGCCGTAGTAGTACCCGAAGCTGGTCTGGGGGAGGCGCGGCTCCTGCACCTTCACGCCGTAGAAGACACCAGCGCGCCGCACGCGGCGGTGACCGTACCGGCGATGACGAGGCGTTTTTTCACGGGTCCTCCCTCGCTAGCAAGATCGTCCGAGGGAACTACGGGCGTAGGCTCAAAAAGGTTGAGAGCAACCTTTCCGTGCCCCGGCCGTCGCTGGGAGAAGGACGAACGGAGCAGGTATGGCGCGCGGTGACGACGAGTTCGCGGAGTTCGTCCGCGCGTCGTCGGCCCGGCTCACCCACGCCGCCTACCTGCTCACCGGCGATCGCCACCAGGCCGAGGACGCCGCCCAGACCGCCTTCACCCGCACGTACGCGGCCTGGTCGCGGGTTCGGCACAAGGACGCCTACGGCTACGCGCGCACCGTCCTGGTGAACCACGTCATCGACGGCTGGCGGCGCCCGATCCGCGAGTACGCCACCGAGGTGATGCCCGAGCGGCAGGACAGCCTCGACGTCGACCAGGCCGTCACCCAGCGCGCGTGGCTCACCGCGGTGCTCAAGACGTTGACCGCCCGCGAACGCGCCGTCGTTGTGCTGCGGCACTTCTTCGACCTGCCCGAAGCCGACGTCGCGCGAGAACTGGGCGTTTCGCTGGGTACCGTGAAGAGCACGAACTCGCGGGCGCTGGCCAAGCTGCGGATCGAGGCAGGCGCCGAGGACACGCTGATCGGAGGGAGCGGCCGATGAACGACCTCGACGACTTCCGCGCCGCCCTCCGCCGGCCGCCGGAGGAGCCCTTCGCCGAGCCGGACCTGGCCAAGATCATGGCCGGCGGCACCCGCATCCGGCGTCGGCGCCGGGTCCTGACGAGTGTCGCCGGGGTCGCCGCCGCGGCCGCCGTGGTGCTGGTGGTCGTCTTCGCCGTCCAGGTGCGGCAGCCCGCGCCCGCGCCGGTCGCGCAGCCGCCGTCGATCTCGGTCACCACACCGCCGGCGACCAGCGGGCCGCCGGAGAAGCCGCCGATCGGCGAGGTGGTCGGCACCGGCATCTCGACCGCCGCGGGGGAGATCGTCCTCTTCGCCCGGGCGGTCGACGAGCCGCAGCTCCTGCCGGACATCCACTTCGGCCTCGTCGCCGGCTTCCGCTCCGGGACCTCGGTGCGGGCCGTGCTCGCGACGAACGAAATCCGCGGCTCAGACCGGTCGTACGGCTTCCACGCCACCGACGGCGGCGAGATCGTCCAGGACCAGCTGATCCCGGTCTTCGGGTACTTCGCCGGCCCGGTCGCGCGGATCACGACGACGGTGCACGGCAAGACCGTCGAGGCCGATCTGGCCAAGTGGACCGCGGACCCGAACGTGGTGTTCTTCTGGTTCGACCCGGTCGCCGTCCCGAACTCCGACGTGCTGACGCCGCTCATCGCGTACGACCCGAACGGCAAGCGGCTCACCAAGTAGGCGGTACCCGCCGGGTTCGCGTGGGCGTAAGAACCCCACCGTGACCTCACGACGAGTGTTCCTCACCGCTTCTGCCGCCCTGGGCGCCGCCGCCGCGACGCGGGTTCCGGCGGGCGCCGCCGAGCTCGGGGACCGCGGGCCCGGCGGCCCGATCCGGCCGCAGCCGCCCGGCCCGGACCTGCGCGCGTTGCTGCGGCAGGTCGACGAACGCCGGATCGAGGCGACCGTCCGGCGGCTGGCCGCCTTCGGCACCCGGCACACGCTGTCGTCCCAGAGCGACCCCGACCGGGGCATCGGCGCGGCCCGGGACTGGCTCTTCGCCCAGTTCCAGGCGGTCGCGGCGGCGTCCGGGGGCCGGCTGAGCGTCGAGCTGCAGTCCTACGTCCAGCCGCCCGCCGACCGGATCCCGGTGCCGACGACGATCACGAACGTCGTCGCGACGCTGCGCGGGTCGACCGATCCGGGCCGCGTGTACGTCGTCTCGGGGCATTACGACTCGCGCTGCACCGACGTCATGGACTTCACCAGCGACGCCCCGGGAGCGGACGACGACGCGTCGGGCGTCGCCGTCTCGCTGGAGCTGGCGCGGGTGCTCTCGACCCGGCAGCCGGCCGCGACGATCGTCTTCGCCGCCGTCGCCGGCGAGGAGCAGGGCCTCTACGGCTCGCGGTACCTGGCCCGGCAGTTCAAGGCGGCGGGCACGGACGTCCAGGCGATGTTCACCGATGACATCGTCGGCTCGAGCCGCGCCGACGACGGCACGCGCGAACCGTCGACGATCCGGCTCTTCGCCGAGGGCGTCCCGACCGCGGAGACGCCGCAGGAGGCGGACCTGCGCCGCAGCATCGGCGGCGAGAACGACTCACCGCCGCGGCAGCTGGCCCGGTTCGTGAAGTCGGTGGCGGAGAACGACTCGACCGGCATGACGGTCCGCGTGATCTACCGCCGCGACCGCTACCTGCGCGGCGGCGACCACATCGGCTTCCTGGAGCAGGGCTATCCGGCGGCGCGCTTCACCGAGCCGAACGAGGACTTCGCCCACCAGCACCAGAACGTCCGCGTGGAGAACGGCGTCCAGTACGGCGACCTGCCGCGCTTCTGCGACTTCCCGTACATCACGCGGGTCGCGCGCGTGAACGGCGCGGCCCTGTGGTCACTGGCCACGGCGCCGGGCACGCCGAAGGGCGTGAAGATCCGCACGGCGGCCCTGACGAACGACTCCGAGCTGCTCTGGACGGCCACCCCGGGCGCGGCGAGCTACGAGGTGGTGTGGCGCGAGACCACGGCGCCGGACTGGACCCACACGATCGACGTCGGACCGGCGCTGACAGCGAAGATCGACCTGTCGAAGGACAACGTCTTCTTCGCCGTCCGCGCGGTGGGCCCGGACGGCCGCCGAAGCCCGGCGGCCTTCCCGGTTCCGGTCAGCTAGGCCGCGGCCTGCGTGAGGACCTGCTCGACGACGTGGTGCGAAGGCAGGATCAGGTCGCGCTCGGTGTCGGCGTCGATCTTGCCCTCCAGCAGGTCGCAGAAGCGGTCCAGCTGCGTCGCCAGCGGCTCGCGCGCCGTGATCAGCTCCGGGATCTCGATGACCGTCTGCTGGCGGTAACCGAGGCCGTCCGGGGTGACCGAGTCGTGCGAGATGTGGCGGTAGATCGTGACGTCGCGGCGCAGCAGGTCGATCTCGATCAGGCGGTCCAGTTCGGACACCACCAGCGACCGGACCTTCTTCTGCCCCAAGCGGGACGCCGACACCGTGGCCAGGCCGGTCGGGAACGACAGCACGGTCTCGATGGTGTCCTCGGCGCCCTCGACCGACGACGGGTGGAAGTACCCCGCGCCCGACGTCACGCGCGCCGGCGTCGCGCCGCCGAAGAACTGGATCGCCAGGTCGACGTCGTGCACCAGCAGGTCCCACGCCACGCCCGTCTTGATGCGCGGGGCGTACGGGCCGTGGCGGCGGGCCATCAGGTGGATCGGCTCGTTCACCAGCGCCCGCGCGGTCATCACCGCCGGGTTGTAGCGCTCGAGCAGCCCGCACATCAGCGCGACGTCCTGCTTCTTCGACAGCGCGACGATCTCCTGCGACCGCTCGAAGCTGTTGCACACCGGCTTTTCCACCAGCATCGGCTTGCCCTGGCCGAGGATCTCCTGCGCCAGGTCGTAGTGCGCCTCGGTGGCCGACGCGAGCACGACGGCGTCCACATCGGACAGTGAGCCGATCTCCGGCGTCCACTGGGTCTCGTACCGGTCGGCGACGGCCTTGCCCGCCTCTTCGCGCGGATCGATCACGCGGACCAGGTCGACCCGCTCGTTCCCGGCGAGCACACGGGCGTGGAGGGAACCCATGTTCCCGGTCCCGACAAGAGCGATCCGATGCGTCATGCGCCCAGTACCTCGCGAACGGTTTCGATGATGGTGTCCAGGTCGGACTCGGTCAGGTGCGGGTGCACCGGCAGCGAAAGCGCCTGCGCGGCAACCGCCTGCGCCACCGGGAAGTCCTCGACGCGCGCGCCCGGGATCAGGTCGTGACCGGAGTAGCAGTCGTAGTCGAAGACGATCTTCGGGTAGTAGATGCCGTTGCCGATGCCGCGCTCGGTGAGCGCCGCGGCCAGCTCGTCACGCGAGAGGAACGCGTGCGGCCCGACCAGCACGGTGTACTGGTGCCACACGTGCTCGCGGCCCGGCAGCACCTGCGGGACGTCGAGGCCCGGCGTGCCGGCGAGGCCCTCCGAGAGCCGCTTCGCGTTCGCCTGGCGGGCGGCGGTCAGCTGGTCGAGCTTCGCCAGCTGCGGGATGCCGACGGCCGCGTGCAGGTCGGTCATCCGGTAGTTGTGGCCGGCGACCTCGTACTGGTAGCGGGCGCGCATGCCCTGGTTGCGCAGCACGCGCAGCTTGTCGGCCAGCGCGTCGTCGTCCGTCGTGATGACGCCGCCCTCGGCGGTGGTGATGTTCTTCGTCGCGTACAGCGAGAAGCAGCCGATGCCGAACGAGCCGGCCTGCTTGCCCTCGAACGACGCGCCGACGGCCTGCGCGGAGTCTTCGATCACCTTCAGCCCGTGCTCGGCGGCGAGCGGCGCGAGCTTGCCCATGTCCGCGGTCTGGCCGTAGAGGTGCACCGGCATGAGCACCTTGGTGCGGTCGGTGACGGCGGCGGCGACGGCGTCCGGGTCGATCGCGAAGTCGTCGCGCCGGATGTCGGCGAAGCGGACGGTCGCGCCGGCTTCGAGGATCGCGTTGAGCGTCGCGACGAAGGTGAACGGCGACGTGACGACCTCGTCGCCCGGCTTCAGGTCGAGGACCTGGAGCGCGGCGACGAGCGCGGTCGTCCCGTTGTTGACCGCGATCGCGTGCTTCGTCCCGGAGACCGCCGCGAAGGCGTCTTCGAAGCGCTTGACCATCGGTCCCTGTGCGATGGCGCCGGAGCGCAGCACCTCGACGACGAGGTCCTCCGCGTCGCGAACGTCGACCACGGTGATGGGGATCATGGGCAGTCTCTCTCGGCAGGCGATTTCGGCGCGTCCGGTACAGTGAGCCGCCGGTTCTGCGCCCGGCCGCCCTGCATGAACGCGGGCCACACGTTACCGGGCGCGGTAGCACGCCCAGTACCCAGCCGCCGACGAACGGACACCCGACCCGTGGCCAACCGCATCCACCCCACCGCCGTCCTCGGTGCAGGCGTCGAACTCGGCGACGACAACGTGATCGGGCCGTTCGCCGTCATCGTGGGCCCGGCGCGGATCGGCGACGGCAACTGGATCGGCCCGCACGTGACGATCGGCACGCCCGGCGAGGACCGCGGCCGCCCCCACCCGGCGGCCTGGGACGAAGCTCCGGCGGGTGACGCGGATCACGACGGCCACGGTGTTGTCATCGGCAGCCGCAACCGCATCCGCGAGTACGTGAGTGTCCACCAAGGGACCTGGCGGACAACGACGATCGGCAGCGACGGCTACTTCCTCCGCAACTCCCACGTCGCGCACGACTGCCTGGTCGGCGACGCCGTGACGGTCGCGTCCAACGCCGTCACCGGCGGCCACTGCCACATCTGGGACGGCGCGAACCTCGGCATGGGCGCGATCCTGCACCAGAAGGTCGTGATCGGCCCCGGCGCGATGATCGGCATGGGCTCGGCGGTCCGGCGCGAGATCGGCGCGTTCACCATCGCCGTCGGCAACCCGGCGCGCGTCACCGGCGTCAACGTCGTGGGCCTTTCCCGCCGCGGCCTCGACGAGGCGACGATCGAGGCGCTCGGGCCGTGGCTGAAGGGCAAGGAAGGTCTCCCGGACGTCACGTTGCCCGAAGACCTCTCTACCTTGGTAAAGGCGTGGGACGCCCGCCCGCGCGAAGAGCACTAGGAGTCACGAACATGTCGGTTGCCCCCAAGCTGCGCGAGGTCTTCGTCGAGGCCCTCGATCTCGACGCGGACGTGGACGTCGAGAACCTCAAGTACCGCGACCTCGAGGCGTGGGACTCGGTCGGCCACATGGCGCTGGTCGCGGCCATCGAGGACGAGTTCGACGTCGAGTTCGACACCGACCAGGTCATCGACATGTCGAGCTTCAAGGTCGCCGTGGACATGGTGACCGAGCTGCAGTCGAAGAATGACTGATCTGACCGGTCGGGTCGCGCTCGTCACCGGCGGGACGCGGGGGATCGGCCTGGCCACCGTGCGCGCTCTGGTGGAAGCGGGCGCGACGGTGGTGCTCACCGGCCGCGACGAGGCCCGCGCCAAGGAGGCGGCTTCGTCCGCGGGCGCCGCGGCCGGGCTCGCGCTCGACGTCACCGACGCGAAGGCCGTGTCTTCGCTGGTCAGGGGCGTCGCGAAGGAGCACGGGAAGCTCGACATCGTCGTCGCGAACGCCGGGATCATGGAGGACGCGCTCCTCGGGATGATCCGCGAGGAGCTCGTCGACACGACGCTGAGCACGAACGTCGCCGGCACGCTGCACACCGTCCAGGCCGCCGCCCGGGCGATGATGCGCAAGAAGACCGGCTCGATCGTCGTGCTCGCGTCGATCGTCGGTTCGTATGGCAGCGCCGGCCAGACGGTGTACGCGGCCTCGAAGGCGGCGGTGGCGAACATCGCGAAGTCGGCGGCGAAGGAGCTCGGCCGGTCCGGGATCCGGGTCAACGCGGTCGCGCCGGGCGTGATCGAGACCGACCTGACCGCGGGCCTGAGCGAGGACGCGAAGGCGGAGAACACCGGCAAGACGCCGCTCGGGCGGCTCGGCCGGGCGGAAGACGTGGCGAACGCGATCCGGTTCCTGGTGGGTGATGAGGCGTCCTTCATCACCGGACAGGTGCTGGGCGTCGACGGAGGCTTGGTGTTGTGACGCTGTTGGGTGCGGGAGCCCGGCTGGTCGATGTGGCCGGGGGCCGCACGCTGGCGGGCGCGGAACTGTCGGCCGAGGTCGGCCGGCGGATGGAAGAGCTGGCCGAGCTGCCGGCCGGCGTCGTGTTCGCGCGGATGTCGGTCGACCTGCCGAGCGTGCTGACCTACCTCGGCGCGTTCGAGTCCGGCCGGGCGATCGCGCTGATCGACCCGGCGCTGGACGCCGACGTGCTGGCCGGGCTCGTCTCGCGCTTCCGCCCGGCCGCGGTGCTGTCGGCTTCGGGTGACGCGCCCGACGGGTACGCCGTGCAGGGCTCGGACTGGGTCCGCTCGTCGGCCGAGGGCGTGAAGCCGCATCCCGACCTCGCCGTGCTGCTCCCGACCAGCGGGTCCACCGGCAACCCGAAGCTCGTCCGGCTCTCGCGGCAGGCGGTCCTGGCCAACGCCGACGCCATCGCGCAGGTGCTGCGCATCACCTCCGACGAGGTCGCGCCGACCTGCCTGCCGCTGCACTACAGCTACGGCCTCTCGGTGCTGAACTCGCACCTGGTGCGGGACGCGACCGTCGTGATCGAGCCGTCTGGCGTGCTCGGCCGCGGCTTCTGGGATGCGGTGAACGAGCACGGCGTGACGTCCCTCTCGGGCGTCCCGTACCACTACGAAATGCTGCGGCGGCTCAAGTTCGACCCCGCGAAGTACCCGACACTGCGCACGCTGACGCAGGCCGGCGGGAAGCTGCGCGACGAGCTGATCGCCGAGTTCAACGACAAGATGCTGGCCGTCGGCGGCCGGATGTACGTCATGTACGGCCAGACCGAGGCCGCGCCGCGGATGACGACGGTGCCCGCCGAACGGCTGGCCGAAAAGCTCGGTTCCGCCGGGCCGGCGCTGCCCGGCGGCGCGTTCGCCGTCCGCCGTGACGACGGCTCGGAGACCACGCACCCGAAAATTGTCGGTGAGGTCGTCTACCGTGGGCCCAATGTGATGCTGGGTTACGCGGACGACGAGTCCGGCCTGGCCAAGGGCGACGAATACGGCGGTGTGCTCGCCACCGGTGACCTCGGGTACCTCGACGAAGAGGGGTACCTGTTCATCACCGGGCGGCTCAAGCGCATCGGCAAGGTGTTCGGCAACCGCGTCAGCCTCGACGACCTCGAGCACGCCGTGCGCACGGCGGCCGTGGGGATCGACGTGGTGGCCGCGGTGCCCGCCGGCGACAAGGTGGTGCTGTTCGCCGAGGGCGTCGACAAGGCGATCTGCAAGGACGCGTCGAAGGCGCTGTCCGAGCGGCTGCACCTGCACGCCAGCGGGTTCGACGTGCGCCCGATCGACACCGTGCCGCTGCTGGCCAGCGGGAAGATCGACTACCGGTCATTGGAGGCGAAGGTATGAGCGTGTTCACTCGGTCGCAGGCCGACCGGGAGGCGTTGCTGCTGCCGGAGCTGGCTTCCCTGACGTCACACCATCGGGCGAATTCCGAAGGCTACGACCGGATCCTGTCGTCGCTGGGAATCGCGCCGAACGCTTCCTTCGCCACGATCGCGGACCTGCCGTGGCTGCCGGTGCGGATGTTCAAGACGCACGACCTCAAGTCCGTTCCGGACAGTGAGGTCTTCAAGACGCTGACGTCGTCCGGCACCACGGGCGCCGGCGCATCGCGGATCTACCTGGACAAGGAGGCCGCGGGCGCGCAGACCAAGCAGCTCGGCGCGACCCTGCAGGAGGTCCTCGGCGGTGAGCGGCTGCCGATGCTGATGGTCGACACGATCGGGATCATCAAGAACCGCCGGTCGTTCTCCGCGCGCGGCGCGGGCGTGCTGGGCATGGCGAACTTCGGCCGCAAGCACACGTACGTGCTCGACGAGAACGACAAGCCGGACGTCGAAGCCGTCAAGAAGTTCCTGGCCGAGTACGACGACAAGCCGTTCCTGATCTTCGGCTTCACGTTCATGGTGTGGCTGTACCTGTACGAGGTCGCGCGCGACAACGGTCTCGACCTGTCGAACGGCATCCTAATCCACAGTGGTGGCTGGAAGAAGCTGATCGACCGCGCGGTGGACAACACCGAGTTCCGGCGTCGCTTCAAGGAGGACACCGGGCTCACCCGGATCCACAACTACTACGGGATGATCGAGCAGATCGGCACGGTGTTCCTCGAAGGCCCGTCCGGGAACTCGCTGTACTGCCCGGACTTCGCCGATGTCGTGATCCGCAACCCGGAGACGTGGGAAGAGCAGCCGGTCGGGGAGCCGGGCGTGATCGAGGTCGTCTCGACACTGCCGCGGTCGTATCCGGGGCACGTGCTGCTCACCGAGGATCTCGGCGTTTACAACGGGATCGACGACGGCGACTGGCCGGGCAAGCACTTCTCGGTGCTCGGCCGGCTGCCGAAGGCCGAGGCGCGCGGCTGCTCGGACACGTTCTCGGGAGCGGCGGCGTGACTTCCCTGACCCAGCGTTTTCCCGCTGCTCCTGCCGTTGCGGTGACCGACCTGGTCGACGAGCTGCGCGCGTCGCCGCCCGGCGGCCGGCTGCGCGTCGGTGACCCGCGGGTCGTCGAGTTCATCACGAAGTTCGCGCGCAAGCTGCTGGCCCCGGCCACCGCGCGCCGCTTCCCGGAGCTGGCGTCCCTCGGCTTCTTCCTGCGCAAGGGCGAGATCGCCAAGGCGTTGTCCACTTTGGACACCACCGGTGGCGCGCTGCGGTTTCCGCGTGGGCTGGTGTTCCACGTGCCGCCGGCGAACGTGGACACGATCTTCGTCTACTCGTGGGCGCTGTCGGCGCTGGCGGGCAACCACAACGTCGTGCGGGTGTCGTCGCGCTCGGCCGGCGCCGCCGAGGCGGTGCTGGAGGCGCTGAACGCGGCACTGTCCGAAGTGGACTCTTCGGTCGCCGCGGCGATCACGGCCACCCAGCGGATGGTGACGTACGACCGCAGCGACGAGGTGAGCGGTGCGCTGTCCCTGGCCGCGGACCTGCGCGTCATCTGGGGCGGCGACGGTTCCGTCGCGGCCCTGCGCAAGTACCCGCTCGCGCCGCACGCGCGTGACCTGACGTTCCCGGACCGTTCGTCGTTCGCCGTCGCGTCGGTGGCGGGCTGGCAGCGGGCGTCCTCGGAAGAGCGTCGCGCGGCCGCCGAGGGGTTCTACAACGACTCGTACTGGTTCGACCAGGCCGCCTGCTCGTCCCCGCGCGCGGTGTTCTGGGTCGGCGACGAGGCCGGCGCGCAGGCGGCGGGCAGTGAGTTCCGCGCCCTGCTGGCGTCGGTGCTGGAGACGAAACAGCACGTGACCGAGCCGGCGATGGCGGTCCAGAAGCGCGTCTCGGCGTACGGCGCGGCGGCCGACGGGCTGGTGAGCGGCATCGAGTTCGCCGGCAACGGCCTGGCCACTTTGGAGCTGACCGACCCGGCGGTCCTGCCGCGCGAGTGGCTCGGCGCGGGCACGTTCGCCAACGCACGAGTGTCCTCTTTGTCCGATCTGGTGCCGATCGTCCTGCGCAAGGACCAGACCGTCGGCCAGTTCGGCTTCACGGCCGAGGAGCTGACGGCGTTCGCGCACGAGCTGGCGGGCCGCGGGGTCGACCGGATCGTGCCGTTCGGCAGCGCCCTGACGTTCTCCGCGGTCTGGGACGGTTACGATCTGCTGGCCGAATTCAGCCGCCTGGTCACGGTCCAGGCCTGAGGAGATGCGTCGATGACGACAGTTGAGTCGCCGGAATGGGAGACCCCGGCTGCCGGAAAGCAGCCGAAGTCGACCAAGGCGAAGATCATCGACGTCGTCCGCTGGGTCGCGATCCTGCTGGTCATCGGCTTCGCGGCGAAGCAGCTGGCCGCCAACTGGGGCGAGTTCTGGCACACCCTGAGCGACGTCGCGTGGCAGTCGTCCCTGCTGAGCCTGGTCGCCCTGGTCGCGGCGATCATGGTCTCGACCTGGGGTTGGCAGGTGATGGTCGACGACCTGGGCAAACCGATCGGCTACGCCCGCGGCGCGCAGATCTGCCTGGTCGGCTCGCTCGGCAAGTACGTGCCGGGCTCGGTCTGGGCGTACCTGCTGCAGATGGAGCTGGGCCGCAAGGCCGGCCTGGCCCGCGCCCGCATCTTCACGGGCTCCCTGATCCAGCTCGGCGTCGGCGTGGTGTCGGCGCTGGTGGTGTCCCTGCTGGCGGCCCCGGCGGTGTTCAGCAACAGCCCGCGCGCGCTGTGGCTGTTCGTGCTCATCCCGGTCGGCCTGGCGATGCTGCACCCGAAGATCCTGACCTGGGGCACGTCCCTGGTGCTGCGGGTGCTGCGCCGCCCCCCGCTGGCCCACCCCCTGGGCTGGCGCGTGGTGGGCAAGGTCTTCGGCGCCTCGACGGCGGCCTGGTGCCTGCAGGGAATCCACCTGTGGCTCCTGGCGAACTCGGTGGGCACCCCGGGCTTCAGCGGCTTCGTGCTCTGCGTGGGCGCGATGGCGGTGGCGATGACGGTGGGCACGTTCGCGTTCATCCTCCCGAGCGGAGTGGGCGTCCGCGAGGTGGCGCAGGTAGCGGTCCTGACGGCCAGCGGCCTGACGGTCGGCCAGGCCACAGCGTTCGCGGTCGCTTCCCGAGTGATGTTCACGGTGGCCGACCTCCTGACGGCGGGCATGGCAGCAGTAGCGGCCCGCACGGTCCGCCCCCCAGCGCCAACAGCCGCCTGACCAGGCTGTCCACCACCTGTACCCAAGTTGTCCACAGCCGTTACGCACATGTGGACAACTAAGCCCGAGAACCGCTCACCCAGGCCTTTTGTCCCCCACCCCCGGATAGAATGGACTCGGGGACGCCCCCCAAGGGAAGGGCGGGGGTGCCGGCGAAGTCGGATTCGTCGGTCAGCTCGTAGCGCGGACGGCCAGGTACATCACACCGGAGGTCGTGGTAGCGGCCCGGGAGGGTCATGAATGACTCATTCATGACCTCTGACGAGGTGAATGAGTCATTCACGGCATCGCAGCGGCTCGCCGGTCACGTTCGCCCCGACTCTGCCGGGCCCCTGAAGGGGAAGGGCGGGGGCCGCTCGGACGGCGGCGGTCGTTTGGCCCGAAACCGGCGCGGCGAGATGCACCTGAATCGCCGGTTCACCCACGCCACCAGCGTGCCGGTGTGCGCTCTGGCCCATCGCACTCCTGGCAGCGTGCTGCGCGGGACCCCGCAGATCCTCGTGCGCTGCCGGACCGGCGGGAGAGTCAGCGAGTACACGAACGGCCGGCCCGGCAGAGCGCATGGCGGCTGCCCGGCCCTGCCCACCTGCAACGGGTGCCACAACGACCGTCGGAACCACTGCGGAGGGGGTGCCGCAAGATCGGCTCCTTCGTGAGCTTGGTCCGGAACCCGCCGTCGCGAATGGGTCATTGGAGACGTCTGGCGTCCCGAATGGGTCATTCGCGACGCTCGAACCCCGGTCGCGCCGAGCCGCGGCACAACCGGCCGAGCCAGACCAAGGTCAGAAACTAACCGGAATTCACGACACCAAGCGATAGATCACCGCATCCGAATTGCGGTAAACCTCTTTCAAGAACGGTTCCCCCGCCAGCCCCACCAACCCCGCCTGATACGGCTTCCCCGGCTCACTCGACGGCTTCCCCAAAATCACCCACCGAATATCCAACCGCCGCACCGCCGCCCGCACCGCCGGGTCAGTCCCATAGTCCCGGAACCGCCCAGCCAGCAGCACCGCGTCCGAAGGCAGCAACGTCTCGTCGAAGTGCCCGGCGACGGTCCGGACCCCCGAGAGCGCGTACGTCCACACCGTCCCGTCGAAGCGGTCGTTCATCGCCCACTCGCCCGGGGCCGCCAGAGTCCCCAGCTTCTCCATCGCCGTCGCCTCGGCCGGGGTCACGCGCAGCGTTGACGGATCCGCCGCCTGGTACCCCGGGTACACACGCGCGCCGTTCGAACGGAAGTACAAGCCGTTGGACAGCAAGACGAAACCCAGCAACACCACCGCGGCCACCGGCACCCAGGACGGGAGCCGGTCGCGCAACCACGCCTGAGTGGACGCCAACCCGTGGGCCGCCAGGACGCACAGCGGGATCGCCGCCATCGAAAAGAACCGGTACGGGTCGTCCCACCAGGGGCGGGACAACGCCATCACGATCGGCGCGTTCGACGACGCCACCGCCATGTACGCCAGGCCCGTGACCGCCGCTGTCAGGCCGATCCAGCGCAGCGCGCCCGCGCGGGCGAAGAACACGATCCCCAGGAACAGCGCCACCGACAGCCACACCTGCGGATGCGGTTCGTAGTGCTGGAAACCGAGCAACGCCCCCAGCGCCGTCGACGCGCGGTACTCGCTCGGCCAGCCGTAGTACGGCACCGCGCTCGTCGCCAGGCCCAGCGCGCCGAACAGCTGAAGCCACGCCACCAGCAACGACACCGCCGCGATCGGCAACAGCGCCACCAAATCACGGCCGATGCGGCGCCACGACGAGAGCCAGCGCTGCACCAGCAGCGGCCCGGCGAACAGGATTCCGCCGAACAACGTCGACGAATGGATGCACAGCAACCCCACCGCGGCCAGCACCAGCACCAGCCCGGTGTCCGGCGCGACCCGCTCCAGGTACCGGCGCAGAGCCACCGCGGCCAACGGCGTCAACGTCACGCCCAGTGCGAACGGCAGCAACGGTCCGCGATCCATCGACTCGTAGACACCCATCACCGGCGCCACCGCCGTCAGCGCCACCGCGCCGGCCAGCACCGCGCGGCCACGGAACTCGCGCACCAGCGTCACCAGCGACAACGCGAGCAAACCGGGCAGCAGCACGGTGTTCGCGTCGAGCGTCTCCGGGATCGACGTCCCGCTGAGCCGGTACGTCACGGACGCCAGCAGGTGGTACGCGTTGGGATAGAACACCGGCGCCGCGTCGCCGTACCAGTTCACCTGGCCCGTCCCGAACAGACCGCCGTCGCCGGTGTCGGCGATGTAGCGCACCGCGTTGCCGTGGTACACCGCGTCGAAACCCTGCGGCAGCGCGCCGATCCGGCCGAGCCCGAGGACTGTCGCGGAGAGACCGATCGCCGCCGCGAACAGCAGGCACGCCAGCACCGCCAGGTGCCCGCGCCGCGCCCACAAGCCCGGCTCCGGTTCCGGCGCCCAGCGGCGCACCGTCAGTTTCCGGACACCCCAAGCGATCGCGGTGAAGACAACCGTCGAAAGCGCGTAGGTCAACGGCGTGAACGACCAGCCCAGCGCGGCGGTCCACGGCCCGGTCAGCCCGCCGATGGCGTAGCTCAGCAACGGCGCCAGCCCGGCCAGGGCCCAGCCGCGCAAACCGGCCGCGAGACCGGTCAGCAGGCCCGGCAGGGCGATCACGAGAATGGCGACGCTGACGGAGAGCACGGTGGAGACTAAGCCGCCGAAGGCCGGTTCGAACGGGATCAATTGCGGACTTCGAAAGGCGATACCCGATCGGGTTATATTGACAAGAGTCTTTCCCTGCTTGACTGGCGCCGGCGGGGTGATCTTCACGAGGGGGCCGGGTGGTTTACGCGGTCGTGGTGGCGTGGCTGGTGCTCGCCGCGATCGTGGTGCTGACCTGGGGACGCCTGGACACCGACCGCGGCTGGCGCGGCCTCGTCGTCGCGCTCACCCTCGGGTTGTCCCTGCTTCACCAGCTGATGTTCGCGACCGTCACCGAAGACGCGCTCGTTTCGTTCCGCTACGCGCAGAACATCGCGGACGGCAACGGCCCGGTCTTCAACCCCGGTGAACGCGTCGAGGGGTACACGAACTTCCTCTGGCTGGTCTTGATCGCGCTGCCGCGGGCCGCTTTCGGCGCCGACGTGCGGACGACGGCCGTCGTGTTCGGCGTGGTCGCCACCCTGGGCTGTGTGCTCGTCTCGTTCTTGCTGGTGAACCGGATCGTCGGGGCGGCCACCCCGGAGGGCGCCGAGCCGCGGCCGGCGATCGGGGTCGCCGCCGCGGTGCTCACGGCGAGCGCCGGCGGCCTCGCGGTCTACGGGCCCTCCGGCTCCGAGGTCCCGCTGTTCGTGCTCCTGACCCTCGCCGTCTGCTACTCGCTCGCGGCGCGCCGCCCGGTGGTCGCCGGGGTGCTCGTCGCCTTCGCCGTGATGACGAGCCCGCAGGGCCTGGTGATCGCCGTCCTGGGCGGGTTCTGGCTGCTGGGCGCCGCACTGAAGAAGAAGCACAGCTGGTGGGCGCCGGTGGGGTTCATCCTGGGCGCGGTCGTGTTCCTCATTCCCCGGCTGGCCTGGCGGGCGACGTTCTACCAGCACTTCCTCCCCGCGCCGCTGGCCGCGAAGCTCGACGGCCCGCTCGGGTCGCAGGTCGCCGCCGGCTGGCCGTACCTGTCCGGGTTCGCCTTGGCGCACCAAGGGTTTCTGCTGCTCGGCCTGGTCGCGGCGGTCGCCCTGCTGCTGCGCCGGACCAAGGGGGTCGCGCTCGAGGCCCGCGCCCTGATCTGGCTGCTGTTCGCGACGGTCGTCGGGCTCGCCGCCGTGGCCGTGCTGGCCGGCGGTGACCTGGACCCGGCGTGGCGGCTGCTGGCGCCCGTGCCGCCGCTGGTCGCCGTCGCTTCGGTCGCGGTGTACGGCGTGCTCACAGCGGACGTCGAGGGGAAGCCGTCACCCCGGCCGCGGGCCTGGCCCGCCGCGACCCGGCTGGTCCCGGTGACCGCCGGCGGGCTGGCCGGGATCGCGGTGCTCGTGTCGGTGTTCAGCCCCGAGATGCTCGACCGCGTGCGCGACTGGCGCGCGTACGGCTCCGAGCTCACCGAAATCGGCGGCTGGCTCGGCACGTACCTGCCGCCCGGCTCGGTGGTCAGCGCCGCCGCGCCCGGCGCGCTCGCCGCCGAGGGCGGGCAGCTGCTCATCATCGACGTCCTCGGCCGCACGGACGAGCACATCGCCCGCGAAGGCCGGCACGACGGCGGCATCACGACCGACTACGACTACGTGGTCAACGGCCGCCGGCCGACCGTCGCCGTCCCCTCCGACGGCGGGTACGCCGAAACCCAGCGCTGCGTGATCGACCCGGTCTACGCCGGCAAGTACCAGGTCGCGACCTTCCGCCGGGTCGGCACGCCCTACTGGGTCGCCGTCTACCCGCGCGCGGAGCAGGCGAAGTCCGTGGTCGTCGACCTCGACCGGGGCCCGGACTTCCGCTACGTACCCTGTCCTTCGTGAAGCTCGAGGTCCCGAAACGGCAGCTGGACGCCGAAGCGCTGCTCGGGCTCGGGGTGTTCGGCGCGGCGCTCACCCTGTTCGTGGTGCGGTTCCTGGTGCCGCGCCCGGTCGCGATGTCCAACAACGGCGACGGCGCCCGGGTGCTGTGCGGCGCCGGGATCACCTGGCACAGCGGGCCCGAGGCGTTCATCCACCTCGCCTACCGTGCGGAGCCGGGCTCGGCGCCGTGCCGGCCGACCTACCTGCTCACGCAGAGCTGGCTCGCGGACGTGGCCGTCCGCCTCGGCGGGGTGGTCGGCGCCCACGCGACGCTGAGCCTGGTTGTGCTCGGCCTGCTCAGCAGCATCATCGCCGCGGGAGCGATCGCCGCGATCGTGCTCGGCCTGCCGTACGGGCGCCGGGCGCGGCTCGCCGTCGCCGCCGGGCTGCTGCTGGTCGTCGCGGATTCGGCGTTCTTCGGTTACTTCGCCGCGGTGCTCGGCGAGGGCGCCGCCTTCCTCGGCCTGCTGCTCGCCGTCGGCGGTCTGCTGCTGACCGCCCGCGAAGGCCGGTGGAGCTACGCGGGCATGGTCGTGACGCTCGTGGGCGGCGTGCTGGCGGTCAACGCCAAGGTCCAGACGCTGACCATCCTGCCGATCCTCGTCGTGGCGATCCTGCTGGTCCGGCCGGGCACCCTGCGCGGCGCGCGGCGGTGGGCGTCGGCGGCGCTGGTCGTCGGCGCGCTCGGCGCCGTGACGCTCTACGCGCAGCAGAGCGTCGAACCGGCCGTCGCGCCCGACGGCTCGCTCGCCGCGCGGCCCGGGGACGATTCGCGCGAGATCAACGTCTTCAACTCGATCTTCCTGAACATCGTCGACGGCCGGCACGACACGCAGGCCGACCTGGCCGACCTCGGGCTGCCGCCGTCGTTCGCGCAGTACGCGGGCAACGGCTGGTGGCACCCGCACCCGGCCACGATGGACCCGCGCTACGCGCAGTACCGCGGCCAGATGAGCCGCCGCAACGTCGTCACGTACTTCGCGACGCACCCCGGCCGGACGCTCGAGGTGCTCAACCGCGCGGCGACCGACCAGCTGACCGCCCGGCCGGACTACCTCGGCAGCTTCGACCAGTCGGCCGGCTTCGCGCCGCACGCGCAGGAGCACCGGGTGCCCGTGGTGTCCTGGCTGACCGGCCTGATCGCGCCACTCGGCCTGTTCGTGCTGGTGCCGATCTGGCTGTTCGTGCTGGTCAGGGCCTGGTTCTTACGTCGGGAGCCGCTGGGCGTCGTGCTGGGGTTCCTGCTGGTCGTCTCGCTGACCCAGTTCGGCACGGCGGCTCTCGGCGACGGCATCGAAGGCACCAAGCACCAGTCCGTCGCGCTGTTCACGATCCTGCTGGCCGTCGTGCTGGCGATCCCGGTCCGGCGGCGGGCCGTGCGGACGGCGTGAGCTTCGCCCGTTTTGTGTTCTTCCCCGCTGAACGGCCGCGCGGAACCTACGGTCCCGTAACCTGGCGGGATGGCTGACCTCGTGTACCCGCCCGTGATCGCGGCGGCCCGGACGATGTTCCGGGTACTCGACAACCGCATCCGGGTCGAGGGCGCGGAAAACATCCCGCGGCACGGCGGCGCGGTCATCGCGTGCAACCACGTGAGCTACCTCGACTTCATCTTCTGCGGCCTCGGCGCGCGCCCGGCGAAGCGGCTGACGCGGTTCATGGCGAAGCAGGAGATCTTCGCGAACCGGATCGCCGGGCCGCTGATGCGCGGCATGCACCACATCTCCGTCGACCGCTCCGCCGGGCTGGCCTCCTACCGCGAAGCGGTCCAGAAGCTGAAGGCCGGCGAGGTCGTGGGCGTGTTCCCGGAAGCGACGATCAGCCAGTCGTTCACCGTCAAGGAGATCAAGTCGGGGGCCGTCCGGATGGCCGCGGCGGCCGACGTCCCCGTGGTGCCGATGGCGCTGTGGGGCACCCAGCGGCTGTGGACGAAGGGCCGCCCGAAGGACCTGACGCGCCGGCACGTGCCCGTCCTGATCCTCGTCGGCGAGCCGATGCGCCCGGCGAAGCGCGACGACTGGGACGTCGTCACGAAGGAGCTGCGCGACCGGATGAGCGCGCTGCTCGACCGGGCCCAGGCCGAGTACCCCGACCAGCCCGCGTCGGACGAGGACCGCTGGTGGCTGCCCGCCCACCTGGGCGGGACCGCGCCGACCCCGGAGGAAGCCGCGGAGCTCGACCGCAGCTAGAACCAGCGCTCGAGGACCTGCGCGACACCGTCTTCGCCGGCCGGTCCGGTGATCTCGTCGGCCACGTCCTGGGTCTTCGGGTGCCCGTTCTCCATCGCGACGCCGTGGCCGGCCCAGCGCAGCATCTCGACGTCGTTGGGCATGTCCCCGAAGGCGATCACGCGCGCGGGCTCGACGCCGAACCGCTCGGCGACGTCGGCCAGGCCGGTCGCCTTGGTGATGCCGTGCGCGGACAGCTCCACCAGGCCGCCCGAAGACGAGTAGGTGACGTCGACCTCGCGGTCGAACAGCGAGTTCAGCGCGTCGGCCATCTCCTCCGACGACAGGCCGCGGTGGCTGACCAGCAGCTTGATCGCCGGGTGCCCGACCACCTCGGCGCGCGGCCCGACGCGGCCTTCGCCGTCGCCCCACGGGTTGTGGTAGTCCGGCTCGATCACGAAGTTGCGCATGTCGTGGTCGACCGCGCCGGTCGCGACCCGCTCGGACGCCAGCCGGCAGCCGGGCAGCGCCTTGTCGAGCGCGCTCGCGATGTCGTTGAGCAGCTCCGGGGCGAGCAGGCCGTGGACCTCGACGATCTCCTCGGTGCCGCAGTCGTAGAGGACGGCCCCGTTCGCGCACACCGCGTACCCGGTCAGCTCGAGCGGCTTCGCGATCGGCGCGATCCAGCGTGGCGGCCGGCCGCTCGCGAGCACGAACGGCACCCCGGCGTCGACCACCCGGCGGACGGTCGCGATGGTGCGCGCGCTGAGGGCTTCGGAGGGGCCGAGCAGGGTGCCGTCGACGTCGGACGCGATCAGAAGGGGTCTCTCCACTCCGCCATTGTCCCTGACCCGTTCGGGTGGCCGCGTCCCCGTCCGAGCGATTGTCGGTGGTTACCGATACGGTCCGGCATTGTGCGAGTAGGCATCGTGATTCTTCCGGAAGATCGTTGGTGGGCGGCCGAGCCGAAGTGGCGCGCCGCCGAGGAGTACGGCTTCGACCACGCGTGGACGTACGACCACCTGGGCTGGCGCAACCTGGTCGACGGACCGTGGTTCTCGGCGGTCCCGACCCTCACGGCGGCGGCGATGGTGACGTCCCGCATCCGGCTGGGCACGTTCGTGGCGTCGCCGGTCGCGCGGCACCCGGTGCCCTTCATGCGTGACCTGACCACCCTGGACGACGTTTCGGACGGCCGGTTCGTCCTCGGCGTCGGCGCGGGTGTCGACCACCTCCACTACGACGGCCAGGTGCTGGCCGCGCCGGAGCTCACGACCAAGCAGCGCGTGGACCGCTTCACCGAGTTCGTCGAGGCTCTCGACGGGCTGCTCATGACCGACAAGTTCGACTTCGACGGCGAGTACTACCGCGCCCGCGGCGCCCGCAACCTGCCCGGCACCGTCCAGCGCCCGCGGCTGCCGTTCGTGGTCGCGGCGAACGGCCCCCGCACGATGACGCTGGCCGCGCGCTTCGGCGCGGGCTGGGTGACCACGGGCAAGGGCGGCGCGACCGAGGACGACTGGTGGCGTGGCATCAAGGAGCTCACGGAGGTGTTCGACCGGCGTCTCGACGACGTCGGCCGCGAGCGGGCGAGCATCCAGCGTCACCTGAGCCTGGACGCGTCTCCGGTGTTCTCGCTGAGCAGCGTGGAGGCGTTCCGCGACGCCGCCGGCCGCGCCGAAGAGCTGGGCTTCACGGACGTCATCGCGCACTGGCCGCGCTCGTCGGCGCCGTACGAAGGGCGCGAGGCGGTGCTGGAACAGGTGGCGAGCGACGTCCTGCCGGAACTGCACGCTAGGCCGAACGGGTGACATTCGCCTAGCCGGGAAACCGATTGCCGTCCCGACGGCGTCCTTCAGGCAGACGTCAAAGATCACCCCGGGGGTGGTTGGGGGACGGGAGGCCCTCGTGGCCGCGGCACGGGGCGCCGCGGCCACGAGGGCTCTTTACTTCACGATCCGGTAGATCACGGCGCCCGGGTTCCGGTACACGACCTGCAGGAAGTCGTGCCCGTCCAGGTGCTGCAGGCCCGCCGCGATCGGAGTGTCGCGGCGGATGGTGCCGCTGCCGATCAGCACGTAGTGCACGTTCAGCCGCTGCGTCGCCGCGCGCACCTGCGGGTCGCTGTCGTAGTCGCGGAAGTGGCGGGCCAGGTAGTCGGCGTCGAAGGGCACCACACCGGCGTCGTAGTGCGCGGCCACCGGGTGGACGCCGGTCAGGGCGTACATCCACGCCGTGCCGTCGAGACGGTCGTTGAGCACCTTCTGGCCGGCCGGGATGCCGAGCGTGCCGAGGTGGTCCATCGCGTCGATCTCGTCCTGGCTGACCGGCGGGACCACCTCGCCCGGGAGGCCGTTGTAGTAGAGCAGCGACACCGTCTTGGCGTTGGCCGCGCGGTAGAACCCGCCGGTCAGCACGCCCATCGCCACGACCAGCAGCACCGCCGACACGAGCCCGACCCGGCCGGTCAGCCACGGCCGCGCCCGCACCCACGCCCGGCCGCTCGCGAGCTTCGCCAGCCACCGCTGGGTCTCGCTCATGCCGTGCGCGGCGAGCAGGCACATCGGGATCGCGGCCAGCGCCATCAGCCGGAACCGGTCGTTCCACCACGGCCGCGACAGGCTGATCACCCAGTCTTCGCCGCCGAAGCACGCGACGACCACGAAGAGCGCCGACAGGCCGATCGCCGAGAGCCCCAGCCAGCGCATCCGCCGCAGCCGCACCAGCGTGAACACCCCGAGGGCGAGGAACACCGTGAGCCAGATCTGCGGCACCGGCAGCACCTGCTTGAACGTCGCCAGCATGGCGAGCGCCTTCCACACCGCCATGTGGGAGCCCCACGCGTGGTACGGGTACGACCCGGACGTGAAGGAGATCGCGCCGAGGATCATCGGCGCGGCCAGCACGCCCGCCGCGACCATCACCGGCAGCATCCGCAGCACGTCCCCGCCGACGACCCGCCACCCGGCGCGGCCGGCCGGCACGCCGTCGACCCGGCGGCCGCGCAGCGCCCGGTACCAGCGCTGCACCACGACCGGGAACGCGAACAGGATCGCCCCGAACAACGCGCTCGAGTGCGCGGCGAGCAGGCCGGTCGCGCTCAGCGCCAGCACGGCACCGGTGTCTGCCCCCGGTCGCACGACGAACCGCTGCAGCGCGACCACGGCCAGCGGCGTCAGCACGATGCCCAGCGCGAACGGCAGCAGGCCGCTCGACACCGACTCGTACGCCCCGGTCGTCGCGCCGCCCGCGACCAGCGCGGCGCAGCCGGCGAACACCGCGCGGCCGCCGAGCTGGCGCACCAGCGCGACCATGGCCAGCGCGAACAGCCCGGCGATCGGCATCGTGACGGCGTTCAGCGTGACCGGGACCGACGTCCCGGACAGCTGGTAGACCAGCGCGCCGACCAGGTGGTAGGCGTTCGGGTAGAAGGAGCCGTCCGGGTACCAGTTGAGCGTGCCCATGCCGGTCAGCGAGCCGTCGCCGGTCTCGGCGATGTAGCGGATGCCGTTCGCGTGGAAGACGGTGTCCCAGCGCTGGAACACCGCGGTCGTGCCGCCGCGGCCGGAGACCACCACGGCGATCGACACCGCCGTCGCGACCGCGACGCAGGCGCCGACGGCCAGGTGCGCCCGGCGCGTCCACGGCACCGGCGGCTCCTCGGCGCCCGGCGACAGCCACCCCCGGGCCGTCGCGAGCCGGCGCAGGCCGTAGAGCACCGCGGCGAGCAGCAGCGTGCACGCGGCGACGCTGAGCGAGCCGTACGGCACGTGGATGATCGCCAGCCACGGCCCGGCGAGCCCGGTGATGGCGTAGCTGAGCAGCGGGGCGAGGCCCGCCAGCGCCCAGCCGCGCACACCGGCGGCCCATCCGACGACGCCGCCAGGCACCGCCAGTACGGCCAGGTAAGTGGCCACCGCGGCGAAGTAGCTCCAGAAGTCCTCGGGTGCAGGCACTGCTTTCCAGGTGTGTCGTAGGCCGAAATGTGATAGTCGGGTGCGGGCCGGGATACCGACCTGCGTACCCTCGACGCCCGTGAGCGCGCACACGAACCCCGCCAAGATTACTGAAGACGATTTCGCAGGTTACGACCTCGTCGTCGTCGGGTCCGGTTTCTTCGGCCTGACCGTCGCCGAACGGGCCGCGGCCGAGCTGGGCAAGAAGGTCCTCATCCTCGAGCGGCGTAGCCACATCGGCGGCAACGCCTACTCCGAGGCCGAGCCCGAGACCGGGATCGAGGTGCACAAGTACGGCGCGCACCTGTTCCACACCTCGAACAAGCGCGTCTGGGAGTACGTGAACCGGTTCACCGGGTTCACCAACTACCAGCACCGCGTGTTCGCGCGGGTCAAGGACCAGGTCTACTCGTTCCCGATGAACCTGGCCCTGATCAACCAGTTCTTCGGCAAGTCCCACACCCCGGACGAGGCGCGCGAGCTGATCGCCAAGCAGTCGTCCGAGTTCGAGACGGCGAACGCGCAGAACCTCGAGGAGAAGGCCATCTCGCTGGTCGGCCGTCCCCTCTACGAGGCCTTCATCCGCGGGTACACCGCGAAGCAGTGGGAGAACGACCCCAAGAACCTGGGCGAGAACATCATCACGCGCCTGCCGGTCCGGTACAACTTCGACAACCGGTACTTCAACGACACCTACGAGGGCCTGCCCGTCAACGGGTACACCGCGTGGCTCGAGAAGATGGCCGAGCACGAGAACATCGAGATCCGGCTGAACGTCGACTACTTCGACGTCCGCGAGCACATCCCGGCCGGCACCCCGACCGTCTACACGGGTCCGCTGGACCGCTACTTCGGCTACTCGGCGGGCCGGTTCACCTGGCGCACCGTCGACTTCGAGTCCGAGGTCGCCGGGACCGGCGACTACCAGGGCACCTCGGTCGTCAACTACAACGACCAGGAAGTCCCGTACACCCGGATCATCGAGTTCCGCCACTTCCACCCGGAGCGGGACTACCCGAAGGACAAGACGGTCATCTTCCGCGAGTACTCGCGCTTCGCGGACGAGAACGACGAGCCGTACTACCCGATCAACACGCCGGAGAACCGCGAGAAGCTCGAGGCCTACCGCGAGCTGGCCAAGGTCGAGGCGCGCGAGAAGAACGTCCTGTTCGGCGGCCGGCTCGGCACGTACAAGTACCTCGACATGCACATGGCCATCGGCTCGGCGCTCTCGGCGTTCGACAACAAGATCGCCCCGCACCTGACCGACGGCGCGCCGCTCGACGGGTCCCTCGATGCTTGAGAAGGGCGCCCCGACGGGCGAGGTGGCCGTCCTCTCGAAGACCCAGGGCTTTCTGAAGAGTGACGTTTCGGTGAAAGCCGCGCGCGGCATGTCGCACTTCGGCGAGCACGCCATCGGCTGGTTCGGCCTGGGCCTGCTCGGCGCCGTGGTCGACAAGAAGCGGCGCAAGGACTGGCTGGTCGCGTCGGCGGGTGTCGTCGGCGCGCACGCCGCGTCCATCGCGGTGAAACGCGTGGTCAGGCGGCCGCGACCGGACCACCCGAGCGTGGAGGTCCTCGTCGGCACGCCGAGCAAGCTGAGCTTCCCGTCGTCGCACGCGACGTCCACTACGGCGGCGGCGGTGCTCTACTCCGGATTGACCGGGCGTAACCTGGTGCCCGCCCTGGTACCGCCGATGCTCGCCTCGCGGCTCGTGCTCGGCGTTCACTATCCGACAGACGTTCTGGCCGGTGCGGCCCTCGGGGGGCTCGTCGGTGGTCTGATACGACGGAAGCTGAAGAAGAACCCATGAGCGAGACGACCGAGCAGCGCAAAAGCGACGAAGCGGCCGTGACTCCCGAAGCGCCGGAGACCCCGGCCGCGGTGGAGACGGCGACTGCCGCCCGTGGGCCGTTCGGCCTGGTCGGCGGCGTCATCAAGACGGCGCGGCCGCGCCAGTGGGTCAAGAACGTGCTGGTCTTCGCGGCCCCGTTCTTCGCCTTCTCGAAGTCGACCGACCGCACGGGCCTGCTGCTCGACGCGATCGTCGCCTTCGTGGCCTTCTCCCTGGTGGCGAGCTCGGTCTACCTCATCAACGACGCCGTCGACGTCGAGGCCGACCGGGCCCACCCGACCAAGCGCAACCGGCCGATCGCGGCCGGGATCGTGCCGGTGCCCGTCGCGTACGGGGCCGCGGTCGTGTTCTTCCTGGCCGGTCTCGGCGTGTCGTTCCTGGCCAGCTGGCAGCTGGCGGTCGTGCTGGGCGTCTACGAGGCCGTCCAGCTCGGCTACTGCTTCGGCCTCAAGCACCAGCCGGTGGTCGACCTGGCCATCGTCGGCTCGGGCTTCCTGATGCGCTCGATCGCCGGCGGTGTCGCGGGCGGCCTCGCGCTTTCGCAGTGGTTCCTGCTGGTCACGGCGTTCGGCTCGCTGTTCATGGTGGCCGGCAAGCGCTACGCGGAGATCATGCTGTTCGAGCGCACGGGCGCGAAGATCCGCTCGTCGCTGAAGAAGTATTCGGCCAGCTACCTGCGGTTCGTCTGGGCGACGTCGGCGGCGATCCTGATCATGTCGTACTGCCTGTGGGCGTTCGAGATCCGCCAGACCGAGCACAACTCGGTGTGGGCGCTGATCTCGATGGTGCCGTTCGTGGTGGCGGTGCTGCGCTACGCGGTGGACGTCGACGGCGGCATCGCGGGCGAGCCGGAGGAGATCGCGCTCAAGGACCGCGTGCTCCAGGTGCTCGGCGCAACGTGGGTGGCCACGCTGTTCCTGTCGTTCTACCTGTGACGTCTCATTGCGGATCGACAGGTTGGCTTCAGGTTCAGCACAGCTGACGGGGTCACCCTGAGGTGGTGGGGGCGGGCAGTGCGCCCGTCCCCGTGACCACCACAGGAGCGACCATGAACGACCAGCCGCGCGACCCGAAGCAGGTCCCGCCCGACGCGGGCGCGGAGCAACCGACCGTTGAGCAGCCCACGGCTGCGTCGGCCCCCGACCAGCCGACCCAAGCCCAACCCGCCGCCGCCGAGCAGCCGACCGCCGCCGCGCCAGGTCAGCCCGCGCCTCCGGCCGCCGACGCGACCACCGCGCACCCGCAGCCCGGTGCCACCCCGTCCGGCGGCCAGCTGCCGCCCCCGGTGCCGCCCACCCCTCAGCTCTCCCAGCCCGGCCCCGGCCAGGCCTACGGCGCCTGGGGCGCGCCCCAAGCCGCCCAGCGGCAGCCCGGCGGCTTCCGGCGCTTCGTCGGCCATCGGGCCACCCAGCTCGTCGGTGTCGGCGTTCTCGGCCTGCTGATCGGCGGTGGCGTCGTCGGCGGGATCGCCGCCGCGACCAGCCATGGCCCACGCGACGGCCGTCCCGGCATCCACCGCCAGTACAACGGCCCCAACCAGGGCCCCGACGGCCGCGGTTTCCCCGGCCGCGGCGGGGGAAACTCGGGCGACTCCGGCTCCGGGAACGGCATCTGACCGCTGTGGGGTGAGCCACCCGCACCCCACTCAGATCACAGAAGCATCACGGCCGGGGTACGGTGTCCGGGATGCGAAGCGCCTCCGCAGGACTCCCGAAGGCCGCCGGTGCGCTGCCGGCGGCCCTGCCCGTCGCCCGTTCGTGGGCCCTGCCGGCCGGGGCCGCGGCGGCTTCCGCCCTGGTGTTCGCCCTGGTCAGCAGCCACCTCATCGATGACACCTACATCACGCTGTCGTACGCGAAGAACCTCGCCTTCCACGGCCACTGGGGCCTGATCGAGCAGGGGACGGCGAACACCGCGACGTCGCCGCTGAACGTCCTGGCCCTCGGCGCGGTCACCTTCGTCGTCCGCGACGCCGTGCTGGCCGCCGGGGTGGTCTTCGTCGCCGCGCAGGTGCTGCTCGTGCTGGGCCTGCGGCGGCTGGGCGAGCGCACCGGCCTGCCCCCGGCGTTCGCGCCGCTGACGTTCGGGCTGCTGCTGGTCAACCCGCTGCTGCTGTCGTCGATCGGGCTGGAGGTCGCGCTCGGCGCCACCGGGGTCGTCTGGACGCTCGTCTACGCGGGGGAGCGCAAGGCCGGCCGGCTCGGTGTGGTGATCGGGCTGCTCGCCCTGGTCCGGATCGACCTGCTGCTCATCGCGGCCGTCCTGTTCGCCGCCCGCCGCGAGTTCTGGACCGGCATCTGGCGCACGGCGTTCGCCGCCCTCGCGGTGACGCTGCCGTGGTTCGGCTTCAGCTGGGTCGTGCTCGGCTCGGCGGTGCCGGACACGCTGGTCATCAAGATCAGCCAGCAGTCGTGGGGGCCGTTCAGCTTCACCAACGGCCCGCTCCTGTACTGGCGCAACTTCCCGGTCCAGGCCACGCTCTCGTTCCTGCCGCTGCTGCTCGCCGGCGTGGCGGGCGTGGCCTGGGTCATCCTGTTCCGCCGCGGGTCCGAGACCGCCCGGCGCCTGACGCCGTTCGCGGCGCTGGCCGTCGCGGGCGCCCTGCACTACGTGGCCTACAGCCGGCTGGGCGTGCCGCCGTACCACTGGTACTACGCGCCCAGCATCATCGGCGCGACGATCTTCCTCGCCGCCTGCGCCTCGGCGGTCCCCGAGCGCGTGCGCCGCGGGACGTGGACAGCGGCCGGCGCGGTGCTCGCGGTGAGCGTCGCGGCGTACGCGCTGCCCGGCCTCCCGCGCCAGTTCGCGCCGATCACCAGCAACCACGCGTCGACGACCGAGTACCGCGAGATCGGCCAGGAGCTGGCCGAGATCGCCCACGGCCGCAAGGTCGAGACGGCGGGTGAGGTCGGCGCGCTGGCGTACGCGTGCGACTGCGAGCTGGTCGACGAGTTCTCCGACCGCGGCGCCGTCGACCCCGCGATCACCGAGACGAAACGCCGCAGCGGCGAAGTCGGCCGGGCGCTGCTGGAGGCGAACTTCCACAACTTCGACCACAGTGTCGCCCCGATCAGCCCGGACCTGGTCCTGACGACGACCCGCCGCGCCCCGCCCTCGACGGCGCTGGCGAGCTGGCGGATCGACTCGCCGTGGATGGGCACCCAGAACCTGTACCTGGTGCCCGCGCACGCGGCCGGGAGCTGAGCGTCAGCTCCGGACGGCGGTGACGTCCAGCGTCAGCGTGAACTCCCGGCCGCCCAGCCGTTTCCCGTACGTCAGGCCGAACGCGAACCGGTCCACCACCGTCGCCGCGCGGGCCGAGAAGCCCTCGGGGGACACCTGGACCGCGTCGATCGCGCACTGGACGCGGGCCGCGGTTCCGCGAACCGTGACGACGCCCTCGAGCAGCCACCGCGGCCCGTCCGCCACCGGCCGGCCTTCGGTGAACGTGATGAGCGGGTGCTCGCGGCCGTGGAGGAACCGCCGTGACTGCAGCTCCGTGTCACGCAGGCGGTCGCCCGTTTTGAGGCCGCTCGCGTCGATCTCGGCCGTCACCCGCGACTCCGTCACCGGGTCGGCGACCACGACCACCCCGCCCGCCAACGGGAACTCGCCGTCCACAGTGGACATTCCGAAGAGGTGCGTGCCGGAGACGCCGATCCGGCAGCGCGCCGGGTCCAGCCGGTATTCGCCGGGTGGCGGGATCTCGATCATCGGCGTGCCCACATGCGGTTCATCGTGCCCTCCCGCGCGAGCATGACCTGGGTGACCACCTGGAGCACCACAAAACTCGCGATGGAGAGCACCGTATCGAGTCCGGGCACCACGTCCACCGGAAGCGAGTACGCCATGACGATGCTCAGCCCGCTGTGCACCAGCCCGCCGACCCCCCAGACGACCGTCAGCACCCGCCACACGCGCCGGAACGACGGCGTGTCCGCCCAGCGCGCCTCGAGCTCGTCGGCGCGGCCGGGCACCAGCGCCAGCGTCGCCTGGTAGGTCGTCGGGCGGCGGCCGACGCGGAGGCTCGCCAGCATCCAGACGCCGATCAGCACGCTGAACCACGCGCCGCGGACCAGCTGCAGCCGCGCGTCGCCGGTCAGCAGCGTGGTCGCCAGGCCGAGCGCGACGATGAGCAGCACGAACACCCCCATGCCGTCGACGCGCCGGTGCCGCACCGCCAGGTACAGCACCCGCAGCGCCGGCGGGAGGCCGCTGAGCGTCAGGGCCCAGACCGGCGCGACGTCGAACGCCCGCAGCAGGTAGTAACCGCCGACCGGCGCGGCGATGTCACAGAGCAGCGCGACCAGCGATTTCCCCATGGCCCCGAGCATCGCGGACCGGCGGGGCCACCACCATCGTCGAGCTGGTGGTCAGGCATCAACCGTCCGGTTGATGCCGGCGGTCAACCGCTTCCGCGTGACCTTCGCGCCGAGCACCAGGCCGCCGGCGGTGAGCACGGTGTCGAGGACCGGCACGACGTCCACCGGGAGCGTGAACGCCATCAGCACGACGACGCAGCCCAGCAGCAGGCCGCCGACGCCCCACCAGAGCGTGACCGAGCGCCACTGCTGCCGGAAGTCCTCGTCGGCGGCCCAGCGCGCTTCGAGCTCACCGGCGCGGGCCGGCTGGAGCGTGCAGATCATCCGGAACAGGAACGGCCGGCGGCCGGTGACCAGGCTGACCAGCATCAGCCCGCCGAGCAGCAGCCCGACCCAGGCGCTGCGGACCAGCAGCAGCCGCGGGTCGCCGGAGATCAGCGCCACCGCGCCGTTGACCAGCAGCACCGCCAGCACGAACGCGCTGAGCGGGTCGATCCGGCGGTGCCGGACCAGCACGTGACCGGCCCGCAGCACCACCGGCACGGCGCTGACCAGCAGCGCCCACAGCGCGTCGACGTCGAAGGAGCGCAGGACGTAGAAGAGGGCCATCGGGAGCGCGACGTCGCGGAGGAGCATCGTCAGCCCACCGCGGTCGCTCGTCGTGGTTGTCATGGTGACAGCCTGTTCCGACGGCGACCGCGGCACATCGGCGTGGGGACCGGTCCCGGATGGAGCTCGGGGTCAACCCTCGGGTGGAGAACTCAGATCGGGAGCTTGCGGAAGATCGGCCGCGGGACGTGCCGCAGCGCCGACATCACCAGGCGGAACGGCGCGGGCGCCCAGATCAGGTCCTTGCCCGCGCGGGCCGCCGCGACGGCCTGTGCCGCGACCTGGTCGGCGTTCTGGGTGAGCGGGGCGTCCTTCATGCCGTCGGTCATCTTCGTGCGCACCTGGCCCGAGCGGACGACCGTCACCTGGACGCCGTGCGGCGCGAGGGCCTCGCCGAGGCCCAGGTAGAAGCCGTCGAAGCCGGCCTTGGACGAGCCGTAGACGAAGTTGGAGCGCCGGACGCGCTCACCCGCCACCGACGACAGCGCGATGACCGTGCCGTGGCCCTGGACCTTGAGCTTCTCCGACAGCGCCACGCCGACCGACACCGCGGCGGTGTAGTTCACCGTCGCCGCCTCGACGGCCTTCGTGTGGTCCTGCCACAGCTCCTCGGCGTCACCGAGCAGGCCGAACGCGACCACCGCGACGTCGATGTCGCCGCTCTCGAACGCCTTGTCCAGCACGGCGGGGTGCGACGCCAGGTCCTTCGCGTCGAAGTCCACAGTGGACACCTCGGCGCCCTTGTCCTTCAGGCGCTGCGCGGCCGCGTCGAGCCGCGGCGACGGGCGCGCCGCGAGCACGACCCGCAGCGGCTTCTCGGCCAGGTACTGCTCGGCGATCGCCAGCGCGATGTCGGACGTGCCGCCGAGCAGCAGCAGGGACTGGGGGTTGCCAACAGCGTCGATCACAGCTCGAGCCTCCGGCTCATGTCAGAGGCGAAAACGCCTTCGGGGTCAACGGCGGCGCGGACCTTGCGCCACTCTTCGAGGCGCGGGTACATCTTCGCGAACGTCTCGGGCGAGGTGCGCGAGTCCTTCGCGGTGTACAACCGCCCGCCGAGCTCGAGGACGTCGTCGTCGAGCTCCTGGCAGAACCGGCTCAGGCCGTCCTTGATCGGGAAGTCGACGCAGACCATCCAGCCGGGGTGCGGGAACGACAGCGGCGCCGCGTTGCCCTCACCCATCCGCTTGAACACGTTGAGGAAGGAGACGTGCCCCGACTCGGCGATCTTCTTGACGATCCTGCGCAGCGGCTCGTGCGCGTTCAACGGCGTCGAGAACTGGTACTGCAGGAAGCCCTTGGAGCCGTAGGCGCGGTTCCACTCGCCGAACATGTCGAGCGGGTGGTAGAAGGCCGTGAGGTTCTGGACGACACCGCGGGCTTCCTTCGGCGTCTTCCGGTAGTACAGCTCGCCGATGCCGCCGAAGGTCAGCTTGTTGGCCAGGCCGTTCGGGAAGACGTCCGGCAGCGTCGCCAGCTGCGGGGCGTCGAACTTGAGCGGGTTCGCGCGCAGCTTGGGCGGCAGCTCGTCCAGCTTGGCGAGCGAGCCGCGGCCGAAGGCGGCGCGGCCGAGCTTCGAGCCCGTGGAGATCGTGTCGAACCACGCCGACGAGTACGTGTAGTTGTCGTCGGAGCCGTTGCTGACCAGCTCGAGCGTCTCGTCGAGGTTGTTCGTGCGCTCGTTGTCCGCGAGGAAGTACGCGGTCTCGGTCTTGGTCATCCGGATCGTCGCGCGGACGATGACCCCGGTCAGGCCGATGCCCGCCACGGTCGCCCAGAACAGCTCGGCGTCCGGGCCCTCCGGCGTCAGCGTGCGGACCTTGCCGTCCGCGGTGACCAGGTCCATCGACACGACGTGGTTGCCGAAGCTGCCCGCGCTGTGGTGGTTCTTGCCGTGGATGTCGTTGGCGATCGCGCCGCCGACGGTCACCTGGCGCGTGCCCGGCAGCACCGGGACCCACAGGCCGTACGGCAGCGCCTCGCGCATCAGCTGGTCGAGGCTCACGCCGGCGTCGACATCGACGAGTGCGGAGTCCGGGTCGATCGAGTGGATCCGGTTGAGCGCGGTCATGTCGAGGACGAGGCCACCCGCGTTCTGCGCCGGGTCGCCGTAGGACCGGCCGAGGCCGCGGGCGATGACACCGCGCTCGCCGGCCTGGGTCACGGCACGGGCGATGACCTCGACGTCTTCGGTGCGCAGCACGTCCGCGGTGGTCGGCGCCGTCCGCGCCCAGCCCGTGAGCGTGCGACGCTGGGTCTCGAGTCCTGGGGTCACCCGACCAGGGTAGCCACGCCGAACGACGCCCGGAACGTGACCCTGAAGTGCTCGCTTCTACACTTTGCGCATCAAGGCACAAGCGCCCGCGCGGGTGACCATGACTCAGGCAACGAGGTAATGCAGTGGTGGCGACCGATCCGCAAGCCGACATCGCAGCTGGCCAGCAGCCCTCCATCGGACTGCTCGGGCAGCTCATTCGCTTCGCCCTGATCGGCGGCTTCTGCGCCCTGGTCGACCTGGGCACGTACACGCTGCTGACCCAGGTGGCCGGGATGGCCACTTCACCGTGGGTCGACGTCGCCCGCGCTATCAGTTTCATCGTGGGCACCACCACGGCGTTCTTCCTGAACCGGAAGTTCACCTTCTCCGGCGGGCGCCGGGACGGGAAGGCGCAGATCGGCTCGTTCGTCCTGCTCTACACCGTGACGTTCTTCGTCGCGGTCGGGGTGAACCAGCTCATGCTGCAGGTGCTGCCGGAGTCCGCGTGGCAGCACACGCTGTGCTGGGCCGTGTCGCAGGCGACTGCCACGGTGATCAATTTCGTGATGCTCAAGTGGGTCGTCTTCCGCGAGCCGTCGACTGAGGAGAACTGAGGAACTTCATGCCCGGTAAAACAGCCACCCCGGCGCCGACCACCGAAGCCGGCGCGGCCGCCGAGACGCGGTTCACCGAGCACACTCCGCAGGGTCGCCTGACGGCGCAGCGCGGCCTTTACGCCGGTCCGGCGCCGATCGTCAGCAAGGACCTCTACGCCGAGCTCGAATGGGGCTCGGCCGTGCGGGAACGTGCGGTGATCAGCCTCGAGCCCGCCTCCAAGGTGTCGGGCAACACGTACTTCGGCCGGTTCCCGGCCAGCTACTGGCAGCGCTGGACGACCGTCACCGAGGTCTCGGTCGAGGCCGTCGTGACCGGCACCGGCCTGCTGTCGATGGGCGCGTCCGACGTCGAGGGCGAGCCCCGCGTGGTGGCCGCCGAGCAGGTCACCGACGCCAAGCAGGTCAAGGTGGCGCTGACCGGCAACCTCGACAAGTTCTACGACGGTGGCGCGCTCTGGCTCGACCTCGAGACCGAGGGCGGCCAGAACCTGCGCGTCGAGCAGGTCCGCTGGACGGTCGAGGCGCCGGAGACCATCCGCCCGACCGCCGTGACGATCTGCACGATGAACCGCGCCGACGACTGCCTGAAGAACCTGCAGGCCCTCGCCGCGGACGTCTCGTCGCTGGAGACCCTGGACGCGATCTACGTCGCCGACCAGGGCACCGACCTCGTCGAGTCCCGCGACGGCTTCGAGCAGGTCGCCAAGGACCTCGCCGACAAGCTGCACTACATCAAGCAGCCCAACCTCGGCGGCGCCGGCGGCTTCACCCGCGGCCTGTACGAGGTGGCTGGCCACACCGCCACCGAGCACGCGAACGTCCTGTTCATGGACGACGACGTCCTGCTCGAACCGGACCTGGTGATCCGGATGACGGCGTTCTCCAACCGCGCCGCCAACCCGATCATCGTCGGCGGGCAGATGCTCAACCTGTTCCACCCGAACCAGCTGCACGTCGGCGCCGAGTACGCGCGGCTCAACACGCTCGAGCCCGGCCAGCCGGTCGAGCACTCGCTCACCACCGCCGACCTGCTCGGCGTGGACGAGGAGACGCTGAAGCCGAACCGCCAGGAGCGCCGTCTCGACGCCGGCTACAACGGCTGGTGGTCCTGCCTGATCCCCTACGAGGTCGTGCAGGCGACCGGCTACCCGATGCCGTTCTTCTTCCAGTGGGACGACGCGGAGTACTCCTACCGCGCCCGCGCGCACGGCTTCCCGACCGTCACCCTGCCGGGTGCGGGCGTGTGGCACGCGGACTTCCACATGAAGGACTGGGACGAGTGGCACCGGTACTTCAACCTGCGCAACTCGATCATCACCGCCGCGCTGCACTCGCCGTTCAACCTGAACCTGCTTTCGCGGGTGCTGCTGGCCCAGCTGGTCCGCTACCTGCTCGGCATGCAGTACGGCCTGTCGGCCACGCTGATCAAGGCCGTCGAGGACTTCCTCGAGGGCCCGGAGGTCCTGCGTGACGGCGGTGTCGAGGCGATGAAGGAGATCCGCCGCATCCGTGACGAGTACCCGGAGACCAAGCGCCACAAGGCGACCGAGGTCCCGGGCATCGCGTCCAACGACATCGGCATCATCAACAGCGCGCCGCGGCCCAGCATGCAGCGCCTGGTGCTGATCAAGCGCGTCCTCGACCGGGTCCTCGGCCGCAGCCGCTTCGGGCTCGGCGCGGTGCCGATCGACGAGGCGAACTGGTGGCACATCGCCCTGTTCGACAAGGCCGTCGTCACCGACGCGAACCAGGAAGGCGTCCGCGTCCGCGCCTACGACAAGGTCAAGATGTTCGACCTGGCCAAGCGCGGCGCGAAGGTCGTCCAGCGGCTGCGCAAGGAAGGCGCGGCGGTGCAGGAGCAGTACAAGCGCGCCATGCCGGAGCTGACCTCGCGCGAGAACTGGAAGCGCCTGTACAAGCTCTGAGCCAGGTGCCCGAAACGGTTTGGCCACGCCGGCTGCGGGAATGGACCTCCCGCAGCCGGTGGGCGGCCTGCCGGCCCGCGCCGTGCGTCAGGCGTGCAGCCCGAAGACCCGGCTCTTCCGGTTCAGGTCGTCGATGTACGCGGCCGCCACGTGGGCGAAGTTGATCGCGACCACCGAGTCGTCCTTGGTGGTCACCGTTTCGACCGCGCCGGTCTTCACGAACTGGGCGAGCTTGCCCGCCACGGTTCCGGACTCTTCGGTCGTCAGCGCGAACAGCAGCGGTTCGCCGCCGGCGGCGAGGTGCAGCACGAGTGCGGGTTTCGAGTCAGCCATGCCTCCATCGCAGCAGCGGCGATCTTGCCGCGGCAAGCGAGTTCGCTGTGGGCGCAGCATCCGGCTGCGGCGCGGGCGGGCCGTGGACTACCGTTTTGGCCAGGCCAAGCACCCGCGGGGGGAAGACAAGATGCCGCACTCGTTCTCGCTGTCGCTGGCGGCGGTGGACATCCTGCTCGAACAGCTCGGGCTGGGCCGCGCGCCGACGCCGTTCGAGGTTCCGCACGTCGGCACGACGGTCGAGCAGCGGGCGATGATCCGCGACGCCGTCGTCCGCGACCTGACCGGCCGGGGCCTGTGGAGCCGTGGCCGCCTCGACCCGGACGCCGAGCTGGCGCTCGCCACCTTCGTCCGGGGCAGCGTGGTGATCAACGCGGCCGCCGAGCTGGGCGACCGTCACCTGTTCGCCCGCGTCGCGACCGACGGCCAGTTCGGGGTGCTCGCCCGCCAGGACGAGAACCTGATCGTCTTCGAGGAGGTCCGCCCGACCGGCATCGTGCCGGCGATCGTCGACCTGCTCCCGCTGACCCCCGCCGCGCCCGGCCAGTCGGTGACCATCTCGCGCCCGGCGGCCCAGCCGCGCCAGCGCCGCGACGACGTGTACGACCCCTTCGCCGGCGTCAGCGGCCCGCGCTCGCAGAGCAGCAGCGGCGGCCCGCAGCTCCGGATGATCGAGCGCGTCTTCCAGGAGCCGAAGAAGCGCGTCGGGCAGTTCACGGCCCAGACCCGCGGCGGCACGTTCCCGCCCCTGGCCTGGTTCGACACCCCGTCCGGCCGCTGGCTGATGTCCTCCCGTGCGGCCGCCGACGGCCAGCGCTGGATCACCTACGCCCCGGCCGACAACGCGCGGCTCGCCCAGCAGCTGTACGCGCAGCTCGAAGGTCAGTTCTGAGGGAACCGCACGTCCGGCGGCTGCGTCCCAGGTGAAGATCGGTGAACGGCCGTCGCGCAGGGTGCCCGGCTAGTAGACTCCCGGGTGCACACGCACGGGTGAAGTGATTCGGGGTGGAACGGCGATGTTGATAGCTGACGGCGGGGGCGGCGGGTCCTTCGCGGACGTCATGAACCTCGGTGCCATCCAGGGCGTTACGGCAGAGACCCAGAAGCTGGTCGACGCGGCGAAGGGCGGTGGTTTCAAGATCACCCCGGAGGGTGTGAAGCCGATCCGGGACGCGCTGACCGAGCTGGTCAACGGCCTCGCCGATGTGCAGGCGACGAGCTACTTGCTGGACCAGACCCCGCAGCTCGGCGACCACCCGTACGGGCACTCCGTTGCCAAGCATGACTCGACGGCCGCGGGCAAGGCGACCGAGGTGCTGGAGCAGCTCAGGCATGTCGCGAAGCAGGCGGACGAGGCGCTCGCCAGGGCCGCGGGCCTCTACAAGGAAACGGAGAGCCAGGCCTTCTCGGCTCTCCAGACCAAGCAGGCTTGAGGGATGACGAAACTTCTCGTTCGGGTTCTTTTTCCGCTCGTGGCCGGTGGCGCGCTGCTCGCCGGGTGCACCACGACGCAGGGGGGAACGGCGTCACCCGCCCAGTCCTCCTCGGCCAGTGAGCCGGGGGCGCCGGAAAGCTCGGCTTCCGGTGGCGGCGGGACCCAGTCGATCACCGATGCTTGCTCGCTGCTGGAAGCGAGCGACGTCAGCGGCTACGGCGAGTTCAAGGAGCCGGTGCAGGGCGCGACCGGCGACGTGCGAACCTGCCGGTACCAGAAGAAGATCACCTCGGCGAGTGAAAACGCCACGGTGATCGGCGTCAACGTCCGCGACACCGCGTCGGTCGCGCAGACCAACGACACCGGTGGTGGCGTGGTCGACAAGGACGTCAACGGCCGGAAGGCGAAGGAGGCGCCGGGTGGTGCTTCCGTGGCGGCCTGCACGCTCGCCCTGCCGGTGGGAGATTCGTCGCGGGTGGATGTGGCGGTGACCGGCGCCGAATCGGCGGACGAGGCCTGCCAGGTCGCCGAGGCGGTCGCGAAGGCCGTGGAACCGCGGCTGCCGAAGGGATAGGGGAACCCAGATGACGACGCAGAAGCAGCCGCCTCCGGTCAAGACGCCGGCGGAAGTCGCGGAGATGGCTCCGGCCGACCGGGACGCCTATCTCCAGGCGAAGGCCGAGGCGGGCGTCGACCGGAACGATCCGTTGTTCGGGTGGGTCCAGCAGTTCATCGCCCAGGCGCAGGCCAAGAACCAGTCCCAGGAGGTCGGCGACAAGAACGTCGCCGACGCCACCAAGGGCCGCGACGTCGAGTACGTGCAGGGCCTGAACCCGTCGGGCGCGGACTACAAGGGCAGCGACCACGCGCAGCTCAAGGGCTACCTGGACAGCAACCTGGACGTCAACCAGGTCTCCGAGCTTTCGACCGCGTACCACGACGTGCACAAGGTCTTCGACAACTTCGCCACGTCGATGAACACCGCCGTCAACGCTTCGAAGGGCACTTGGGAAGGCGCCGCGGCGACCAACGCCCAGCAGTACTTCACGACTCTCGGCAAGTGGTCCGACGCCAACTCGCAGAACGCGAAGCTGGCCTCGGAGACCATCTACGACCAGGGGCAGGCCGCGGCGACGGCGAAGAACGCCATGCCCGCGCCGATCCCGTTCAGCTGGACCGAAGAGTTCAAGAACATCGCGACATCGAACCCGTTCAGCATGCCGGACAACGTCGAAAAGGCCATTCAGAAGCAGAAGGACAGCCAGGCGGCGCACGACGAGGCCGCGGGGGTCATGTCGACCTACGACAAGAACCTCTACGAGGCCGCGTCGAAGCAGCCGGCCTTCGCGCCGCCGCCCAGCTTCAGCACCGGTGGCGGCAGCGATGACCCCGGCGGTGGGGACAAGAACGGCATCGACGACCACGTCGGCAGCATCAACCCGCCGGGCGGCAACCCGGTGAACACGCCGAGCGGGACGCCCAGCAACTTCACCACCGGCAACGTCCCCGGCCCGAACGTCACGCCGCACATCAGCGGCCCCGGCTCGACCACGGGCACCGGGATCGTGCCGGCCGGCACCACCACGCCGTCCGGCTTCACGCCGGGCTCGATCCCCGGTGGGTCGACGCCGAACCCGAACCAGTCGTTCGGGGGCATGCCGCCGATGAGCCCGATGCCGATGGGTGGCATGAACATGGGCGGCGACGAGGCCTACAACTCCAAGGTCGGCGGCGGCGGGGGCGGCGGTGGCCGCGGCAGCGGCTTCGGGCCCGGCGGCTCGGGTGCCGGCGGCAGCGCGACGGGTGCGGGCGCCGCGTCGGGCGCGGCCCGGCCGGGCGGCATCGGCGCGGCCGAAGCGGCCGCGGGCCGCGGGATGGGCGGTCTCGGCGCCGGGGGCGCGGCCAGTGGCCGGGGCAGCGGCATGGGTGGTGGCGGCCTGGGCCGTGGCCAGAAGGGCGAGGGTGACGAGGACACGGAGCACTCGCGGCCGACGTACCTGGTCGAGGGTGACCCCGACGAGGTCTTCGGCACCGACCTGCGCACGGCTCCGCCGGTCATCGGCGAATAACGGACAAAAGCGAAACGGCCCCGGGAAACCGGGGCCGTTTCGCGTTTGGGCTGGTCGCGGAACTAGTAGCCTTCGCTGCGCGTCGGAGATCGCGGAGGCGAGGATGACACCTGAGGAATGGCTGGCGGGCTTCGAAACGAAGATCGCCGACGTCCGGGAGAAGGCGGAGCAGTTCCGCGCCGGGCTCGAGGCCGCCGGGACGACCGTGGCTTCGCCCGACGGCACGATCCGGGTCGGCGTCGCCCCCAACGGCTCGCTCACCGAGCTGCGGCTGACCGACTCGGCGTTGGCCGGCAAGTCCGGCGCCCAGCTCGCCGAGGAGATCCTCAAGCTCGCGCGCAAGGCCCAGCGCGGGGCCGCGGTGAACGTCGCTGCCGCGTTCGAGCCGCTCGGGGGTGACTCCGAGGCGATGCACATGGTCACCGGGTTCGTGCCGCCGGAGGAGCCCGAGGAGCCGGCCGCGCCCGAGGTGTACCAGGAGCGCCGGCTGTGGCAGCACGAAGAGCCGGAAACCCCGCCGCCACCACCGGTCCGCCGTCCGACTCGACCGGCGCGCGACGACGAGGACGACTTCGGGGACAACACGTTCATGCGCCGGGACTGAGGGGACTCCGACTGTGACCACCGCGACTTCGGGCGCCGGCATCGCCGACACCTACGCCGGGCTCGTCGACTCGATCAAGGCCGACTCCGAATCCGAGGGGGAACGGGTCCTCGAGGTGTCGATCAGCGCGGCCGGCGCGGTCGTCGACACCGTCGGCGCCGCGATCGACCCGCTCGGCGCCGTCCTCAACGCCGGCGTCGGCTGGCTGCTCGAGCACATCAGCTTCCTGCGCGAGCCGCTCGACGTGCTGCTCGGCAACCCGGACGAGATCAACACGAACGTCGACCAGCTGAAGTCCGCCGCGGCCGAGATGCACACGCTCGCCCAGGAGCACCGGGACGACCTGCGCAGCGTCGCCGAGTGGACCGGTCAGGCCGCCGACGCCTACCGCGACAGCCTCTCGAAGATGGCCGAGGAGCTGGAGTCGCTCGGCAAGACGCTCGACGGGACCGCGGCCGTCGCCGGCATCTCGGGCATGCTCGTCTGCACGCTGCGCGGCATCGTCTTCGGCCTGATCTCGTCGGTGATCGCCGAGCTGATCCGTGACGCGCTGATCGCGGCGGCCTCGGCCGTGTGCACCTTCGGCGGCTCGATCGCGGCGTTCTGCGGGGTCGCGTCGGCCCGCGCGGCGGCGACGGCGTCGAAGATCGCGGGCAAGATCAGCAAGCTCCTCGAGGGCTTCGCGCGGCAGGGCGGCCGGTTGGCCAAGCTGATGGAAGCGATGGAGAAGCTGACCAAGGGCCTCGACCGGTTCTCGACGGTCGGCGGCCTCGCGATGGGCGCGTACCAGGCCGCGAAGCCGTACGACACGCAGCAGCCGGCGGAGGCCTGACATGGTGACGCACCACACGGACGTCACGCCGACGCACCACACGAGCACGCCCCACCACACGGACACCACTCCGGCGCCGCACGAGGCCCCGCGCGAGCGGCCGCCCCGGGAGCCCGAGCCCGCGGCCCCCGGTGGCGGGTACGGGGTGCGGACCGAGGCGCTCGGCACCATGACGGGCAACCTCGAAAACACCCGGGCGAAGGTCGAAGGGGTCGGGCAGACCGTCGCGGCGGCGAAGTTCAGCGACGGGTCGCTGGGCCTCGTCGGGAGCGGCGCGGCCGGTGACCTCAACGGCACGGTGACGGCGGCCGAAGAGCACGTCACACGGGCCGCGAAGGCGGTGCAGGACGCGGGGGACCGCACGAAGGCCGTCAAGGAGCACTACGAGACGGGCGAAGCGAACGCCGCCGAGACGATCACGGCGGCGGGCAAGCCGGTCGACGCACCCCCGGCGAAGACAGCGGGCGGTGGCGACAACCCGCCACCCCCGGGCTCGAACCCACCCCCACCGCCGTCCGACGGCGGCGGTGGCGGGATGCACAACAACCAGGGCCACCACGCGACGGACGACGAGCTGCGCGGCCAGTACACCCGCGACTCGATGCAGACCCGCCCGACCTCGACGGACGACCAGATCCGCGACGCGGCCAGCCGGCTGGGCTACGACCCGGACCGCCACCTGGCGATGACCCTGCAACCGACGGCGAACCTGACTCCCGCGCAGCGGGCGGAGATCGTCGCGGTCCGGGACGAGCTGCACGCGAACCCGGGCGAGATCATGACGAAGGTCGTGAAGCCGGAGATGGGCGAAGCGACGCTGCAGAACAAGACCAGCTACGTGGAGCTCAGCACCGGCGACACCAAGACCTTCGACCCCGGCCAGGTCGGCGGATCGGTGGCGCGCGGCAGCGACACCGCCCAGTACGGAACTCCGGCCGAGTACCGGGGCAAGCTGGCGCTGGACGACAACGGCGCCGGGTGGACACCGATCGAAGCGGGCGCGCCGCACGCGTACCAGGTCAGGTACCCCGGCGACCCGAACAAGATGGAGATCAGCTACGGCGGTACGGATGTCGGGACCGCGCACGAGATGCAAGTGCTTTCCGGCCAGCCGGCGCCGCGTCCGTGGGATCCTCCGTTCCTCGGCACGGGCTACACCGGCGGCGGGGTGCCGGAGTGGATCCAGACGCGAGCGGACTACCGTGGCCGAGCCGAGATGTACCTCGTCCACTCGGACGGGACGGAGTCCTTGGCCGGGGTGTACCTCCCGGACCGGGGTTGGTTCGACGTACGTGGCCGAGGAGGCTCGAGTGCCGGGACACCGTAGGATTTCGCCCGCCGAGTACGCGGTGTTCCAAGGCGAGGTCTACCCCGCTGCCGAGCGGGTGCCGGCCGACATGCAGCTCTACCGGGACGGCACGCCCTGGCGGTTGGTGCCGATCGCCGATCTTGACGAGTGGTACACCGTCCGCACCTACGGCACCTTCCTCGAGCACGAGTTCGAGGTCTACCACGAAGAAGACGGCACGTACTTCATCGGAGTGATCGGGCGGGGCGACGGGCATTGGCTCGCCGAGACCTGGGCCAAGCCGGAGGAACACCCCGAGGTCGGCTTCCAGCGAATGGACCAGTTCACCTTTGAAGCCACGGTGCCGAAGGACATGGTCAGCGACCTCCGCGAGGTGCGCACTGACAGCTTGAACCGACCGAAGGAAACCGATGAGTCCTGACGCGCCGGCCGGTCTCCTCGGCAGCACCGTCGTCCAGCTCCCGGTCAAGCCCGGGCTCGCCGGGCTCTACCTCGGCAACGTCCTCGTCCCCGGCCGGTTCGAACCGCACCGGGTCCAGGGCTTCGCCGGGCGCGCCGAGGACGTCGCCGAGCTCGACACCGCCGCCATGATCCGGAACTACGGCCTCGCGAAGATCCCCGGCTGGGGCCCGCTCGACGAGCTGTACCTGCTCCGCTTCACCGCCGGCCACACCTTCCCGTTCCGCACCTCCTACGGCTCCACGGACCGCGAGATCGCCGCCGAGCTGGGGATGTCCCGCGTGTACCCGCCGCCGTTCCTCGGCACCGGGTACTTCCCCGGGGTGGACCACCCGCTGCCGGAGTTCGTGCTGCACCTGGTCGAACTCCCCGTCGGAGCCGAGCTCTGGGTGCGCCGCGCCGACAACACCGAAGAGCGCCTGGGGCAGTACCACAGCCGGAAGGTCGGCTGGATCCCCGACCGGAAGGACACCTTCGGCGAAGCCGCGTTCTTCCCGCCGCCCGTGGCCCTTCCGCCGCTCGTGCGCCGCGGTTACGCCGCCCGGTACCGCGGCGGCGACTTCGACGCCGAGTTCGCCGGCCCGGGACGGCTGGTCCTGCACCCGCTTCCGGGTGCCCCGGCTCCCGGCGACTTCGGGGAGACCTACGGGTTCCGGATGAAGGCCGTCGACCAGGTCGAGCTCGACGAGCTCACCTTCGTGCGGACGCTGTGCCGGTGGCGCGGTGGGACCTTCGAGCTCCTCGGCCGGTCACGGGACGCCGCCGACCTGCACCTGGTCGACGAGGACTACCTGCTCGCGCGTGACCTCGGACTGTCCGAAGTGGACTACCGGGTGTGGCGGCGGACCGTGCCGGCGGCCGAGCTCACCGACGTCCGGACCGAAGCCGTGCCGGTGCCGCTCGAGGGGCAGTTTCAGTAGCGGTAGAACTTCTCCGCGCGGCCCTGGCGCACCAGCTTCAGCCACTGCAGGAACGCCTTCGGGTCGCGCTTCACGCCCACGAAGTACAGTCCGAAGCGGACGATCTCCAGCGCGCCGATCTTGCGCATTCCCGGCTGGGACAACAGGTACCCGCGGTTGCGGTAGGTGTAGTAGCGCTTGACCTCGTTCTCCGGGTCCTGCGCGTGGAACTTGCCGCCCAGCATCGGCTTGAACTCGTCGGAGCCGTCCGGGTGCAGGTACTTCGTCTTCAGCGACGTGCCGAACGGCAGGCCCGAGCGGGCCAGCCGCCGGTGCAGCTCGACCTCGTCGCCGCGGAAGAACAGGCGCAGGTCCGGCACGCCGACGACGTCCAAAGTGGACGCGCGGAAGAGCGCGCCGTTCATCAGGGACGCGATGCCGGGCAGGAAGTCCACGCCCAGCTCGGACTGCGACCGCTTCCAGGTCAGGCCGCGGCGCAGCGGGAACGCCAGCTTGTCCGGGGCGTCGATGTTGGACACCACCGGTGAGATCTCCGCCAGGTTCCGCTTCTCCGCCTCGGCCAGCAGGATCTCGAGCACGTTCTCGTCGGCCGGGCGGCCGTCGTCGTCGGCCAGCCAGACCCAGTCCGCGCCCATCGACAGCGCGTGCAGCATGCCCAGCGCGAACCCGCCGGCGCCACCGAGGTTCCGGTGCGACGGCAGGTACGTGACCGGCAGCGGGTAGTTCTCGACGACCTCGCGGGCCGAGTCGTCCGGCCCGTTGTCCACCACGACGAGGTGGTCGACCGGCCGGGTCTGGGCCGCGATGACCTTCAGCGAGTCCGCGAGCAGCTCGCGCCGGTGCCGCGTGACGACCACGCCGACGACCGCGCCGTCGGGCAGCTGCCGGGTCTCGCTGGTCATCATTCCCCGCCGTTCGTCGTCGCCACCGGCTCGATGCCCAGGCGCTGCAGCGTTTCCGTGCTCATGTCCGCGAACGGGTCGCGGCCCTTGTACCCGGTGAGGACGTCCCGCAGCGAGCCGTGTTGCTTGAGGTGCCCCTCGTCCATCCAAATGGCCGAGTCGCACAGCTCGAACAGGAACTCGTCCGAGTGGCTCGCGAACACCAGGATGCCCGAGCGCTTCACCAGGTCCTTGAGCCGGTCGCGCGCCTTGTTGAGGAACGCCGCGTCGACCGCGCCGATGCCCTCGTCCAGGATCAGGATCTCCGGGTCGATCGAGGTGACGACGCCGAGCGCCAGCCGCACCCGCATGCCCGTGGAGTACGTCCGCAGCGGCATCTGCAGGTAGTCGCCGAGCTCGGTGAACTCGGCGATGTCGTCGACCCGTTTTTCCATCTCCTTGGCCGTCATCCCGAGGAAGAGGCCGCGGATGATGATGTTCTCTTCCCCGGAGATCTCCGGGTCCATGCCGATGCCGAGGTCGAAGACCGGCGCGATCTTGCCCGTGATCCGCGACGAGCCGCGGGTGGGCTCGTAGATCCCGGCGAGCAGCCGCAGCAGCGTGGACTTGCCGGCGCCGTTGTGGCCGACCAGGCCGACGCGGTCGCCCTCGCGGAGGTTGAGGGTCACGTCGTGCAGGGCCTCGATGATCGGCACCTTGGTGTCGGTGCCGATCTTGCCGCCGACCTTGCCGAGGACGCGCTTCTTCATCGACCGCGTCTTCGCGTCGAAGATCGGGAAGTCGACGAACGCGTTGTGGACGTCAATGGAGACCATGTGTCACACCCAATAGGAGACGCGGGCACGGTAATTGCGCATCGCGACGAGCGCGAGCGCCCAGCCGACGATGGTGAGGCAGCCGACCACGATCCAGCTCCCCGCGGAGAACTCCTGCCCCAGCAGCGGTGCGCGGGTCACCTGCATGAAGTGGTACAGCGGGTTCGCCTTGATGACCGGCAGGATCCAGTGGATCTCGGACCGCTGCCCGCCCGCCAGCAGCTGGTCGACCGGCCAGACGATCGGCGTGCCGTAGAACAGCAGCTGGATCAGCGAGTTGACGACCTGCGGGATGTCGCGGAAGCGGGTCGAGATGATCCCGAACAGCAGCGCCACCCAGCCGGCGTTCAGGGCCAGCAGCAGGAAGCCGGGGATGGCCAGCAGGACGGTCCAGCTGAGGCCCGGGTGGCAGATGCCGCCGGGTACGCACGTGCCGGTGCTCAGGGAGTACTGGCTGCTGAGAGCGCCGAAGAAGATCGCCACCACGGCCACGTAGACGATCATGTTGTGGGCCAGCAGCAGCGTCTGCCGCCAGACCGTCCGCAGGACGTAGACGCTCAGCGGCGCGGGGAGCTGCTTGATCATCCCCTCGTTGGCGATGAACGTCTCCATGCCCTCGGACAGGCAGCCGCTGATGAAGCCCCAGATGATGAACCCGGTGGAGATGTAGGGCAGGAACACCTCGACGGGCACCTTGAACAGCTGCGAGTACAGCAGCCCGAGCCCGAGCGCGATGACCGCCTGGCTGATGGTGATCCAGAACGGGCCGATCACCGACCGGCGGTACCGCTGCTTGATGTCCTGCCAGCCGAGGTGACCCCACAGCTCGCGGGCGCGGAAACCGGCCTTGATGTCGGCGAAGGCGCGCGAAAACGTCTTGCTGTCCGACGTCGGCGGCGCCGAGGTCGTCACGGGTGTGTCTGCGGCCTGAACCGTGCTGGTGGCATGCACGTGGACGAGGGTACCGATGGGATGCGCGGCGTCCGGCCCACCCCGCCCCTGTGGTAGAGCTCAGGGACCCGCTACGCGGCGGGGTCACTCGTCCGTGCTGGTACTTTCTCCGCTTATGACTGCTGCTCTCGGCGCGGCGAGCTTGATGGTCAACCTGCTCGCGGCCTATGCCGACCGGCCCGACCCGCTTTCGGTGGCCGTGGTCGGGAACCAGCCGCTCCCGCCCGACCCCCAGCGCGCGAAGGCGGTCGACGCCTGTGACCTGGTCATCCGGGTCAACGGGTTCGTCGTCGACAAGCCCGGCGAGGAGGTCGTCGGCAGCCGCACGCACGTGGTGGTGTTCAACCGGGCGATCCGCGCGACGCCGTACGTCTTCCAGGACTACCGCAAGCGGCTCTACCTGCTGGTCGAGCCGGGCCGGATGCACTGGGAGCCGGAGGACGTGCCGGGCTGGTGGCCCGCCGACCTGGGCGCGGTCCCGGTGTCGAACCGCGAGGTCGTGCTGCCGCTGTCGGACGCGCTGGGCCTGCCCACGCGCGACGAGCCGACGTGGTCGACCACCGGCACGCTGGCGGCGTGGATCGCGCGGACGTCGTTCCCGACCGCGCAGCTCGTGCTCACCGGGTTCTCGTTCATCGACAACCCGGACCAGACCTCGTGGGAGCACGCCGCCGGCGACTCCTGCATCGTCGGGCCGGAGCACCAGATCGCCGCCGAGGGGCGGCTGCTGGACTCCTGGACCAAGACCGGTGACACCACCCTCCTGCGCTGAACGCGCGTCCCCACCCAGGTAAGGAACTCTCCATGGCAGTGCAGAAGCTGGGCAGAGGCCTGCTCGAGCGGATCGTCCGGGTCGTCGACTTCCGCGTGGACGAGCGCACCCGCGGGCTCGCCGAGCGTGTCAACAACCTCGAGCACGCCACCGCCGACCACCGGCGCCGGCTCGACAGCGCCGAGCACAACCTCGAGCAGGCCCGGGGTGACCTGCGCTGGGCGCGCGCCGAGCTCGACCGGCTGATCCCGCACGTGGCCGCGCAGGAAGGCCGCCTGGAGACGCTGCGCGAGTCGATCTCGCTGGTGCCGAACGCCGACGCGCCGCAGATCGCCGAAGCGCGCAAGCTGATCGAGGAGATCCAGCGCCAGCACGCGCAGATCCGCGTCCGGCTCGCCGGCATCTCCCGCTACGAAGACCGGCTGCGCCGCCTCGAGGACCGCGTCGAAGAGCCGGTCGCCCAGTAGGTTGCGCGCCCGCGAAGCCACTGAGGCGGACGCCGAGCTGCTGCTGGCCTGGCGCAACGACCCGCGCACGCGGGAGTCGTCCCGCTCGACGGCCGTGGTCGCCCTGGCCGAGCACCTGGGCTGGCTGCGCGGGGTGCTGACGGACCCGGAGCGGCTGCTGCTGGTCGTCGAGCACGAGGACGCGCCGGTCGGCACCGTCCGGTTCGACCGCCGCGACGGCGACGGCTGGGAGGTCAGCATCACGCTCGCCCCGGAGAGCCGGGGGCGCGGCCTGTCCGGCGGCGTGCTCGCCGAAGGGGAGCGGGCGCTGCGGGAACGCGTCGGCGTGAAGGTCGTGCTGGCCGCCGTGCACCAGGACAACGCGGCGTCGGCGGCCCTGTTCGACCACGCCGGGTACACCGAAGCCGCGCCTGCCGTCGGCGGCTTCCGGCAGCTGCGCAAGACTCTGAGCTGACCTGATCGCTCCACCCCGGGGAGGCACCATGCACGACATCCGGTTCGGCGCGCACCAGATCGGCCCGGGCCACCCGCCGTTCGTGATCGCCGAGATGTCCGGCAACCACAACGGCGACCTGGACCGGGCGCTGGCCATCGTCGACGCCATCGCGGAGACCGGCGCGCACGCGGTCAAGCTGCAGACCTACCGGCCGGACACGATCACCATCGACGTCGACACCCCGGCGTTCCGGATCGGTGACTCGCACTCCCTCTGGGGTGGCGAGAACCTGTACAAACTGTACGAAAAGGCCCACACGCCGTGGGACTGGCACGCGCCGATCTTCGAGCGCGCCCGGGCTCGCGGCCTGGAGATCTTCTCCAGCCCGTTCGACCCGACGGCCGTCGAGCTGCTGGAGTCGCTGGACGCGCCGGCGTACAAGATCGCGTCGTCGGAGATCGTCGACCTGCCGCTGATCGAGCTGTGCGCGCGCACCGGCAAGCCGCTGGTCATCTCGACCGGCATGGCGAACGTCGCCGAGATCGACGCGGCCGTCCGCACCGCGCGCGAAGCGGGCAACGACCAGCTGATCGTGCTCGGCTGCACGGCGAGCTACCCGGCTTCGCCGTCCGAGAGCAACCTGCGCGGGTTGCCGCTGCTCGCGGGCCTGACGCAGACGCTGGTGGGCCTGTCGGACCACACGCCGGGCATCGGGGCGCCGGTCGCGGCCGTCGCGTTGGGCGCGGTGGCCATCGAGAAGCACGTCACGCTCGCTCGCGCGGACGGCGGGGTCGACTCGGAGTTCTCCCTGGAGCCGTCGGAGCTGGCCGCGCTGGTCACCGAGACGCACCGCGCGTGGGAGGCCCTCGGGCAGCCCGTGCTGGGCCCGCGGGAGAGCGAGAAGGAGGGGCTGCGGCTGCGCCGGTCCCTCTACGTCGTCGAGGACGTCCGCGCCGGGGACGAGGTCACCACGGCGAACGTCCGGTCGATCCGGCCCGCGGGCGGGCTGGCCCCGGCCGAGATCACGGCCGTGGTGGGGCGCACCTTCCGCGTCGACGCCGCGAAAGGCACGCCCCTGACCTGGGATCTCGTCTAGAAGAACGCGCGCACGGCGTCGACGACGCGGTCGACGTCGGCGTCCGTCAGCGACGGGAACAGCGGCAGCGAGAGCTCCTGCTCGTAGTACGCCTCGGCGTTCGGGCAGAGCCCGCGCCGGTACCCGAGGTCCTCGAACACCGGGTGCCAGTACGCCGGGATGTAGTTGACCTGGACGCCGATGCCGACCCCGCGCAGGTGCTCGAACAGCGCCTTGCGGCGGCCTTCGAGGACCCGCAGCGGGTACAGGTGCCACACCGGATCGGCGCCGGGGCGGCTCGGCGGCGTCGCGACACCGTCGACGTCCGCGAAGGCCGCCGTGTAGCGGGCGTGGATCTCGGCGCGGCGCTTCTTGAACTCCGCGAGCCGCGTGAGCTGGCTGCTGCCGAGCGCGCAGAGGACGTCCGGCAGGCGGTAGTTCAGGCCGAACTCGTGGACTTCCTGGTGCCAGCCGCCTTCGTCCGGGTAGCGCTGCTCGGCGCGGTCGCGGACCAGGCCGTGGTTGCGGAACTTCCGGGCGCGGTCCAGGAGGTTGTCGTCGGGCGTGACGACGGCGCCGCCTTCGGCCGTCGTGAGGTTCTTCGTCGGGAAGAACGAGAACGTCGTCAGGTCGGCGATCGACCCCACCACGCGGCCTTGCCAGGAGCCGCCGACGGAGTGCGCCGCGTCCTCGAGGAGCAGCGCGCCCGCGTTGTGGGCGATTTCGCCGAGCGCGTCCAGCTCGGCCGGGTGGCCGGCGTAGTCGACGGCGGCGACGACCTTCGTGCGGTCGGTCACCGCCGCTTTCGCCGCCTCGACGTCGAGGTTCCCCGTGTCCGCTTCGACGTCGGCGAAGACGACCTTCGCGCCGAACAGCGCGGCGGTCGCGGCTGTCGCCACGAACGTCATCGGGCTGGTGACGACCTCGTCGCCCGGCTTGATCCCGGCGGCCGCGTACGCGACGTGCAGGGCGGCCGTGCCCGAGGTGACGGCGACCGCGGGAGTCCCGCCGGTGTGCGCCGCCAGGTCCGTCTCGAACTGCTGGACCGCGGGGCCGGTGGTCAGCCAGTCGCCGCGCAGCACGTCGACGACGGCCTGGATGTCCTCGTCGCTGATGGACTGGCGGCCGTAGGGGAGGAAGTCAGCCATACTGCTCGACCAGTTCGCGCAGCTCCTCCGCGTCCAGCCAGAGGTCGTTCGTGTCCGAGCGGTAGGCGAAGCCCTCCGGCATCGGCGTGCCGCCGGCCGGCTCCTGGTAACCCCAGCCCGCCAGGTGCGGCTGCACGACGTAACGGTCCTTGAGCTGGACGGTCCGGCGCGCGTCGTCGGGGGCGATCATCTCTTCGTGCAGCTTCTCGCCCGGGCGGATGCCGACCTCGTGCATCTCGCTGCCCGGCGCGATCGCCTGGGCCAGGTCGACCAGCCGCATGCTCGGGATCCGCGGCACGTATAGCTCACCGCCGTGCATCTGGTCGAACGAGTCGACGACGAACTGCACGGCCTGCGGGAGCGTGATCCAGAAGCGGGTCATGTCCTTGTGCGTGATCGGCAGGGACTCGCCCTTTTCGGCCAGCTTGCGGAAGAACGGGATGACACTGCCGCGCGAGCCCATCACGTTGCCGTAGCGGACGACGGAGAAGCGCGTCACGTGCGCGGCGGCGTAGTGGTTGCCGCTGATGAACATCCGGTCGGCGCACAGCTTGGTGGCGCCGTAGAGGTTGATCGGGCTGGACGCCTTGTCCGTCGACAGCGCGACGACCTTCTTGACGCCGGTGTCGATCGCGGCCTCGATCACGTTCTGCGAGCCCACGACGTTGGTCTGGACGAACTCGAACGGGTTGTACTCACCGGTGTCGACCTGCTTGAGCGCGGCGGCGTGCACGACGTAGTCGACGCCGTGCATGGCGCGCTCGAGCCGGCGGCGGTCGCGGATGTCGCCGATGAACCAGCGCAGGCGCGGGTCGTCGTTGAACAACTGCCGGGCTTCGTACTGCTTCAGCTCGTCGCGGGAGAGCACGACCAGCCGGCTCGGGTTCAGTTCGGCGAGCGCGTGCGCGATGAACGCCTTGCCGAAGGAACCGGTCCCGCCGGTGAGCAGGATGCTGGAGCCATCCAGCTCGGACATCGGTGACCTCCGCGTTTCGGTGACTGTGGCCGTCGGCCATCATGTCACCCATGCGTGCAGCGCCCGTGGTCAACGCCGTCATCCAGGCCCGGTCGTCCTCGACCAGGCTGCCCGGCAAGGTGCTGCGCCCGCTGGCCGGCCGCAGCGTGCTGGGGTGGGTCGTCCGGGCCGCGGCGGCCGCACCCGGCGTCGACCAGGTGGTGGTCGCGACGTCTTCGGACGCTTCGGACGACGCCGTCGCTCTCGAGGCGGCCCAGTGCGGCGCCGCGGTGGTGCGCGGCCCGCTCGACGACGTCCTCGACCGCTTCGGCGTGGCGCTCGCCGAGCACCCGGCCGACGCCGTGATCAGGCTCACCGCCGACTGCCCGCTGCTGGACCCGGCGCTGATCGGGCAGCTCGCGACGCTGTGGCGCGCCCAGCCGTCGCTCGACTACGTGAGCACCACGCTCGTCCGGACGCTGCCGCGCGGTTTCGACGCCGAGCTGGTGCGGGCCGACGTGCTTCTCGAGCAGGTCTCGACGGCGGTCGGCGCGCACCGCGAGCACGTCACGTCGGGCATCTATACGGACCCTTCGCGCTATTCGTGCACCGGGATCGTGGTGAGCCCGGCGGCCGACGACCTGCGGGTGACGTTGGACACCGCGGAGGACTGGTCGCTGCTTTCCGCCGTCGTCGAGGAGCTGGGCGACGGTGTCGGCGACTGGCGGGCCGTGGTCGCGCTGCTGCGGTCGCGGCCGGACCTGGTGGCGCTGAACGCGCACGTCGAGCAGAAGAAGGTCGGCCGGTGAGGCTGCTGCTGCGCGCGGACGCGTCGGCGTCGATCGGCGCCGGGCACGTCGCGCGGATGGTCGCCTACGCCGAGCGGGCGGTGGCGCGCGGGTATTCGGTCGCGTTCGCGGGCGACGTCGAGAACGCGGAGTGGCTCGCTTCGCGCTTCGAGGAGCTGGGTGTCTCGCGGGTGCCGTTCGGCGCGGCCGGGTTCGACGCGGTGGTCGTCGACCACTACGGCCTCGGTGACTTGCGTGCGGAGGTGAACGCGGCGGGAGCCTTGCTGGTGTCGATCGAGGACGACGTCTTCGGCCGGCGGCCCGCGGACATCGTCGTGGACTCGGGCTTCGCGCCGGGCCCGCGTCCGGACGACGGCTCGGACGTCCTGCTGCGCGGAATCGCGTACGCGCCGCTTCGGGACGCCGTGCGGCGTACGCGCCGTGTCTCTTCTGCGCCGCCGCTGCACGTCACGGTGGCCCTGGGCGGCGGAGCCCAGTGGACGGCGACGGTCGAGTTGCTGCTTCGCGCGCTTCGCGACACGGAACTGCCGTTCGCGGCGGACGTGCTGGTACGCGGCGAGCCGGTGGTGCCCGACCTGCGTGCGGACCAGTCGATCCGGGTCGCGGCGCCGAGCCCGGCGCTGTTGGAGCTGTTCGCGACGACGGACGTCGCGGTGAGCGCGGCGGGCGTGACGTTCGTGGAGCTGTGCTGCCTCGGCGTCCCGACGGCGGCGGTGCGGCTGGTGGACAATCAGGAGCCGGGTTATCGGGCCGCTCTGGAACTCGGCCTGGCGGAGGGGCTCGGCCCCGCGGAGACCTTGGCCGAGCGGCTGCCTTCGGTGACGGCGGTGCTGAGGTCGTTGTTGTCCGACGCGGCGCTTCGCGGGCGGCTGTCGACGGCGGCGTCGTCCACAGTGGATGGCCTCGGTGTGGACCGGGTGCTGGATTCCGTCGAATCGAGGACCGGATCTGTCCGCGGTGTTTCCTATCGTTGAGGCATGACGATCACCCCGTTCCGCATCAACGTCCCGCAGACCCAGCTCGACGACCTCCGCGCCCGCCTGGCGAACACCCGCTGGCCCGACCAGCCGGCCGAGGCGGGCTGGCGGCTCGGGGCGCCGGTGGACTACGTGCGTGAGCTGGCGGAGTACTGGCGCACGGGCTTCGACTGGCGCGCGCAGGAGGAGCGGCTCAACGCGTTCCCGCAGTTCACGACGACGATCGACGGCACGAACGTCCACTTCCTGCACGTGGTGTCCCCGGAGCCGGACGCGACGCCGGTGCTGCTGACGCACGGCTGGCCGGGCTCGGTGGTGGAGTTCCTCGACGTGATCGGCCCCCTGACGGACCCGCGCGCCTACGGCGGCGCCCCGGCATCGGCGTTGACGGTGGTGGTGCCGTCGATCCCGGGCTACGGCTTCTCGGGCCCGACCCCGACCCCGGACTGGGGCCCGGACCGCGTGGCGAGGGCATTCGCGACACTGATGACAAGCCTGGGCTACGACCGTTTCGGAGCCCACGGCGGCGACTGGGGCGCGATCATCTCCCGCGAACTGGCGGTCCAGTTCCCGACGCGGCTGCTGGGGATCCACGTGACGATGCTGGCCTCGGCGGTGGCCCGGACGCAGGCGGACCTGTCCGGCCTGCCGGACCAGGAGCTCGGCCGCCGTTCCCTGGAGAAGAGCCAGGTGTTCGCGGCGTCCGGAACGGGCTACGCGATGATCCAGGCGACCAAGCCGCAAACGCTTGCGTACGGCCTGCACGACTCCCCGGCGGGCCAGCTGGCCTGGATCGCGGAGAAGTTCCGCTCGTTCTCGAACACCAAGGCCGACCTGATCGACCGCGACGATCTTTTGGCGGACGTGTCGATCTATTGGTTTACGGAGACGGCGAACTCTTCGGCGCGCCTGTACGCGGCCCTGACGGGAGGCTGGGGAGCCCCGCCCCCGGCGAACGAGGTCCCGACGGCGGTGACGGTGTTCCCGGACGACATCGGCCTGCCGATCCGGCAACTGGCGGAGCGAACGGACAAGATCGTCCGCTGGACGGAGTTTCCGAGCGGCGGCCATTTCGCGGCTTTGGAGGAGCCGGACGCTTTGATCGGCGACATCCGCGAGTTCTTCGGCGGCTTGCGCTCTTGAGGTTGTGGGGCCCGGCCTTCTCTGGGGGGGCTAGAGTCTGCGGGGGCAGGCCTGGCTCTTCGGCCTGCGACCCCCGCGGCGCCCCCGCCCTCTCCGGGCGGGTTCCGGCAACGCCGAGTTCGCGGGGCTGGCTCGGCTCTGCCGGCCCTCCGCGGCTCGACGCGACGTCGTGGGTGACTCATTCATCGCGTCCAGCGACATGAAGGGGCCATTTACGACGCTCCGGCGGCGCACCTCCTGCGGCCCCCAGGGCCAGGACCCCGACAGCGGCCCCCGCCCTTCCCTTGGGGGGCGTCCCCTGGTCCAGTCTACTGGCGCCCTCGGACAAAACCGCTGAAAAGCGAGTTGTCCACAGCAGTTGTCCACATCCCCCTTGGTCTGTGGACAACTTCCACGTGGGAGCAGCCCGCGGCCAGAAGGCGCACCGGGAAACCTCCGCCGGGAATCCCAGATCGAAAGCCAAGGCCGCCCGCATCCGGAGTCCCCAGCCGAAGGCCGAAGCCCAACCCCTCCAAACGCCACGAAGGCCCCCTCCCCGGCCCAAACCAGAAAGAAGGCCCCCACAGCCAACCGTCAGAGATACTGCCCAGTCCCCGAGATCCCAGGCCCATGCCCCTCAACCCCACCCGGCCCAGCCGAAGGCCCAGCAGGCAACCCCCGCCGCATCTGCTCCAACTGCACCCGAGCCGCCATCTGCTGGGCGAACAGCGCCGTCTGGATCCCGCTGAACAACCCCTCCAGCCACCCGACCAACTGCGCCTGCGCGATCCGCAGCTCCGCATCCGACGGCGTTGAGTCGTCGGTGAACGGGTGGACCAGCCGCTCCAGCTCGTCCTGCAGCTCCGGCGCCAGCGAAGCCGCCAGCTCCTTCACCGATGTCTGGTGGATCTCGCGGACGCGGTTGCGGGACGCGTCGTCGAGCGGGGCCGCGCGGACCTCCTCCAGGAGCTGCTTGATCATCGTGCCGATCCGCATCACCTTGGCCGGCTCTTCGATGAGGTCGCCGACCGCCTCGGCGTGCTCCGCGCCCTCAAGCGGTTCGCCGTCCGGTCCTACTACCACCACGTGGGGTGAAGATTCGTGGCCGGCGTCACCCGCTGTGCCCGACTTCCGGAAGTTCGGCTCGGTCATGTGCTCCATCCTGGCCTGTGTTCACCACGCTCCGCGACGCCCGCGGGTTGTCCGTCTCCGAGCGTAGCGGCTATCCGGGGTTCCGGTGGCTCTCCACCCAACCCCGGACGCACGGCGAAACCGCACGTCCGTACGGTGTCCCCATGGCGTTCGACGTCGCTCGTATCCGTGGGCTCTTTCCCGCGCTGGGTGACGGCTGGATTCACTTCGACGGCGCCGCCGGAATGCTGGTCCCGGAACAGGTCGCTTCGGCCGTTTCCACGGCGATGCGCGCCCCGGTGTCCGGGCCGGGCGGAGCGTTTCCGGCCTCACAGCGCGCGGAAAGCATCGTGACCGCGGCCCGCCGGGCCGTGGCCGACCTGGTCGGGGCCGACCCGGCCGCCGTTGTGCTCGGGCCGAGCGCGCCGGTGATGCTGCGCCGGCTCTGTGACGCGCTCGCCGAGCGCTGGACGATCGGCGACGAAGTCGTCGTCTCCCGGCTCGACGAACAAGCCAACCTCGCGCCGTGGCAGCGCGCCGCCAAGCGGGTCGGCGCGGTCGTGCGGTGGGGCGAGATCGACATCGAGACCTGCGAGCTGCCCGCGTGGCAGTACGAGCAGCTCGTCTCGGCGCGCACCAAGGCCGTGGCGGTCACGCTCGCGTCCGGGTCCGTCGGCACCCGGCCGGACGTCTCGACGATCATCGAGTTCGCCAAGCGCGTCGGCGCGCTCGTGGTCGTCGACGCGACGTACGCCGCGCCCTTCCTGCCGTTGGACATCAACGCGCTCGGTGCCGACGTCATGGTCGTGTCCGCGCAGGCCTGGGGCGGGCCTTCGGTCGGGGCGCTGGTGTTCCGCGACCCCGAGCTGATCGAACGCATCTCGTCCGTCTCGCTCGACCCCGCCGCGCGCGGGGCGGCCCGGCTCGAGCTGGGCCCGCACGCCTACCCGCTGCTGGCCGGCCTGATCGCGTCGATCGACTACCTCGCGGGCCTCGACGACGCCGCGTCCGGGTCGCGCCGCGAGCGCCTGGTCACCTCGCTCGGCTCGGCGAAGTCGTACCACGCGGGCCTGCTCGCGCAGCTGTCGACGGAACTGCTGTCGTTGCGGCACATCATGGTCATCGGCAACGCGATGCGCCGGATCCCCGCGCTCGCGTTCGCCGTCGCGGGCAAAAAAGCGCCGGAAGTCGCCGAATACCTGGCTTCGCAGGGGTTGTGCGCCTTCGCCGACGACGGGGCGGCCGGCGTCTTCGCGTCACTCGGTGTCGGAGAAGTGGGCGGCGCCGTGCGGATCGGGCTCGCCCACTACTCCAACGTCTTCGAGATCAACCAGCTCGTGCGCGTCCTCGAAGAGCTCCGTTAAGACTTCGCCGTCAGCAGGATCTTCCCGAACACGCTGCCTTCTTCGAGGGCGCGGTGTGCGGTCGAGGCCTCGGCCATCGGGACGACCTGGCCGATGATCGGCTTGACGAGCCCCTCGGAAACCAGCGGCCACAGGCGTTCACGGACGTCGGTGACGATCGCCGCCTTCTGCTCCAGCGGCCGGAAGCGCAGGCCCGCGGCGAACACCTCGGCCCGCTTCCCGAGCAGCGCGCCGACGTTCAGCTCGCCCTTGACCCCGCCCTGCATGCCGATGATCACGAGCCGCCCGTCCTGCCGCAGCGCGTCGACGTTGCGGGCGAGATAGGACGCGCCCATGTTGTCGAGGATGACGTCCGCGCCGCCGGTCTCCTTGCGGAGCACCTCGACGAAGTCCTCTTCCTTGTAGTTGATCGTGAGGTCGGCGCCGAGCTGGCGGCAGCTTTCGAGCCGCTCCGCCGAGCCCGCGGTGACCGCGACGGTCGCGCCGAGCGCCTTGCCGACCTGGATCGCGTGGGTGCCGATGCCGCCGGCGCCGCCGTGGATCAGGAACGTCTCGCCCTCGGCGAGGTTCGCGTGCATCACGACGTTCGACCAGACCGTGCAGGCCACCTCCGGCAGCCCGGCCGCGGTGATCAGGTCGATCTCGCCGGGCACCGGCAGCAGCTGCCCGGCCGGGACGACGACCTTCTGCGCGTAACCGCCGCCGGCGAGCAGCGCGCAGACCTCGTCGCCGACGGACCAGCCTTCGACGCCGTCGCCGAGCTCGGCGACCGTGCCGGAGCACTCGAGGCCGATCGTTTCGCTGGCGCCGGGCGGCGGCGGGTACTGGCCCTTGCGTTGCAGGAGGTCGGCGCGGTTCACGGCGCTCGCGGCCACGTCCAGCAGGACTTCACCGGGGCCGGGACGCGGGTCCGCGACCTCCGTCCACTCGAGAACGTCCGGGTCACCTGGGTCACGGATGGTGATCGCGTACATGTGTCGACTGTATCCCGGCGACCGAAGTTCCCGCCGAATGACGCATTGACGTACTACTCATTCGGAACAAAGGTGAGCAACCATGTCACTCTTCAGAAAGAGATTCCTCCCTCCGGTGGCCCTGGCCGCCGGAGCGACGCTGGTGCTCGGCCTCACCCCGGCCGCCGCCGCGAACACGGTCCCCGACGGCCCCGCCCTCGCCAAGCAGCTCGTCAAGAAGGTCGATGTCAACGGCGTCAACCGGCACCTCATCGCCCTGCAGCGGATCGCCGACACCAACGGCGGCACGCGGGCGGCCAGCACCGACGGCCACAAGAAGTCCGCGGAGTACATCGCCACCAAGCTCGAGGCGGCCGGCTTCCAGGTGACCCGCCAGGAGTTCCCGTTCACCTACGCGGAGACCCTGGCCGAGAAGCTCACCGCGGGCGGCGCGAACGTGCCGATCATCGCGATGGAGTACACCCCGTCGACCCCGGTCGGCGGCATCACCGCGCCGCTCTCGGTCGTCGCGGTCGACGACACCAGCGGCTGCGAGGCCACCGACTACACCGCCGACGTCGCCGGCAAGATCGCGCTGATCAAGCGCGGCGGCTGCCCGTTCGCCCAGAAGCAGGCGACGGCCGCGGCCGCGGGCGCGATCGGCGCCATCGTCTACAACAACACCGACGGCGACCTGAACGGGACCCTGGGGGACCCGGCCGACGCGAAGATCCCGACCGGCGGCGTGACCGCGGCCGCGGGCGCGCAGCTCGCGACGCTGGGCGGCCAGTCCGTGACGCTGGAGCTGCGGGCCTTCCAGGAGGCGCGGACCAGCTACAACGTCATCGCCGAGACCAAGACCGGCCGCAAGGACAACGTCGTGATGCTGGGGTCGCACCTCGACAGCGTCCCGGCCGGCCCGGGCATCAACGACAACGGCTCCGGCTCGGCGACCCTGCTCGAGACGGCGCTGCAGCTGGGGAGCAGCCCGAAGGTCAACAACGGCGTCCGCTTCGGCTTCTGGAGCGCCGAGGAGTTCGGCCTGATCGGCTCGACCTACTACGTCGACCAGCTCAGCTTCGAGCAGCAGCTCGACATCGCGCTGTACCTGAACTTCGACATGATCGGCTCGCCGAACGCCGGGTACTTCGCCTACGACGGCGACAACTCCGACGGTGTCGGCGCCGGTGCGGGCCCGTACGGCTCGGCGCAGATCGAGAAGACCTTCGTCGACTTCATGCAGTCCGCGCGGGGCGTGTCCCTGGAGGGCACCGACTTCACCGGCCGTTCGGACTACGGCGAATTCATCGCGATGGGCATCCCGGCCGGCGGTCTCGACACCGGCGCGGAGGTCCTGAAGACCCCGGCGCAGGCGGCGAAGTGGGGCGGCACGGCCGGCATCGCGTTCGACCCGTGTTACCACCAGGCCTGTGACAACCTCGGCAACATCGACCGCGTCGCGCTGGACCGCAACGCCGACGGTGTCGCGTGGGCCCTCGGCGTCTACGCGACGAGCACCGAGAGCGTCAACGGCGTCAAGCCGGGCAAGTCCAAGACGGCCAAGCAGAAGGCCGCCGAACGCGGTGCGCAGCGGAACTTCTCCGCTCGCGCCGTCGCCGGCGACCCGCACGCGCTGACCGCCTGACCACACACAGAAGGGGCCGTCCCACGCGTGGGACGGCCCCTTCGTGGTGTCTCAGCCCAGGTTGCTGGTGCCGAAGGTGTCGCAGCGCGCGGGGTCGCCGGTCTGGAAGCCGGTGGTGAACCACTTCTTGCGCTGGGCGGACGTGCCGTGGGTGAACTTCGAGCGGTCGACCTGGCCGCCGCCGAGCTTCTCCTGGATGTAGTCGTCGCCGATGCGGGACGCGGTGTCCAGCGCCGACGCGACGTCGTCCTGGGTGACGTCGGTGATCAGCGGCTTGCCGCTCTCGGTCGGCGTCGTCGAGGCGTGGTTGGCCCAGACGCCGGCGTAGCAGTCGGCCTGCAGCTCCAGGCGCACCGAGCCGGACGTCGGGCCGGTGCCGGTGCCCTTCTTCGACGTGCCGAGCAGGTTCTGCACGTGGTGGCCGTACTCGTGGGCCAGCACGTACGCCTCGGTGAAGAGGCCGCCCTGCGCGCCGAAGCGGGTCTTCAGCTCGTCGAAGAACGACAGGTCGATGTAGACGTCGGAGTCGGCCGGGCAGTAGAAGGGCCCGGTGTCCGAAGTGGCGCTGCCGCAGCCGGTGCGGACGCCGCCGTTGAAGAACTTCGTCGGCGCCTTCTGGTACGTCGAGCCGGAGCGCGCGAACTGCTGCGTCCAGTAGTCCTGCACCGAGTTGACGATCGCGACGATCGCGCAGTCGTGGTTCTTGTTCGCGTCCGCGCCCGTCTTGCACTCGCTGGACAGCTTGGTGTTGTCGACCTGCTGGCCGGAGCCGACGCTGCCGAGCCCGCCGCTCAGGCCGCTGCCGCTGCCCCCGCCGAGGCTCACCCCGCCGAGCTGGGAAAACACGAAGTAGATGATGAGGCCCACGATCCCGAGCCCACCACCGCCGAGCGCCACGCGGCCGCCGATCCCGCCGCCACCACCGCCGCTACCGCGCAGGTCCTGGACTTCGGAAGCGTCCAGGCCGGCGTCATCGTCGAACCTCACGCGCAGATCGTACTGTGCGGTCCGGGACCGAGCCGACCAACGGCGCGGGCCCGGGCCGCCGCCGTCGCGCTGACGGCCGCAACCCGGGCCCGGTACCGAGGTTATGTATTTGGTCGAGCGGTTGGCCGCGATCGGGCCGGCGTTCAGGCGCTGTGGTCACGGCTGCCGAGGCCGCGACCGGATCCAGGCCCGATCGACGCCGAGATGCGTGATCGCATGGAAGCCCGCGCGTAGAGGCTGTTCACAGTCGCGCCCGGCCCGTTCAGATGCCGTTCCGGTCGCGGGGTCACAGCCGGCGGTCAACCGCGAGGATCACCCGCCACGCAACCACCTGACCTCTCCCGGCGGGGGGCCGGGCCGGCACGTCACCGTTGCCGAGCCGCATACCCTGGCCGACCTTCCGCCACAAGCAGAATGCGCCTTTTCCGGCCGAGTCTCAACCTTTTCGTAATCCCACCTTCGGGCGATGTTGCGACGGCATTTTTACCGGCACGCAGTTCGGACTCGGACCGCGCGGTCCCTTGATCACCGTTCTAGGCTGCCTTATGACCGAGGAGCGGCCTGTGCGTTGGTTGAACGAAGCCGAGATGGCGGCTTGGCGCTCCTACATCGTCGCCACCCTCCGGCTGCGCCAGCGGCTGCACCGCGAGCTGGCCGACCGGCACGCGGTGTCGCTGACCGACTACGAGGTGCTCGTCTGCCTGGAGTTCCAGCCCGGGCAGCGGATGCGGATGTCGGAGCTGGCGGTGCTGATGGGCTCGACGAAGAGCCGGCTGTCCCACCAGGTCGGCCGCCTCGAGGACGCGGGGCTCGTCCGGCGTGTCCGCGACCCGGAGGACAAGCGCGGCGTCATCACGGAGCTGGCGGAGGAAGGCAAGGCCCTCCTGCAGACGGCGGCGCCGACCCACCTGGAAGGGGTGCGCGAGCACCTGATCGACCTGCTGAGCCCCGCCGAACAGGCGACGATCGCCGCGGCGTTCGGGCGGGTGCTGGACCACCTGTCGGAGGTGGAGAGCTGAACCCGGGCGCGGCTAGCGCGCGCCCGGGGTTCGAAGCGGTAGCGGTGGGATTCGAACCCACGGAGAGGTTGCCCCCTCGCATGTTTTCAAGACATGTTCCTTCGGCCGCTCGGACACGCTACCTCGCCCCCCGAGCGTAGCCGACGGGTCGCGGGGCAACCTGGGCCCGGCCTGGGACGTGCTTCACGCATGGGGGACGAACCGGATCGCGGACTGCGGCTCGGCAACCTGGCCCGGTAACCACCGGCTGACCGTGGCCTGCACCCGCCCCGACGGGCGGGTGGTGACCAGAGTGTTCTCGGTGAACCAGCGGACCCCGACGACGGGATCTCGCCGCTCACCTGGCTGGTGCTCGGCGGGGTGCTGCTGCCCGTCAGCGGCATCGGGTTCGCCGTGACGCTGCGCCGGATGCGGGCTAGCTCCAGCTGAGCGTGAGCGCCGCGCCCTGGGCGTGGCCGGCCTCGGCGGCCGGGGTCCGGGTCGACGGGTCCAGGGGATTCGCGCCGAACGCCGCCACCGACGCCTCGTCCGGGGTGACCAGTGCGACCTCGGCGCCCTTCGCGCGCAGCTCGTCGAGGACCGCCGGGAGCGGTTTCTCCCTCGGCAACGCGGATTCCAGCCCGAGCGGCGAGACGACCGTGACGCGCGTGAAGCCCGTCGCGTAGTCCGCGTTCTCCGCTGAGCGGACGCCGCCGTCGACGTAGCGGCGGCCCTCGATCGTGACCGCCGGCCAGACACCCGGGACCGCGCAGCTCGCCGCCACCGCGTCGACCAGGGTCGCCCCCGATGCGCGGTCGAACTGCCGCGGCTCGCCGGTTTCCGCGTCCACCGCCACGATCACCAGGCGCTGCTCCGGCCAGTCGTGCGCCGGCAGGCGCGCCTCGATCACCGCGCGGCGGTCCGCTTCCGACACCGTTTCGGCCGTCAGCGCGAGCTTGCCCACCGCTCGGCGCACGTCGGCCGGCGAGCCGGCTCCGGCGAACGCGCTCCCGAAGTCCGCGGCGAACTTCTCGAAGTCGATGTCGGCCGGGATCTCCGGCGCCTGGCGCGCCGGGTCGGTCTGGCGGGCGAGGAGCTCGTCGAGGGAGACGCCGCTGGTCACCTGCGCCGCGACCGCCGCCCCGGCCGACGTCCCGACGAGCAGGTCCGCCCCCGTGAGGTCCTGGCCGTGGCCGGCCAGCCCGGCCAGCAACCCCGTCGTCCACGCGATCCCGGCGACCCCGCCGCCGCCCAGCACCAAAGCCTGTCCGCTCATGGGGCCAGCGTATCGACCGGGACCGACAGTTTCGGCCGATCAGGCCTGGCGCAGGGCTTTCGCGGCGATCCGGGCCTGCACCTCGGGCCGGCGCAGCGGCGGCACGGTGGCCGGCGGCTGACGGCGTTCGGGCAGCTGCTCGAGCAGCCGCGCGGTGATTTCCGTGATCTCGGCGACCGCGGCTTCGAACGGCTCGCGCGTGGCGTCCGAGAGCGACTGGACGCCGGTCACCTTGCGGACGTACTGGCGGGCCGCGGCCTCGATCTCCTCGCCCGTCGCGGCTGGCTGGAGCCCCCGGAGGGTGGTGATGTTTCGGCACATGCCGCCCAGGGTACGACGCTCCGGACGCTTCGATCACACGGTCGGGTAGGCCGGGCCCCACCTCGTTGACGCCGGATCCCGCGGTTGGGCAGTGTCGGGGAAGTGCCTCTCAGACCGCGTCCCTTCCGCTTCGCCCGTCCCGAACCCGGCATCCTCGAAGAAGCACCGCCCGAAACCCCGATCCCGGAACAGGCGTGGCCCCGCGTGCGGGCCGACGAGCTGGTCACCCTCGTGGCACACGTCTTCGCCGCCCACGGCTTCCCCGAGGCGCGGGCCCGCATCGCGGCCGAAGCGCTCTGCCACGGCGATCTCACCGGGTCGCCGGAGACCGGGGTCGCCGACCTGACCCGCGTCCACCTGCCGTTGCTGGAAAACGGGCTCGTCGTGCCGCACGCCGAGCCGTTGATGATCGCCGACCGCGGGGCCGCCGCGCTGATCGACTACCGCCGCGCGCCGGGGCTCTGGGCCGTCGGCGACGCGATGGACCGGGCCGTGACGCGGGCCGGGCGCTTCGGCGTCGGGCTCGTTTCGCTGCGCGGGATCGGGCCGTTCGGCCGGGCCGGCCACCACGCCGCGCGCGCCCTGCCGCACGCGATGATCGGGCTGGTGCTCGCCGCGGGCGGGGAGCCCGGCCAGCCGATGAACCCGCTGGGCATGGCGGCCCCGGGCGGCGCGTACCCCGAGTTCGTCTTCGACATGGACCGGTCCGGCTCCGAAGGCGCCGGGTTGACGCTGCTCGTCGAGGTCCTCGCCGGGGTGCTCTCGGGTGTCGCCGACCACGAGCACGACACCGGCCTGCTGGTGCTGGCGATCGCGCCGACGACGTTGCGCAGCGCGGACGGCTTCTACCGCGCGGCCAGCGCCCTGTTCGGCAGCATGCTCGGCTGGGAGGGCGGGGCGCCGATCCGCTACCCCGGCTGGCGGGAGGCCCAGCACCTCGAGCAGTGCCGGGCGCTGGGCGTGCCGCTGGCGGGGCCGGTGCGCCGCGAGCTCGACGCGCTGGCCGCGTCGATCGGCCTGCCGCCGCTGACCAGCGTCGGCTAGCGGACTAGGACGACCTTGCCGCGGTCGGGGCCCACCGCCACCACGTCGCCGTCGGACAGCTGGCGGCCGCGGCGGGTCTCGACCTCACCGTTGACCAGGACCTCTTCGGCGTCGATCAGGTCCTTCGCGTGGGAGCCGTCTTCGGCGAGGCCGGCCAGCTTGAGGAACTGGCCGAGCCGGATCGGCTCGCCGGTGATGGGTACGTCGACGGGATCACTCATACGCGCATCATGCCCGGGCGGTCGTCTGCCGGTAGAGGGCCTGGACGTCCGTGTCGAAGTAGCTGGAGTAGGACGTGTCGGGGTCGTCGCCGCCGTACTCGAACCCGCCGATGACGCCGATGACCTTGCCGAGGCGGGTCTGCGGGTCGGGCGCGGTGACCCAGGGGCCGCCGCTGGTGCCGGTCGGGAAGCCGACGCAGTCCACTTTCAGCTGGTAGGTGTCCTGGCGGCTGGTCGTGTTCTGGCAGACGGCCGGCGTCTCGGAGTCGTCCGGGTAGCCGGTGAGGGTGATGGCCTGCTCGAACTCGCCGCCGGTGGCCAGGGTGTTCGCGCCGACCAGGCTCTCCAGGGTCTTCGTGGCGCCCGCCTGGTGCGCGGTGGCGAAGCCGACGTCGAGGTCCTGGTCCGACGACGCGGCCCAGCCGGGCGCGACCAGCTCGTCGGCCACCGCCCAGTAGCCGAAGGGCGCGACACCGTCGTGGTAGCCCGGCGCGAACGTGACGCCGGTGAGGTACCCGCCGCCTTCGCCGTCGTGGATGCAGTGGGCGGCGGTCAGCAGGACGTCACCCTGCTGGCTGTGCACCACGCTGGCGGTGCAGTAGTGCGAGCCCTCGATGAAGAGCGCGCCGACCGCGGCGCTGGACGCCGTGGGCAGGTCCGGCGCCGCCACCGGAGCGGCCTCGACGGCCGGGGCGTCCGCGGGTTCCGGCGGCCGGCCGGCGAAGGCCACGACGAACGCCGCCCCGAGCAGCAGGACCGCGGCGACGGTGAGCAGAACGGCGGGCCGCCGCACGTGCATCGCCTCCTCGTCACTCGACCGCCATCACTCTAAGGTGCCGGGGCGAGACGATCAGCACACCCACAGCAAGTTCACAGGCGCTACCATCCGTAACACCTCAGGGAGGGCCGATGAAGCAGTTCTCGGACAAGGTCGTGGTGATCACCGGAGCGGGCTCGGGGATCGGCCGGGCGCTGGCTCTGGAGTTCGCGCGCCGCGGGGCACGGGTAGCGCTCTCCGATGTCAACGCCGCGAACGCGGAGGAGACGGCGAAGCTGGCCGGGGACAAGGCTCGCGCGTACACCCTGGACGTCGCCGACCGCGCCGCCGTGCTCGCGCACGCCGAGGAGGTCGCGGGCGAGTTCGGCGGGGTCGACGTCGTCGTGAACAACGCGGGTGTCGCGCTCGGCGCCACCGTCGAGGAGATGACTTTCGAGGACTACGACTGGCTGATGGGCATCAACCTCGGCGGTGTCGTGAACGGCACAAAGGCGTTCTTGCCGCACTTGATCGCGTCCGGCGACGGGCATGTCGTGAACATTTCCAGCATCTTCGGCTTCGTCGGCGTACCGACGCAGAGCGCGTACAACGCGGCGAAGTTCGCGGTGCGGGGATTCACCGAGGCTCTGCGCGAAGAAATGCTGATCGCGCGGCACCCGGTGGGCGTCAGCTGCGTGCATCCCGGTGGGATCAAAACCAACATCGTGCGCAACTCGCGAGGTGGTTCCGGCGACCAGGAGAAGGCCGCACAGGGCTTCGATCGGATCGCGAAGACGACGCCGGAGAAGGCGGCGCAAACGATCCTGCGCGGGATCGAGCGGAAGTCGGCGCGGATCCTCATCGGGCCGGACGCCTACGTCGTCGACGCCATCCCGCGCGTGCTCGGCTCGGCCTACCAGCGGCCGCTGGCGATGCTCGCGCGCATGGGGATCCGGAAGACGGAAAGCTGAATCGCATTCGGACTACGACTTTCAGGGTGTCCGCACCGGAATAAGCTTCACCCGATGGAGTTGCGTTTCGGACAGGCCCGTCCGAAATGGTCCAGAATGCGTGGGGTCCACGAGCCCCGTACCGGAGGTCCCCGATGCTTCGCACCGCACAGCGCAGTGCGACCCGTCCGTCCGGCGACACCGCGGTGGAGCTGCTGGATCGCACCGGCATCATCGCGGCGAGCCTGCCCCGGCGCCGCCGCACCGACGACGAGCCGGCAGCCGAGCCGATCTACACGCGGCCGCCGGTGTGCGACCAGGACCTGCGGCCCAAGTCGGTGGTGATCCGGCGCCGCGCCCGCACCTGGCTCGGCAGCGGCGCCGCCGTGCTGCTCGTCGCCGTCGGTTGGCTGGGCGGCGGAATGCTCTCCGGCGGGCTGTTCGGCACGCCGCCGGCCGACGACGTCGCCCAGCTGGACCCCCGCCCGGCCGTCGCCGAAGCGCCAGCGCCGCAGGCTCCTCAGGCGCCGGCGGTCACCCCGCCGCCGACCACCGTGTACGTGGCGGTGCCCGCGAAGCCGGCGCCGAAGAACGTTCAGGCGCAGGCGAAACCGCAGCCGAAGAAGAAGTCCTCGGCGGACGCCGAGGCGCGCGCGGACCTGCCGTCACCGCCGCCGTCGCCGTCGACGACCAACCCGGTGCAGGCCTGGGTGAACGTCGCCGAAAGCATGATTGAGCAGTACCAGTACCGCTCCGAGACGACGACCACGGCTCGACGCTGAAAAACCAATTTCCCATTTTGTTCGTGGGTTGCCAACTAGTCGATCATCTTGTTACCTTCGGTTGTCCGATGGCTGCGGCACACGGCCCGGTCGTCGACTTGCTGACAGGGGAGGAAGCAAGGATGAACAATCGCGCCCTTTTCCGCCGCACCGCCGTGGTCGCCGCCGTCGTGGCCGTGGTGACGACGACCGCCACCGGGGTGGCCGCCGCCAACACCGTCAACGTGCCCTGCACCGACAGCAACGTGCAGGCCTCGGTCATGGCTTCCGAGGTGACGACGTGCTTTTCCGGCACCGGCCCGTCCTGGACCGGGCACCTCTACCGCCCGCAGGCGATCTGGGGCGGCTCGTACACGATCGTCGTGTCCTTCGAAGGGGTGGACGACCCGGCCATCGCCGGACCGCACCAGACGGTGACGATCCCCGCGGGCGCCGCGGCCATCGTCGACGTCCAGCTCCTGCCGGCCTGAGTGGGGACGCCGTGATGAGCAAGCGTTTCACCGTTCGCGCCGCGCTGGGCGTGACACTGGCCGCCGTGGCCTTGCTGACCGCCACGACGGCGGCCGGCGCCGAAGAGCCGTCCGCTCGGCTCAAGGACAACGACGGCTGCAACCACGACATCTGCATCATCGTCAACGGGACCGGCAACCACATCACCCACGTCGAGGTGCTGGCCAACGACGACGTGCGGAAGATGGGCCAGTTCTACCTGGACATCAAGACGCCCGGGGGATCGGCGCGGAACTACGGCGCGAAGAGCCCCGGTTACGCGGCGGGCTTCATCCCGTACCCCGGCGTCGACTACGACCCGGGCACGCAGTTCTGCGGCGGCGCCTTCGAAGTCGACGGGAGGGACGCGCCCGGCTACCCGTGCGTAACCGCTCCGGTCTGACGCGGTTTCCCGGCGGCGGCCCGGATTCCCGGGTCGCCGCCCTCAGGCGCCGCTCCAGCGGTACTCGTGCTCGGGGCGCCCGGTGGCGCCGTAGCGCAGCCGCATCTGGACGGTCCCGGACTCCGCCAGCGCCGTCAGGTACCGCTGGGCCGTCGCGCGGGCCATGCCGAGCTCGCCGGCGACCTCGGCCGCCGACAGCGGGCGGCCGGCCCGCCGCAGCTGCTCCGAGACCAGCCGGGACGTCGCCGTCGACTGGCCCTTCGGCGCGGACGTGCGGTCCTGGTCGTGCAGCACCCGGTACGCGCGGTCGACGTCGTCCTGGGCCATCGGGCGCTCGGCCGTGAGCAGGCCGCGGAAGCGTGCGTACGACGTCAGCCGCTCCGCGAGCTGGCGGGTGGTGAACGGCTTGATCAGGTAGTTCAGCGCGCCGGCCCGGATCGCCGCGGCCACCGACGCGCTGTCGGTCGCCGCGGACAGCACGATCGTGTCGGTCTGCAGCTCCGGCAGCACCACGAGGCCGGACTCGTCGGGCAGGTAGACGTCGAGCAGCACCAGGTCCGGCGAGAGCTCGCGGACACGCGCGCGGGCCTCGGCGGCGGTGTGCGCGGTGCCGACCACCGCGAAGCCGTCCACCTCCTCGACGAACCCGGCGTGCACTCCGGCGACCCGGAAGTCGTCGTCCACGATGAGCGTGCGGATCATCCGTCCTCCGTCAGCATTCCGGGCAGTTTCGCGACGAACAGGGCGCCGGTTTCGCCGTCACCGGGGCCGGCCAGCCAGACGTCGCCGCCGCGGGCGCGAGCGGCCTGCCGGGCCAGGGCCAGCCCGATCCCGTGGCCGGGCGCGATCTTCGTCGAGACGCCTTCGTCGAACAACCTCCGCCGCAGGTCCTCCGGCACGCCGGGCCCACTGTCCACAACGGACAGGTGGAGGGTCGTTCCTTCGGCGAGCAGGGAGATCTCGACGGTCGCCGGCCGCCGCGGGCCCATCCGCGCGGCGTGCAGCGCGTTGTCGACGAGGTTGCCGATGACGGTGTTCGCGGCGATCGGGTCGGTGACCGCCGAGGGCACCCAGGTGTCGTCGGCCAGCTTGAGCGTGAGGCCCTTTTCCTGCGCCTGCTCGGTTTTCGCGACGAGCAGCGCCTGCAGGTACGGATCGGCGACGGCGTCACCGAGCTCGCTCGGCCGCGCGGACGAGGAGTCCGTCAGCGTCTGCAGGTATTCGACGGCTTCGGTGTGGTGACCCAGCTGCAGCAGCCCGTAGAGCGTGTGCAGCCGGTTCGCGAACTCGTGCCGCTGCGCGCGCAGGCCGTCGGACAACGCGCGGATGCCGTCGAGCTCACGGGTGAGCGTGTCGAGGTCGGTGCGGTCGCGGAAGGTCAGCACGCTGCCGATCGGCCGGTCGTCGAGCCGCACCGCGCGCGAGTTGATGACGAGCACGCGGTTTCCGGCCACCGCCAGGAGGTTGTCGACCGGTCGTCCTTCGGCGACGGCCTTGTGCACCCGCGGCGAGAGTTCGAGCTCGGCCATCGCCGCGCCGATCGGGAGCTCGGTGCCGAGCAGGCGTTCGGCTTCCTCGTTGCGCACCGAGACGCGGTTCGCCTCGTCGACGGCGAGCACGCCCTCGCCGATCCCGTGCAGCACGGCTTCGCGTTCGTAGAGCAGTTCGGTGAGTTCGTGCGGTTCCAGGCCGTGCGTGACGCGCCGCAGCCGGCGGTTGAGCAGCGCCGACGCGCCCGCGCCGAGCAGCAGCGCGCCGCCGGCGAACGCCAGGGTCGTCACCAGGAGCTTGTTGAACGCGCCAGTCGGATCCGCCACGTCGAAGCCGACGCTCACCTCCCCGACCACCCGGGTGTGGTCGGGGGTCCAGATCGGGGTCTTGCTGCGGACGGACAGCCCGAGCGTGCCGTTCTGCACGGCGCTGACCTCGTCGAACCCGGCCAGCGCCTGGTCGGCCGAGGTGCTGACCCGCTTGCCGATGTTGCTCGGCGTCGGGTGGGCCAGCCGGATGCTGTTGTCGTCGGTGATCACGACGAACAGGGCGTCGGTCCGGTCCCGCACGGCGAGCGCCCGCTCCTGGAGCGCGCCGCCGGGGATCTTCGCGGCGGTGTCCGCGACCACGACCGGGTCCGTCGCGACGGACTTCGCGATGGCGAGCGCGCGCTGGCCGTACTGGTCGGTGAGGGTGCGGGACAGGAGCGCGCTGACCAGCGCGACGCCGAGCCCGACGACGAGGACGACCACGCCGATCTGCAGCAGCAGCACCTGCCTGCTGAACCGCATCCGCGGGAAGAGCGCCCACTTTGGCATGACCGGGAACATACCCCCAGGTCAAGACCGTGCGCTAAACGAGCAAAACATTCAGAACGCGCAGGTCGCGCGGAGAACGTCGACAAGCTTCACGTCCGCGCCACACGTACTTAACGTCCTCTCCCAACGCGTGACCCCTATCACGTGACGAAGGAGTCACCTCCCCATGGTTCCCCCACTGATCGAACTCACCGGAGCCACGAAACGGTTCCCGAGCGGGTCCGGTTCCGTGCACACGGCCGTCCGCGACCTGACCATGACCGTCCAGCCCGGCGAGTTCGTCGCCGTTGTCGGCCCCACCGGCTGCGGCAAGTCGACGACGCTCTCCCTCGTGTCCGGGCTCCAGCCGCCGTCCGCCGGGCGGGTGCAGGTGAACGGCGAGGACGTGAAGTCCATTCCGGACGGTGTCGGGTACATGTTCCAGACCGACGCCGTGATGCCGTGGCGTTCGGTGCTGGACAACGTCGCCTCGGGCCCGCGCTTCCGCGGCGCGTCGAAGGCCGAGGCCCGCGCGCAGGCCGTCGACTGGATCGCCCGCGTCGGGCTCGCCGGGTTCGAGAAGTACTACCCGCACCAGCTTTCCGGCGGGATGCGCAAGCGCGTCGCGCTGGCCCAGACGCTTGTCACCAAGCCGAAGATCATGCTGATGGACGAGCCGTTCTCGGCGCTGGACGTGCAGACCCGCGCGCTGATGCAGGACGAGCTGCTGCGCCTGTGGTCGGGTTCGGGGGCCGCGGTGATCTTCGTGACCCACGACCTCGACGAGGCGATCGCGCTGGCGGACAAGGTCGTCGTGCTGACGACGTCGCCGGCCACCGTGAAGGACGTCTTCGAGATTCCCCTGGAGCGGCCGCGGAAGGTCGAGGACCTGCGGCTCACCGAGGAGTTCCGCAAGCTCTACGCCGACATCTGGGAATCACTGCGCAGTGAGGTCGACAAGGCCCGCGAGAAGGGAGCGTCCCGTGTCGCTTGAGACCCCCGCGGCGGCGCCGGCCACCGCCCTGCCGGTGCTGGAAACCGAGCAGGACATCCTCACGAAGGCCAAGCGGGCGACGTCCCGGCGCAAGCGCAACACCTGGTTGCTGCGGCTGGCGCTGGTGATCGCGTGGCTCGGCAGTTGGGAGCTGACGGCGACCTACTGGATCGACCCGTTCTTCTATTCGAAGCCGTCGCGCATCTGGGAACGGCTGGTCGAGTGGGTCACCGCCGGGACCGACTTCGGCTCCCTCTGGTACCAGCTGTGGGTCACCGTCGAGGAAGCCCTGGTCGGGTTCGCCATCGGCGCCGTGGCCGGTGTCATCTTCGGCGTGATCCTGGGCCGCAGCCGGTACCTGGCCGACGTGCTGGCGCCGTTCATCAAGGCCGCCAACGCCGTGCCGCGCATCGTGCTCGCCTCGCTCTTCGTGATCTGGTTCGGGCTGGGGCTGGCGTCGAAGGTCGCCACGGTCGTTGTGCTGGTGTTCTTCGTGGTGTTCTTCAACGCCTTCACCGGCGCCCGCGAGGTGGACCGCAACCTGATCGACAACGCGCGCATCCTCGGCGCGGGCAAGATGCAGGTGATCAAGGCGATCGTGCTGCCGAGCGCGACGTCGTGGATCCTGTCGTCGCTGCACACCGCGTTCGGCTTCGCGCTGATCGGCGCGGTCGTCGGTGAGTACGCCGGTTCGAAGGCCGGCATCGGCTTCCTCATCTCCAACGCGCAGGGCACCTTCGACTCCGCCGGCATCTACGCCGCGATGATCATCATCACCGTGGTCGCCCTGTTCGCCGAGTGGGGCATCGGGAACCTCGAAAACCGGCTGCTGCGGTGGCGGCCGTCGATGTCCGGCTCCAGCGACCAGACCGTCATCTGAAAGGGAACGAACCGATGAGGATTCGACGCAGCGTCGCCGCGTTCGCCGCGCTGACCGTGGTGGCGGCGATGACCACCGCCTGCCAGGACTCGCGCACCGCCGCGACGGGCGAGGGTGGCAAGCCGAAGGTCACGATCATGGTTGGGGGCCTGGAAAAGGTCATCTACCTGCCCGCGATGCTCACCCAGCAGCTGGGGAACTTCGCCGCCCAGGGCATCGACGTCGAGCTGCAGAGCGAGCAGTCGGGCGCCAACGCCGAGACCGCGCTCGTGGCCGGCCAGGTGCAGGGCGTGGTCGGGTTCTACGACCACACGATCGACCTGCAGGCCAAGGACCAGTGCATCAAGAGCGTGGTGCAGATGGCCAACATCCCGGGTGAAGCCGAGGTCGTCAGCACCGCGCAGGCCGGCCAGATCAAGGGCGCGGCCGACTTCAAGGGCAAGAAGCTGGGCGTGACGTCGCTCGGGTCGTCCACCGACTTCCTGACGAAGGCGCTGGCGGCCAAGGCGGGCGTGGGCGCCGACCAGTACACGCCGGTCAAGGTCGGCGCCGGGCAGACGTTCATCGCGAGCCTGGACAACGGCGGCATCGACGGCGGCATGACGACCGACCCGACCATCGCGCAGCTGACCAACACCGGCAAGGCGAAGGTGCTGTTCGACCTGCGGACGGTCGAGGGCACGAAGGCCGCGCTGGGCGGGCTGTACCCGGCGTCGTCGCTTTACATGGGCTGCGACTTCGTGGACCGGAACAAGGACGCCGTGCAGAAGCTGGCCAACGCGTTCGTGGCCACGCTGAAGTGGATCAGCCAGCACAGCCCGGAGGAGATCGCGGCGAAGATGCCGGCGTCCTACAGCGGCGGTGACAAGGCGCTCTACATCAAGTCCGTCAAGGACAGCATCGGCATGTTCAACGCCGATGGGAAGATGGACGCCGGCGGCGCCAAGAACGCGCTCGAGGTGCTTTCGAGCTTCTCGAAGAACGTGCAGCCGAAGAAGGACTCGATCGACCTGTCGAAGACCTACACGACGGAATTCGTCGACGCGGCCGCGAAGCAGGGCTAGCCGGACCCCGCTCACCTGACCGGGCGGTTGGTGAGCGATATCGACCCGTAAAGGCCTCTTTCCCCCGCGGAGGCCTTTACGGGTCTTTTCGGACAATGACAAGACCATGCGAAAGTAGCTACCTTCTTTTTCGCGTTACTCCAACACTTGGGGAACGGTTTTCCCGGTCCCCATCGGTGAACGGAGTCCCCGCATGTCCAGAATCCTCGCGTCGCGTGCTGCCCGCGTCCTCACGGCGGTCGCCGCTGCTGCCGCCGGCCTCGCTGTCTCGGGCACGGCGCACGCCGCGGTCGAGTACGGCTCCCACTTCCACGGCCACCAGTTCTCCGGCGGCAACTGGGGTGGTTACGTCAGCTTCGGCAGCTTCACGACGGCGACGGCGAGCTGGACCGAACCGACCGTGACGTGCCGGTCGAGCAACGACCTCTTCGCGCCCTGGGTCGGCATCGACGGCGACGGATCGTCCACAGTGGAACAGACCGGCGTCGAGACGGACTGCTCCAGCGGGCGTCCGGTGTATTCGGCCTGGTACGAGATGTACCCGGCCGCACCGGTGTACTACAACGTCTCGGTCGGCGCGGGTGACCACATCACCGCGACCGTGACGCGCACCGCCACCAACACCTACCGCCTCGACCTCTCCGACACGACCAAGGGCTGGACGAAGACGACCACGAAGTCGCTGACGTCCAAGCACGCGTCGGCGGAGGCGATCATCGAGTCCCCGACCGACTCCTACCCGACCATTTCGGGTGGCATCAAGTTCACCGGCGTCAAGTTCAACGGGACGAACCTGGCCTCGACCAGCCCGTCCGCCCTGAACGCCGACGACCGCGGCACCGGCACGTGGATCCCGGGCGCGATCGGCTCGGACGGCCAGAGCTTCACGATCGCGCGCCACTGAGTCACTTCAGGTTGTTGATCGCCCAGGCGACGACCATCACCGCGAGGATGAGCGAAATGGCCGCCTGCAGCATCATCGTCATCTTCGCCCAGATCCGCAGGGGCATGACGTCGGTGGGGCTGAAGGCGGCCGCGTTCGTGAACGAGAAGTAGAGGTAGTCCAGGTAGGACGGTTCCCAGTCCTGGTGCGCCAGGTCCGGGTCGGCCATTTGCGGGAACTGCAGGTCGGGGTACTGCGCCCGGCCTGCAGCCCGCTTGCCCGGGCCGCCGCGGTCGAACTCCCAGTACCAGAGGGAGAACGCGACGATGTTCGTCCAGTAGACGATCCCGCCGGTGACCAGCACGGCCCCGGCGCGGTCGCCGATGGAGCCGGTCGCGATGCTGTAGACGAGCGTGACGGCGGACCCGGCGTTCACCGCGGTCACCGCCGCGACGAGCAGCAGCGAGATCACCCGCTCGACCGCGCTGAACTCCGTCATCGGACCCGGGTTGACCAGCAGCAGCGCGACCACGAGCAGCGCGGAGACGGCGGGCAGCAGCCACTGCGGGTGCAGCGCCATGTCGTCGGGCAGGACGACCTGCAGCACGAGCGTGGCGACGACCACGCCCATGGCGGGCCAGCGCGTCTCCCCGGAGGTCCGCCGGCGCCAGGCGGGAAGTGCCTCTTCAGTCACCGGCCCAACGTAGGACGCCCTCGGCCGGCTAGCCAGCCGGTGCGGTGGTGACTTCGCCGGGCAGCTTGCGCGCGACGTCCGTTCGCGAGCGCGCGCCGAGCTTCCGCAGCACCTTCGCCACGTGCTGCTCCACCGTTCGCGGCGAGAGGAACAGCCCGTCCGCGATCTCCCTGTTCGTCCGGCCCTCCGCGAGCATCCGCGCCACTTCGCGTTCCCGCGGCGACAGCTCACTCCCGTATCCGCGCCGCCCGCGTTGCGACGGCGCCCAGGCGCCGTGTTCACGCAGCTGGTGACGGCACCGTCCCGCATCCCGCGTCGCGCCCAGCTGCTCGTACGCCTCGGCCGCCGCTGTCAGCTCCTCGACCGCGTCGCGGTTGCCCGCGGCGAGCCGGCACATCGCGGCCCGCTCCCGCATCGCCGTCGCCGGGTACGGCATCGGCAGTGCCACGTAACCCGACGCGGCTTCGTCGAACAGCGCGGCCGCCGCGAGGTGCTTGCCGCGTGCCTCCAGCAGCACCGCCCGGCCCGCCACCAGGGCCGCCGTGGCCACCGGCGCGTCCCGGCCCTCGATGCCGCGGGCGAACGCCTCGACGACGTTGTCCGCCTCCGGCCAGCGCCCGGCCCGCGCGTACGCCTGGGCCGCCGCCGGAACCAGCGCCGCGCCCCAGATCCAGACGCCCTTGCGGCCGGCCGCGGCCACCGCGGTGTCGGCCACCGCACACGCGCCGTCGACGTCGTCGGTCGCCAGCAGCACCGTGATCAGCACCCCGGCCGCCGACAGCACCACCGGGATCGGCCCGCGGTCCGGCGCGTGCACGCTCGCCGCCGTCAGGTGCCGTTGGGCCGCGGCGAACTCGCCGCGCACGGCCGCGAGCCCGCCGAGCACCAGCGACGACTCCATGACGATCGGGCCGAGCTCCGGATAGCTGTCCCGCAGCTGCTCGGCGGCTTCGGCGAGCCCGGACCAGCGCCCGCGCACCCAGTCCAGCCGGACGCGGGTGCCCTGGATCAGGCCGATCGCGTACAACGCGCCCGCGTCGGTCGCGCGCCGGACGCCTTCGGTCACCAGCCGCTCCGCGCGGTCCAGGTAGCCGGCCCAGGCCTGCCCGTCGGCGAGGTTGCACCACAGCCGGGCCAGCTGGACGCGCTCGGCGACCGTGCCGACGGTGTCGGAAAGCGCTTCGAACTCCGTCCACGCCGAGCCGTCGCCGACGTGCGACGCGGCCGCGATGCGGTCGGCGGTCAGCGCGAGCCGCAGCTCGGGGTCGTCGAGCCGTTCGTAGACCTCACCTGCGCGAGCGCGCCAGCCTTCGTGCCACGACAACGGCGTCAGCCCGTCGATCGGCTGGGCGAGCAGCGTGATCCCGCGGGCGGCGAGGTCGGGCCGGTCGGTCAGCTCGCCGATCGCGCGCTCGACCTCCAGCCGGCCGCGGCCGAGCCCGCCGATGGTCCGGACCAGGAGCATGCCGAGGCTCAGCCGGATCGAGCCGCGGACCGACGCCGGCAGCGTCACCTCTTCGAGGACACGTTCCAGCGTGCCGAGCACGTCCGGGCGGAAGCCGCGCAGCGCGACCTGGCTCAGCTTGCCGGCGACCCGCCCGATGTCGGCCTGCGCCGGGCCGGGTTCGGCCAGCACCGACTGCAGGAGGTCGATCGCGCGGGACGTCTCGCCGCGGGTGATCGCCTCGTCGGCGGCGGCTTCGGCGTAGTGCCGCCACTGGTCGACGCGGCCGGCTGCGCGCGAGTGCCGGGCCAGCAGCGTGAGCGGCGGCGACGGCAGGGCGGCGAGCACGCGGATCGCCTGCGCGTGCAGCAACGCACGCTCGGGTCCGGTCACCATGTCGTAGACGGCCTTGCGTGCCAACGGATGCCGGAAACCGTACCGGCCGTCGCCGACTTCGCCGAGCACCCCGCCGGACAACGCGGCGAGCAGCGCGGTGCGGAGGACGTCGTCCGGCAGCCCGGCCAGCTCGCCGAGCACGGCGGCCTCGGCGCCGACGCCGAGCACCGCGGCCGCCCCGGCCAGCCGCACCGCGGGCTCGGGCAGCGTCGCGAGACGTTCGGTGACGGCTTCCCGCAGCAGCACCGGGACTTCGAGGTTCTCCAGCAGGCGGTCGGAGAGCACTTCCCCGACCGGCAGCCGCTCGGCCGCTTCCCGCAGCGCTCGGAGGGTTTCCTCGACCACGAACGGGATCCCGGCGGTGCACTCGTGCAGCTTCGCCGCGAACTCGTCGGTGACCCGCGGCACGTCGAGGAGGTCGACGGCGAGCCGGCGCACGGCCGTGACGTCGAGCGCGCCCAGCGCGACCCGCGCGGAGTGGACCGCCGGGTCGGTTCGGAAGGGGGCGCCGAGCGGGCCTGGGCGGACGTCGGTGGCGGACCGGTAGGTGGCGACGACCGCCAGCTCCGGCGGCATCGAGCCGGCGAGGAACCGCATGAGATCGCGGGTGTCCTCGTCGGCCCACTGGAGGTCGTCGATCAGCACGAGCGCGGGCCCGCACGCCCGCAGCAGCTCCCGCACCGCGCGGAAGACGCGGTGGCGCTCGGCGACCGGGTCGGCCAGCGGCTCGGGCCGCGGGGGAAGCGCTTCCGCCAGCTCCGGCAGCAACGGCCGCAGCACCCCGGCGACCGGGCTGAGCGGCCCGAGCGGCTCGTCGCCCACCGCGCGAAGCGCTTCCAGGACGGGTCCGTAGGGAAACGGTTCCCGCAGCGGCTGGCAGGCGCCGGTGAGCACCCGGCTGCCTTCGAACTCCTTGCGGCGCCCGATCTCGGCCAGCAACCGGGTGCGGCCCATGCCGGGCTCACCCTCGATCAGCACCGCGGCCGGGCGCCGCCGGAGCACGTCCACGATGGCGTCGAGCTCGGTGTCCCGGCCGGTCAGCCGGGCGGGTCCCGACCGGACGGAGACCGTGGTCGCGCGGGGAGCCGTCAACCACATACGACCTCCTCGACGCACACCGGGGGCTGTGCGCGGGAGCCTAAGCAGCGTTGATCGGTCCGTAAACCATTAACCGAATAGGTGGCCGACACCGCCCTCACACGTCTGCCTACCGGCTGTCACCGGTTTGCCGCGGGATTCACCGGTCCCGGGCCACGGCGCGGGGGAAACTTCGGCGTTTTGCCCGTTCCGGTCGTGCTTAACGCGTTCAGGGGTGAGCGTCGGCTACCGAAAGTAGTGTCCGGAAACCCTACTTAAGGACCTGTCCGACCGGGTGACAACCCACGGTGGGGACCGCTTGGAGCAGGGGATTCGTCCGGAGTGAATGCGTATACCCATTCGCCGGGCGCCCGGATTGCACCGTAACGCCCACTGCGGGGACCCTCACCCGGGGGAGTACCACTGCGTGGCCGGTGCGGAGCCGCGCGTAACCAGCTAGGGAGAAGCATGAAGATCGCGAGACTTCTCGGTGCCGCTGCCACCGCGGTCATGGCGACCGGCGCGCTCACCGCGCTCGCCGTGCCCGCGTCCGGCCAGGACCTGCTGAACCCGGACATCGTCCCCGCCATGCAGCGGGACCTGGGCCTGACCCACGACCAGGTGCTGACGCGGCTGAAGAGCGAGGACGTCGCGAACAAGGTCACCGAAGCCGTCAGCGCGACGCTCGGCGACGCGTTCGGTGGCGCCACCTACAACGCCGCCACGGGCAAGGCGCACATCCAGACGACGAACGCCGCCGAGGTCGCGAAGATCCAGGCGTCCGGGGCCGAGGCGGAGGTCGTGAAGTTCAGCGCCCGCCAGCTCGACTCCACTGTGGACAAGTTCACGGCCCTCGACAGCTCGGCGCCGTACGCGATCACCGGCTGGGGGGTGGACTCCGTCACCAACCGCGTCACGCTCTCCGTCCTGTCGGGGCAGCGCGCCGCCGCCGACGCGTTCCTCACGCGGTCCGGTGTGGACAAGTCGTCGGTAACGATTCTCGACGCGGCCGCGAAACCGGCCCTGCACGCCAACATCCGCGGTGGTGACGCCTACTACATCGGCGGCTCGTCGCGGTGCTCGGTCGGGTTCTCGACCACGACCGGCTTCGTCACCGCCGGGCACTGTGGCGCGCTCACCGGCGGCGGCTCGCTGACCGGGTCCAACGGCGCGGCGCTCGGCAGCTGGATCACCTACCGGTTCCCGGGTGTCGACTACGCGGCGGTCCGGACCAACAGCAGCTGGACCCCCGTCGCGCAGATGAACAACGGGACCGCCGTGCGCGGGCAGTCGAACGCGGCGACCGGCACCTCGGTCTGCAAGGCCGGCTCGACCACCGGCTGGACCTGCGGCACAATCGGCGCCAAGAACCAGAGCGTCCGCTACGCCGAAGGCACGGTCAACGGCATGACCGCGACCAACGTCCGCTCGGCGGCCGGTGACTCGGGCGGCGGCTTCATCAGCGGCAACTCGGCGCAGGGCATCCTGTCCGGCGGCAACACGTCCGTGACCTACTTCTACCCGATCGCCGGCGCGCTCTCCGGCACCGGCACCACCCTGAAGACCAGCTGACCCGCGAAACAGCGAAGGGCGGGTTTCGAGTGCCTCCAGCGCACTCGAAACCCGCCCTTGTCCTCGCCGCGGGAATGGGAGGTTCAGGGGTCAGACGTTGCTGATCTCCTCGATCAGCCCGTCGACGTCGAAGTGCGCGCTCTCTTCGCCGAGCGGCACCAGTTCGCAGGACGCGTCGAGGAACGACCGGACGTCCTCGACCTCGAGCTCGAACGACGCATAGCCGTCCGGTGACTCGATTTCGAGGGTGAGGAAGTCTTCGTCCTCGGACAGGTCCGGGCGGACCCGGACGTCGCCGAGGCCGGCCGGCTCGTCGAGCCCGGCCACGAGGAGGTCACGCGCGAAGGTCCATTCGATCCACCGGCCGCGCTCGGTCCGGAACGCGACGGTGACCGCGAACGGCTCGTGCGCGTGGTAGGAGAGGCGTGAGAGGACGGGCGTGGTGCTCTCGTTCAGCACCACGAACTGGCTCTGGTGAACGGCGTCGGTGTGCATGGCCCCTCCTGGAGTCCGGTGGCGGTTCGCGCGGCGCGAACTGTTCGGCTAGGAGATGACCAGGGCCGATCGTCATGACGGAGAAACTCTCACGTTCACTTGATCGGTTGCATCCGTCCATTGTGGTGTAACGCCGGGCACATACCCCTTGCACTCAGCCGGCGACAGGTGGTGACGGCTCGCGCAGCGCGTCCGGCAGCTTTCTCCGCAGCACGAGCAGCGCCGGGACGGCTCCCGCGCAGGTCAGGGCCAGTACGGACCACGTGAGCGCGTTGCCGACGCTGAGCAGGGCGGCCAGCAGGCCCGGCGCGAGGGCGACCGGCAGGCCCCAGGACAGCTGGAAGACCGAGCTGGCACGCCCCTCGGCGCCGCGGGGGGCGGCCGCGGCCGCCGTGGCGGTGCCCGTCGGCCCGAACATCGTCTCCGCGACCGAGAAGCCGAGGCTCGTCAGGAGGATCAGCCCGGTGGCCACGGGCAGGGGGACGATTTCCAACGGGACGAGCAGAGTGAAGGAAACCGCGAAGAGGACGGCGGAGCCGATGAGCACCGTCGTCCGGCTGCGGCCGGCCAGCAGCGTGACGATCGGGCGCTGCGTGGTGACGACGACCACGGTGCCGAGCGTGATCGCGGTCCCGGCGATCCACTGTGGACCGTGCAGCAGGTCGCGCACGACGATCGGCAGCACCGCGAACTTGCTCGCGCTGGCGAGCGTGAAAGCCATGTGGGTGACGCAGAACCCGGTGAACGGCCGGTCCCCGAGCACCGCCCGCCACCCCGAGCTTTCACGTGAAAGCTCGGGCCCCAGGTGGGAGCTTTCACGTGAAAGCTCCGGGAGGGAGCCGATCAGGACGGCCGCGACCGCGAAGCTCGCCGCGTTCACGTACGCGAGCAAGTGGAACGCCCAGGGGCTCGTGATGGTCGGCAGCACCGCGGTCGCCGCCGCCCCGACCCCCGCGCCGGCGAAGCGCCCCACCGTCTGCGCCGCCAGCATCCGGTCCGTTTCGCTCCCGGACGTGAGCCGCGCGACCATCGGTGCGTTGCACGTCCAGAACAGCCGGTCGCCGAAGCCGGCGACCACCGAAACCACGATCACCTGCCAGCTGGTGTGGACCAGTGGGTAGGCGCAGAAGGCCGCGATCCGCACGAGGTTCCCGGCGACGAGCAGCGCCCGCGGCCCGAACCGGTCCATGGCGGCGCCGGTCGCCGGCCCGCTGACGAGCGCGAGCAGCGCGCCGGTGCTCAGCGACGTCCCCGCGTCGAGCAGGCCCATGCCCTGGCCGTGCACCAGGAACAGCAGCGCGAAGGGCACCCACAGCCCGCTGCCGAGCGCGTCGATCAGGGTGGCGGCCAGGAAGACCCGGCGATGTCGAAGCATGCTTCCCCCCGGAAAGGCAGCGCTCCAGACTATCGCCGCGACCCGCCCGCGCGGTCGCCTACGGGCCCAGCGGCAGGTTGAGCCCCACTTTCACCCGGTCCATCGCGACGCTCGTGGTGAAGTGCCGGACGTTCGGGTTGTCGAAGAACATCCGCCGGGTGAAGGCCTCGAAGCCGCTCATGTCCGGGCACGTCACGATCAGCACGAAGTCGGCGTTGCCGGTGACGTAGTAACACTGCTGCACGCAGTCGTCGGCGAGGATCTGGCGGCGGAACGCGTCCAGCACCGCGAGGTTCTCGCGCTCCATCTCGACCATGACGACGAAGGTCATGCTCAGCCCGAGCGCCTGCGGGGACAGCACCGCGACCTCGCGCTCGATCACGCCCGCCTCCCGCAGCCGCTTGATCCGCCGCTGCACCGCCGCGGCCGACAACCCGACCTTCGCGCCGATCGTCTCGGCGATCGTGCGGGCGTCCGCCTGGAGGCAGGCGAGGATGGCGATGTCGAGCTGGTCGAGGTCGGGAGTCTGCACCCCAGCAGGCTAACGGGGACCCCCGACGATTTGCCGCGAGTTCGCCGTCGGCTCACTCGGCCGTGACGCCGCTCACTACTCCGTACGAGGGGAAGATGAAACAACTTTCTGAGTGAGCTGGAACACAACTGACCGGTCTACCAGGGGGTAGCCCATACAAGTGGAAGACCAGCCGGTCGCTCCGCCAACCCGCCGGCGTGGGGAGGCTCTCCCGTGCCCGCACCTGCCGCCGTGCTGACCGGTCTCGGCTCGTGGTTGCCGACAAAAGTCCTGGACAACCACGAGATCGCCGCCCGGCTCGACACCTCGGACGAGTGGATCCGGACCCGCACGGGCATCCGCGAACGCCGTGTCGCCGGGCCCGGCGAGTCCACAGTGGACCTCGCGGCCGGGGCCGGTCGCCGGGCGCTGGCGTCCGCCGGCACCGGCGCCGACATGGTCGTCCTCGCCACCTCCACGCCCGACCAGCCCTGCCCGGCCAGCGCACCGCAGGTCGCCGCCCGGCTCGGGCTCGGCACGGCCGCGGCGTTCGACGTCAACGCCGTGTGCAGCGGCTTCGTCTACGCGCTGGCGACCGCCGCCGGGTTCATCGCTGGCGGCCTCGCCGAGCGCGTGCTCGTGATCGGCGCCGACACCTTCACCACGCTCATCGACCCCGCCGACCGCACCACCGTGCCGATCTTCGGCGACGGCGCCGGCGCGGTCCTGCTGCGGGCCGGGGACGCCGGCGAGCCCGGCGCGTTCGGGCCGTTCGACCTGCACAGCGAGGGTGAGCACGCCGAGCTGCTGTGGGTCGAGGCCGGCGGCGCGCGCAAGCGGCTCTCCGACGACCCGGGTGACCGCTTCCTCGCGATGCAGGGCACCGCGGTGTTCCGGCACGCCTGCGCGCGCATGGCCGAGTCGTCCCGCACCGTGCTGGAGCGGGCGGGCTGGATGGTCGGCGACGTCGACCGGTTCGTCGGGCACCAGGCGAACATCCGGATCCTGCAGGCGACGGCCAAGCAGCTCGGCATGCCGGCCGACGCCGTGGTCGCCAACATCGACCGCGTCGGCAACACCAGCGCCGCGTCGATCCCGCTCGCGCTGGACGACGCCCGGCGCGACGGCACCCTCACCCCCGGCAACCGGGTCCTGCTCAGCGCGTTCGGCGCGGGCCTGACCTGGGGCTCGACCGTGCTGACCTGGCCGGACCTGGGTCAGCCGGCCTGAGGTTCCGCGGTCCAGGTCGGCGTCGCCGCCTGGCGGCCGCGCAGCTCCAGCTCGCCGTGCTTCACCCAGTGCGCGGCTTCGCTGGGCAGGGCCGAGGAGACGACGGCGTCACTCGCGAGGATTCGTGACGGCGTCGCCTTGGCCAGCTCGGTGAGCCGCGCGGCCTCGTTGACCGCGTCGCCGATCACGGTGTACTCGAGCCGGCTACTGCTGCCCAGCTGCCCGGCGAACACCGGGCCGGTCGAGACGCCGATGCCGAGGTCGAGCTCACCCGCGTCACGCACGGCGTCCCGGATCGCGCGGGCGGCGGCCAGCGCGACGGTGGGCGCGTCCGCGAGCCGTGTCGGGGCGCCGAAGATGCACAGCGCGGCGTCCCCCTGGAACTTGTTGACCAGCCCGCCGCGCGCGTCGACCGCGGAGACGACGGCGGCGAACAGCCGGTTCAGCTTCCCGACCAGCTCCTCCGGCGGGGTGCGGTAGGCCAGCGCGGTCGAGTCGACGACGTCGACGAACAACGCCGTCACTTCGCGGACGTCGCCGGACAGGGAGGCGCCGTACTCCAGGGCGTGCCGGGCGACGTCGGCGCCGACGTGCCGTCCGAAGAGGTCCCGCATCCGCGCCTGCTCGCGCAGCCCGGACGCGAGCTGGTTCACCGACGTCTGGAGCAGGCCGATCTCGCTGGAGTCGTCGACGTCGACCGCGACGGTGGTGTCGCCGCGCGCGATCCGGTCGAGCGCGACCCGCAGCCGGTGCAGCGGCGCCGCAACCGCCCTGGCCAGCAGCGCCGTGCCGATCGCGCCGACCACCAGGCCGATCACCGACAGCATGACCAGGCTCGCGGTGGGGTTGCCGGCGCCGAGGTCCGGCGGGGTGGCGACGAGCAGCACGCCGACGAACGGGACCCCGCTGGCCAGCGCCCAGGTGACGACCAGCCGGGTCAGCACGGTGACCGGCAGCGAGCCCCGCGGCGGCAGGATCCCGAGCGCGATCGTCATCACCGGCCGCGCCACCCACTCGGCCGCGAGGTAGGTGAGGCCGACGGTGGTGAGCCCGCCGAGCCCGATGACGGTCGCCATGCCGGCGGCGTCCTCACCCGAGCCGAGCACGCCGGCCAGGACGGCGAGCACGAGCGTTCCGATCAGCCAGAGGGTGCCGCTGACCACGGCCATGTCGACCGGCAGCCGCAGCGCGCGCTTCGCCTCGCTTTCCGACGGCGGCCGCCCGAGCACGAACCAGACCGCGGTGCGGCGCTGCAGCCACGCGGTCCACAGCGTCCCGGCCAGCAGCGACACGACGACGATGCCGCCCGCGGTCAGGCCGAGCACCCACCCCCGCTCGCCGACGTCCTTCGGCAGGCCCTGCAGCACGAGCAGCAGCGCGACCACCCCGGAGCCGGCCACACTGGAGCCGACGCCGAGCCCGGCGAAGCCCAGGCTGGTGCGCAACACCACCCGGAAGTTCTTCACGGCGATCTTGCGCACGGCGTTGATCGTACGGCCGAAAATCCGTGGCCACCGCCGGTGGCCGGTGGTTACCGTGCGGATCATGGAGTCACTCGGCCAGGAGGAGATCCGGGCCTCGTTCGTCAACTGCACCCGCGGCGAGGCCAAGGGGGTGACGCTGCCGGCCCGGCCCGAAGAGATCCCGTGGGAGCGGCGGCAGTTCCTCGGCTGGCGTGACCCGAAGGCGCCCGGGCGCGCCTACCTCGTGCTGCCCTACGGCGGCGAAGTGGTCGGGCTCGCCCTGCGGGCCGCTCCCGCGCCAAAGTCCCGGCTGCGCAGCAACATCTGCGGCTTCTGCACCACGACCCACGGCCTTGCCGACATCACGCTGTTCTCGGGCAGGCGCGCCGGGAAGCTCGGCCGCGAAGGCAACACGCTGGGCATCTACGCCTGCGGGAACCTGGGGTGCAACCAGTACGTCCGCGGGGAGCTGAAGTCCGACGTGCCCCAGCCGCACGAGACCTTGACGCTCGAACAGCGTCTCGCGCGCCTCGAGGAGCGGGTGCACAAGTTCGTCGCGCGGGTGCTTGAGTCTCGTTAGAAGCGGTACCGCACGATGTGCGCCATCTTCGCCAGCGGTGGCACGTACTTCACCAGCCGGAGCTGGAACCGGGTGAACGGCCGCAGCCGGGCCATGACCTCCGGGGTCGACCAGTGCGCGGCGTCCAAAGAGGACACCATCGTGAGGCCGTCGCGCTCCAGCTCGTGCGGGTCGTTCACACCCCAGTGCAGGGTCGCGCCCACACGGCGCACGGGGGTGTTGAGCTTCTGCGCCTTGATGCCGAGCCGGTTGAAGACGTCGCAGACCAGCTCGCCGGACGGGAACTTGGCGACCAGGCGCCGGATCAGCTCGTGGCCCTTCTCCGGGTCCAGGTACATGGTCAGGCCCTCGGCGACGATCAGCGCCGGCCGGTCCGACGGCACCTGGTCGAGCCACGCGAAGTCGGTCACCGACGTGCCGATGTTCGTGTGGTTTGGCGCCGGCGCGAAGAGCTTCTCGCGCAGCTCGACGACCTCGGGGTAGTCGACGTCGTACCAGTGCACGGTCTCCGGCGGGGCGAGGCGCTGGAACCGGGTGTCAATACCGCAGCCCAGGTGCAGCACGATCGCGTCCGGGTGCTTCGCGAGGTAGTCGGCGGCCCACGCGTCGATCGGCTTCGCCCGCAGGACGACGCTCACCGCGCTGTCGCGGGTGATGCCGAGCTGGGCGAAGTCGTAGTCGATCCGGCGGACGGCTTCGTCGGCGGCGTGGTCGCCGAGCACGGGGTCGGCCTCGCGGCTGTCGAGCGCGCGGCCGTAGAGCGTGGCCAGCATCGTGGCCTTCTCTTCGGTGAAGTGCACCTTCTCCATCAGCGCTCCTCCGCGGCGAAGTCGTGCGCGTACGTCTTGGCGTCGACCAGGTGCTTGAGGGTCAGCTCGCGGGCCGCGGCCGGGTCGGACCGGCGGATGGCGTCGAGGATCGCGCGGTGCTCGTCGACGGCCTTGCGGATCTGGCCGGGCAGCCGCAGCGCCAGCCGCCGCTCCTCGCCGACCAGGGCGAGCACCGACCGCAGCAGCCCGGCGACGTCGTCGTTGCCGGCGTTCTGCGCGATCACCCGGTGGAACTCGGCGTCGGCGGCGATGACGTGCAGCATGTCGCCGTCCTCGGCCGCCTTCGCCATCTCGTCGACGTTGTCCTCGAGGCGGCTGACGGTCTTCGCGGTGGCGTGCCGGGCGAGCCGTTCGGCGAGGGTCGGCTCGACGGTCGCACGCAGGTCGAAGAGCTTCTCGACGAGCTGGTCGTGCTCGGTGAACCAGGTGCGCAACGGCTGTTCCTGCTGCTCACGGACGTAGGTGCCGGAGCCGGCGCGGATCCGGACGTAGCCGATCGAGTCGAGCACGCGCAGCGCCTGCCGCAGCGACCCGCGGCTGATGCCGAGGTCCTCGCACAGGACGCGTTCGGCGGGCAGCCGCGCGCCCGGCGGCAGCTTCCCGGAGTCGATCAGCGACCGCAGCCGGTCGACGGTCGCGCTCCAGACCTGCTCGGTGTCCACGGCGTCCATCTTCTCAGCTCCGGAAACTGTCGGGGGTGGCTGCCATGATCACCGGCATGGACATCTTGGGGGCGTGGGTGCGCGGCTGGGCGGTGTCGCGGGCGACTCCACCGCCGGTCGAGGAGCCGGACGGCTACCGCGTCGACGTCGGCTTGCCGTGGCACCGAGTCCGCTACCTGCTGCGGTCACCGTCGGCGGTGGCTTCGCGGGCGCGGACGGTGGCGGCGCCGGGCACGTGGCTGAAGACGTGCGGCGCGCGTCCCGCGGTGGTCGAGGGCCTGACAGCGGAGTGGGAGGTGGGGGAGACGGAGTACCTGATGACGTTCGACGGCGTCTGTCCGCCCGCCGAGGTCCCGGCGCCCTACGCGGTGACGGTCAGTGGCGAAGGCCCGGTGTGGGAGGTGGCGGTGACCGCTTCGGGCGAGCCGGCGGCCCGCGGCTGGGTCGCGGTGGATTCGGGGGTGGCGGTGTTCGACCGGATCGTCACGGAGCCCGAACACCGGCGCCGAGGGCTCGGCCGGGTGGTGATGCACCGGCTGGGCGTCGCCGCGAGGGCGCGGTCGAGCGTCCTGCTGGCATCGGCCGCCGGGAGTGAGCTGTACGGCGCGCTGGGCTGGCGGGTGGCGTCCGAAGTCGTCCCCGCGCACGTACCGGAAGGAGCGCCGTGACCGCACGCTTCAAGGACCTCGCACTGGACGCGACCGACCACCAGGCCCTGGCCGACTGGTGGTGCCGGGCGATGGGCTACGTCCGCCGTGACTCCCTCACCGGCGACGAGCGCCCGGAAGACTGGCCCGTCCCGATCGTCGACCCGGCGGGGAAAGGGCCGCTCATCTGGGTCAACCCGGTGCCCGAGGCGAAGACGGTCAAGAACCGCATGCACCTGGACGTCTTCGGCGACCCGGCGGAGCTGGCGGAACTCGGCGCGACGCTGGTCCGGCCGCGCGGCGGCGACCTCGAGTGGGAGGTGATGGCCGATCCGGAAGGCAACGAGTTCTGCGTCTTCACGCCGCCGTGACCGGGACCGGTCCCCGAGTTCCGGCCGTACCGTTGCCACTCGACGGCCGAGGGGAGCGACGTGACCAACCTGCGCCTTGCCGGGATCGGGGCACTCGGACTCCTGCTCGCCGCGTGCGGCGGTGCCCAGGAACCGGCACCCGCACCGCCACCACCCGCGCCGCCGACCTCGGCAGCGCCGATGACCGCACGATCCTTGGCGACCGTCCTCGGGGAAGCGGAAGTCACGAAGCTGGACGCGATCGGCAGTGTGCTGCTCTCCTGCGTGCCGGACCTGTCCCACTGCTACCACTCCGTGGCCGCCGTGCGCACGGGCGTCGCCGAGGCGCAGGCCAAGATCAAGGCCGATCCCGACGCGTCCCGCTTCGCCGCGGCGCTCGAGAAGCTCGACGAAACCGGCAAGCAGGCGGATGTCCTGCAGGGGTGCGAAGAGTGGTTCACCAGCGACGGCGGCGCCGGCGGGAAGGGCTGCTCCGCCGCCTTCAACGACGTGGTCGCGCTCTTCGGCGAGTTCCGCGCCCTGATCTAACCGACGGAAGTGTCTGACCAGACACATCCGCGTCGCGGGAGTGGCCCACCATGCTTAGGCTCCGCACGTGAGCGCTTCATGACGTGGTGGCACGCGGTGATCATCGTGGTCGCCGGGATCTGGGCCGGCACCATCAACGCCGTGGTCGGGTCGGGGACCCTCGTGACCTTTCCCGTCCTGGTCGCGCTGGGGTACCCGCCGGTGACGGCGACGACGTCCAACGCGATCGGGCTCGCGCCCGGCACCCTCAGCGGCGCCTGGGGTTACCGGCACGAGCTCACCGGCTACTGGCGGCAGACCGCCAAGTTCGCCGTCGCGTCGTTCCTCGGCGCCATCGGCGGCACCATCCTGCTGCTGTCGCTGCCGAAGGACGCCTTCGAGGCCGTGGTCCCGGTGCTCGTGGGGCTGGCCGTGATCCTCGTGATCGTGCAGCCGCGCGTCTCGAAGTGGGTCGCGAAGCGCCGCGAGGACAACGGCGAAGAGCACAAAGCCGGGCCGCTGCTGATGTTCTTCATCTTCCTCATCGGCATCTACGGCGGGTACTTCACCGCCGCGCAGGGCGTGATGCTGATGGCCGTGATGGGGATGCTGCTGTCGGAACCGCTGCAGAAGCTCAACGGCGTCAAGAACGTCCTCGCCGCCGTCGTCAACGTCGTGGCCGGGGTGATCTACGCGTTCGTCGCGCCGATCAGCTGGCCCGTCGTGCTGTGGCTGGCCGTCGGCTCGACCGCCGGCGGCTTCCTCGGCGCGAAGATCGGCCGGAAGCTGCCGCCGGCGGTGCTGCGCGGCGTGATCGTGGTGATCGGCGTCGCCGCCGTGATCCAGCTGGTGGTCAAGCAGTTCAGCGACTGAATTCCCGCGCGGCGGCCAGGAAGAGGTCGTTCTCGTCGCGGGTCCCGATGGTCACGCGCACGCCGTCACCGGCGAACGGCCGCACCACCAGCTTGCGGTCCAGCGCGTGCTCGGCGAACGGCACGGCCTGGTCCCCGAGCGGCAGCCAGACGAAGTTCGCCTGCGTCTCCGGCACCCGGTACCCGGCGGCGATCAGCTCGTCGCGCACCCGCCCGCGTTCGGCGATGATCTCCTGGCAGCGCGCCAGGAGCTCGTCCGCCGCGTCGAGCGACGCCAGCGCGGCGACCTGCGCGAGCATGTTCACCGAGAAGGCCACGTACACCTGGCGAAGCGCGTCGGCGACCGCTTCCGGCGCGACGGCGTAACCGACTCGAAGGCCCGCGAGCCCGTACGCCTTCGAGAACGTGCGAAGCACCATGACGTTCGGGCGCGTGCGGGTGTACTCGATGCCGTCGGGAACTTCCGGGTCGGTGACGAACTCCTTGTACGCCTCGTCCAGCACGACCAGCACGCGCTGCGGGACCGCGTCCAGGAAGCGCTCGAGCTCGGCGCGGCGGACCGCCGTCCCGGTGGGGTTGTTGGGGTTGCAGACGAAGACGATGCGCGTCCGGTCGGTGATCGCCGCGAGCATCGCGTCGAGGTCGAGCTCCTGGCCTTCGGTGATCGGCACCTTGACGGAGACGGCGTGCGCCACCTGCGTCACGATCGGGTAGGCCTCGAACGACCGCCAGCCGAAGATGACCTCGTCGCCGGGCGCGCACGCGGCCTGGATCGTCTGCTGGCACAGCGAAACCGAGCCGCAGCCGATCGCGACGCGCTCGACCGGCACGTCCAGCTCGCGCGCCAGCCGCTCGCGCAGCAGCTGCGAGCCGGTGTCCGGGTACCGGTTGACTCCCGCGGCGGCTTCGGCGATGGCGCGGGCGACGCTCGGCAGCGCACCGCCGGGCACCTCATTGCTCGCCAGCTTGATGGCGCCTTCGATCGTCCGGCCGGGGATGTATTTCGGCAACGATTCGAGATCGGCACGCGGGGACACGGACGACATCTTCGGCGCTCCTCCGGTTGAACGGGACAACCCCGTCACCGTATCTTTTCCGGCCGCCACCACGCGAGTCCCTTCAAACGGTTGCCGGTGCAGTTACCTGCGACACTGGGTTCCTTCCGTTCACCTCGAAGTGATTGAGTGACGCAATGACGTCGACCAGCACCGTGGACTACCAGCGCACCGACGGCCGTGCCCTCCGCCTGACCTTTTCGGAACCCGAGGGCGCGCTACGCGGTGGCCTGGTGGTGCTGCACGAAGCGGACGGCGTCACCGACGGTGTGAAACTGCTGCTCGCGAGCCTCGCCCTCGAAGGCTGGCTGACCGTCACCCCGCACCTCGAGAACGACCAGCTGACCCAGCAGGACCTCCTTGACGCGACGGACATCACACTCGCCTGGCTCGTCGAACGCGGTGTCCAGGCCGACCTGCTCGGCGTCATGGGCTTCGACCTCGGCGGCACCGCGGCGCTCGTGGTCGCCTCGCACCGCAGGCTCGGGGCCGCCGTCAGCGTCGGCGGGCAGCAGGTCGCGGAGCTGCCGGCGCTGGTCGAGATTGCCGGTCGGCTCACCAGCCCGTGGCTCGGCATGTACGGCGACGCCGGTGACGAGGCCGGCGGCGCCGAGGTGGAGCGGCTGCGTGACGCCGCGGCGTCGGCGAAGGTCGCCACGAACGTCGTCCACTACCCGGGTGCGAACCACCGCTTCGACGCCGACCCCGGCGCGGCCGCCGAGGCCTGGCAGCGCACGCTCAACTGGTTCGACGCGCACCTGCGGTGATGTCGGCGCCCGCCACACCCGGGGCGGGCCGAGTGTCGGTTTCGACCACAGTGACTTCGTGATCCGAGGGATTAGGCTCGGGGCGTGACGCACACCGCCGACGCCCCCGAAGTGCTCTGGCGCCCCGAGCCGAGCCACGTTGCCGACACGAAGATCGAAGCCTTCCGCCAGTGGCTGCGGGCCGAGCGCGGGGTCGAGGTGGACGACTACCGCTCGCTCTGGGAGTTCTCCGTCGACCGCGGCCCGGACTTCTGGCAGGCGGTCGCGGACTTCCTCGGCGTCCGCTGGCACGACCAGCCGGGCGAGGTGCTCGCGGGCGAGATGCCGAACGCCGTCTGGTTCCAGGGCGGCACCCTGAACTACGCCGAGCACGCGCTCACCCCCGGCGTCGCGGGCGCCGCGAAGGGTGACGACGAGACTGCGGTGATCTTCCACCGCGAAGACGGCTTCGCGGACCAGCTGACGTACGGCGAGCTTCGCGCGCAGGTCGCGGCGGCCCGGGCGGCGTTCCTCGAGCTGGGCGTCGGCAAGGGTGACCGGGTGGTCGCGCTGGCGCCGAACTGCCCGCAGACGCTGGTCGCGTTCCTCGCGGCGGCGAGCATCGGCGCGGTCTGGTCGTCGTGCTCGCCCGACTTCGGCGTCCGCGCGGTCGCCGACCGGTTCGTCCAGATCGAGCCGAAGCTGTTCTTCGCGGTCAACGCCTACGCGTACAACGGCCGCCAGTTCGACATCCGGACGACGGTCGCCGACCTGCGGGAGAAGCTGCCGTCGCTGGCCGCGACCGTGGTCGTCGAGTACGTCGGCGAGGGCCGGCTCGAGGGCGCGCACGACTGGGCCGAGCTGCTCGCGAAGCACGAGGGCGCGCCGCTGCTGTTCGAGCCGGTCGAGTTCGCGCACCCGCTGTGGGTGCTCTACTCGTCCGGCACCACGGGCCTGCCGAAGGGCATCGTCCACGGCCACGGCGGCATCACGCTGGAGCACCTCAAGGCCCTCGCGCTGCAGACCGACCTCGGGCCCGGCGACCGGTTCTTCTGGTTCAGCACCACCGGCTGGATGATGTGGAACTTCCTCATCTCCGGCCTGCTGGTCGGCACGACGATCGTGCTCTACGACGGCAACCCGGGCTTCCCGGACCTGAACGCGCTCTGGCACCTGGCCGAGCAGCACCGCGTCACCTACTTCGGCACGTCGGCGCCGTACATCCAGAGCTGCCTGAAGAAGGGCATCAAGCCCGCCGAGCGCTACGACCTGACGGCGTTGCGCGCGCTGGGCTCGACCGGCGCGCCGCTGAGCGTCGAGGGGTTCCGGTGGATCGTGAACGAGATCGGCCCGAAGGTGCAGATCTGCTCGGTCTCCGGCGGCACCGACCTGTGCGCGGCGTTCGTCGCGTCCGCGCCCGACGTGCCGGTCTGGCTGGGTGAGCTCTCCTGCCCGGCGCTGGGCGCCGCGGTCACCGCGTTCGACGAGGCCGGCAACGCCGTCGTCGAGCAGGTCGGCGAGCTGGTGATCACCAAGCCGATGCCGTCGATGCCGGTGTTCTTCTGGAACGACCCCGACGGCTCGCGCCTGCGTGAGGCGTACTTCGAGATGTACCCGGGGCTGTGGCGCCACGGCGACTGGATCCGGATCACCAGCCGCGGCTCGGCGGTCATCTACGGCCGCAGCGACTCGACGCTCAACCGGGGCGGCGTCCGGATGGGCACGGCGGAGTTCTACCGGGTCGTCGAGGGGTACGACGAGATCGCGGACTCCCTGGTCGTGGACACCTCGGCGGCCGGGAACGAAGACGGTCAGCTGATCTGCTTCGTGGTGCTCGCGGACGGCGTCAAGATCGAAGACATCGAGCCGACGCTGCGGAAGGAGCTCCGTAGCGCCCTGTCACCGCGCCATGTACCCGATCGGTTCGTCGTGGTTTCCGAGATTCCTCGTACCTTGAACGGTAAGAAGTGTGAGGTACCGGTGAAGAAGATCCTCGCCGGTGTGGCTCCCGACCGGGCCGTCAGCCGCGACGCGCTGGCCAACCCGGCGGCGCTGACGCCGTTCGTGGAGCTCGCCGGGGGGTAGATGGGGGAAGCATGATCGCCTGCAACGGGTTGCACAGGTGGTGACGGGGACACGCGCGCAGACCACCTGGCGGGTGGCGGGGGCCACCACCGTGGGGGTGATCACCTGGGTGACCCGGCTGGCCGGACTGATGACGCTCGTGTCGGTCCTGGTGCCGGCCGGGCGCCGGAACCTGCGCGGGCGCCTGTCGGAGTGGCTGGAGCTGCCGCAGGACGCCACCGTCGCCGCGGCGACGATCGCGCTGGTCACGGGCGTGCTGCTGGTGCTGCTGGCCGCCGGCCTGCGGCGTCGCAAGCGCCGGGCGTGGCAGCTCGCGGTCGGCGCGACGGTGCTGCTCACGGTGTCGCACCTGGGCCTGCGGCACGTCTTCGGCGCCGGGCTGGTGTCGGTCGTGCTGCTGGTGGGCCTGATCGCGAACCGCCGTTACTTCGTCGCGAAGCCGGACCCGGTGGTCGGACGCTGGCGCGCGGTGCGCGTGTTCCTGCAGCTGGTGCTGGCCGGGTTCGTGATCAACGTCATCCTGCTGTCCGTGGCGTCGCACGCCGTGCTGGAGCCACTGAGCTTCCCGGACCGGCTGGCGGAGTCCGCGCTCGCGCTCGTCGGGGCGAGCGGGCCCGCGGTCTTCCACCAGATGTGGCTGGAGGACATGACGGCCGCCGTCGGGCTGCTGTTCGGCCTCGCCGCCGTCCTGGTGTCGGCGTACTTCCTGCTGCGCTCGGCCGAGCCGGCGCCGCGGCTGACCGACGACGAGGTCACACGCCTGCGCAAGCTCCTGGACGAGCACGGCGAGCGTGACTCCCTCGGGTACTTCGCGCTGCGCCGCGACAAGTTCGCGGTGTTCTCCCGCACCGGCAAGGCCGCGGTCACCTACCGCGTGATCGCCGGGGTGGCGCTCTGCTCGGCCGACCCGCTCGGTGACCACGAGGCGTGGCCGGGCGCGATCGAGGAGTACCTCGAGGTCTGCCGCCGCAACGGCTGGGTCCCGGCGGCGATGGGTGTCTCCGAGCTCGGCGCGACGGTCTGGGCCCGGTTCGGCCTGGAGGTGCTGGAGATCGGCGACGAAGCCGTCGTCGACGTCGAGGACTTCACCCTGGACGGCCGCACCATGCGCGGCGTCCGCCAGGCCGCGGCGCGCACCAAGCGCGCGGGCTACAAGGTGCTGGTGCGCCGCACGGAGGACCTGCGCCCGGGCGAGCTGGCCGAGCTGGAGGCCCTGGCCGCGAACTGGCGCGGCACGGACACCGAGCGTGGTTTCTCGATGGCGCTGGGGCGCATGGGCGACACGGGATCGGTGCTGGTGACGGCCGAGCAGGGTGGCCGGGTCCGCGGGCTGCTCCAGTTCGTGCCGTGGGGCTCGAAGGGCCTCTCGCTGGACGTCATGCGCCGCGACCGCACGGCCGACAACGGTGTCAACGAGCTGATGATCTCGGAGCTCCTGCTGGCCGCCCGCCGCCACGACGTCGAGCAGGTGTCCCTGAACTTCGCGGCGTTCAGAGCCCTGATGGAGCAGGGCCGGCGCATCGGCGCCGGCCCGGTCGCGCGCATGTCCGCGAAGGTGCTCCACTTCTTCTCGCGCTGGATCCAGATCGAGACGCTGTACCGCTTCAACGCCAAGTTCCAGCCGCGCTGGGTGCCGAGGTACCTGGTGTACCCGGGCGTCCGCGAACTCCCGCGCGTCGGCATCGCGACGTTCGAGGCCGAGGGGCTCGGCGGACGATCTCCGCGCCTGCTCAGACTGCTGCGCCGAGCGTGAGGGGGGTGCCTTCGGAGGTGGTCCGGGGGGTGTGTAACCTATCTGAGCAGTGGTCGTTGGGCCCAGGAGGCTTCGCCTAGTCTGGTCTATGGCGCCGCACTGCTAATGCGGTTGGGGGTAACCCCCCCTCCCGGGTTCAAATCCCGGAGCCTCCGCTGGTGCCCGGTTCGCCGGGTGCTAGGTTACAACTGAACACGCGCCCGTAGCTCAGCTGGATAGAGCATCTGACTACGGATCAGAAGGTCAGGGGTTCGAATCCCTTCGGGCGCACGTCTGGTTGAGACAGCAGTACCGAGCAGGGCCTCGTTTCCGACAGGAAACGAGGCCCTGCTTGCATTCGCGGACAGTCCACTGCGGAACCTGGTCAGCCCACCAGGAAGTGGACCAGGTTGCCGACGCTGTGGATCGCGAAGTAGGCGATGTCGGCGGCTGCGTAAACGATGTCCGAGATACCCATGGTGAGTCCTTCCGTCGGTGTGTCCAAAGGGGTTACCGCGCGGTAATGGGTAAAGCATTGGGCCAAACGGCCTAATTGGCCAGGCTTTAACATTGCTTTACCCCAGTTGGGGGATCAATGACGAACGTCACCTGGCGCGGGCGATGAACTGGGTCACAAGAATGCTGCGAATGGTCGCGATCTGTGCTCCAGGTCGGGCTTTCCGCGTCGCGCGGACCCGGCGAAGGGATGCGACGGTGTCTTCCGCACCCCTTGGTTCGGCTGCTTTGTGTAACTGGACTGGACCAGTCAACTCGCCAATTCCGCAACCGGTCCGGCGCCTTCGGCACTCTCTGTACTCGTGCTTCCATAATTGGTCTGGACCACGTAACGTCTTCGCAAACGGCGCAAATCACCGTCTTGGTCCCCCCTGGTGCGCGTCGGCCTGTACCTGGCTCAAGGGAGAGTTATGTCCAGAAAGAGATGGCACCTCCTCGGTCTCTTCACCGCGGTCGGCGCGATCGCGATCGGGCTCGTCACCGTGCCGGCGAGTGCCGCCGGTGGTGTCAGCGCGAGCTTCACCAAGGGCTCCGACTGGGGCACCGGCTACGAAGGCAAGTACACGATCGCCAACGGCTCCGGTTCGGCGCTGCCCAGCTGGACGGTCGAGTTCGACCTCCCGTCCGGCGCGAAGATCGCTTCGCTGTGGGATGGCAGCTACACCGCCGCCGGCCAGCACGTCACGGTCAAGAACACCTGGAACGGCAACGTCGGCAACGGCGGCAGCGCCAGCTTCGGCTTCAACGTCTCCTACTCGGGCGCCTTCGCCGCCCCCTCCAACTGCCGGCTGAACGGCGGCTCCTGCGACGCTGGCGGTGGCACCCCGACCACCACGCCGACCACTCCGACGCAGCCGACCACCACCCCGACCACGCCCACCACGCCGCCGACGACGACCACCACCCCGCCCCCGCAGGGCGGCCTGAAGAACGTCGGCTACTTCGTGCAGTGGGGCGTCTACGGCCGCAACTACCACGTCAAGAACATCGAGACGTCGGGTTCGGCGAACAAGCTGACGCACATCAACTACTCGTTCGGCAACGTCACGAACGGCTCGTGCACCGCCAACGACGACCCGTACGCCGACTACCAGAAGACCTACGACGCCGCGGGCAGCGTCGACGGTGTCGCCGACACCTGGGACCAGCCGGTCGCGGGCAACTTCAACCAGCTGCGCAAGCTGAAGAAGATGCACCCGGGCCTCAAGGTCATCTGGTCGTTCGGCGGCTGGACGTACTCCGGTGGCTTCGGCCAGGCCGCGCAGAACCCGGCCGCGTTCGCGCAGTCCTGCTACAACCTGCTGAAGGACCCGCGCTGGGCCGACATCTGGGACGGCATCGACATCGACTGGGAGTACCCGAACGCGTGCGGCCTGAGCTGTGACTCCAGCGGCGCCAACTCGTACAAGAACCTGATGTCCGCGCTGCGCTCGAAGTTCGGCTCGTCGTTCCTGGTCACCTCGGCCATCTCGGCGGACGGCAGCAACGGCGGCAAGCTGGACGTCGCCGACTACGCCGGTGCCGCGCCGTACCTCGACTGGTTCAACGTCATGACCTACGACTACTTCGGCGCCTGGGCGCCGCAGGGTCCGACGGCCCCGCACTCGCCGCTGACCAACTTCACCGGCATCCCGACGCCGGGCTTCTACTCCGACGCGGCGATCCAGAAGCTGAAGAGCAAGGGCGTCCCGTCGAGCAAGCTGTTGCTGGGCATCGGCTTCTACGGCCGTGGCTGGACCGGCGTCACGCAGAGCACGCCGGGTGGCACCGCGACCGGCCCCGCGCCGGGCACGTACGAGCAGGGTATCGAGGACTACAAGGTCCTGAAGAACTCCTGCCCGTCGACCGGCACGTTCGCCGGCACCGCCTACGCGAAGTGCGGCAGCAACTGGTGGAGCTACGACACCCCGGGCACCATCGGCGGCAAGATGTCCTACGCCAAGCAGCAGGGTCTCGGCGGCGCGTTCTTCTGGGAGCTGACCGGTGACACGAGCAACGGCGAGCTCATCACCGCGATGAAGAACGGCCTGTCGTGAAGCGCCGGTGGTTGCCGGCGCTCGGGCTGGCGGCCGCGGCCGCCACGATCGGTGCGATGTTCGTGATCGCTCCGGCGAACGCGGCGGGCGGCGTGTCCGCGACCTTCTCGAAGGGCTCCGACTGGGGCACCGGGTACGAGGGCAAGTACACGATCGCCAACGGCTCGGGCTCGACGCTCACCTCGTGGACCGTCGAGTTCGACCTGCCGGGCGGCGCGAAGATCGCTTCGCTGTGGGACGGCAGCTACACCGCGGCCGGCCAGCACGTCACGGTCAAGAACACCTGGAACGGCAACGTCGGCAACGGCGGTAGCGCGAGCTTCGGCTTCAACGTGACGTACTCGGGTTCGTACGTCGCGCCGTCGAACTGCAAGCTCAACGGTGGGTCGTGTGCGGCCGGGGGGACACCTCCCACCACGACCACACCGCCGCCTACGACGACACCCCCGCCCACGACCACCCCGCCGCCGGGCACCGGCGGCAAGGGCGCGCCGTACCTGTACATGGGCTGGGGCAGCCCGCCGAACCCGCAGACGGTGATGAACGCGACCGGCGTCAAGTGGTTCACCATGGCGTTCATCAACGCCTCCGGTGGCTGCAACCCGGCGTGGGACAGCAGCCGTCCGCTTTCGGGCAGCGCGGACGCCAACGCGATCGCGCAGATCAAGGCGGCGGGCGGCCAGGTCGTCCCGTCGTTCGGCGGCTGGAGCGGCAACAAGCTCGGCCCGAACTGCTCGACGTCGGCCGCGCTGGCCGGCGCCTACCAGCAGGTGATCAACGCGTACGGGCTCAAGGCGATCGACATCGACATCGAGAACTCCGACGAGTTCGAGAACGAGGCCGTGCAGGACCGGATCCTGGGCGCGCTGAAGATCGTCAAGCAGAACAACCCGGGCGTGCAGACCATCCTGACGTTCGGCACGTCGACGACCGGCCCGAACTACTACGGCAACCGGCTCATCGACCAGTCGAAGGCCCTCGGCGCGAACGTGGACGTGTTCACGATCATGCCGTTCGACTTCGGCGGCGGCTCGAACATGTACGCCAGCACGACGAGCGCGGCGAACGGCTTGCGGGACAAGCTGAAGTCGACGTTCGGGTGGAACGACGCCACGGCGTACAGCCACCTGGGCATCTCGGGCATGAACGGGCTGTCCGACCAGCAGGAGCTGACGGATCTGTCGACCTGGACCCAGATCACGAACTGGGCCAAGTCGAACAAGATCGGCCGCCTGGCGTTCTGGTCGGTCAACCGCGACCGCGGCTGCCCCGGCGGCGGTGTGCAGTCGGCGTGCAGCGGCATCGCGCAGAACGACTGGGATTTCACGAAGGTGACGGCGGGCTTCTGACGTCGTTGTGAATGACGGCCTCCTTGCCGGCTCCCCGGGCCGGCAAGGAGGCCTTCGTCGTTCAGAGCGCTTTGACGGCGTCCCCGATGGCGTCGTTGAGGATCGACAACCCCAGCGAAATCTCTTCTTCGGTCGCCGTCAACGGCGGGGCGATGCGGAACACTCCGCCCATTCCCGGCAGCTGGACGATGTTCATGTGCAGGCCCAGCTCGAGGCAGCGCCGCGTGACGTGGGCGCCCAGCTCGTCCGAGCCCTGCTTGGTGTCGCGGTCCACCACCAGCTCCAGACCGGCCAGCAGGCCGCGGCCGCGGATGTCACCGACGACGTCGTGGTACTCCGCGAGCTGCTCCAGGCCCCGGCGCAGCACGCCGCCCAGCTCGAGCGCGCGCTCGTCGAGGCGGTCGCGGATCAGCACGTCGAGGACCGTGTTGCCGACCGCCGCCGGGAGGGGGTCCGCGACGTGCGTGGTGAAGAACAGGAAGCCGCGGTCGTGCGCTTCCTGCTCGATCTCCGCGCTGGTCAGCACCGCGGCCAGCGGGAGCCCGGCGCCGAGGGTCTTGGAGAGCGTCAGGATGTCGGGGACCACGCCGTCACGCTCGAACGCGTACCACGTGCCGGTGCGGCAGAGCCCGGTCTGGGCCTCGTCGAGGATCAGCAGCATGCCGCGCTCGCGGCACTTCTCCTGCAACGCCGCGAAGTAGCCGGGCGGCGGCTCGATGATGCCGCCGGAGCTCAGGATCGGCTCGACCAGGCACGCGGCCAGGCTGCCGACCGACTGCGCGTCGATCAGGTCGAAGCCGAAGTCGAGCTGACGCCGCCAGTCGAGGTTGCCCTCGGCGTCGGTGAAGTCCGGCCGGTAGGAGTGGGGCGCGGGGATCGCGAAGTTGCCCGGCGCGGCGGGCCCGTACCCGCGGCGGCCGGCGCTGTAGGTGGCGCTCGCCGCGGCCTGCGTCATGCCGTGCCACGAGCGGGCGAACGAGACGATCTCGTGCTTGCCGGTGACGAGCTTGGCCAGCCGGACGGCCGCCTCGTTCGACTCGGCGCCCGTGGTCAGCAGCAGCGCCTTCTCCAGCGGCGCCGGGAGCGTGCCGGCCAGCCGCCGGGCGAGGTCGACGACCGGGCGGCTCAGCATGCCGCTGAACAGGTGGTCCAGCCGCCCGACCTGCCGCCGGACGGTCTCGACGATCTCCGGGTGCGAGTGCCCGAGGATCGCGCTCATCTGGCCGGAGGTGAAGTCGAGGATCCGGCGGCCGTCCTCGGTGAAGACGAAGCTGCCTTCGGCGTGGTCGATGATTTCGCGCGTGAAGGCGCCGCCGTAGCGCACGAGGTGCCGGTCGGCGTCGGCCCAGAACGTGGCGGTGGGGTTCATGGGCTCGACGGTAGGTCGACGCCGAGCGTCACGTCCAGCTCACGATTCCGGCTTTGGTGTTCGGTTCTGCCGTACAAGAATGGGCGTCATGCTGAACCCGTGGCGCCTGCGGCTGCTGAGCCGCCTCGACACCCTGGGCACGGTCCGCGCGGTCGCGCAGGACGCCAACCTGAGCGCGTCGAGTGTCTCGCAGCAGCTGGCGGTGCTCGAGGCGGAAACCCGCACCCAGCTGCTGGAACGCACGGGCCGCCGGGTCCGCCTGACGCCGGCGGGCCTGATGCTGGCCCGGCGCGCGCGAGCGATCCTCGACCACATGGACACGGTCGAGGCGGAGCTGCGCACCCTCGGCGAGGAGCCGGTCGGCCAGGTCCGGCTGGGAGCGTTCCAGAGCGCGATCCACACGATGGCGGTCCCGGCGGTGACCCGCCTCGCGGCCGCGCACCCGCACCTGGAGGTCGAGCTGCTGGAGCTCGAGCCCCACGCGAGCATCCCGGCCCTGCGCGGCGGCGACGCGGACGTGATCCTCACGACGACCGACTTCGTCGAGCAGCCGCTGGGCCCGGACCTCGACATCGTCCCGCTGGCCACGGACCCGATCGTGCTCGTTTCCTCGGGTGACGCCCCGCGAGGCCCGGCCGTGCTTTCGGCGTACGCGGACGAGCCGTGGGCGCTGGATGCACCGCAGTCGTACATGGCGAACCTGACGCTGCGCCTGTGCCGCGAGTCGGGGTTCGAGCCGCGGGTGGTGTGCCGCTTCAGCAACTACTTGATGACGCTGCAGCACGTGGAGGCCGGGTTGTCGATCGCGCTGCTGCCGGGGTTGGCGGTGGACCGCCGCTACCACGTGTCGACGCGGGAGCTGGCCACGCCGGTGACACGGACGATCGCGGCGGTGGTGCGGCGCGGCTCCCCGACCCGCGCGGCGGTGCATGTGGTGCTGGACGCGTTGCGGCAGCGGCCGGACCTGCCGGCCCTGGCCGAATGGGCCGGCGGGGGCGCAGACTGAGCCGGTGCGGGTGGCGGTGCGGGTCGCCGGGGTGGTGCAGGGCGTGGGGTTTCGGCCTTTCGTCCATCGGCTCGCGAGGCAGCTCGGGCTCGGGGGCTTCGTCGGGAACGACGTCCGTGGGGTGTTCATCGAGGTCGAAGGCCCACCAATCTCCATCGCCGCGTTCGAAAAGGCACTGAAAGAGCAGGCGCCGCCGCTCGCTGTGGTTGATCGGGTCGACGTGCGCGAGATTCCCGCCGAGGGGGAAACCGGCTTCCGGATCGTCGAAAGTCCCGACGGGGGCGCCGCCGACACGCTCATCTCCGCCGATTCAGCCACCTGCGACGACTGCCTGCGCGAGCTCCGAGACCCCGCGGACCGGCGCTACCGGTACCCCTTCGTCAACTGCACCAACTGCGGCCCGCGGTTCACGATCGTCACCGGGGTGCCCTACGACCGGCCGCTCACCACCATGGCCGGGTTTGCGTTGTGCGCCGACTGCAAGCAGGAGTACGAAGACCCCGACGACCGGCGGTTCCACGCCCAGCCCGTCTGCTGCCCGGCCTGCGGGCCCACCCTCCGGTTCGAGCCCGGCGGCGGTGACCCCATCAGCCAAGCCGCGGCCGCGATCGACCAAGGCGCGGTCGTCGCGATCAAGGGGCTGGGTGGGTATCACCTCGCCGTCGGGGCGCGGCACGAAGAAGCCGCGACGAAGCTGCGCGCGAGGAAACACCGTGAGGACAAGCCCTTCGCCGTCATGGTCGCCGACCTGACCGAGGCCCGGGAGCTGGCGGAAGTCGACAGGGCAGCCGAAGAAGCGCTGAGCAGCCGACGACGGCCCATCGTGCTGCTACCCAAGAGAACCGGCCTCGCCGAAGCCGTCGCGCCCGGGAACCGGCGGGTCGGGCTCATGCTGCCCTACTCCCCGTTGCACCACCTGCTGCTCGAACACACCGGCCCCATCGTGCTGACCAGCGCCAACGTCTCCGACGAGCCCATCGTCTTCCGCGATGACGACCTCGGCCGCCTCAAGCACATCGCTGACGCCTTTCTCCGCCACGACCGGCCGATCCACACCAGGACCGACGACTCCGTGGTGCGGATCGTCCGAGGAAAGCCGCAGCTCCAACGGCGGTCACGCGGGTACGCGCCCGAGCCCGTCCGCATCGAGAAAACGACAAAGCACCTTCTCGGCTGCGGCGCCGAGCTCAAGAACACCTTCTGCCTCGCCAAAGGCCGTCACGCTTTCGTCTCCCACCACATCGGCGACCTCGAGAACTACGAGACCTACCTGGCTTTCACCGAAGGCATCACCCACCTCAAACGCCTCTTCGACATCGAACCCGCGCTCATCGCCCACGACCTCCACCCCGAGTACCTCTCCACGAAATACGCGCTGGAGCAGGAAACCGACCTCCTGGGCGTGCAGCACCACCACGCCCACATCGCCGCCTGCCTGGCCGACAACCACTGCGACGGCCCGGTCCTCGGTGTCGCCTTCGACGGCACCGGTTTCGGTCCCGACGGCACCATCTGGGGCGGTGAGTTCCTCCTCGCCGACCTGACCACCTACCAGCGGCTCAGCCACCTCCGCACCGTCGCCATGCCCGGTGGCGTGCAGGCCATCCGGCAGCCGTGGCGGATGGCGGCGTCCTATGTGGACGAACTCGGGCGGCCCGCCGACGAAACCATCGTGAAGCTGAAACGCAGTGGCCTCAACTCACCCCTGACCTCCAGCGCCGGCCGGCTCTTCGACGCCGCCGCCGCGCTGCTCGGCGTCCGCGACACCATCAACTACGAGGGCCAGGCCGCCATCGAGCTGGAGCAGCTCGCCGACCCCGCCGAGACGGTCGCCTATCCCGCGCGCGTCGACGACGTCGTCCACGGTGAGGACCTGATCGCCGCGCTCCTGGACGACACCGCCGCCCGGCCGGTCCGGGCCGCGCGGTTCCACAACGGGGTCGCCGCGGCGATCACGGGCACCTGCGACCGGCTGCGGGAGCACAGCACCACCGTCGCGCTGTCCGGCGGTGTCTTCCAGAACGTCCTCCTGCTCGCCCGGACCGTCGAAGCGCTGGAGAACACCGGCTTCACCGTCCTGACCCACCGGGACATGCCCACGAACGACGGCGGGATCAGCTTCGGACAGGTTGCCGTAGCCAGTCGTGCCACTCGGTGAGGCCGTCGCCGCGCGTCGCGCTGATCTGAAGGACCTGCGCCGTCGGGTTCACGCGGCGGACGTCCCGCTCGAACTCCGCGACGTCGAAGTCGACGTACGGCAGCAGGTCGACCTTGTTCAGCAGCACCAGGTCCGTCGCGGCGAACATGTGCGGGTACTTCAGCGGCTTCCCAGGCCCCTCGGTCACCGACAGGATCACGACGCGCGCGGCCTCGCCGAGGTCGAACAGCGCCGGGCAGACCAGGTTGCCGACGTTCTCGATGAACAGCGTCGAGCCGGGCGCGAGCGTGAGCGAGTGCAGGGCCCGGTGCAGCATCGACGCGTCCAGGTGGCAACCGGCGCCGGTGTTGATCTGCACCACCGGCGCGCCCGTGGCCTTGATACGCTCGGCGTCGAGCAGTGTCTCCTGGTCACCCTCGATCACCGCGCACGGAACATCGACAGCGCGGATGGTCCGCTCCAGCAGCGTCGTCTTCCCCGCGCCCGGGGAGCTCATCAGGTTCAGGGCGAAGACGTCCGACGAGCGCAGGTGCGTCCGGTTGTGCGACGCGAGCTCGTCGTTCTTCGCCAGGATGTCCTGCTCCAGGACCACGGTGTGGGTGTGGTCGGTGATCCGGACGTCCGAATCGGAGCAGCCGCAGGTGTCACACATGGCTGACCTCCACCGAGGTGATGCGCAGTTCGCGCCCGGCGAGCACCGAAACGTCGGCGCTGCCGCAGGGGCACAGCAGGATGAAGTCGTCGAGCGTGAACTCGGCGCCGCAGTCGCGGCAGCGGGCGCGCCCGGACGGCTCGGCGATGTCCAGCCGGGCGCCTTCCAAGGAAGTTCCCGTGCACAGGACGTCGAAGCAGAAGCGGACGCTGTCCGGGACCACCCCGGACAGCCGCCCGATCTCCAGCCGCACGCACGACACGCGCGCGTCGCCGAGCCGGGTGACGATCGTGTCGACCACCGACTGCGTGACGGACATTTCGTGCATTCAGCAGATCCTCGGCAACGGGTCCCCGACCAGCAGGTCCACGATCCGGGTGCCGCCGAACGTCGTGTTCAGCAGCACGATCCCCGGCGGGTCGTCGGCGATCCGCCCGATCACCGCGGCGTCCGCGCCCAGCGGGTGCGCGCGCAACGCGGCCAGGGCGTCCGCGGCCTGGGCGCCGTCCACGACGACCACGATCCGGCCCTCGCACGCGACGTACAGCGGGTCGATGCCGAGCAGCTCCGACGCGCCCCGGACCTCGGTCCGGACCGGGACGGCCTTTTCGTCGACGACCACGGCGACCTCCGCCGCCTTCGCGATCTCGTTGAGGATCGTCGCGACACCGCCGCGGGTCGCGTCCCGCATCGCGCGCACGCCGGGCACCGCGGCGAGCAGCCCGGCGACGAGGTCGTGCACCGGCGCGGTGTCGGACTCGAGGTCGGCGTCGATGTCGAGCTCGCCGCGGGCCAGCATGATCGTGACGCCGTGGTCACCGATCGGCCCGGAGACGAGGACGGCGTCTCCGGGCTTCACGGTGGCCACGCCGAGGCCGGTGCGGGTGAGCACCCCGACCCCGGCCGTGTTGATGTACACGCCGTCGGCCTTGCCGCGCTGGACGACTTTCGTGTCGCCGGTGACGATCTGGACGCCGGCCGCGAGCGCCGCCGACTTCATCGAGTCGACGATCTTCAGCAGGTCCTCGACCGGGAATCCCTCTTCGAGGATGAACCCCGCGGTCAGGTACAGCGGCCGCGCGCCGGACACGGCGAGGTCGTTCACCGTGCCGTTGACCGCCAGGTCGCCGATGTTCCCGCCGGGGAAGAACAGCGGCGAGACGACGTAGGAGTCCGTGGTCAGGGCCAGCCGGGCGTCCCCGACGGTCAGCGACGCCGAGTCTTCGAGCGGCTCCAGCAGGGGGTTGCGGAACGCGTCGAGGAACACGGCTTCGATCAGCGTGTGTGTCGATTTGCCGCCCGCGCCGTGCGACAGCGTGATGCGCTCTTCCCGCACTTTCGCGCGCCTGCGCCGGGCCCGTTCGATGCGGTCGAGGACCTGCTGCTCGCGTTCGGTGGTGGTCATGCGCGGCTCGCCTCCCGGACGCGCTGACGGCTGAACCGGCCGAAGTTGTAGTACGCAGCGCAGGCGCCTTCGGGTGAGACCATGCACGTCCCGATCGGCGTCTCCGGGGTGCACGCGGTGCCGAACACCTTGCACTCCCACGGCTTCAGCACGCCCTTGAGCACCTCGCCGCACTGGCACGCCTTCGGGTCGGCGACGCGCAGGCCGGGGATCTCGAAGATCCGTTCGGCGTCGAACGCGGCGTACTTCTCGCGGATCGCCATCGCCGAATGCGTGATGAAGCCGAGGCCGCGCCACTCGAAGTACGGCCGCAGCTCCATGACCTCGTTGATGGCCTTCAGCGCCACCATGTTCCCGTCCCAGGGCACCACCCGGGAGTACTGGTTCTCGACCTCCGAGCGCCCCGAGGACAGCTGCAGCATCAGCAGGTAGATCGACTGCAGGATGTCGAGTGGCTCGAAGCCGGCGACGACGACGGGCTTGCCGTAGTCGCGCGCGATGAACTCGTACGGCCGGCAGCCGATCACCGTCGAGACGTGCCCCGGGCCGATGAAGCCGTCGAGCCGCAGGTCGGGGGAGTCGAGGATGGCCTTGATCGCCGGGATGATCGTGACGTGGTTGCCGAACACCGAGAAGTTCTCGATGCCTTCGGCGGCCGCGCGCAGCAGCGTCATCGCGGTGGACGGCGTGGTCGTCTCGAAGCCGATCGCCATGAACACCACACGCAGGTCCGGGTTCTGCCGCGCGATCTTCAGCGAGTCGAGCGGCGAATACACCATGCGGATGTTCGTGCCCTCGGCGTTGGAGTCGAAGAAGTTCCCGCCGGAGCCGGGCACACGCATCATGTCGCCGAACGACGTCATGAGCACGCCGGGCTGCCGGGCGATGTGGATGGCGTCGTCGATGCGGCCCATCGGGATGACGCACACCGGGCAGCCCGGCCCGTGCACCAGCGTGATGCTCTCGGGCAGGTAGTCCTCGAGGCCGTGTTTGTAGATGGTGTGCGTGTGCCCGCCGCAGACCTCCATGAACTTGTAGTGGCGGCCCGGCTCGCACAGCGACGTGATCTTCGCGGACAGTGCCCGCGCCTTCTCCGCGTCGCGGAACTCGTCGACAAAACGCATGACGACTCCTTATTCGATCCGGGATTCCAGCAGGGCGGCCATTTCGTCCTCGTACGCCTTGCCGATGCTTTCGAGGAACTCGAGCGCGGCCGCGGCCTCCTGCTCGTCTATTTTGGACAGTGCGAAGCCGACGTGGATGAGGATCCACTCGCCGGGCTTCGGCGGGTCGTCGTCGAGCAGGCCGATGTTGATGGTGCGCTTGACGCCGCTCACGGACACTTTCGCGAGGTCCGGGCGGTCCTCGCTGATTTCGATGATCTCGCCCGGGATGCCGAGGCACATGGCTCAGACCTCCGTCGGCTGCAGCCGGGGGCTGGTGCCCCAGGCCAGTTCGATGACCGCGCGGACCGCGGCCGGGATGGCCGCTTTGACCTCGGCGGACAGCCCGATCCCTTCGTCGACACAAGCCGGTTCACAGCCGACGAGCAGCACCCGCCCGGCATCCCCGCCGAGCAGCCGGAGCAGCCGGAACACCGCGTCCGGCTGCATGCCGTGCGCGTCGATCGACGCCGTGGCGAGGTCGTCGGTGTCGGCCTCGATGAGCGAGAGCGTGCCGGGCGGCCGGCCGTGCGGGGTGGCGTCGAGCAGGATCGTCGTGTCGTAACCACCCATCAGGTCGTAGGCGAGGTGCATGCCGGCGATGCCGTAGTCGGCGATCTGCACCCAGGGCGGCAGGTCGGCCCCTTCCAGCTCCTTGACGACCTCCACGCCGAAACCGTCGTCGCTCAGGAAGATGTTGCCGATGCCGGCGACCAGGACTCGTGGCCTCATTCCGCGACCTCCAGGGGTTCGATTTCGTCGGGGGAGAAGTACCGGTACCGGCCGTGGGCGTGCTGGAGGTCGGCGCCGGGGTCGTCGTCGAGGGTGACGGCGACGTGCGTGGCGCCGTCCACATCGGACAGGACGACCCGGACGGTGGCGGTCTTGCCGGTGAGGAACATGTCCTGGGCGTCGGCGCCACGCAGGTTCGGCCGCAGCCGCACCCGGGACCCCTCGGCGACGCGCACCCCGGCGACGGTCACCGAAGGCGCGACCGGCCGCACGGACCGGATCGCGCCGTGCAGCCGGTCGAGCAGCTCCGGCGGCATCGTGTCGACGCGGTCGAGGATCGCCGCCGCACGCGGGTCGGTGGCCCGGGCCTCGCGCTTTTCCTCGTCGGTGAGCGTCATCGTGCGCAGGGTCAGGATCTCGTCGATCTCGGTGCCGTCGAAGAGGTCACCCGGGCTTTCCGGCGCGATCGACGGGTTGTCGTAGAGGATGATCGGCGACGCGAGCATCACCGTGCTGCGCGCGGTGTCGCCGATCAGCACCGGCCACAGCCGCTCCTGCCGGCAGGCTTCGACCGCCGGTTTCGCCCACTCCGGCGGGTCGAGCATCGACAGGAAGTGCCCGGTGTCCACGCTGAGCACGAGGTGCGCGGCCAGCAGCGAATGGCGGAGGGCGTGCTCCCGGACGCCGTCGGAGTGCCACGACGTCGTGTTGTGCACCTCGACGCGCAGCCGGGCGCCGCCGAACGGCCCGTCGAGCGGGTCGACGCGGGCGGTGAGGACACCGGACAGCTCGTGCTGAAACGGCCTTTCGACCGGGAGTTCGGAGAGCGGCAGCTCGAAGTCGATCTCCTGCTCGTCGGCTTCGTCCCACGTGTCGTGCCGGGGCCGGGCGCGCAGGAACCGCAGCTTGACGTGCAGGATCGTGTGCTCGAGCGGTTCGAGGACACATTCGACCCGCGCCGACGCGTGCTCGCCGATCTCAGCCGACGCGTAGGACGGCGGCACGAGCACACCCCACTGCCAGCGCACGCGGTTCTTCGGCGCCGACGCCCGGTACGGATACAGGAGATAACCCTCGTAGAGCATGGCGTCACCGACCGCGCGGGCCTGCTCGAGAACGTTCACGGCGCACCCGCCAGCAGCTGCTCGATCGCCGCTTCCCAGGTCGGGATCGCGTGCCGCGCCTTGTACTTGAGCAGCGCGTCCACCGTCTCGCGCGGCAGCTTGACCCACGCGACGTTCGGGAAGTACCGCGCCATCAGCTCGTCCCAGACGCCCACCGGCATCCGGACCTCGGCCTGGGTGTGCCATGGGATCTGCTCGACCCAGAACCCCGGGCCGCCCTTGCCGAACACGGTGCCGCTGAACAGCAGCACCATCGGGACCACACCTTCGGACAACGCGTGGAAGTACTTGCCGGCCGCGACTTCGAGGTCGTAGGTGCACGGCACCTCGGCGTCGACCTCGGTGGCGCCGCTGAACCCCGGCACGGTGACCGAGACGGTCGTGAACTGGAACGGCTTCAGCGTCTCGCCCCACCGGGAGCGCTCGCCGAAGAGGTGGGTGAGCAGCTCCGACTCGTCGTCGGAGTAGCGGCGGCGCTGCGGCTCGATGCGGATCTGGACGCGCAGCACCATCGCGTGCACCGGCTGCCCGGACAGCTCGGTGATCCGCAGCTTGAACGCCAGCGTCGGCGAAGCCGCGTACTTGAGCGGCCGGACGTCGACGCAGTCGAAGGTGAGCTCAGCCATCCGTCACGACCTCACTGCGCTCCCGCAGCCGGGCGAAGAAGGCATCGATGGCTTCGTGCGCTTCGGTGCCGCCGTCGAAGCCGCGCCAGGTCGAGCGGACCAGCCCGACCAGCTCGTAGCAGACGTCGATCGGCACCAGAAACGCTTCGAAGCCGAGATCGAGCTGGTTGAGCAGCAGCGCTTCGACGTCGTCGGTGACGTCGGCGAGCAGGTCGTCGCCCGTGCCCAGCGGAAGCAGGGATTCCGTCGCACCCGCCGGGCTCGGGTAGAACGCGACGACGCGGTCCTGCACCGAGTTCCGGAACAGGAACGCCGTCTTGACCGGGATCCCTGCGGACTCCCACAGCGCGGCGCCCGGCTCGAAGCGCGGGAGGTGCCGGACGCGGTCCGGCACCGCGCGGTGCCGCTTCCCGCCCGCCCCGCGGTGGGTGAAGAGCAGGTAGCAGCCCCGGCAGGCGCACAGGATCGTGCGGGACTCGAGGTCGATGACGTGCCCGTGCTCCGCCCCGATCGGTTCCGCGCACATCTCGCACTTCTCACCCGGCGCGGCCCGCGGCGCGGGAGTGCGGAACCTGCGCAGGCCGCCGGTCACGGGACCTCCACGGGACACAGCGGCAGCAGCGGCCGCCCACCCGGGCCGGCGTCTTCGACCACACCCTCGACGAGGACCTCGGCGATCTCCGGCGCCACCTCCCGGATGGTCCGTTCGATGGCGTACTTCGCGGTGACCGTCGAGGACGGGCAGCCGTCGCAGGTGCCCTGCAGCCGCAGCCGCAGGACACCGTCGTCGATCCCGACGAACTCGACGTCGCCGGCGTGCGAACCCAGGTACGGCCGGACCTTGTCGAGGGCTTCGGCGACCCGCTCGTGCGTCGACTTCGGGTGCAGGTCGTGCAGCACGAGCAGGCCGCGGACGTGGTCGTCCTCGGCGAGGCGGTCCAGCAGCGGCCGGTCGACGACTTCGACGATCCGGGCCAGGCCGGCGCCGTAGAACTCGAGCAGCGTGTGGACGAGCTCTTCGGCGAGCTCGGCGTCCTTGCCGGAGAGCTCGCCCAACAGCTGCTCGATGCGCTCGCCGACCCGGTCGACCGCCGTCATCCGAGCTCCCCGCCGAACGCGTGCGGGGTGTGCAGCCGCTCGACGACCTTGCCCTTGCCGGTGTACATGTGCACGCCGCACGGCAGGCACGGGTCGAAGCTGCGGACCGCGCGCATGATGTCGATGCCCTTGAAGTTCTCCTGCGTGTTCTCCTCGAAGATCGGCGTGTTCTGCACGGCGTCCTCGTACGGCCCCGGCGTGCCGAAGCTGTCGCGGACACTGCCGTTCCACGGCGTCGGCGGGTACGGGTGGTAGTTCGCGATCTTGCCGCCCTTGATCACCATGTGGTGCGAGAGCACGCCGCGCACGGCTTCGGTGAAGCCGCAGCTCACGCCCTCGTCCGGGACCTTGAACGGCTCCCACGTCTTCGTCTTGCCCTGGCGGACCTCACCGAGGGCCTGGTCGGCGAAGTGCAGGGCCAGCGCCGCCGCGTACGCCTGGAAGTACGTCCGCGCGCGGTTGCGCTCGAGCGCGTTGCTCCACTTCGGGATCTTCCACTCGAACTCGACCTCGGGCTTCGTGGCGGTGCGCGGCAAGGAGATCTTCACGCTGTGGCCGGTCGACTTCAGGTACGGCGTGTCGACGAGCCCGGCCAGCGCGGTGACCCAGAGGCGCGCGATCGGGCCGCCGCCGGTGTCGAGGGCGAGGTGGTCCTTGCCGTCGAACCAGCGCGGCGACATCGTCCACGAGTACTTGCCCTCGAAGTCGCGCTTCGCCGGCCGCGGGATCGTGTGCTGGTTCCACGGGTGGCGCTGGTCGACCGGGTTGCCGAGCGGGTCCTGCGTGACGAACATCGGCTGGTCGGCCCAGTCTTCGTAGAACGAGCTGCCGAGCAGGATCCGGATGCCGAGGTTGATGTCGACCAGGCTGGTCGTGACGAGCTTGCCGTCGACGACCACGCCGGGCGTGACGTACATCTTCCGGCCCCAGGACTCCATGTTCTCGTAGGTGAAGTCGCAGTACTCGGGGTTGTTCAGGCTGCCCCAGCAGCCGAGCAGGATCCGCCGCCGGCCGACCTCTTCGTAGCCGGGCAGGGCTTCGTAGAAGAAGTCGAAGAGGTCGTCGTGCATCGGCAGGCAGCGCTTCATGAACTCGACGTAGCGCATGAGCCGGGTCAGGTAGTCGGTGAACAGCTGCACGGTGGCGACCGTGCCGACACCACCGGGGTACAAAGTGGACGGATGGACGTGCCGGCCTTCCATCAGGCAGAACATCTCGCGCGTTGACCGGCTGACCTGCAGCGCCTCGCGGTAGAACTCGCCTTCCAGGGGGTTCAGCGAGCGCATGATGTCGCCGATGGTGCGGTAACCGTGGTCGCCGGCGTGCGGCGCTTCGGTGCGGTTGGCCAGCTCCAGGACACCCGGGTTGGTCTCGGCGACCATCTTCTCGCAGTAGTCGACCCCGACCAGGTTCTCCTGGAAGATGTTGTGGTCGAACATGTACTCGGCGGCCTCGCCGAGGTTGATGATCCACTCGCCGAGGTGCGGCGGGCGCACGCCGTAGGCCATGTTCTGGGCGTACACCGAGCACGTCGCGTGGTTGTCGCCGCAGATCCCGCAGATCCGGCTGGTGATGAAGTGCGCGTCGCGCGGGTCCTTGCCCTTCATGAAGATGCTGTAGCCGCGGAAGACCGACGACGTGCTGTGGCACTCGACGACGCGTTTCGCGGCCCAGTCGATCTTCGTGTAGATCCCGAGGCTGCCGACGATCCGGGTGATCGGGTCCCACGCCATCTCGACGAGGTCGGTCCTGTCCTTCATTTCGGTCATGACCAAACCCCTTTCAGCGCCACGTGGACTGGTAGCCGGTGTGGAGCTTCTTGCCCGTGTGCCGCCACTTCGGCTCCTTGTCGAGCTTGCGTTCGGTGATCTTCCGCAGCCGCCGGATCACCGACCCGTACGCGCCGCTGGCCAGCGACGACACGTTCGCGCCCGGCGGCTCGTCCATGAACGGCATGAACTTGTCCGGGAAGCCCGGCATGGTGCAGCCGATGCAGATCCCGCCGACGTTCGGGCAGCCGCCGACGCCGTTGATCCAGCCGCGTTTCGGCACGTTGCACTTCACGACCGGGCCCCAGCAGCCCAGCTTCACCAGGCACTTCGGCGAGCCGTACTCGGTGGCGAACTCACCCTGCTCGTAGTAGCCGCCGCGGTCGCAGCCCTCGTGCACGGTCGCGCCGAAGAGCCACTGCGGCCGCAGGTGGTCGTCGAGCGGGATCATCGGCGCCTGGCCGGCGGCCTGGTAGAGCAGGTAGGTGATGGTCTCGGACAGGTTGTCCGGGTGGGTCGGGCAGCCGGGCACGCAGACGATCGGGATGCCGGCCCCGGACTTCCAGTCCCAGCCCAGGTAGTCGGGCACGCCCATGGCGCCGGTCGGGTTGCCCTCCATCGCGTGGATGCCGCCGTAGGTGGCGCAGGTGCCGACGGCCATCACGGCCAGGGCCTTGGGCGCCAGGCGGTCGAGCCACTCGCTGGTCGTCATCGGCTGGCCGGTCTCGGGGTTATTCCCGAACCCGCACCAGTAGCCTTCGTCCTTGATCGCCTCGTTCGGGATCGAGCCCTCGACGACCAGCACGAACGGCTCCAGCTCACCGCGGTCGGCCTTGTAGAACCACTCGATGAACGTGTCGGCCCCCTTGTCGGGGCCGCATTCGAAGTCGATCAGCGGCCAGTGGACCGCGATCTTGGGCAGGCCGGGCAGGACACCGAGGACGATCTCCTCGATGCTCGGCTGGGTGGCGGCGGTCAGCGCGACGGAGTCGCCGTCGCACGAGAGGCCGGCGTTGATCCAGAGGACGTGGATGGGCTGCTCTTCGGTCTGTTCTGCGGCATGCGTCACGGCTGATTCCCCTTGGCGAGGTCGTCGAGCGCGCCGAGGGTCAGCTCCCACAGCGCGTGGTAGAGGGTCGTCTGGGCTTCCTGGATGCGGTGCACGGACGGTGATGGCACGACGAAGAGGTGGTCGATGCTGTCGAGCTCGGCCATCTTCCCGCCGTCGTACCCGGCGACACCGACCGTCACCAGGCCGCGCCGGGCGGCTTCGTCGAAGGCGCGCACCAGGTTCGCGGAGTTCCCGCTGGTGGACAGGCCCACCGCGATGTCGCCGGCCCGCCCGAACGCGCCGATCTGGCGCGCGAACACGACGTCGAACCCGATGTCGTTGGACAGGGCGGTCACCACCGCGATGTCATTCGTCAACCCGAAGGCGGGCAACGGCTTCGCGTCGCCCGCCGGGCTGAGGAACAGGCTCGCGAGGTCCTGGGCGTCGGTCGAGCTCCCGCCGTTGCCGAAGGCGAGCAGGCGCCCGCCGCCGGCGAACGCGCGCGCGAGGTCCTGCGCGCACGCGAACAGGCGGTCGCGGTCGGCCGCGAGCACCTGGGCCCGCAGCGCGACGATCTCGCGTACCTTGTCCACAGTGGACTGTTCGACCTGGCGGAGGACGGCATCGAGGTCGCCGGAACCCGCGTAGAGGAACGGGTACAGCGCTTCGAGGCCGTCCGCGCCCACGGGGGTGTGCTCCCGCGTCATGGCGCGTCAACTCCCTGGGCTAGGGATTCTCCAGACGAGCGATGGCTTCTCCGGCGTGCACCAGGATTCGGTCGCCGACACCGGCTTCGACCAGCGCCACACTGACTTCTTCCCGGGTGGACCCGGTGTCCACGACAGCAAGCTCGTGGTCGAGGAGTTCGACTACGGTCACTTCGACCGCGGTGTCGGAGCAGGTGATGCACACCCCGTCATGGCAGACGGGGCCGACGTCTCTGTCGGCGTCACGGGCGCTCACGACGCCACCTCCAGCAGGCCGGGTTGCTCCAGGAAGACGTGCACCAGCTCCCACAGCACGTGGTAGGTGGTCACGTGGACCTCCTTGACCACACGCGGGTCGTCGGAGCGGGCGGTGAAGACGTGGTCCAGCCCAGTAGTCGTGGCAATCGCGCCGCCGTTACGACCGGTCAGCGCGACGGTGAACATCCCCAGGTCGCGGGCCGTTTCGAGGGCGCGGCGGACGTTGGCGCACTCGCCGTCGGTGGAGATGCCCAGCGCGATGTCGTCGGGCTCGCCGATGATCCGCAGCTGGTGGGCGAAGACGTCTTCGAGGCCGACGCGGTTGGCGACCCCGGTGACCGTGGCGACGTCGGCCGTCAGCGACAGCGCCGGGAGCGCGCGCTTGCCGACGATCACCGGGTGGACGAACTCGACCGCCACGTGCTGGGCGTCGGTGCTGGGGCCGCCGTTGCCGAACACCACGAGCTTGCCGCCGCGGTGGAAGCGGCGGGCCATGCCGTGGCACGCCTCGGCGACCGTGCGGGCGTCGCCGGCCAGGGCGAGCACCGGCGCCTCGCGGCGCGCGAAAAGGGCGGCTACGGAGTCCGGGTGATTCGGTGACCACGGCATCGCGGCACTTCCTCGGGCAGCTGCTCGGTGGTGGGAGCGCACCCCAGGTTAGAGCTGTGAGTTGGATCACACAATAGATCGAACGGTCAGAAATGGTGCGCTCGGTCCTCCTGGACGTGCTCCGCACGGGCGAGCCACTGTTCCGCCTCCTGGGCGGCACCCCGCGACCGCAGCATCCGGGCCAGGCTGAGCATGCCCTGGACGTCGCCGGTTTCGGCGGCCCGGCGGAACCACTGCTCGGCCCCGGCGAGGTCCTCGCGGTGCTCGGCGAGGTGCCCGAGGTTGGTCAGCGCGGGGACGCTGCCGTGCTCGGCGGCCTTGCGGTACCAGGCGGCGGCCTCACCCTCGTCACCCCGGTTGCGGGCGAGCACGCCGAGGTTCGTCATGGCCGCGGGGTCGCCGCGCTCGGCGGCGTCGAGGTACCAGCTCTCGGCTTCTTCGAGGTCGCCGCGGCGGTGCAGCAGCAGCCCGAGCCGCACGACCGCTTCGACGTGCCCGCCGGTCGCGCCCTGGCGGTACCAGGACTCGGCGTCCGCCGGCCGGCCGAGCCGCTCGGCCTGCCGGCCCAGCTGGCAGGTGGCCGCGAGGTCGCCGGCCAGCACGGCCGAGCGCCACCAGCGGGCCGCCTCGGCGGCCTGGCCGCGGTCCCGTAGCACCACGCCCAGGTCGATCATCGCGGCGGTGATCCCGGCGTCGGCGGCCTGCCGCAGCCACGACTCGGCCTCCTCGATCTTCCCCTGCTCACGCAGCATGTGCCCGAGCGAGGCGATCGACGGCAGGTCGCCGGTGCGCGCGGCCTCGGCGTACCAGTGCTGGGCGTCCTCGCGCTTCCCGCGCCGCTCGTACGACCGGGCCAGGTTCAGCATCCCGTGCGGGTCGCCGGCCAGCGCCGCCTCGTGGTACCAGCGCTCGGCCTCGTCCCGCTCGCCGCGCTCGGCGAGCAGGTGGGCCAGCGCCGTCATCGAGACGCGGTCACCGCCCATGGCGGCCTTGCGGAACCACGTCTCGGCCTCGGTGAGCTGCCCGCTTTCGCGCAGGGCCGAGCCCATCCTGGCCATGGCGACGACATTGCCGCCCTCGGCGGCCTTGCGCTGGAAAAACTCGTCGAACTTCTTGAGCCGGCCGGGCATCGGCTGCTCCCTCCGGATGGGTCCTGCTCCGGTAGTCGCAGTTGATCGGCTCGGTGTGACACCTCATGCCTTGGGTGGGCGAGGTCACATTCGCGCCAGGTCGTCGTGTCGACGCGGTTGTCCCGGGCCGGCAGAGGCGACACTACGCCGCGCGCACCCGCAGGTGAGAGGAGAAATTCGTGGCCGCACGCGCCTTTCGGCTCAGCGTGACGCATCGGATCCTGCTGGTAGTCGCGATCCTCGCGGTCGCGCTCTTCGGGTACTGGGTGACGAGCCGCGGAGCCGGCGCGACCCCGCCCCCGTCGTCGTCCTCGGCACCGGTTCCGGTCTCCGCCGCCGACGCGGAGAAGCAGCTCGGCGAGCTGACCATCGCCGCGCGGACGTCCATGGACGGGTATTCGCGTGAGAAGTTCCCGCACTGGGCCGGCCAGGGGTCAGGCTGTGACACGCGTGAAGTCGTGCTCAAGCGCGCCGGCATGGACGTCAAGACCGACAAGGACTGCAAGGCGACGTCCGGGACGTGGAAGAGCGTCTACGACGACGAGACCTGGACCAAGGCGACCGACCTCGACATCGACCACATGGTCCCGCTCGGGCAGGCCTGGGCGAGCGGCGCGAAGGCGTGGACGACCGAGAAGCGCGAGCAGTTCGCGAACGACCTGACGCGGCCGCAGCTGTTCGCCGTCACCGACAACCTCAACCAGCAGAAGAGCGACAAGGCGCCGGACCAGTGGAAACCGCCGCTCGTGGCGTTCTGGTGCACCTACGCGACCGACTGGATCGTGGTGAAGCACTACTACGGCCTGACCGTGACCCAGGGCGAGAAGACCGCCTTGACGGACATGCTCCGCCGCTGCTGAGCTGGCCGGCATGACGACCTTCGTGCTGGTCCACGGTGGCGGCGGCAGCGGCTGGGACTTCCACCTGCTCGGCCCGGAGCTCCTCGCGCGCGGCCACACCTTCGTCGCGCCGGACCTCCCGATCACCGACCCGTCGGCCGGGCTCGCCGACTTCACCGACACGGTGCTGGCGGCGGTGGACGACACCTCGGACGTCGCCGTGGTCGGGCACTCCTACGGCGGGTTCACCGCGCCGCTGGTCGCCGAGAAGCTGCGCGCGCGGCTGCTGGTGTACCTGGCCGGGATGATCCCGGCGCCGGGGGAGCCGCCGGGCCAGTGGTGGGGCAACACCGGCTTCCAGGCGCCGACGGGCCTGAGCGACATCGAGACGTACTTCAACGGTGTCCCGCTCCCGCTCGCCGAGGAGGGCATGGCGCACGGGCGTGACCAGGTGAGCAAGGAAGGGGAGGAGCCGTGGCCGCTGGCGGCTCACCCGGACGTCCCGACCCGGGTCGTGCTGTGCCGTGACGACCGGTTCTTCACCCCGGACTTCCAGCGCCGGATCGCCCGGGAGCGGCTGGGCATCGAGCCCGACGAGGTCGACGGCCCGCACTGCGCGCCGCTGAGCCACCCCGCGCAGATCGCCGACCTGCTGGTGAGCTACCTGTAAGCGCCCTGCCGCAGCTTGTCGTGAGTGTTTAGGGCGGGGTGGATTCAAGCGGTCGTCGCAACAGGCTCCTGCGTGGACAGTAGCTGGTTGAGTCGCTCAGCTGGGGTGTCCCA